>NZ_JAKKCR010000001.1:0-690530 GCF_021728015.1 Vibrio sp. G-C-1 | reverse complement strand
GAGACAGTTTGAGTCACTTCATTCTTCCAGATAAAAGAAAGGACCGAACGTTTCCACGTTCAGTCCTCTTTGTCCCAGCCAAATATCCGTTCAGGTTCAAGCAATAATGCTTATCCGAACGGCATTAACTCGATTGAGTGGCCTTTTGTTTATTGGTTCGCAGTGCTTATAAGCGGTTATAAACGGTTAAGACTTATAGCCCTTGAAGCTGAACGCTCTTTGCTTTAGAAGCTATAAGCCGTGCAGCCTATAAATCTATAGACCTACAAACCTTGAACCCTATAGACCTTGCACCCTACAAACCTTGCACCCTACAAACCTTGAACGTACTGAGCATTAGTTCGAACTTCAACCATCTGCTCTAGGTTCTGTTGTGAACCATCAACACCGTTAATCAAACCTTGGAAATGTTTAATCAGCTCTGCTTTGTCTTGTACTTCTTTCGAACCCGCGCCGATGTTGGTCAGGTCAATGAAGAACTCGTCGAACAGACCTGAGAAATCCGTTACAGCGTCATGGTTTAAGAACTGCTCGTGGTTGTAAATGCTTGGGTAGCCACCCTTCTGTTTATCAACCGCGAAAGAGATGCCTTTCACGTTGGTAATCGTGGTCGCTTTCTCACACTTCAACATACAACCTGCTTCTATGCTTGGCTTGTTACAACCCACGGTTCTTTGGAAGAAACACTGGCGGCTGGTCATCATCAAGATTGGGTGGTAGATGCTGTAGAACAGTTTGAAGTTCTCTGGGCGACGAATATGACGAATCTGACCTTTGTTGATCTCGTTCGAAATGAAAGCACCAGCACAGTTCAGTTCTTCTTTCAGCGTAACCAGTGCGTGAGAGTTTGTGGTGTTCATGAACGGGCCTGCTACCCACTCAATACCCATCTCGTAAGCTTTGTAAGCAATACCCGTGTTGTTGGTTACGATGCGAGCTGGCTTGATCTCTTCAAGAATACGAACCGCTTCGTCGTAATCTTTGCCGATTAATACTGCAGGGAACCAAGGAATCAAACGTGGGTTTGCTGCCAAGATGTCGATGTACTTGTTACAACGCTTCTTGAAGCTTTCAGGCAGTTTGAAGTAAACATCCGCGTCAGTTACGTCACACAGGTGCAAGTCTTCCACATCAGCGATAAGCATCGACATGGTTGGCTTCTCGTTAACCTTTGGTTGCTGAGGCAGTGCTGGTACTTCAACGTGCTTAATCACTTTCACAGAACCGTTTAAGATGAAATCGATTTCGTCTTTTAAGACCGACACTTCTTTCAAAGGAAGAATCAGACCTTCATCTAAGTTGTCGTAGTTACAGTTTTCAAGCGTATGAACCGCACTCTTCACTGATTTGAAACGCTTCTCAAGTAACGCCTGAGTAATCGCAGTCTCTTTAGCTTTTGCCAATAATGATTGAGATTGAACCGTAAAGTTTTCTTTTGGTGTGTTCACTGTCACCGTAAATGGTTGACCCACCTTAGCGCTAAACGACAATGACACGGGTGTTTTACGAATATCAAGGAACTCGATCTTGTCGCGCATTTCGCTGCCTAGGGCATTTTTCGCTTCATAAAGATCGCTGGTCACTTCTTGGATTTGTACCACTGAGATTTCATTGTTCTCTTTCGTCGCTTTATCAACGGCGTAGTTCATGCTGTTGTCACGAGGATTATCAATGAACATGTCTTTCGTTAGGTTGCCCTTAAGGAAAGAGTTAGTGAAATCACGGTTGAATACTTTGTGCAGGTTTGAATCGTCTTCGATCAACAAACCACTTTCTACAAAGCTATCAATTTGTTTGCGCCACGTATCAACAACTGTGTATACGTAGTGTGCGCCTTTGATACGGCCTTCAACTTTCAATGAGTCGACTTTCGCGTCAACCAATTCAGGTAGGTCGTAGTACGCTGAATTATCTTTCAGGTTCAGTGGAAACTTGTTTCCTGCATCAGTGATTTCGTATTCATCACGACATGCTTGGCTACAACGGCCACGGTTACCTGAGTTACCCACACTTACTGAGCTTGAGTAACATTGGCCAGAGAATGCGATACACAAAGCGCCATGTACAAACACTTCGGTTAGAACATCGTGATCGTGTGCCACTTCCGTCAGCATTTTGATTTCTGGCAGGTTCAATTCACGAGACAAGTTAACGCGTGTTGCGCCAATTTTAGACAAGAACTTAATCTGGCCTTCGTTGTGTGTCGTTAACTGAGTCGATGCGTGAACATCTAACGATGGGAAATGCTTTTTCACCAAATCGAACAAACCAAGATCTTGAACGATGATGCCATCAAGCTTAGTGTTCACAAGTTGGTTCAACAGTTTAGTGATGCTCTTAATTTCATGCTCCAGCAGCACAACGTTAAGAGTCAGAAACACTTCACAACCGTATTCATGAGCAAGGCGAATCACACCATTCAACTCATCTAACGATAGGTTAGAGGCTCTGTTACGAGCGTTGAAGGTGTCTAAACCGCAATAAACCGCATTAGCACCCGCTACGATAGCTGCTTTAATCGCCTCTACATCGCCACCTGGGGCTAATAACTCAATCTTTCTGCTCATTTTTGAAGTCGCTCACTTACTTATAATTTTTAAGCCGCGTATTCTACCTACATCACGATCTCTTTACCACCTAACAACACTTTTCAAACTAAATGACCTCAATAATGCCAAACGAATCCGATTTACCTATCCTTTATTCTTTACGTCGCTGCCCTTACGCCATGCGCGGACGAATAGGCATCGCACTATCACAGCAAAAAGTGTTACTTCGAGAAATCGTTACCAAAGACAAGCCTAGCGAACTATTGGCCAGTTCGCCAAAAGGTACCGTTCCGGTATTGGTGTTGCCAGATGGACAAATCATTGAGCAGAGCTTGGATGTGATGAACTGGGCACTTCAGCAAAACGATCCTCAAGATCTTCTTCGTTCAAGTAATCCAACACTGAGCCAACAAGTCCACCAGCTCATCAAAACCAACGATGAAGATTTTATTGGCCACTTAGAAAAGTACAGAGCGTCTGTTCGTTACCGAAACATCGATGTTGAACAACGCCGACAAGCCTGCGAAGCGTTCATTAGTCAGTTAGAAGCGCTACTCACCGATCAGCCCTACTTTTTTGGAGAAACCCCAAGCTTGGCTGACTTCGCGGTGATGCCTTTTGTCAGCCAGTTTGTAAGAGTCGAGAAGAAGTGGTTTGTACAATCTGAATATCAAAACGTAGGGCGTTGGTTAAGAGCGCACTTGGAAAGTAAGCTCTACACCCAAGTCATGAAGCAATACCCTTTGTGGAATGAAACCAAGCAAGATTGTATTTTTGGATGCCAGTAAGTCGCTATGAATTGCTGGAGATAACTCTAATTGTTGGGAATAACTCTAAATTGCTGGAGATAACCCTAGATTACCGAAGATGACTCTAGATTACTGAAGATGACTGTAAACAGTTCTAAATAAGCTTGTTCACCTCTAGATTGTTATGAAAATCGTGACACTGAATTACAGGTGACGCCATTGATGGCATATTAGATATCAACGAAAATAGCCTTTCACTCAACCTCAACGTTAGTTTGAAATGCGCTATGCCAAAAAACAAAGTGAACACGTTCAACACACCTAGTCCCGATTTTAAAGGGTTCGCGAAAGTTTCACTGTTAGTGGCCTTCTCGCTTGCCCTTTCAGGCTGTAGCGCGAAAAACAAAGCAACCAACACAGGCCAATCTGCCGCGCAGCAGAATCAAGCCTACACGGCGAAGAGTTTCAATAAACCCAATAGCAAAGTCACATTGATCCTCTCTTTTTCTGGTGGCGGCACACGTGCGGCAGCGCTCTCATATGGCGTGTTGCAAGCATTGCGCGACACCAACATCCAAATCGATGGTGAAACGGTCAATCTGTTAGATGAAGTCGATATGATCAGCTCGGTATCCGGTGGCAGCTTTACCGCCGCCTATTATGGTATCTATGGCGACCAGATATTCGAAGATTACGAAGAAACGTTCCTTTATCACGAAGTCTCGAAAGATCTGTTTTCCATCCTTTTATCTCCTACTTATTGGTTCTCGTACGCCACCAGAACAGACAAAGCCACCGACTATTACAAAGCCAACATCTTCGGTGAAAGTACGTTTGCCGACATGCACCGAGAAAATGCGCCCTACATTGTGATTAACGCAACCGACATTTCAACGGGTTCGCGTTTTTCATTCACACAAGAGTACTTTGACCTGATTTGTTCAGACTTAAACAGCTATTCCGTGTCTAGCTCGGTGGCCGCCTCTTCTGCTGTCCCTTTTGTATTTACTCCTGTCGTGCTTGAGAACAAAAACGACTGCGACAAAACAGACCACATACAACCCCTATTCGACGCCACCAGTTACCGCAACCGAAATCTGATCAAGTCGTTAGAGTCATATAGTAATAAGGATGATGTGAGTTATCTCCACCTTGTGGATGGCGGGATTACTGACAACCTCGGTTTACTGTCGGTGTATGAGATGTCTGAATACTTACGTTACAACGACAACGAAGAGCTGAAAAACTTGTACTACACCCAGCACGCGCGTCCTATTGTCATCATTTCGGTTGATGCATCGACGAACCCAGAATCTGGCATTGGAGAGTCAATTGAAGCGCCTTCCATGAAACAAACGGTGGACGTCATCACCGATATCCAGCTGCATCGCTATAACGACACAACAAAAGATTTGATCGTTGACGAGTTGCGGTCTTGGTCGGAGCTGGCCTCTCATCAAGGTCGTAAGGTTTCTCCGCACTTCATTGAGATAAGCTTGAATAAATCAGACAACAGTGCCAAGCGATACTTACTCAATCAAATTCCGACGGACTTTATGATCGACAAAGAAAACGTCGACCTATTGATTGAAGAAGGTAACAAACAACTTGTTGCCGATCCGGAATTTCAAAACTTCTTATCATTTGAATATAACAAATAATGTTAATCTAGTTGCTTATTAAAGCCCAATCTGGCAATCAAAAATCACGTCATAATTTCACCTTTACAAGGATCACTATGGAATTTGAAAACAACATCTTACATCTCGGGTCATTCTTTGCAGTGACCATGGGGATCGTGGTTCTATTTATCGGTCGGAGGCTCAATCAGGTCATCGGTTTTTTGAAAGAGTTCAGTATTCCAGAACCTGTCTCTGGCGGGATTTTGGCATCGCTCCTGTTCGCGGCTCTTTACGCGACGACCTCAATTGAAGTGCAGTTTGATCTGTTTGCTCGCGATGTATTATTGGTCTACTTCTTTACCACGATTGGTATTAACTCAAGTTTGAAAGACCTGTTCAAAGGCGGAAAGCCCTTGGTCATTTTGCTAGCAATCACGATCTTCTTCATGATCATGCAGAACATCGTCGGTATTTCTGTCGCATCAATGTTTGGCCTAGAGCCTGTCTTTGGTCTGCTCAGCGGAAGTATTTCACTGATTGGCGGACATGGCACCGCGATTGCTTGGGCACCCAAGGTTGCAGAAGAGTTCGGCCTAGAAAGCGCAATGGAAATTGGTATCGCCAGTGCAACGTTCGGGCTGATTTTAGCCAGCCTTATGGGCGGTCCTATTGCAAAGTTTCTCATCAAGCGTCATAACCTTAAACCTACCGATGAGCAATCAGGCTCAATCGATTCAAATGCCAAAAAGCAACAACAAGCCCTCACATCATTTCAATTTTTAGATGCCGTGTTAGCGATCCATATTTGTGTCATTGTCGGCGCGTTGCTTAATGAATTGATCAGTCAGACAGGATTACAGCTTCCACTGTTCGTATCGTGTTTGTTTGCGGGTATCGTGATCACCAACGTAATGCCAGACTCCTACCCAAGAATCTCGGGTGCAAAATGGCCGACACGCTCGCCCGCTATCGACTTAATTGCTGAAATCTCCCTGGGTACATTTTTGGCGATGTCACTAATGAGCATGCAGCTTTGGACGCTCATTGACTTGGCAGGTCCTATCTTCGCGATATTGGCAATGCAGCTGCTACTGGCCGTGATAATCAATATCTTCATCGTGTTCCCATCAATGGGTAAGACCTATGATGCGGCTGTTGTATGTGCTGGGTTCGGAGGGATTTCGTTAGGTTCAACGCCGACAGCCATGGCGAATATGTCGGCAGTAAGTCAGAAGTATGGGCATTCAGCACAAGCCTTCATCATCGTGCCATTGGTATGCGCGTTCTTCATTGATTTAGCGAACGCCCTGATTATTCCTTACTTCATGAGAATGATGTAGCTGACCTTTGTTAAGACGATATTCCACAATTTGTTAAAGCGGTGTACCGCAATTTATTTAGACGGTGTACCCCAATTCATTAAAGCGGTGTACCCCAATAAAAAGAGCCGCTCGTATAGAGCGGCTCTTTTGCTAATGACTCAATTTGACTATCACTAACGACAATCCAAAGCTTATTGAATCGCTATCGAAATCTCGACTTCAGTTTCACCTTTGTAGAATTCAAAATCTGTTGTGTAAGTTCGAACATGTGGGCAATCCGCTGCGTTGAAGTACGCCCACACCTCTCCCCATAAATCGATGACCGCTTGAGGGAGTTCACCTTCAGCAGAAAACGTTAAGTATTTGCCTGCTTGTATTTCGGTTTCTACAAGCGCATCTAAATTGTTATCGGTGAGTGCGTTAGTACAAGCGATAACATCAAATTCACCCGTAAAGTCAGACTCGTAATTGGTGTAGACACCATACACTTTTGAATCCGGCGTTAATTTTGGAAACGCTTGGTCAAAAAAGCCCTGCCACAATTGCCCTATCTTGGCTTTGGCCGGGTCAATCTCATCGGTATTAGTGGTTCTTACTGAAAAACCATACGCCTTTACGGCTTCAATCGTTTCTACTTTCATTCGTTTTATTCCTAAGCCAATTGACGATCTAACTGTATTGAATCCAATGTTTTGTAAAATAACGCGACTAATCTTGTATCTCTTTATGGCCACACTTTTCACAGACAAGGTGACGAGAAAACTCATCCATTGACGCGATAAACGGGCCAAGGAACCAACCTTTTATCATGCCTGCCCAAAACTCGCTTCGCTTTTGGTTAGGTTTGTCTGCAAACGCACTCGTCTTTCTGACCAACACAACAACATGTTGTGTGTCTTCTCTGCACGCGGTGCAATAGCATTGTTCTATGGTGTTATTCATTTGAAAGCCTATGACGTTTTGAATGAAATCTGCTGAAAATGAGGATTGTCGACACAGACTTCTAGTGTGGAAAGATCAGTGAGTACGACAAGTTGTTCTACACCTTGAATACTGACCTTAATGCACTCTTCACGGCTATCATTGCGTTGAGTATCTAATCCGACACATTCAATCTGCTCGCCAGACTTCAGCGTTAATTTGATTGGGTATCGGTGCATACACACAATCTCAATATAATCGTAATCGTTGCAACTAATCATAATACCCCTCCAATTCATCCACCACGCTAATGCGACACGCCATACTATGCAATATGCATATAATCAATCATTTACCCAAGTCACATTGATGTTCGTCCGAAACTAAACTTGCTTCTAATCCTATTTCTAAACGTGCTTCTAAACCTACTTCTAAACTTAGCTTAATCCAGCTTAACCCATTCACGTTTCTTCTACTCACGCCTGCTTATTCTTTCATTGTTAAATAATAATCGAGAACAAAACAATGAAAACCATGAACCATTTACACGTGTTAGCTTTTTTAGGTTTAGTCGCTTCAATGATGACGTTTAATGCGAGTGCCGCCTCAGAAATCGATGCGAGGCACTTTGCCAATGGTAAAGCCAAATACACGCAGCTTTGTCAGGTGTGTCATGGCGACAAAGGACACGGTGATAGCCCCACTGCCGCTTCATTGCCACACAAGCCCGCCAATATCGCTAATAAACTAGGCGGCTTTTTTACCAGTCCAAGTTCTTTGGCGGATGACATTTTAGAAGGTAACGCAGAACAAGGTATGCCAGCGTGGAAAGGGACAATTACCAAGCAAGATGCTCTGGATATTCTGACGTACGTACAAACTATCCAATAGTAAACGCTGTTCCATTCGCCTTTTGAACAGATATATCGGTTAATACTCCTTGTTCTATTGCGCTATCTATTTGATTGATTACACTCAATTTAATGGATAGTGAATAATACGGAATGTTATGACCTTTAAACCTTTAGCACTAAGTAGCCTGATACTTGTTTCTACGGCGACACACGCCGTCAGCTTTATCGATGAAATTGATGGCCAACTCGATATGGGAGAATACCTCGCAGAAAATGCCTACGGTTTTCTTCCTGTTCCCATTCTAATTACAGAGCCTGCGGTAGGATACGGTGGCGGCTTCACTGGTATCTTCATGCACGAATCTGAAGAGCAAAAAAACACACGTAAAGAACTCGCCGAAAAATCCATCGATGGTGGCGCGCAGCTTCTCACCCCTGCAATTACTGCGATTGGCGGCTTTGCGACAGAGAATGGCACTTGGATGGCGTTTGTTGGTCACAAGCGCAGTTGGAATGAGGACTCTATACGCTACCTTGGTGGATTAGGTTATGGCGATATCAACATGACCTTTTATAGACAAAGCTCTCCGAACGCCTTGTCTCCACTCGATCCAAACGAAGGTGTTGAGCTAGGACTCAAAGGCATGGGCGGGATACAGAAACTCCAATTTAGAGTACCTGACTCCCAATGGTTACTGGGTTTTTCTCAACAGTTCTTCGCACCAACACTCTCACTTAATAATCATCCTAAAGCGCAAGAAATCTTAAACAACATTGGCAACACGTCACCGACCTCTTCCGGTTTGGGTCTAATCGCCGAGTACGACAGCAAGAACAGCTTCTTGAATCCGACGCAAGGCTACAACTATGTCGCGGAATACCTTTGGTTTGGTGATGCCATTGGCAGTGATTACACCTATCAAACGTTTAATTTGGAAGGGCTGAACTATTGGGAGTTAAACAAGGAGTGGAATTTAGCGTTGCAAGGACAGTACAAATCATTGTCGACCAATGAACGCGTGCTTTCCCCTCAATATTACCCAGACATTGAACTGAGAGGTATCGCCCGCAATCGCTATCAAGGTGAACACACGGTCGCGGCAGAAGTTCAAGTAAGCAAACAGTGGACACCACGTTGGTCAACCGCGGTGTTTACGGGAATTGGCTATGCGGGTGACAGCGATAAAGACATGTTTGATCAAAGCTCTCACGCTGCTTATGGCGTCGGTTTCCGATACCTTATAGCAAGACGCTATGGTTTGATTTCAGGGATTGATATTGCGTTCAGTGAAGAAGATACCGCCCTCTACTTCCAAGTCGGTGCTGGTATCTAATTCATTACGCTGTGCTTACCCGGTAAACTAAAGCGACAACGATGAGACAAAGTGCTCAGGTAACAGCGATTACTTAAGCGCTTTCCAATATTGATAAAGCCCATCGATATCTGAAGAGCACATCAACGACATTGCGCCTTTGATTTGTTCTTCGCTCCACTCCCACCATTTCATTTCTAACAACTTAGCAATTTCAGTTTCATTGAAACGATAGCGGATGTGACGCGCAGGGTTTGAACCAACAATCGAGTATGGCGCAACGTCTTTAGTCACAACTGCTCGACTTGCGATGATGGCTCCGTCACCGACCTTAACACCACTCATGATCATGGCTTCTGTGCCAATCCACACATCGTTACCAATCACGGTATCACCCGAGCGTTCAAAGCCGTCTATCGCGCCTTCAAACTTCTCATCGTCTTGATAGAAGAACGGGAAGGTACTCACCCATTGATTTTGGTGACCTTGGTTGCCCGCCATCATAAACACGGCGCCAGAACCAATCGAGCAATAGCTACCAATGATCAGCTGATCGATATCGGTTCTATCCGGTAATAGGTAACGCGCACAGTCATCAAAGCTGTGGTTATGGTAGTAACCCGAGTAATAACTGTGCTCGCCCACGATGATGTTTGGGTTGGTCACCTGTTCTTTGAGTGACTTTCCAACAAACGGACTTTCAAAATAATTTTTCATGTTTGTACTCTTAGTTTCGTTCTTTTAGTTAGGTACTTGTGTTGCGTGTTTATGGTTTTTACTGGTCTATCTTAGTGTAAAAACTAACGAGCCCTATCGCCCGCCCGCAATATCAATGAATGATCCAGTTACATAAGAAGCTTCGTCTGACAATAACCACGCGATAGAGTTAGCCACCTCTTCTGGCGTGCCACCTCGTTGTAATGGTAACTGCGAAGCTAGTCTGTCTACGCGATCTGGCTCTCCGCCGTCTGCGTGCATTTCAGTGTAGATACAACCTGGCCTTACACCATTCACTCGGATATTGCGTGAAGCCAATTCAAGCGATAAGCCTTTGGTGAGTGAATCCATCGCACCTTTCGATGCTGCGTAATCCACATACTCAAACGGTGCGCCTGTGCGAGAAGCCGCAGACGATACATTCACAATCGAACCCGCGCCATCAGCTTGTTTAATAAAGGCTTTACTGCACAGAAAGCAGCTTGATACGTTGGATTTCATCACCCTTTCAAAGCGATCCAATTCGATGTCAACTAATGGTGACTGGGTAAACAAGATCCCGGCATTATTGACCAAATGAGTCACTGGGCCTAGCTTGTTACGAGCAATCTCGAACAAAGATTTCACATCCGATTCAACAGACACATCCGCCCGAACACTGATAGCGGTTCCGCCTTGTTCGCGAATCTCGTTCACTAGATCTTCAGCTCGCGACTCATTGTGTATAAAGTTAACGCATACGGCATAGCCTTTACTGGCCAATAATTTAGATGTCGCCGCGCCAATCCCTCGGCTCCCGCCTGTTACAATCACTACCTTGCTCAATGAAACCTCCTAATGCCACTTGTTTGTTATAACCTGATTTTTCGATACGACCTGGGTTTTCGTTACAAACTGATCGTATCGATACAAACTAATTTTTCGATACAACCTGAACCCACTGCGATCGCCACGCCGGCCCTTCGAACGGGTCTGGCCAAAATTCAGTTTGCTTTTGAATTAAACCATCAACAACCGTGTGAAAGGTAATCACTCGGTCTTTCAATACACTGTCAGTAACCGAAACGTCCGTTACTACCGTATCACCTTCACAGACAATCGAATTGAGGGCGAATTCCCAAACACCATTAGCTGGGTATTCAGAGTTGATTGCCGTAAAGTTATCGCGCCCTAATGTGAGTTCAGATGACTGAGGCCAATAGCCTTCAAAATCTGCGGCTAGCCATTCGCTTGCCTTGGCAAAATCATTACTGCGCATTGCATCCCAAAAACCTAATACCACTTGTTTTGGTGTCATTATTCTTCCTTAAAATCGTTCAGTTATAACGAATTTTCATACATAGCTATTTAGGTACGTGAAGACATCGCTTTAAGCGTACTTAAGCTGTATACCTCTATGCGTACTTACCGATGATCGTTAAAAGATCATCGACATTGTTGGCAATATAATCGGGCTTGGTTTGCCAGTTTTCAGGCTCAGATCGACTATAACCCGCAGCTACCGCAATCACTTTTGCGTTCTCACCCAGTGCTACTTCAATATTGCGAGCAAACTGTGTATCCGCTTCATGGTCACCGATGTACATCAAACAAAGCTCGTTAGACTGATCGGCGCCAAATATGTTCTCAACACATTTCACGCCACCAAACGGGTGTGGCTTTTGGTGGCCGTTCGAGACATCGTCATAGCCCACTACCGATTTAAACAAATCGCCAATGCCATAACTGTCGAGTACACCACGAATATTCAATTGTGAGTTTTGAGAACAGATCCCATGAGGAAGATGAGCAAACTGACTTACCACAGTGTTCATCCCGTCAAACAAGGCGACAGCAGTTTGGTTTTTCTCTTGATGCTCTGCCCACATTCCACCGGCGATCAACATTTCGTCATGCGATAGGCCGTAATAATCGACATATAAAGCTTGCCAGTTTTTAGCACCGTGGTTGGCTTCGTGATAAAGCGTTTCGCTCAGCAGATATTTAGGTAAGTTCTCACCTGATAAGTGTGGCGCGACCACAGAGATAATATCTTTAGTAATTGCGATATTCTTTGGAACTGAATTCACTAAGGTTCCATCGTAATCCCACAGGATGGCATCTAACTTCATGGGGTATCTCGTTGTTTAAATTGACGATTTCAATTTATCACTTGAAGGCCTGTTAAGGGAAATCTTATTGTCTTGAGTTTCAAAATTAGTCTAATTAGAACAAAGCTATAAAACAAATAATTGCTGGCAAACAAAAACCAACAATCTTTACTCACATCACTGCTTTATCAATTGGAATATATGCGTATAATCCCCCGCTCTATAACGCTACCCAGCATAGGAATAGCGTCATCCCAAATTTTGTGAGTACCCAATGTCGAAACTATTTTTCAAAGGCCGTATCGAAACAAGACAGAACCACGTTCTTGCTGGCTACAATGTAAACCGCGATGTTAAAGTGGGTACTGAAGAGTCACCAGTTGCGGTAATGGTTCAAACTGAAGCTCGTAAAGCAGAAGTTGAAGCAATCGCGGCTGAGCATTCAATTTTTGTTACTGTATCTGTTGATGCAACTAAAGAAGAAAACACGCTTGAGTTCGACACGTTGTTAAACAAGCCAAAAACAATGACGTTCGAAAAGACACCTAACCGTAACGACCCATGTTCTTGCGGTAGCGGTAAGAAATACAAGAAGTGTTGTGCATAAGGCTTCTCACTCAAACTGCCAATAGCACGATGAGTTAAGTAATACCTAACGGGAAGATCATTGAGGTCTTCCCGTTTTTATTTGCCTAAGCCAAATTCACAAATTCACAAATTCACAAATTCACAAACTCAGTCTAGGTTGTCTGGTGTATTCAGATATGTTCCACATTGGGTACATTTGTAATCACCTGTCGCGCCCGAACCTGTTACACCAAAAGATAGAAGCTCCGATAAAATTCGTTGGAGTAAGCTCGGTTCTTTATCTTCAGCTTGTGGTGCCTTTTGCACTTGGCTACTGAACATCGTGTACCTATGCAGTGTAAGTTCCTTACAGTTACAGCAGAACGCTCTCGTCTTCTCACTTCCATACATAATATCTATAGCCTTAACTCAAAGCACAAATTAAACACATGGCAAATATGCCACATGTTGAATTAAATCTAAATATTTTCATGAAGTTATGAGCAAATTAAAGCGTTTCAAAGAAAGGTAAGCTCTCACCTGTTAAGTGACGTGTTGGCGGACAAAGTTATTCAATTCACTCACGCTTCTGATGATGTGAACCTCTTTCTCTTTTGCGCGTAATTCTAACCGTGCTCTAAAGTCGTCATTCCAAAATTTCGGGCACAGTTTTAGTGTCTTGTAACTTTGTATCGTGCCTTTTATCACTGAGCTTCCATCAGGCCAGCCTTCAGGTTTAACGAACAACCCTTTGAGCATTCGCTTGGTAACAAACCAGTAGCTAATTGGATAAGGAAGGTCGATATAAACCAAAGTATCTGCGGCTTCTAAACGTGTGTTGAATGAGCCTAGAGGGCCAAAACCATCGATGATCCAGCTTTCAGAATTGATTATGTTGTCGTGTGCTAGGTCGAACACTTCACGCTCAACAAACTCTCCGTTGGCCTTATAAACAATAGAGTCCAACTGGTGAAGCTCTATGCCTGTAGCTAGTGCTAACGCTTTGCTGATTGTGGACTTTCCACTCCCAGGCTTGCCAAAAACCGCGACCTTTTTCATATGACTTCCTTTATTCAGATAAAACCCATAAGACAGCGACAAAAAACCCACCTTACGGGTGGGTTCGATAAACAAAGCGCATCAAAAATCCCACCATTCCTATGGAATGATGATAATTCGTTGGTTAGATGACGCTAAATTCAGTTTCATAACACTACTTTTATATATTGTTGCTTAGTTGTCAATGCAGCCAAACGTTGATTGGGAAGCTATATCATCGTCAAGTCGCACCCATTAATGGTCTAAATGAGTGCTTATTGGCTCGGTTATTCAGCTTTCGCCACTGTCGCTTCTGAAAGCTTGCTTAGTACACCCGATATCTTCTTAACCACTTCGTCACAGCCATTGATTGCGTGACGCTCTACCAAGTAATTAGGATCGTTGTAAGATAGCCATACTTCTTTATTAGAATCCTCAGTGACTAATACCTTCTGCGGTAAATCTATCGCGACATCTTGAGCGCATTGCATTAATGGTGTCCCTACTTTTGGGTTACCAAAGATGATGACTTCCGTTGGTCTCAATTCAAGACCAACCTTACTCGCGTTTTTCTGATGGTCGATTCTCGCAAACAAGGTCAAACCTTTGCTTTTGGCGATTTCTTCAAAGCGGTCAGCGGTCTCTTTCACTGAGTAATTACTTTGGTATTTAATCAAACCATCAGAAGCCGCAGCTGAAAATGATGCCGAGAGTAAAATGGCGCATAGTGGTAGTAATTTTTTCATCGTCACCTCTGAGATTTAGCCTAATCAAACTTACATTCATAGCGCCACTTCTTAAATCAGTGACGTAACCCATGTCAGTATAGACGCGTTTCCATTCTCAGTTTGCAGAGAGGATCACTTTTCTAATGCGTCTTATTATCATCAGTTTAGGCTAATTCGACGCTAACCATTGGCTTTGAAGCTTGAATGTCTGGTCATCAAAATCGATGGTACCTTGCACACCTAGTGGAGTGACTAGCATAGGGTGAGTGTGGCAACTGTCGAAACCATACAGGATCGGGACATTTTTACCGTTCAGCACTTCAATAAGTACATCGAGTGGTGTTCGCCCTGTCCCTTTGTCATCAAACAGTTCATGTTTGCCAAGCACAAGCGCACCTACTTTATCGAATACTCCGCAAGCCAATAAGTGTGCGGATGAACGCTCGACCGCTTCAATGCCTTTTAGCGAATCTTCAATAAGCAGAATATCGCCAGACTGAATTTCTAGCATGTATTCGCTGCCCCAAATCCCGGCCATTGTACTCAAGTTGCCACCAATCACGCGACCGCTTACTTGACCTCTTCCCATGAAGTGCCATTCGTTATTGTAAACTGGCTTTGCCGAATCTTGAGTTTCCCAATCGTGTTTAATGTCCGTCCAACTCTCAGGCATCGTGTACTGGTGTTGGTGTGAATCCGAACATAAAATGTCAGTAAACGATTGGAAGGTTTCGTCGACTAATGGCGGGAACTCACCAAATGACGCAACAAGTGCCGGGCCATAGAAAGTCACCAATCCAGTTTTGGCGTAGATGCCTAACAGTAATGCGGTGGCATCTGAATAGCCGATAATAATCTTGGGGTCATTTCTTAAGGCGTCATAATCGATGTATGGCAACAGTGAGTTGCTGTTGTTACCACCAATGGTCGACATAATGCAGCGTACGTCAGGATCTCGAATGAGCTGATTGAGTTCTTCGGCTCGCGCTTGAATGGAACCAGAACGATACCCTTCTGACTCTCCAGTTAACGAACCTTCAACTAGAATGAAGCCCTGCTTTTCCAAATAACGTTTAGCACGAGCAAATCGATTAGGTGCAAAGACCGTTGCGGGCGATGACGGTGAGAAAAATCCGATTTTGTCACCGATATTTAAAGCTTTTGGGTATATCACTCGTTTGTCCTCCATAACAAAATAGGAATAATACGCCTGATTGAAACTCACTAATTATTAAAGCGAACGAGTTCTTTAAGCGAGTTGATTTCGGGACTAGAGCTCGAAAATTAGGGTTGAATCAAATTGTCATACTCTATTAATGCCACGACTTAGTCCCGCATTTTTCACACTGGTATTCGTAATCACTGTCGACATAAAAACCAGGAACATTATGATCACCTTTAAACAATAACGTCATCAGGTACTCCATCAACACGCCTAGCTTCCATTGTTTCTTTTCAGATTCAGCGTCCGCTTTAGATTGAGCATCGGAAGCATTAACAGCAAGGTGCGGGGTAAGTGCGTTGCACTGCTCACAGTGATAAGGGTGTTTAATATACTTATTATCAAGCATTTATATAAGCCAACTAACATTTATAAAGTTGATGCATACTAACAACTTATCACTCGATTCTCGAACTTATTGTTGTCCATTAGAGTTTTATTAGAAAGAAATGAGACACAAGATAATACCATGCGTCATGCATCTACTTTAATTGACGTTGCAGTGTTCAATAGCGAACAAAAAGAGTAACCGTGTATCGTTTGAAATTTAGTTAAGCGCTTTAATTAGAACCGTGTATTTCCACAGGTTTGCTTCATCTTCTCCAAGCTCGATACTTGCTTCTCCACCCTCTTTATCAAGAATAAAAACCGGCATCTCACTACTAGACTCACCATTTTCATAATCGCATGACATTTTGGCCTCTAATAGAATAGCGTTAGCTTCATGCTTAGAAAGAACACCCGAATAAATGCACTTTTCAGTTTGAGATGTGACTTCCTGTCCGAAAGAGTCGAACTTAAAGGTTGGGAAGTTGAGTTTTGATTCAGAATCCTCGACAGTGACCGACACTTGGTAATCGATCGCTTCAATATTGGTATTGGTTGCAAATGCACTACCAGAAACACTAAGCAGCAATAAAGCTAAAGCAGTGGTTTTCATGTTGTTCTTATTCCTTTAACAATGGGCTTGCTACGCTGAAGTAACACTATGAATTCCCGAGTTTAATTTAAACGTTGTTAGGTTGAAACTTCTTTGTCATTCCTTGGCAAGATAGTTAACTTTTACTTTAATAACCCTTTGTCCGCAGCACCTTCAAGTTGCACTTCTAGCTCTTTCCATAGAGCACGACTGCCTTTAGAAATACGCTCGCCATTGAAGGTCAGTACTTTGTTTTTGGATATGTTGTGCTTCTTCCAGCTGTGACCACCACCATGGATGTTATGAAGCAAAGGTGGCACTCTATCGATCGCCTTACCAAATCTAGCTTCCGGTGACTCACCCGCTTCGAACTCAAGCCATAACTCCAAATACTCGCTTCTTGAATGGCTCGGCAATGATTTCAGCAAACGCTCAACGCAGTTTCTCTCTTTGAGCTTGTTTTCTTCGGTTTCACTGGCATAAATGATGGTGTCTCCGGCATCGATTTCCCCAAGGTCATGTATCAGCAACATCTTCATCACTCGGGTAATATCGATTTCTTCATTGGCATAGTCTTTCAACATAAGTGCGCTCAAACAGACATGCCAACTGTGCTCGGCCGAGTTTTCATATCGGTCCAATCCAACCGGTTTTGTTTGTCGATGAACATCCTTTAATTGTTCAATTTCGACCATGAATTGCAGAATGCCTTTGATTTCTTCCACGATGAGCTTCCTTAACTTAAGTTGTGATTTAGCGGTGCGGAGGGTTAACCTCACGAAAGAGAAGCGTTACTCCCAATGAACCGACATTTTGTAATACGCAACACCCGATTTTTCAAATTCAGAGCCTTCTACAGCCATCCCAAACTTTTGATAAAAACCTAAAGCCGTTGTACGCGCATCGCACCAAAAATATTGGATGTTTAAATCTTTGAGGTTAGAGATTACATGCTCAATCACGTTTGAACCTATTCCCTGCCCTTGGAAATCAGGCAGCGTGGCAAACTTTCTCAGCCTCGCTTCATGGCCTTGGATATAGATAGACGCGACACAAACCAACTGCTCACCAACAAACGCGCCGTAATGCGTTGCTTGTTCGTCATCTGGCACCATACAAAACGGCATCGGTTTATCAGGCCAAAGCACTTGATGCCTAACCGGAAGTACCTCCGTCGCTGAAAGCTGTTTTATTTCCATATTCTCGGTTTAACTCCCGACTTGATGACCCTTGTTGTAATTGCAGCGCTTGTGATTGCCATGATTATTATTACTAAGCTTATTATTACCAAGCTTGGTACGTCATTAAGTGATAACGCTCTAATCCCTCTCCCTCTGTGGACGAGATAACAAAGCCTTGCGACTGATAAAAGCCAATCGCATTTTCATTGGCAGTCAAACACTTCAATATCAGACCAGAGTAATGTTGTTTGCAGGTATTGATTAAAGCAGAGCCGACTCCAGAACGTAGCGTTCGCGGGCAAACATAGAGGTGATGGATGAAACTCTCAGGTTCCCAAACAGAGGCAAAACCTAAAACCTTGTCGCCAGAAACAGCCACCCATATCTGCTCACCTTCTGTATCTAATTCGAAATCGGATAACTCAAAAGCGTCGGCATCAGCCCAATGAAAGGTGTCCTGTCTTGATTCTAGATAGAGCGCCTGTAAAGCGGTTAAATACTTGGGTTGATACCTTGTGACTTCCATGTCGCTCCTGCCAATCCGTATGACTAGAATTATGGTTGTGGGTTAAGCTTTTCTACCTGTTAGCCATAGGGTGTTCAGGGTTTAACTGAAGCAGATCCCACAAGTTACCGTAAAGATCTTCAAACACAGCAACGGTGCCGTAGCCTTGCTCTTTAGGCTCTCGGACAAAGTTGATGCCCAAAGACGTCATTCGTTCGTAATCACGCCAGAAATCATCGGTGTTTAAGAATAGGAATACGCGTCCACCAGCTTGGTTGCCGATGAAATCGTGTTGCTCTGGCTTAGAAGCTCTAGCAAGTAACAGGCTCACACCGGTTGAATTTGGTGGAGCAACAACAACCCAGCGTTTATCTTCTTCTGGTAGATACGTATCTTCGATGAGATCAAACTTAAGCTTGTTTACATAGAAATCAAGCGCTTCATCGTAGTCTTTTACCACGAGTGCAATGTGGACAATATTCTGTTTCATAACATACCTTGTTGGGGTTTTAGCTGCGTGGAATGATGCCATGAAGCAGGCAAAGACACTAGGTGTCTCATCATAAATCGTAGTATCTCGTCCTTCACAATCTAAAAGGTATACATCATTTATAATTGCCAGAATCCCAGTTCGACGCCACCTTGAATAACAATGGCGCACATGCCGTGACGTGGTAACTCCATTGGCGGCAACGCAACTTCGGCGCCTAATTTCTCGGCTGCATTTACTGCAGACTGAATATCCTCAACCAGCGTGTAATGACGAACAGTTGGTCCTTCAGTTTCACGAAGTGGTGCTCGAATGCCAATGACCCCACCATTAGATAGCTTTGCAGTGCGCGCCCCACCAAGGTTCACATCTGCACCACTGAACTTCACGTTGTAGAGCTGAGCGTATGTTGCACAAACAACATCGACTTCTGGGGTAACCACTTCAAGATATTGAACTTTCATCAAATTTCCTTTTCGTGTTCTTTAAGACTCTCAATCTGCATACAGCTGTGCAGGTATTTCTCATCAACAATTAGTCAGTTTCATATTACTAAGCAATTTGACCGCGCATGATAAATTGCGGGCCTGCTGCGCCACCTAGATACTGTTGATTGGTATCTTCGAAGCCGCCTTTCTTATAACAGTTGAATGCTGCGGGATTTTTGCAATTCACGGTTAAGTAAATCGACTCATACGCTGAGTAATTCGCTTTTAAATATGGAAACAAACCTTTGACCGTGCCAGCTCCTAAACCTTTACCTTGCTGGTTTTTATCAACAACAAAGGCTCTTAAGCCAATGCTTCCTTCAGGGCAGAATTCGTAGTGATCTGCGTAAGCGATATCCAGCTTAAAGAAACCCACAACTTCGTTATCAGACTTAATCACGTGCAAGTGCGTCGTTTCACTGCCGTCTAATAAAAACTCCGCAGCTGTACCAGCGAACTTAACCTGTTCATCGGCGAGTTGGATGGCCTGAACTGACGCCACATGGGGTTCTTCAAGCCTTTCGATAGTTATCATTGTTGTTCCTTCTGTATAACACGCATGAAAAACCGACTAAAGCTCATCGCTAGTGTCTCGAGAACCGTAGTTTGGGAAGTTGATATTAAGAACGTTATCGTCCTCAAGAGTGAATAGAACACTTCCATTCTCTACACCGGTTTCGTTCCTATCTGAACAACCTAGAAACAACTCCCAATCAAACGAATATTGAAGTCGGTATTGATTCGCATTGATGTGTAGAACGTCTTTGATTTTGATACCGTTCACCACATGTGCCATATCATCGATGTATGACAGGTCTGGGATTAACTTTTCTTCGAAATCACTCTTATGCTCGGTGAAGAAATTGAGCAGCTCAGAACATAACTCGGAGCCATGAACCGATGGTTTAGACAGACTAGAAAACAACATTTCTAAATACTCCAAGGATTGTTTTGATATTGGAAAGATGGGCGCGAATCTGTTACAAATTCAAGCTCAGCCAGCGCGAACCTTTAAGGCTAAACGTTACTATTATCCGAGCTATTAAACGAGTACATTCGAACTTCATCTCGAGGAAACCAGCCCAATTTTTCGTAAAACTGTTGAGCGTTGATGTTGTCGTTATAGACAAACAAGTGGGTCTTCGGGATGCCTAACCCTGCAAGGGCGTTGACCGCCTCTGCAACAAGCTTACAACCTAACTTTTGCCCTCTGAAGTTGGCCGAGACAGCTAAGTGTTGTAAATACCCACGACGTCCATCCGTTCCGACCAACACAGCACCAATGATCTCGTTGTTATTTTCAGCCACAAAACTCAGACCGGGGTTACGATCTAAATAGCTCCCAATACTTTCTTTCGAATCGGCATCGCGAATACTCATGCCTTCGGTCTGGCACCACAACGCGATCACTGAGTCGTAGTCTGAAATTGCCATTTCCCGAATGTTGACCACTCTACTCTCCTTGTATATACGGGGTCTTTATTTGCTACTTTTTGACGAGCGACTTGGTGAGAAACGATAGCGAGGAATCTACAGGGTAATTTTCTAACACCATCTGGCATTCATACCCTCGTTTCTCATAGAAAGGCTTAGCTTGGAAACTTAATGTATCGATCAGTGACGACGTACAGCCTTGAGACTTCGCATACTCTTCAATAAGTTCAAGCAACGCACTACCGACTTGCTTTCCTCTCATCGAATCATCGACCCAGAGAAACTTAATCAGTAACCAGTTTCCCCAAAGATCAGCGACAATACCACCAACTTTGTTGCCTTCCACCATCGCGTAGTACGCAACTTGAGACTTGGGTATCCCTTCCAGAAACGGTGTGTTGTGTTTGATTAACCCGCCTCGGACTTCATTAATGTCTTCATCGGAGGGCTCGATATCTAATTGGTATTCCATTGACTTCCTATCTATAGATTAACCGATTGTCTTATAATAATTGAGTCTTAAATAAGGTCTATCTGGCGCTAATTGAGATATACACAGCGCCCAGATTAACCCTAACTAATTGTACTATCTATAATTTTAATTTCGAGGCATCAATTTTTTGGAAATTAACTCAACACAATGCTTTGCGGATTGACTAACACCCGATAACTGAAAGAAACCATGGATTACACCCGAATAGCGCTGGCAACTAGCATCAACACCTTGCGACACCATTAACATATAGAGCTGTTCGCCTTCGTCACGTAATGGATCGAACTCGGCAGTGATGATGGTTGTCGTTGGCAGTCCGTTAAAATCACAGTTCAAAAGGTTGAGTTCAGGTTCATTGAATGAATTAGATTTATTATTTGTGTATAACTCGAAGCCGGAAAGCAACATGTTTGCCGTTATAATATAGTTTGTGCCATTTTCCACGTAACTGCGTGAACTTCCTTTAGGATCTAGCATCGGATAGATAAGAATTTGCTGGCTCGGTAACCAAGACTCATACTTTTTTAGTCTCAATGTTGTCGCCAACGCTAATTGCCCACCGGCACTATCACCAACAAACGCCATTTGTTCGATATTGCCACCATATTTGCGACCAAACTCCTTGATACCAAGTACAGCTTGATACACATCGTCGTGCGCCGCTGGATATGTATGCTCAGGTGCCAGTCTATATTTGATGCAAATAACAATTGAGTTAGATTGAAGGGCAATCTGTCTTAATTGAACATCATGTGTTTCAAAGCCACCGCTGATAAAGCAACCACCGTGGAAGTACACTGTGATAGGTAGATTCGATTCGGTCGTAGGCTTATAAACTTTTATCTGCACACCATTTAATGCATCTAAGAATTCGTGTTCTATTTTAGGACTCTTCCCTGCTAAAACGGTACTGCCAATATAGCCAGTACGTCGCTCTTCGATGGTTTGGAGTGATGGACAAGGTTTACCATTGGATTGGAAGTCTTCGACTAGATCTTTAATGCCTGGTTCTAAATGATTCGTCATTTTATGACTCAATGATTGAAAAATCGAGGGATGATATATCAAAAGAAAGGTATGTACATACATACAGTCTTAATTTGTGAGCTCAATTAAAACTCTTGTTCAGACTCTTAATAAGCCGAAAGCAATAACTACATAAATGCTTCAGACCAAAGCACCAAATCTAAGTTTGATCTCGAAGACTAAGCATTAATAGTGTTATTAATTTATAGGTAATACGGACATTTACTTATACAAGCTAAACTTCTTTGTAAACTCACGTAGGATTTCCGTGTCACCAAACAGGCATACACCAAGATACTCAAGATCTTCTTCTTTGATTTCTTTGGTTCGTTGCTGCTGTTCAGCAGAACCACCTTCGATCATTGAGCTCGTAAAATCGGTAAATTTAATACCGCGGCTAAAGGCTTCTTCACGCACTTTTCTAAGCTTATTTGAGTTGTCTGCTTTCAGCACGATGAAAGGATAGTGAGATAGGTTTGGGTGAACATTGCCATCCAAGTCTTCATAGTCAACGTAGTAAGTCTCGTCACCTTCTAATAGGTTAGATAGGCCAACGCTCAGGTGCCCTAGCACGTTCAATGTTCTTCCTAAATCCATCTTTTTGCTTAAAATCGCTATGAATCGTTTTTGGCTTTCGTCTGGTAAATGGGTCACTGCATATCCTCATTCATTCTTAATCGCACTATTTGTATAACGCATTATCGGGGCGTGAGCAATGCAACCTTAGTACTCAGTTAATAGTGCCGAGCAAAGACCAGTATTTGGTATCCAACCACAAGGTCATGACTTAATGAATATCTTGGCAGAACCTAAAGAGATAACCGTCAGGAGTTTGAACGATGAACTGCTTCTGAGTCGCGATCGAATCACCACATTGATAAGACTTCGACTCTAACGCTAAGTAAATAGAATCAGCGGCGCTTTCGTTAACTCTCTGATAAAGTGGTTCGATATCGATAACATCCCATTGGAAGTTAACACCACGCCCTAACGGAAACTCCAGATCACCTGAAAGCCATTTTCGACTTTTGCCCGCAATCCCTTCAAGCATCACATCAACACCATCGAGCGTTAGATAAGCAAACTCTTCATCTGGGCGATCGTATTTCACTTCAAACCCCAACACATCGACAAAGAAGGATTTGCTCACATTAATATCGAAACAATAAAGCTCTGGAACTACTCGTAATGTCATGATTTACCTATTCACTAAATAGCGAGAGATTAGTAAGAATCTAATCAGGATTTCCACTCTAATATAGAGTTAATTAATCTGTGTACTTTAGCTAGCTTTGTAAAGCCTTTCATTGATCTCCCAAAGCGCGTTTCTGTTCGAGTCATATGTTAGAAGTTCAATAGCTTCTTGGTAGTCACACCAACGATAATCTGTATGTTCATTTGATAATTGAGGATCTTCCGTCACTTTAACTGAGAAGGAATGCTCAGGAATGACGAATGGATGCTCAGTCCAATAATGATTCCCTGCATAAAAGACTTTTGGAAGCATGCACATTGAATCGAGCAACTGCCAATTACAACCGACTAGTTGAGTCTCTTCAGAGAGCTCTCGTTTTGCTGCTTCAAGTAATGATTCATTGTCTTCGCCACCACCCGATATTGCCTGCCAAACACCATTGTCCCTTCTGCGTGCGATTAAAAATCGAGATTTGTTATCGACTGTTTTGTAGGGAAAGACTAAAACTTGAAAAGGTGCTCTCATTGATGTGCCCTCCAATCATTCGCGTTTACTGCGCTAGCTTCCCAAGGATGACCGGATCGCTCAACAGATTCGTCAGAGGAAGAAACAATGGCTCAGGTAACTCATCTAGCTTAAACCATTTCCATTGCTTACATTTATCAGGTTCTGTCACCTGCGGTTCGCCGCTAGCGTCAGAAGCAACAACAAACAGCGTAATATAGTGCTTGTTCTCTTTCTCAAAAATATCATTGGTAAAAGTCAGCTTCTCAAATTCACTAACAACTAAGCCAGTCTCTTCGAGTGTTTCGCGTTTGGCACACTCTTCGATACTTTTACCCCACTCAAGGTGTCCGCCCGGCGTTGCCCACGTATGAGCCCCATGAGAACCAATTCGTTCTCCAAGTAGTACTCGTCCTTCACATAGAATAACCGCAGCTACACCTACTCTTACTTCCTGACTCACTTAAAACTCCTTAAGAAAGAAATCCAACCTTCAACGATAAGTACCATGTATAACGAATCAATCTCGATTAATTCACTGTTCTACTTCGACCAATATCTTTATGACTCTAGTATTTTGTTACCACGTACGATCTGATAAATAGCGATATTTTTCTCAGTCAAAAGCCTCACGAGATCTGGTACACATTGGATAGGCATCGCAAGTTCATACCCAAACTCCAAATGTGAAATAGACGTTGACGGTGACTGACCCACAAACAACTCAAGTATGCTGAGAGCCGTTCCTTCCCACTCTCCAACTTCAAAATAAACGTTATACATGTCTTCGCTATAGTCTCTCGGCGTGCCAGCTATCATCTCTTGTTCCCTGTATTGAGTTCCATCTATGATGTTCGCTTTAAGTTAAGATACGCGTTATACATGTCTTCGCTATAGTCTCTCGGCGTGCCAGCTATCATCTCTTGTTCCCTGTATTGAGTTCCATCTATGATGTTCGCTTTAAGTTAAGATACGCGTTATGCCGCCTTACATTATTGTTCACGTTTATGTGTACGTTACCCAGCTCGAGCACCATTAGGCATTTCGGTTTCAGGACAAGCTAAACACGGATTTAATTTGTCTTCATAACCAATATCAAACAACATCCCTTGAGACACTTCACCCGCCATCTTTCTTTCAGGCAAGTTCACAACAAACAAAGCTTGCTTGCCTTCGATTTCTTTCGGGTTTTCTCGCTCTTGTTTAATGCCAGCCAAGATTGATCGCTGATGATCGCCAAAGTCGACGGTGAGTTTCATCAGCTTATCTGATTTAGCGACTTCAGAAACCTTTACGATTAAGCCGACACGAATATCTAATTTTGCGAAATCATCAAACGTAATTTCATCTTTAATTGGAGCGTATTTCATAAACCAGACCTCGTTGTTTCCAAATCACATAACGTACAACTAAGTCACTAACAATGCTGAGACTAGATTCAAATTTAGCAATGACGTCAAACTGAATTAAATACCCAATGTTAAGAACGATCCCACAAAGCTTTATAGATCAATTCCAAGGAAGCACTTTTACTTGCTGCCATCGAACCTTATAGCCAGTGGTCATTTTGTTGTAATTTACTTCTGTCATTGCTCGCTTATTCGGCTTAATCAGCATATCAAAAGCGTCCTCTACACCGTATGGGGCAAACAACTTGATGCCGCCTGAATCATCCAAAGTAAACCCGATAGCAAATGCAGAGAGCCAAGACTCGATACCTTGTTCAACACGATCGTATGGTTGAATGAAGCAACCGAACTTCTTAGCGTAATGCTCATGAATGGTCGCTTGGTTCTTTACGTCCACGTCGACACAATGACTTAACCGCGAACGAATGCGGTTTTTGAACTCATCTTCGGTGAGAGCTGAGGTACTATTGAAATAGACAACATCGAAGTCTTTGACTTGTTCTAGAAGCGGTTTGTTTTCGATATCATTCCAGATGATTTGAGTGATAGCACCGCCTGCAATATAGAAGTTTGGCAAGCCCACCTCACGACATACGTTGGCTGTTTCGATTAGCTCAGGAACTTGTTGAATGAGGTTCTTTAGTTTTTGTTTATTCATCGTGACCTAACTAACATCCATCTAAGGTTTGACCAACGCTACACATGAATACGCCGACCTGTCGGCATTGCTTCCAGACGCTTGCCTAATACTTCTTTCAACAGGTCATAAGCTTTCTTGCCTGTACAGTGCCCTGTATACAGTTTATCAATGGGGTATTGAGACAACGTCAATCCAAGATCTCTAATGTCTTGCTTTGTGCCACCAAGACTATTGAACAATGGTAAGCCCACTAGATGGAAGCCCCCGACAACCGCTTTTATTCTCTCTCCTGGGAACAGAGTAACCGCTGTATCAACCATATTAAGAACGCCACTATGCGCACATCCCGTGAATATAACTAAACCATCTGGCTCTTTAATCACTAACAGTAATTCATGATCAAATGAGTCGCGCTCCCGTCGATTTTCCGACTGTGTATAAAGGTATTTATTACCCTTAGGTTGTTCGTGTTTCACGCTAATATCTGTGATAGCAAAGACATTTGGGGCGATCTCAGTCGTACGATTAACGAAGACTAACCGCTCGTTGCTGTTTTCTAGTAAGTCCGGATTGATCCCGACATCACTTTTGAAACCGAAAGCCCGGAAATGATAGCTTTTCTGTTCGCAATTTTTCAGAAACACTTTGGCTTTAGAGTTATGAGCAACAAAATCAGCGGTGCCATTACAATGATCATGATGCCTGTGTGATATGACAGCGAGGTCTACATCTTTGATATCAATACCCAGTAATGGTGCGTTTTGACCAAACGTATCGCCACTTCCCATATCGAACAAAATCTTTAGCGATTCAGTTTCAATATGCAGTGATAGTCCGCGCTCAACGGCTAAATCTTTCCTGTTATCCAGTCGAGAGTTATCAACCAGCGTCGTTATTTTCATAGTTCCCTTTTGATTCATTTACGGCAAATGCTGTTAAGGTCTGTCGGTCACATACAATGCCGAAACCCGACTAACTTAAACATTAAGCGTACACATTTTTGGAAATACCACATGCCACGATTCACATCTAAGTTGTTTGTGGTTCTGAAACTGCAACGCTTTCATTTAACCTTATATACATCAAGTGGTTGTCGTAGAAATTATTTCTCGCACAACCATGTTGTAACGCCTTTTTATAGATTGAAGCCACAAATATATCAGCAACGCTAAAGTCACTGCCTACTGCAAACTCTGATTCACGACAGATTGACGTACTTAACTTTTCTAGACAGCACATAATCCATTCCCCACGAAGCTCACGCTTTGAACGCTCATCTAGCTCTGGACGCATGAACCTTAATACTGTTCTGTTTTGAGGGGAATGAATACTAGAGTTTACGTATTCGCAAACTCTACGAATGTGCGTTTTTTCAACAAGGTCTTGACCAAATAAGTTGGGCTTAGGGAATCGCTCTTCAAGATACTCTACAATCGCCATTGATTCAGAAAACACCGAACCATCGACCGAGAGTGATGGAACATAACCAAAAGGATTTATATCTAGGTATGTTGTCGTTAGTTCATCAGAGTTAACCTCGATTCTATCGTAAGGTATCCGCTTGAAATTAAGCACCCACTCGACCCTTTCGGAACTGTTCGATCCTTGTGCGCTATACAATAAGACTTGCGTACATCCTCCCCAAAGCATGCCGATGCGTTAATTTGTAAACTACGAAACCGGACTTCCCCATTTATCGACAAACCGAACTAGCTTCAACTAAAAATAACGCATGTTAAGATTCATTATTAAACATTTCTATGTACCGATTCAAACAAGGCACTTTCAATTTTGGACCATTGCTCCATAAAAGGGATAAAGTCACTTTGAGGTATGAATTTTTGTGCTGCGGTATTGTTTTTTAAGAACACCTCTTCTAAAGCCCAGACATGATGGTCAGCATAAACAGCCCACGCCTTTGCCCCATCATTTAGCTCGAATCGTGATAGAGGCTTAACAGACAGATAACCTTTTAACAAAACTAATGACCTCGTAAGTTCCATATTAAAGATGTACATACAAGCTCTCGCAACATCATAACCAGCAGGCATGTTTTGTATAAGATCCCAATCGATCACATTGCTTACGGCGCAATTAGAAGCAAAAAAGACGTTGAAGTGATGAAAGTCGCCGTGAATCAATTGCATGCTTGTTAAAGGGGTATACGAGTGTATAGCTTTTGAACTTGCGAGATAATCACGCTGTTGCTTTACTCTTCGTAGAACCGAATCATTCGTATTGAATTCACTATTGGCTTCTATAACCGCAATTATTTTTTCTAACCTACCCACCCAAGCATTTTTATCCCAAGAGAGAGCAATTGTTGGGAAATCATTCCCAGTAATGGAAGCGAGTTGAATATGCAAATTTGCGAGAGCTTTTCCTAACTCATAAGCATGCAATTCAGACAACTCGTCTTTTTCAATTAGCGTACCCTTGGCTTCAGGGAATAAAGCATAAAAATCCTCACCAATTTTACAAAAGGTACTGTCATCTCTAGTCAAAACTGGAGCAATTATAATGTTTAAATTTTTCGAAAGGTTTTGTAAGAGCTCATGCTCACGCTGGATTTGTACAACGTCGCGAGCACGATATTTTCTGAGGTAAAAAGTCTGTGAGGATTGAACTCGAAAGACATGATTCGTTGCGCCTAACGATTGCAGCTCTAAACTCATATCTGGATCGATTTGGCTCCAGTGTTCACTTGCCTCACGAATAAAATCACTCATAGTTCAAATCAACCTCATAGGTACATGACGTAGCGTTAAGCAGTGAGAAACGACAAAGCGCTAAAGATAAACCAGTAAACTTCAAATACAGAGCTAGCCTAAGATCAAAATGCCGCGCATTGCGAATCAGTTTAAAGTGCTCTCAGATTTTCGTTTCGCAGACGTTATTGCTTGGGCTATTTTAGCCCTATGACTCGTTTCCCACTCAGCGAGTGTTAATGAAGCTTCGTCACTTGCTTTCTTTGAAGCCATTAGAAACACTTCATCTTTTCTTGATTTAGGAATAACGACAATACCCTCTACATCAGCAACAATGATATCTCCCGTAGAGACCTTTGCTCCTCCGCAAGTGATTGGAGCACCCAATTCAGAATAGACATCTTTCTTTCCCGGTACTGGATGAACACCTTTCGCAAAAACTGGAAACTTCATATCTGAAATTTCACACAAGTCTCGAATGACACCATCAATAATAAAACCTTTGATACCTCGACTCTTAGCGACTGCGCATACATTACCGCCAGCTACTGCATATTCGCTATCAACTCCATCCACTACAATGATGGAACCTTCTGGTGCTTCGTATATGGCTGAATGAAGCATTAAATTATCACCAGACGTTAACTGGACAGTAAACGCTTCTCCAAAAATTGGCGGCATTCCCTGCCAAAGAGGACCAATACTAAAATTAATAAAGTGGTCGTTACTTAGTATGTTTCCGTAATCGGTTGTCGCAAGTTTTGAAAAATCTGACTTCATATTTTCACTCCATGTTTGAATGAAACCTGCCGGTCTATGTATGTTGCTTGATATGTTGAGGCTATCCGCTTAGTTTCTTAGACATATTGAAACCGGTAACCTCAAAGCCAACTTCTTTATACAACTTAAGCGCCCGCTCATTATGGTATGCGACCCTCAGTTTTATTTGATTGATACCAATAGCAAGTAGTTGGGTCTCTAACGCAGAAATTGATTGAGTACCATAACCTAGGCCTCGATGTTCATTCGAAATGAAGAAGTCATAGATAAACGTAGATTTATCCCCAATATTGACTGAGTGCCATAGGTAACCCACAAGCTTACATTCACCATCGACTTCAGCATCAATGCATAATAGCGAATGCTCATTGCCCTCTAGTCCGTTAGGGAAGCTGCGATGCAAGTCCTTCTTTGCCAATTCGACTGCAACGTCTAAAGAATGCCCATAGTTTCTAGCTATTTCTTGACTGTAATCGTCAATAAAATACTGACAATATGCTGGATATTCGTCTTGGCGCATTCCTCTAAGTACTACCATGTTCATCCTTTATAAACGTTGAATTCAGTTAGTAACATAACGCTCGCTTGAGCAGATGGCAACGCTACTAATGCTCTCAAATTTAACACCTAACCCACTGAAGTTAAAACGAGTGGAAACACCAATACCGCCGCATGCCAAAATGCCACGCGTACCGAATCGCGCCTAAGTTGTTTGTGATAACGAAACATCTTCGTTTACTCGCAGCTTTACTTGTCTACTGACACTTTCTGTGTCTAACGAAGGTTACAACCAAAGCCACCAACGCAAGTAGCTCAAAAAGCCAAAATAGAGAAATAAGCCCGAATGGCTCAACCAACACACCATTTTCATCTACGTATGAACCTATTGTGTTATAAACAATAAAACATAAAAGTCCACTAACGCAGAAAAGGAAACTGATTTTATACTTACGGAGAAAATTCATCGGAGCCTCGACATTTGAATATCTAAAATGTCAGACACTTTGTAAGAGAACATGGTTCACTCGGATAGGCATAATTGGATAGACAAGTTATCGCCGCTTGAAGTAGCTGACATCGAGATCACCTCATCTCACCCATTGTGCCGAAAACACTAAAGTTGATTCTAGCTGGAAATGCCAATCGTTTAGCATCATTTTTATATACCGAAATGGATGACAAACACTTGTTATGTGCTTTTTATTGAGGCCTATCTTCTGGGTTATCACGATACCAAGCTTCGAGCAGTTCCCGACCATAGATGACTTCTGTCTGCATATGCATGTAAAGAAGGAATGCAGCTAATAGAAAACTAACTCCGTTCAACCACCTTAATGCTTGTTTACGTTCTGCATCATAGAAAAACATACTGACACCAACAAGCAAGAAAGGATAACAACCTATAAGAAGTAACAACCAGCCAAGGTAACTTGATATTGCCATATCCGTCATTTACGCCCCCTCAGAACCATTAGAAAACTCATTGTATATTAGAGTAACTATTCAGCTATTAGGAGTTCACATAATCGAGTTTCGAGGCACTTCAAGTTGGGGGTTGATGCTGGGATGTTAGGCGTGAGCACCACCTAACCGAAACCATTACACCGCAAACACAAAACTCGACCGAAACTAAAAAATGCCGAGCGTTGTGAATTAGTCTTAAGCTAATAAAAACTAAGTGCTACTCTCCACTTTCAAAGTGGGCAAATACTTCTGCGCCAGTCATATTTTGTGTTTCATTTTTAAATTCGTAGTATTCGGGCTTTTCATCGATAAATATCTGATGAGTTAATTTGTAGTCATCTCCAGACATCAATAAACCGACAGGAAGGTGATACTGATTATTCGGCACCAAAAAGTAAAACAAGTGAGTACCACATTTACCGCAGAACCCTCTCTCAGCCCAATCGGATGACTTATATCTCACTACATTTGATTCACCTGATATTTTGACGGAATCAGCGCAATCAATGACTAACATCGGACCGCCAGACCAATTTCTACACATACTACAATGACAAGCGCCCAATTCATTACTGGCGTACTCTACTTCCAACTCAACCGAGCCACATAGGCACTTTCCTTTACCTTTCATGAATCCTCCAATCTTTGCAATGTGTGTAAATGAATAGCAGATCACGCTTTTTATACCGATGACTTAATTAGAAAGGCTATTTTTTGTTCCCCTTCTCCGACAGATACGCGGCATACTTTTTAGAGATCCATTTATGAATATGAAGCCCTGTTTTACGAACAAGATACCAATCTATCGCAACTAGAATCACCAAACCGATTACAGTTCCCATTACAAAACCCCCATGCTCATTGAAATGCCACTCTACCAAATAGTTAAGAAAGGCACCGTGAACCTAAACAAACTATTAAGACTAGGTATAGATAGTTAATTTTACTCAGTAAGAATGATAGAGGCATAACACTTAGCTACGCTGTAAGTGGATGTGTGCCATGTCTGAGCGAAGCGAGTTCGGCACGCGTTTACGAATCAGGTTTAGAGGCTTTGTTATATGTTTTACTTACTAATATGCCAAGCCATTACGCCACTAGCAATAAGTAAAAATATACCTATCAATCCGACATTAACTGCAAAACTTACTTTATTAGTTTCGTCTTGGAAGTCATTGGTTCGGGACACAAGTTCACGATGAATCATTAACGACAAAAAGTCTTGATTAGCTGGATTGTTACCATCAAATGTAATGCCTGCCAATACAACAAGTAAAACCCCGGCATATGCAATGTAGTCAACCAAGTCTATTGTGGATAGGTAATCAAAAAAATTGCGAGAAATTAGCAGAGCTACCGAGATCACAACAAGATAAGCTAAAATCCCTTTGAGAAAACCCTTCATTGAAACTCCCTGTACACATAACAGCTATCAGACAGAAAAATTCTGCACTTAACTCCAGAATGATTTTGTCTAGTTTCTAAGATAGACGGGCAATATACAACCAAGTCATTGCATAACAATGACTTATGTCACGGCTAGTTTCAGGCGTGCGAAAAGTCGCTTACTTTAGTTCATCAGGAATGCGGCGATCTTTGTGGTAATACTCTCGGTCGCGTTCGTTGATTTCGCGAACCACACGGCATGGGTTACCGACTGCGACGACGTTAGCTGGGATGTCTTTGGTGACGATGCTGCCTGCACCTATTACTGAGTTTTCACCAATAGTGACACCGGGAAGTACGACAGTGTGTGCGCCAAGCCATACGTTGTTACCAATACGAACGGGAACATTGAACTGCGCTGCTTTTAGCCTGAGTTCTGGGCTGATGGGATGTGTGCCAGTGGCGATGGTCACGTTAGGCGCAATCATCACGTTGTCGCCGATGAATACGTCTGTGTCGTCGACCAGAGTTAGATTGAAGTTCACGTATACGTTGTTACCTAGGTGCGTGTGACGCCCCCAGTTCGCATGTAATGGTGGTTCAATGTAGCAGCCCTCACCGACTTCGGCGAACAACTGCTTCATGATCTGCTGTCGTTTATCACCTTCGCTCGGGCGAGTATGGTTGAAATCGTATAGCACTTCTAAGCATTGAGTTTGCTCAGCAACCAAATCAACGTCGTCACAGTAGTAAACGTCTTGGCTGTGCATTTTAGCCTTTATATCCATGTTTGAACCTATTTGATCATTGCCTTATGTCGGCATAAATAAAGAAACAGATGGATAATTTGAAGTTTTCACTGGCCTTAATGCAAGTTGGATGAATCAGCGCGACCTGATGTTTTCAGCCACACGCCACAGCACACCACTTGGGTCAGTGATACAAAACTCAAGCATTCCCCAAGGCTGCTCAACAACCTCGGAAACGGTAACTTCAAATTCCGACACTACATTAGAGTTTTGGATGTGTTGACACCAACTTTTTACGTCTTCAACCAGCAAGTGCATCATGTAATTGTGACAGTGCGCAGGTTCATAAAAGTTTTGCAGAAGGATCGCACAACCGCCGTGTCGCAGATAGGCGATATCGTGAAATTCAGACATCAGCTCGAAACCGATTGACTGGTAAAAACGCTTGGATAAATCGAAGTCTTTCGCGGGTACGAAAGACTTAATTTCTGAGACTTTGAGGTTTTCCATCCTACATCCTTATAGTGTTGATATTCTTGTGCTGACACGCTTAACGCTTTAAGTAGTTACGGCGTTTATTCAAAGTCTTGCTGAAATGAGTCGACTTCGGCTTTAGTTAGATAACGCCACTGGCCTGCTTCAACATCTAAACGAACATCACCAATCTGTTCACGGTGAAGGCCAACAACTCGGTTTCCTACCGCAGCAAACATTCGTTTTACTTGATGAAACTTACCTTCTGTAATGGTCAACAGCACTTCTTTACTGGTAATCACTTCGAGTTCTGCCGGACGCGTCAGATTTTGTTCGCCCTGCAATTTAACGCCCGCTTTGAACTTGTCAGCGACATCATCTTTGATATCTCGTGACAATGTCACGCGATACACCTTCTTACATGACTTGGTTGGCAGAGTGATGTTGAATGACCATCGCCCATCATCGGTAATCAAGACTAAGCCTGTTGTGTCTGCATCTAAGCGTCCTGCGATGTGCAGTTCTGATGCTTTGTCTATCTCGATGTAGTTGAACAGTGAAGGATAAACTTCATCGATATTAGAGCAGATAGTATCCGCAGGCTTGTGCATTAGGAGGTATCGAAATTCTCGCAACTTAAGCGGAGTGCCATTTAACAAGATGGTGTTGCTTTCATGAACCTGAGTCGATTCATCGGTGACCGTCTCACTGTTTACGTTCACCTCGCCATTATGGATGCGTTCAATTGCTTCAGGCTTGGTTAGTTCAGTGCTTTTACATAGGTATTTATCAAGGCGCATTAATCGTCAGCACCACATTTTGCGCATGGCTTATAAGTACGTTCGCCTTGAGCAATCACCACATAGTCTCGAACGCAGTTATCACATAGCGCCAATTTTGGGTAAGCGTCTTTCTGTTTCTTTGCGTTGATGTCGCCTTCGGTGGTGTATACGGTTCTCATTTTTATGCCTTGTTTTAATAACTTGCTAGGCGCAAATTGTATCACTGTTTACAGCCTTGTTTGGAGTGGTGTTAGGTAGTTAAAGTAATATTAAGTACTTCTATTTTAGGCTCCCTTTTCGAAACAGTTTAACCATGAACAACAAAGTCAACGTGCCACGCCTATCAGTGGTAAAATGATAAAAGCTCACCAACCAATGAAGTCACTAATGAAAAATTGTAATCAATGCGGGAAATGCTGTATCAAATACGGAGATGGTGACCTTGCCGCAACGCAAGAAGAGATCGATTTGTGGGAGTTGTTCAACCCAGACATCTTTGAATATGTTCGAGGAAGCGAGATCTGGTTCGACCCTGAATCTGGCAAACGTTTAACTCGCTGCCCTTTTCTAGAGCTGGTTTCGACGAAAGACACCAAGGCTCAAGCCAAGTACACATGCAGCATTTACTTAGACCGACCAGAAGATTGCCGACACTATCCAAGCCTGATTAATGAGATGGTACGAGATGAGTGTGAAATGATTGAGGTGGTGGATTTACAAGACACGAAGAAAGCTCAAAGGAAACTCGACCTGTTGATGAAAGACAGCCGCCCTTCAAGCTATTCGTAAGCGATGATCTTTTGAAGATCAATCTTCAGCGTTAGCTAATAGCCGCTAAAACCTTAAGCCAAATACTGGTTCGCTTCTAACCAATCAAGCGCAACCAGTGCTGCCAATGAACATACCGCTCTGTCGTTGCCATCTACAAACTTAAGCTCTTCGATTTCGGCATCTGGAGACAGTTCGCCTGTATAATCAGCAAGATAACAAGTCAATTGCACTGATACGCCTTCCGCTTTACCATCAGCTTGGCCAGTAAACGTCTCGACGTATTTGATGGAATCAGTCACTAAATCAACTGAGATCTCTTCTTTGATTTCACGAACCAGTGCTTGCTCATCGCTTTCGCCAGCTTCACGCTTACCACCCGGTAGATAGAACAGTTCTTTGCCTTTTGATCTCACCATCAACAGCTTGCCGTCTTTGATGAATATCCAAGCCAGCTTATCAATTACCTTATTCATGTTCTTAGACCTTATTTCTGTTTTAGTTCTCGTTATTACTGAATCTGGCCGCGCTATTAGCCACGACCAAACAAAGCCTGGGTATGTTACACGCTGCAATGAATATACTCTATTGAATTGAATTGAATCGAATCGGAAATATCATAACCAAAACGAAAAATGACAGCGTTCGAGACTATGCTCATCAACTGTCATTGCGATGTTTACGGATTGCTCTCTAGCTATCCGCGAATATTATCAATCGACCAACCACTTAAGCGCAGAGTCGTGTTCTTCGAATGACTTAATCTCACCGGACACAAACCAACCCCCTACTTTTGAAGCGAATTCTTGCCAGCTTTTATCACCATAAATCGCGATTTTGTCTATCTTCGAATTGAGTTCTAATCCCAGTTTAAAATCATCCCAAGCAGCACGTAGCTCCCAGCCCGTTAAGGTGGAGATGTCGACCAGCATCTTGAGTTCAGATGAATCAAGCTCTTCTAGCGTGGTATTTAGAATTGGCATCATTGCTTGATAGTCATCGTGTGTGAGTTTGCCTTTCGCTTTGAACACAACAATGGTTTCACCGCTAACACGTTCAATTCCAACCGATATTCCATGACGTTCGATACTCATAACCTAGCCCTCATAGTAGAAACTAGAGTTAGCTTAGAGGATTAATTAACAAAGAGGTGAGAGGTTGGCGTCAAAACGGACAAGCATTCGAATGAGTTTTAGTTACTGACTTTTAACGACGCTTAATCGCAACGACCGAGTAAGTGTGCCAATGCTTCACCCTACCCAGCGACGTGAGTGCTTGTTCGTCTCGCTCATGGAATCGTACTATCTCAAAGTCGTTGAATAAGCTGAGTACTTTGGTTTTCGTTAACGGCGTTGTTGGGGTTCGATAGCCATGTGCCCAACTGTCATCGACGCCCATGAAATCACCCGCAAATACGCCCCCCACTTCAAGGCAGTTTTCAATATTATGCCAAACCTCGTCAAAACACGTTGGGTCAGCAAAAAACAGACTCGAATTGGCAATCACTACGCCAGATTTCGGGTAATCATAGTGTTCAAATCCACTTTCAGATATTTCGACCAAAGATTTGCGACCAAAACGATCCCGACATATAGCAATCGAATCAGGATTAACGTCGAAGCCATACACTTGATACGCTTGTTGTTCTAAAAAGGCTATGTCACTACCTGTTCCACAACCACAATCAATCGCAACATTTAAGCCTGATTCATTCAGTTTGATTGCGAATTCAATTCTCTTTAAATGAGGTTTGCTTAGTGCCTTTTGGTAATACTGACGCCAGATCTCTGAATGGTCATCCATGGCGCTTCTCCAACAGTTCGCTTAGGGATTGAACTTGCACGATACGCGGGTGCTGTGACTTAAGATCAACTCCTTCCGTGTTCAACCACACCGCTTGCAAACCCGCTTCAAGTGCTGGGTAAATGTCTTTCTCTAAGGTGTCGCCTACCATGGTGATGTCTTGTGGTGAAACACCGAGCTTAGAAATAATGGCAGGATAGAACCCCGACTCGAACTTAGAAAAGCCAATGCTCGCCTTACAAAAGTAACCCAAGATATATTGAGACAGGCCAACACGCTCAAAGGCACGAATGATGTCGTCTTTACTGGAATCACCAGCATTGGTGGCAACGTAGACTTGATGATTTTTGGAGATTTCAGCCAGTAATGCACGAGCACCACTCACTTCTTGTACGGTTTCCCAGTCACACATCTTCCCTTGTGCGTCTGGGAAATCGACCATCAGCGTATTGCCCCAGTCGAATAAGACTATTTCTGTTAATTCGATTAGCTTTGTCATCTTGCCTCCTGCATACGATGAATTATCTAATGTTTAAGCGAGCCTATAAAAACTTCTCGATAAGGATCTCGTCAAAGTACTGTTCGCCAATCTTACCGTGTTTTTTAGCCGTTCCGACGATTTCAAAACCTTGCTTAAGGTATACCGCTAACGCGCGCTCGTTGTCTGCTCTTACATAGGCGAACAGCTTTTCGTAACCTTTGGCTTTGGCTGATTTGAATGTGTAATCGAACAACTGTTTTGCAACGCCCTGCCCACGGCTATTTGCATCAACATAAGTACCAATAATACCAACATGGTCAAAGGCCTTGGTGTAAGTAGCAAATGGTTCGACATTCTGAAAACCAAGTAACTGGTTGGTCGTTTCGTTGACTGCAACGCTAAACACACCACGTTTTGGGAACGACTCAATGAATCCCTTTTCTTCATCAACAGTAAAAGTCTGATCCAAGATCGTATAACGCGCTTCGATAATGATTGGATTCAATACATCAATAATGCCTTGTGCATCTTCTACCGCGACTTCTCTGATTGTTAAGCTCATACTTCTCTACCTTTTTATTGCTTTGGGCAGATTCTATCGCTATATGCCATCCCTTTGACAGTACAGAATGTTGTCGAAGGCGATATCGAAGTAGAGTTCGTAGCTATTTTGTTCAACATAGCCTAAATGCGGTGTCGCAGTGACGTTTGGTAAGGCTAAAAGAGGTTCAGTCTCTGGTGTAGCGGGCTCTACTTCAAAAACATCAATCGCCGCTCGTTTGCTTGGTGCCAGACTCAACTCTCGGTATAAAGCGCCTTGCTCAACCAACTCTGAACGACTGATGTTCACGAACAGTGAGTCTGGCTTCATTAAGGTCAAATCCTCAGCAGTTACGCAACCTCTAGTGGCGTCATTCAAGCGTAGGTGCAACGAGAGTACATCTACGTCACTGAAAAACGCGTGTTTGTTTTCTGCTGCTTCAAAACCGTCTTCCAGCGCTTGCTCTCTTGAGGTTTGGCTTCCCCACACCATCACGTCCATTCCAAATACTTGGGCATATTGCGCGATGCAACGTCCTATCTTTCCATAGCCCCAAATGCCTAGCTTTAGGCCCTTTAATGTTCTGCCTAAGCCGAGTGAGCCTGAATCTTGCCATTGGCTCTGTTTGAGGTTTGAAGCATAAGTGAGAATGTGGCGCGATGCAGCCATAATCAACGCCCAGCATAATTCAGAGGGTGCAACTGGCGAGCCTCGGCCTTCTAACACAGTAACACCAAATCGTTCGCACATTTGTGGGTCGATATGATTACTCACTTTGCCCGTCTGGCTAATGAGCTTGAGGTTTGGGAGCTGCGATAACAGAGATTCGGTGATCTCGGTTCTTTCACGAATGAGCACAATGGCTTCAAACGAGACCAACTTAGCGACGAGCTCTTGCTCCGAGTAAGTCTCGGTAAATACCGAGACATCGTGTTGTTCGAGTTTTCGGTAACAATCGAGGTCTTTAACAACGTTCTGGTAGTCATCCAATATCGCTATTTTCACATCACTCTCCTTGTGATTGTTAGTTATCTTGTATTGTTCAAATGAAGACTAAAGTGCCATGCCTCGAGATTCAACATTGCACTCACTGGGGAGTTCACTGTTGATAAACCACTTTGAAACGCTCCAACATAAGTAACATGTCTTCACTTGGTGAGATCTTGAGTTCTTCACATTCACGAGAGAAGAAGTTCCAGTGAGCTTTTCTCCACCATTCTAGTGTTTTGTCACCCTCGCCTTCTGCAGCAGCAAACTCCGCACTCACTTCGTTGTATTTGCACGACGACACCGACGTGATCTCAACAATACAGACAGGCTCACCATCCCAATCGGTGACGACTTGTAAGTGACCAACTATGGGTCTCGTCTCGCCTTCATAGGTATACCAGTGTTCAAGGCCGCAGGACGCCTGTTTTTCACCTTTTAAAATCAACTGCGCGCAAAGGTTGGCGTTGTACTCGTCGGCGCAGTAATAATCAGCACTAAAGGAGGTGTATTGCGAGGCAACGTCTGCTGGCAATGTGTTGAGGTAGCTATCAAGATAAGCTTGACTTCTTTCTTCCATGATCTTTCCAAATTCAATATTAGGTTGAGCCGATAAATACTTATAGATTAAGCATCTGGCTGCATTGGGAGTAACCTATCAAGTCAGGTTATTGCTGTAAACCGAGTGAATATCAAAATGTGGGCTGAGAAAGAAGAATATGGGTAGGATTTCGAGGCCAGTACAAGAAGAGCCAAAAAGTAAAAAAGAGCTAAAAGCGCCTTTAGGCTGTGCTTTTAGCTCTTCGTATCTCGTTACTAGTACCTCGTAACTGAGAAGGAAATTAACGTTTTAAGAAGTCGACCGCTTTGTCTGGGAAGTCGGTAAACACACCATCGACTTTTACTTGATTGTAAAAGACATCCAACATGCCATCAAAATTATCGGCATAAGCTGGGATTCTTCCTGGATCAGCACGGAACGTGTACGGGTGAACGTCTAAGCCAACGTCTTTTGCTGACTTCATCAATGGTTTAATAATGATGTTATCTTTGGTCGATACGTCGTCCACCAGCATAGGTTTCCATGGGCCAATGCCATCAGCATAGCTAGCGACTTTTGCCATTCCGCCCTTCTCAAACATCCAGTCATAACTGTACGGCGTTGCTTTGTCACCTTGGTACGTCATGGTTTCATTCCAATCTGTATAAGCCATCAACTGAACGAGCTTAAGATCCATTTCCATCGCTGGCATTAACTCATCATTAATGCGTTGCAATTCATTGGCGTCGAAACACTGCAAATACACTTTGTCGTCTTTCGATAAATACCCATATTGTTGCAAGGTCGCAAGCACAGCTTTAGAGATGTCTTTGCCTTCGTGACGATGGAACCAAGGTGCTTTGATTTCAGGATAGATACCCACGTCATAACCTAAGGTCTTATTTAAGCCTTGGATCAGCTCAATCTCTTCTGCAAAGGTAGCGACACGGAAATCAGACTGCCACATTGGGAAGCGTGCTGGGAACCCAGCCACTCGATTACCTTGGTCATCTAGGTTAAAGCCTTCAGTCACTTTTAATGATTTGATCTCGGCAAGCGTAAAATCAATCGCGTAATAGCGGCCATCTGCTCGTGCACGGTCTGGAAAGCGGTCAGCAACATCAGTGACGCGATCTAAATAGTGATCATGCAAAACCACCAATTGGTCATCTTTAGTCATCACTACATCTTGTTCGATATAGTCAGGTTTCATTGCGTAAGCGAGTGCTTTAGCCGGTAATGTATGCTCGGGTAAATAACCAGAAGCACCGCGATGCGCAATCACTAAAGGATCGGCGAACGCATTTGCAGATAAGCTAAGTGCTAATAAAGTCAGAGACAGTGACGTTGTTTTCATTATTGTTTCCCTTGATAAAACAGAAGCAGGATATACCTGCCTCTGTTGTTATTAGTATGGTGTGGTTCAGCTAATAAACTACTGAGTTAGCGCTTCTTTCTCTCGTTCGAGATCTTTTTGTTTATGGTGCGCACGCTCACCGAGGAAGGCGTAAAGCAGACAAATTATTGAAGCAACACAAGCTCCGACCAAAATCATGAAGCCGCCATCCCAGCCGTAATGGTCAACCATGAAACCAAGCACCGCATTGGCAGCAACTGCCCCGCCTAGGTAACCAAATAGACCCGTTAAGCCAGCCGCTGTACCTGCCGCTTTCTTTGGTGCAAGTTCAAGTGCATACAAGCCGATTAGCATTACTGGACCATAAATAAGGAAGCCAATCGCAATCAGTGCCAACATATCAACCGTTGGGTTACCCGCTGGGTTCAACCAGTACACCAACACTGCGACAGTTACGAGAACCATAAACAGGATCCCTGCTGGAGCGCGTCGACCTTTGAACAATTTATCTGAAATCCAACCACACAATAACGTGCCAGGAATACCTGCCCACTCATACAGGAAGTAAGCCCAAGAGGATTTATCTACAGAGAAGTCTTTCGCTTCTTTTAAGTAAACTGGAGCCCAATCAAGTACGCCATAGCGGATAAGATAAACAAACGCATTAGCAATCGCGATTGACCACAGTAACTTGTTAGAGAAAACGTACTTAAAGAAGATCTCTTTCGCCGTCATTTCTTTCTCGTGAGACGTATCGTAGTCGTCTGGGTAATCGTCTCTGTGTTCTTCAATCGGTGGTAGTCCACAAGATTGAGGCGTGTCTCTTACCGTAAACCAAACGAAGATAGCAACGAGAGTGGCAAAAAAAGCAGGAACATAAAAAGCGGTTCGCCAATCATCGTTAAAAGCCCACAGTCCCAATAAGAACATCGGGCCAATCAAGCCGCCGCCCACGTTGTGAGCAACGTTCCATACCGACACTATCTCGCCACGTTCTTTACGCGACCACCAGTGAACCATGGTTCGCCCACAAGCTGGCCAGCCCATGCCCTGAAACCAACCATTCAAAAACAGCAGGATAAACATCGCAGTGATGCTGCCTGTCGCCCATGGCATGAATCCGAAGCAGAACATGACCAATGCCGACATTAACAAGCCGCCACTGAGAAAATAACGAGGATTAGAGCGATCAGAAACACTGCCCATTAAAAACTTAGATAAACCGTAAGCGATGGATACTGCGGCTAAAGCAATCCCTAGCTCTCCTCGACTGTACCCTTGCTCAATCAAGTATGGCATCGCCAAACTGAAGTTTTTGCGGACTAAATAGTACCCCGCATAACCAACAAAGATACCGAGAAAAAGCTGCCATCGTAATCGTGTGTAGGTGCTATCGATCTTATCGGTAGATAAGCGATCGATATGCGCCATAGGTTTGAATATTCCAAACATAGGAACCTCATGTGTATTGGGCGATAGAAATAAAATGCTCGAACGAAAAAAGTGTAGCGCTCATTCGAAAGCCTGGGAATTGTATGTGCTTCAGGATTATTTTCTGTGATAGAGATAGCCATTAACAAAAAATAACCTTAAATACAGCACTTTAGCTTCATTTAATTAGACTACGCTTCATGTTTTTGTTTTTGATGGGTTAATTTATCAGCAGTAATTTCGAATGTGAATCAACCCAAAACGAGCGAGCGAACATAAATCAACCAGCAGTAAGTGCATTATTCCTACGTATGCATAGTAGACGTCGACAAGTTTAATAAGCTTTGTGAAGTTATGGAGGTGGTTATTGGTTATTGGTTATTGGTTATTGGTTAAACAAGTTCGCCAGCATTAATGCAAACAAAAAGGGCCTAGATTTCTCTAGACCCTTTCAAGTAATAACTCTTAGTGACTTTATGTTTGCTAATTAGGCAAAACAATTGCTAACTACACGAAGCATTAGCTCGTCACACAAAGCGATTATTCTTCGATGTAAAAAGCTTCTACAGAGCCTTTTAGAGTAATAAGCATTGGCTGACCACGGCGGTCTAGCGCTTTTGGAGAAGGGATCTTAACCCAACCTTCGCTGATGCAGTATTCTTCAACATCAGTACGCTCTTTACCATTTAGACGAATGCCGATTGGGTATTCGAAACACTCATCCACGTGGTGTGGGCTGCGTGGGTTACCTGCTAGATGATCTGGTAAAGCTGGTTTTGAATTAGTATCGCTCATGTTCATTACCTGTATGTACGTAAATAAAAAAAGTGCGCCATTCTAGTCAATATAGGCTTTGTGCTCAACAACTGCTGCAATAAATCGTAGTGATCGTTTTAATCAACAGCGAGTTGTTTGATTTAGCAGCGGTAGTTGCAGCGTTTCAAAAGATAATTTTATAATTTGAACATACGCTGCCAACTAACGAAGTTCACATCACCAAGAGATACGGTAACGAACCAGTAACCGCTAAAAAGGAAGAGAATAAAAGGACACTATGGAAGGAAGCAAAAACGCCAACATGATATTGGCGTTTTAGGTAGAGACTATTCATAAATAAAGAGTTTTGCGTATAACTCTAATCGGCGTCAATTTCCAGTAATAGAAGTTTGTTGATGTCCATTTGACGTTAGAAACCGATTCAGATCTAAGCTTTTTCTAGTGTTAACTGTGGGCTTTCGAGAAGCGCATCTACGATCTCTTGAGAACGCACAGCTAACACAGAAAGAAGCGTATCACTGAGGCCATGAGAAGATTCACAGCAACCCTGTAGGAAGATCTTAACTTCGCAATTTGACTTCATGTCTAGTTGGTATGAACGCCTTACCGATTTGCTATCAATCAAGGGTTCAATAGAACTAAGCATTTGATTGAACTCATCGTATCGATAACCGGTTGCAAGAATGATCGCATCGTATTCATTCCATGTCTGTATTTTGTTGATCGTGTCATTCAGTCTCAACGCTACTTTATCACCTTTCATTGCCACTTCTTGGATGTCATGACAACGTAGATGTTGATGGTTACCTTCACCCGTTACTTTCTGCAAGTAAAGCAGCTCATAAATCGCGTTAAGCTCCTCGGTATCCACAACTGAATAGTTGGTCGCACTAAAACGAGAAAGAATGTGGTCACGTTGCTCTTGTGTGCTTTCGTACATATGGTCCGTAAACTCAGGGTCAAACACTTCGTTTACAAACGGGCTGTCATCAGCTGGGTGCAATGCAAATCGGCGGTTAACCATGTGAACTTCACCATCCGCATAACGGTTCGTGAGATCAACGAATATTTCAGCAGCACTCTGCCCAGCACCCACGATAGCGATTTTTGGCTCTGAGTTTGGCTTAAAGGTTTCACGCCACGCTTTGTACTTCGAGGAGTGGATGATTTGTTCGTTATCATTACCTTCAAACTGTTTTGGAAGCTTCGGCATCCCTCCCATCCCAACAATAAGATTCTTCGCGATTCGAACCGTCTGATTACCATGTATATCGGTAGACGTAACTTTTACTTTGGAGCTATGACCATTTTCGTCAATAGCTTCAATATCAATGACTCGCTGGCCGTAATTTACGCGTTCTGAGAACTGGTTAGCAACCCAAGTTAGGTAGTCGTTAAACTCAACACGAGAAGGGTTCATGCTGCCTAGGTTGATGAAAGCGTTTAGCCTGTCTTTGGTGTGTAAATAGTTTACGAATGAATATGGACTGGTTGGATTTCGTAACGTCACCAGATCTTTCAAACAAGAGATTTGCATTCTTGTTCCATCAAGCAACATGCCGCCGTGCCATTCAAAATGAGACTTTTGCTCCAAGAAGCAATAACTTAAGCCTTTATCTTTAGCTTGCTCTTCTAAAGCAATGGCTATCGATAAATTAGCAGGACCAAAGCCCACTCCGAGAACATCATATTCCTTAATTTGTTTCGTCATGTATAACCTCATAATAATTTCTTTGGGTACAAAGCACCCTATTCCGACTCCCTTTCTCAGTACTTACCGCTTCATTATTAGAACTCGTTACTGAAAAAGCTGTCTTTCAACTGACACATTAAAGCCGCACGTTTATGCGGAAATTCAAATTCTTTTACTTTGGCAAATCCATATTTCTGCAGATATCCGATCATCTTGTCGTTATCGGCTCTTGGCTCGCTAACAATCTTTTCTGTACGGGGATCTGATAGATAGATGAAGTGACAAACAGAAGGCAACCAAGCAGCCACTTTATGTGCACCACGGTGGGATTCTTCACCAACCAACATATGAATACCTCGGTCATAATCCCCTGCCGCGTAATAAGGTGCGATTCGGTCTTCTTTGGTCCAGTACACTTCGATGTAAGCGAAAGGCTGATTGTCTAAACACACAATAAGAAGCTGATTTTTTTTGTTTTTAATCGATTCTTCTAGATAAGTTCTGTGCTCTTCTAGTGTGCCCGTTTGCTCCCAGAAATTCGCAACACGTTTGCTGTTTTGCCACTTATTGAAGAAGGTTAAGTATTTGTCGACATCTAAGCCTTCTAGAGTGAGAACGGCGTTAAGATTAGGAATATAACGACGATACAACTCACCAAATAAGGGCTTGGGTCTAGCGGGGTGATACCCTGCTGAGTCGATGACTTGCTTGTGCGGGTAAAGGTTATGATTCTTATTTTTGAGCCAAAGCTCAGGTGTTTGCATAACGGCTTCACGCCAAAGCACCTTTAAGCCTTGGGCAGTTTCAAAACACAACGAATCCAACACTTCGCTTTTAAACTGTCCGAGTTCAATAGTTCGAATCTCCGGGTTAGCGGAGAATAGAAGCGCAAAAGCAGAAAGTTGCTCGGTGTTTAACGCTGTCATTTGGGTTAAACGCCAAAATTGATCTGTTTCACGCACCACTTCAACCACACCGGAACTTACTTCAACGCAGTAACTGTCTTGTGCCTCACTTAAAGAAACACTCTGCCCATCGGGCAGAGTGTTCAAAGGCTGGTGGTTACCAGTCATAAGTTACGCTCGCAATCACGTTACGGCGATCACCGTAAAAGCAGTAGTAATCACACGTCGCGACGTACTCTTTGTCTGCTAAGTTCTTAGCTGCAACTTGGAACTTATAATCTTCAATACGGTAGCTCAATGTTGCGTCAAACAAGGTGTAAGAAGACACTTTGTTTGTCTCGGTATTGTCAGCGTAAGAATCACCAACATAACGAGCACCCGCACCAATAGTTAAGCCATCTAGTGGACCATTTAGGAAACGGTAGTTCGCCCAAGCTGAAGCCAATTGGTCAGCAATTTGTGACGGCGTATTGCCTACATTGCTGCTTGTCGCATCTTCAGTTATTTCGGAATCGATGAATGAAACGTTACCAATCAAGGTTAATGCTTCAGTTACGTTTGCGACAGCTTCTAACTCAAGACCGCGGTTACGAACTTCACCAATTTGTGTTAGTTGACCGGCAACTTGACGCGCTAAGTTTTCTTTCGACACTTCGAATGCGGCAATGTTGAAGTAACCATCGAAGCTACGCGGTTGGTATTTCAAGCCCACTTCGTATTGCTCGCCACGTTCTGGTTTCGCTGGGTCACCATTTTGATCAAGCTGAATGATTGGGTTAAACGACTGAGCATAGCTCGCATAAGGTGTAAAGCCACTATCCATCAGGTAAGCAACACCGAAGTTGGTTGTCCACTCTTCGTTATCAACCTTAGTTTTAGCACCAGTAGTCGTGTTATGAGTCTTGTTTTGAGAATCGTCGTAACGAACACCGATTTGTACTGCCCACTTATCCGCAATCATCATTTGGTCTTGTAAATAAAGGCCTAATTGATTATTTTTCGTTTTAGTGGTTTGACGATCTGATTCATCAAGTGGCGCAAACGTTGTTGGATTCAACAAAGCTACATTTGTGCTGTATGACGGGTCAAACACGTTAAAGATTGGGTTCGGTATATTTCCTACACCCGGCACAGGCAAAAGACTGTTTCCGTCACCAATGATTGGATCAGCAGCGTAATCTTTACTATCAATATCGATGCTCTGGTAATCAATACCAGTCAGCAAGGTGTGCTCGACTGAACCTGTCGTAAATTTATGGATCAAACGATTATCGATGTTAAATGCGTCGGATGTTCCTTCTTCAGTTGATGCTTGGCGGATAATAGAAGAACGTGTTGGGTCGTAAGGTGCTAGAGCCGTATCACCAACATACTGCGAGTAATACATTTGACGTAAGTTAATGTCCATTTGGCTGTAGCGTGCGTTTTGCATGAAATAAGTACGATCATTGAAATGATGTTCAAATTCGTAGCCTAATGAGATTTGTTCACGCTCAAACGTTTCCCAATCCGTATTACCTAACGCAGTGCTGTCACTAATAGTGCCATTTGGATTCGACGTTAACGTTCCTTCCATTGGTAGGAACTGGAGGTACGGGTCGGAATCATCTTTCTGGTAGCTAGTTAGCAGTGTTATTTTTGTGTCATCTGTGAATTTATAAGCCAGAGAAGGAGCGATAAAAATGCGTTCAGCTTCTACACCATCGACACGGCTACCATTTTTACGACCAAGTGCTTGCAAACGAAACGCCATTTTATCGTTAACTTCAGAGTTCACATCTAAGCTAATTTGCTTGCGATCGTCAGTACCGTATTCGATAGCAAACTGACCCGAACCACCATCAAACTGTGGACGCTTACTGATTACGTTAATAACACCACCTGGAGGGGTTTGGCCGTATAGCGCTGATCCTGGACCACGCAAGATTTCTACGCGCTCCAATCCAAACGGGTCGATTTGCCAGCTATAAAAACCCGATGAATACAAACGCGTACCATCTTGATACAAACCACTGTTAGCTTGCTTAAAACCACGGATAACAAACCAATCTTGCTTGTTGTCTTCACCGAAATAGTTCGCTTGAATACTTGGCGTGTACTGTAATGCGTCGGCAATACTGATTGACGCTCGGTCGTCCATCTGTTCACGAGTAACAATAGAAATTGCACGTGGTGTCTCACCTATCGCAACGTCTGTTTTTGTTGCTGTTCGGCTGCTTAATCCCACGTAACTAAAATCTGGACCTACTGAACTGTCTTCTAGCTGTTGACCAATAACAACAACGGTTTCATCTTCGTTGGCCTGAACCATTCCTGACGATATAACTAAAGCGACCGCAAGAGCTGTTGGGGTGCGCATAAAGTGCCGATTCATATATTTCTCCTTCAATACGGCTATGAACCAATTGTAATAAAAGCACAAACAATAACGATAATGGTTATCATTGCGATTAGTAATTTAACGAAGTGTACCACGTAATTTTCAAAATAAAACATCTCAGCAATAGATATTTATAAAATTATTCACAATACAAATGTCTGTATAAGTCTTTGATTACTGTATTGTTCTGCACAATCCCTAAATGATCAGTATCTACAACAACGGAATATTGGAGCTCGTTATGCTTATTCAACCCTTTTGATAACAGCTCTGAGCGCCCATTTGGTTGCCCTGCCCACCAACAATGCAACTGGGTTTCTATGCTCGGTAATTGATAACCGCGACACAAAGCTCGCATGTGCTGTTCAACAGCCCAGCTATAGAGCATTTGTTTGGCGTTATCTGCCATGTAGTGGTCGAAGTTATTTTCCGCTAACCATGTATTAAAAACTTCTGGCCACCTTGGAGGAGGCGCAGAATCGAGCAACTGTAAACATCTCTGCCCTTGCGCTTCCGTAATTGAACCAAGCAGTAATGAAATATGTTCCATGAGTTTAGTTTTTGAGGTTGGTGAGTCCCACTGATCTTCAGCAATTTCAGTACCTGGCACATAGCAATCGAGTAACCCGACGAATGCAATATCGTCACCATTCTTCTCTAAACGTAATGAAATTTCTTGAGCAAGTGCCCCGCCCAATGACCATCCAATTAATCGATAAGGGCCATGAGGCTGGATCTGTTTGATCGTTTGGTAGTAGGTGTCGGCCATATCATTAAACGAGGAATCAAATACATTCTCTGATATAAAGCTCTGTGACTTTATGCCAAATACGCTTCTATCGCTTTCAAGTGCTTGAGCGAGCCTCTGGTAACCCGTCACACGACCCGTTACCGGGTGAATACAGAATACGGGCTCATTTTCGTCAGGCGTTCTATTAAGTTTTTCCACGAGTCGTCGATTCGCGGAGCATTGATTGGTATTTAATGTCTTGCCTTCTTTATTCATAGCACTGACAAGCACCGTTAAACGCTCGACATAGCGCTCGGCTATTTGTTGAATATCGTCCAGTGAATAGTGCGTTTCCGCAAACTCCCATAACAAACTCAACTGACCTGACACGACTTGTGAATTAACAACAAGTGGAGTCAACATCTTATTCAATCCGGATTGAGGTAGGCTTCCGTCTTCGATAGGCGTACACCAGTGTGCAAACCCGTCACTTGAGTACTGACCGAGATAGTTAAACGTTGCACTTGCTCGATAACTATCGGCCGTGTCTTTGTTTAAATACTTTACTCCATAGCCGATACCGCCATCTTGTTTAACGCTCTCTAGATAGTCATGAGTTTGGTTGAGCACACCAAGAATATCAGGTTGGAAATGCCCAATCATTGGGTACAAACTTGTCGTCCACCCCACCATTCTTGATAGATCAACAGCTGAGAAAACAGAAGCTTCTCGACCATGTCCCTCTAGATACAGAGAAATTTCCGGTTGGCCTTCACTCGTTAATGCTGACACTAACGCAGCAATCAACACGCTTTGGATATCCGCGTGACTGGTGTTTGAAACACGCAGTAACGTTTGAGTTAGATCATTCGATAACTCAGTTTTGTAGACTTGTTTGTCTTGATAAAGAGCAGGAATTATCTCTTGTTTATTTTCTATGGAATCAGCCGATTTTTGGGTTAATTCATGCCAAGTGTATTGCATCAACTTCCCTTGCTCGCTTGATGACCACTTATCAATTTCTTGAACGATTTCATCCATTGCACTCGAGTTCGGCATCAGATCGATCGCTTGTCCTGCAATTTGCTGTTGATACGCTTTCCAAAGGTCATCGAATAGAATTCGCCAAGACACACCATCCACAGCTAAGTGATGAATCGCTATCATCAAACGATTCGGTGCTTCAGTAAATTCTGCATATCCAGCTTGAATCAACCTTCCAGCCCCGATGTCCATACTTTGATGGATCTCTTGCGCAAACGCTGAAAACGCTGAAAACGCTTCTTCAGAATCCACCGAGGTGCGCCATAGGTACTCACGTTCCTGATAAGGTTGATACTGTTGTTTCCAATGACCGTGCTGTTGATTGAATGCCAATCTCAAGCTTGGGTGCTGTTTTACCAAGGCTTGGATCGCTAACTCTAAATAGTCAGTATTCATGTCTTGTTTAAGCTCGACACAAATATGCTGGTTCCAATAATCGGGCTCAGGAAACTCTTGAGCAAAGAAGTGAGCTTGTATCGGCATCAATCCAAACGGTTCTTCAGTCAGAACACGCTCTTTTGCCACTTTATGGATATCTAACGTTGCAGCTAAGTCGCTTAACGATTTCGCTTCAAACACTTGCTGTGGTGTTAAGTTGTAGCCCGCAACGCGTACTTTGCTCACCATTTGCAAGCAAAGTATAGAATCCCCACCCAATGCAAAGAAGTTATCCGAGCAGCTTACTTCCTCGATACCTAGCAGTTGCTGCCATATCTCTACGAGCAACGCCTCTTGTTCGGTTTGAGGTAACACAAGCGCCACAATCGATTGGGCTCTCCCGCTAATCGTCGGCAGAGATATTCTGTCGATTTTTCCTGCCGGTGTTAGAGGCAGTTTATCTAGCACCATTAATTGGCTTGGTACCATGTAATCAGGGAACTCTCGTGAAAGAGCTTCGAGAATGTCATCAAGCTTAAAGCGATCAGAGTCACTACTCTGCAAATAACCAAACAACTGTTTTTGTTGACCAGCTTCTTTCACTGCCACAACACAATGCTCAACCTTAGATAGTGCTTGGAGGCGGCTTTCGATTTCGCCCAACTCAACGCGAAACCCTCTAATCTTCACCTGTTGATCTACGCGCCCTATGTATTCCATCACACCTTCATGATTCCACCGAACCAGATCTCCTGTGCGATACATTCGCTGACCTATTTGCTCACAACTGTTATTACTATCATCATCATTACAATTAAACGGATCAGGTATGAAACGCTCAGAAGTTAAGTCTGGCTGTTCCAAGTAACCACGAGCAAGACCCACTTCTCCGCCGATATATAACTCTCCGACTTTGCCAAACGCCACCTTATTCAGCTGTGCATCCAAGATATACAAGCGACGCTCACCGACAGGTTGGCCTATAGGTGCGTAGGCACTGCTCAGTTTGTCTTTTGGGTACGCTCGCCAAATCATGGGAGTAACTACGGTCTCTGTTGGACCATAGCCGTTAATAATGCGTGGGGGATTCACGACTTTTTGTAAGCGTTGATAAGTTTCTGCGGTAAATGCTTCACCACCCAATGTCCAAGAACGAACGTTGAGATATGGTTTTTGATATTCAATCCAATCCAGTAAAGGGCCTACATAACTAGGCGGGAAGCAGGCAATGGTGATCTTATCATCACACAACACTTCGCAGGTTTTCTCTGCACTCCACAATTTTTGATCTCGGATAACGAGCTTGCTGCCAAACGCTAATGGGACGGTCCAACGCTCGACGGCGCCATCGAAACTAATTGAAGCAAAATGAAGCTCAACATCTTCTGATGTCATACCATACTGCTTACCAATGGTTTGAACGTGCATCGACAAGCCAATATGGTTAATCGCCACGCCTTTGGGTTTACCTGTAGAACCAGAGGTATAAATGATGTAAGCCAGCTGTTCAGGGAGTATGGTTGTTACGTGTTCACTCTGGTTATTTGCTTGGTCTTTTACATACCGTTGATTTAATGAGTTATTTAAATCTTGCGAACCATAAACGAATGAACTTGCTTGAGACGATGAGACATCAAACGCAAAATGAATGTTTTGCCAACGTAATTCTAAGCCTTGCTGGGTGATCACAAAGCCAGCCTTAGAATCCTGAATCATGAAAGCCAGACGCTCGGTTGGGTAATCTGGATCCAGTGGCAAAAACGCCCCACCCGCTTTCATTACTGCGACCATAGCAACAATCATTTCTACGCCTCTTTCAAAGAGTACGCCGATAGCTTGGTCGCGCTGCACGCCTTGGGCGATAAGTTTGGAAGCGAGTTGGGATGAAGCTGAATCCAATTGCTGATAGCTTAATTCAAGATCTTGATGTTTTAATGCGATGGCATTTGGCTGTGCTTTCATTTGAGCTCCGATCAATTCTATAATTGACTTAAAACTCCATTGCCCTTCAGGTTGCGATAGCCTTTCTAACACGGATGCATCATGTGACGTCAGGTGATTAATTTGCACTAAACTTGTATCTGCTTTGTATTCCAACTCACCAATCAGATTTTCAAGTACGGCATTCAGCTCAACCATGGTTTCTGAATCGATTCGATCCTTGGAATAAGTCAGCACGATACGCGTTTTTCGTTCAGTCTCGCGAACATCCAATGCAATATCGAATAACGCAAATTCACCACTTTGATCTTCCGACGACAGCGTAAGTTGGCTGTCTAATTGAATCTCATCAGCCAATGAATTTTGATGATTAAACAGCACTTGAAACAGCGGAGTTTGGCCTGCTTTTCGATCTAGAACTTTTTGCTCGCTATTCGTCAGTCCTTCACTCTTAGGCTCTATGTTCTTTTGTTCATTCATCAGAGCATTGACCAGTTGATCAAACGGCAGCAGTTGATGCTCTTGCGCCTCAAGTACTTTGTTGTGAGCCCCTTCAATAACATCAGATAGTGAGCTCTTAGGCATTATAGATTGCTGAATCACCATGGTATTCACAAAGAAGCCAATCAGATTGGAAACCTCATGTCGTGTGCGATTTGCCATCGGGACACCGACTGAAATATCTTCGCGATACGTTACTTTCGCTAAAGCCGCCTGCCAAACACCTAACCATAGGCTTGACGTTGTCACCGACATTTGGCGCGCTATCTGTTTGAGTTTTTCAGATTGCAACTCACTCAATTCATAACTGATAGCATCGGCAGTACGTCTTTGATTTGGGATAACTTCACTGTACCAAGGAAACAACGTGGATGAATCTGATGGTGCAAGTTCGCCCTTCCAAAACTCAATATGTTGATGCCCTTTCCCCGCATCTAACAAAGCACTCTGCCAGTGAGAATAATCACGATATTGAATCGGTAACTTAGGTAGTTCGCCTTGTTGATAAAGAGTTATCAGCTCATTTAGGAACACACCTATCGACCAACCGTCAGAAACAATATGGTGCATGACGAGTTGTAACTTCCATGCACCGTCATCAACTTTCAAACACTGCATACGAATCGGCAATTCAGTTTCAAGCTCGAACGGCTTTGCGATAAACGCTTGTTGAGCGTCTAGAACCTGCTGCTGATTCCAACTTTTGGCATCAACACTCACCGGATACATAACCGCTGCGTTATCGACAAACTGAATAACCTGATCCGTGGCGTTAGTTATAAAGCGTGTTCTTAACACATCATGACGATCCACCACTTGATTGACGAGATGCGTTAATCGCTCTGTATCCAGATCTCCATTTACCTGAAACGTGCCAGACATGTGATAGGCACTGTTCCCCTTATCTAAGCTATAGATATCCCACAGGCGTTGCTGCGCCGGGGACAACGCCACTTGTCGTTCACTACCAACCGAAACAATCGGTAGCTTTTCGAAATCTAAGCCTTTGTTACTCAGCAGTTCAATGAACTTGATTTGTTCTGGTTTACCCAATTGTAAAAACCGTTTCGCTAACGCGTGTTTGTCGATTTTCCCTTGGCTAGTGGCTTTAGGTTGAGTCATCGTTTTAGAGTGGCTCTTTGTTTGTAGATCGCTCTTATCTTTTAGGTGGCTTTTATCTCTTGGGTAATTCATAGCAGCTCCAGTTCGTCCATCAATGCTGCCATGGCATCGAATTCGTCTTGTTCATGTTCATTTTGTGTTTGATATTGATTTTGCAAACTATCCGTTAGTGCCTGCAGGCTATTGGCTTCGAAAAAGTCTTTAAGTACCACCTCTAAGCCAAGCTCTTGATGTGCCTTAGCTACTACTCGAGTTGCTAATAATGAATGGCCACCCAGAGCAAAGAAGTTATCGTCCAAGCCCACTTGAGGGACTTCTAGAACCTCTTCCCAATTAGTCGCAAACCACAATTCCAACTCCTTTTCCGGTGCGCGGTATTTGATTGATTGCCATTCAGGCGCTGGTAGCGCTTTTCTATCTCGTTTGCCATTAGGAGAGAGCGGCATTTCGCCCAACCCAATCAGTATCGTTGGCACCATGTAGTCAGGAACATGCTCAGATAGATGTTGCTTCACGAGCTCTTGCTTGTCTTGTTCCCAGTGAGAGTCGATGACATAGCCAACCAATTGATCGCCCGTTTGGTGTTTAAAGGCGATCACCGCAGACTCTTCAACCCAGTCGAGTTGATTGATCACATTCTCAATTTCTTCTAACTCGATTCGTAAACCGCGAATTTTGACTTGGTTATCCAAGCGACCTAAATACTCCAAACGACCATCGGCCATTTGCACCACTTGGTCACCAGTGCGATACATTCGACTGCCAGCTTCTCCAAATGGATTCGGTATAAATCGATCAGCCGTTAAATCCGGTCGAGCTAGATATTCACGCGCTAATCCAATGCCCGCTAAATACAGCTCACCGGGCACACCAATGGGCACCGAGTTCCAGTTATCATCAAGGACATAAAGTTGCGTGTTGCTGATCGCGTAACCTATTGGGATACGTTTAGAAACTGGCAACTCACAAGGCCAATACGTGACATCAATCGCCGCTTCCGTTGGTCCATAAAGGTTGTGCAGTTCGACAGGCGCATGGCTAAGCACCTGCTCTACAAGATCGGCAGGCAATGCTTCTCCGCTACAGATGATACGTTTGAGTGACACACAATCCGAGATATTGGTTTCAACCGAAAATGCATTCAACATCGACGGCACAAAGTGAAGTGTGGTCACTTGTTCTTGTTGAATGACTTCAGACAACACACTTGGCTGACGATGAGCCTCTGGCGGTGCGATCGCTAGTCGTGCACCAGTCATCAATGGCCAGAAGAACTCCCATACCGAAACATCAAAGCTAAATGGGGTTTTCTGTAACACACAATCGGACTCATTGAGTGCATATTCTTGTTGCATCCAATTCAAACGGTTTTGCAATGCTGCTTGAGTGTTTACCACCCCTTTGGGCAAACCCGTTGAACCAGAAGTAAAGATCACATACAACGCCTGCTCTGGATGCCAGTGAACCAAAGGTGGTACTGAAGGTTGTCCCGATACATCAAGCTTGCTTAAATCGACATACTCACAATCTTGGCTTTGTGGCCACAAGTGCACCGAGTTTGAGTCAGTCAATAACAGGTCAATGTTGGCTGATTGCAGAATATACTGCAGTCGCTCTACTGGATAACTCGGATCCAATGGCACATATGCACCACCAGCACGAGTGATAGCATGTAAGCCAATGACCAATTCAAATGAACGCTCAAGCCCTAATCCAACACGAGTTTCAGAATTCACTCCTTTATCTCGTAACCAGTTTGCTAGTTGATTGACGCGCTTATCAAACTCTTTATATGTGAGAATTTGACCTTGCATCGATAGCGCTATCGAGCCAGGTGTTTTCTCTGCTTGATGCTGAATCTGGTGTGACGGCGTCACAAACTCACCCCAATCAAGGGACGTGTCATTGAATGCACTGTTTTGTTGCTCTGCAGTCTCGTCTATCAAATGAAGTTGGCTAACTAACCCATCACTATTTGTAGCTACCCTATCTAAAAGTAATAACCAATGACCAAGTAACGCTTGTGCGAAATCTTGTTTGAAAATCGGTGACACATAGCTTACGAAACCAAGCCACTTACTCTCAGACATCTGTTGGATGTCCATACCGATTTCGAGCTGAGCATTCACAACACCTGGATCAAATGGCTCAACATCCAGCCCTTGCCAATCAAAGAGCTCTGCCTCATCAAAGCGCTGGAAGTTGAAACTGGTTTGGAAAACGGGATGGTATTGCAAATTCCCAGTAATCCCGAGTGATTCAACCAACATTTCAAATGGGAAGTCTTGCCTGCCCAAAGCTTGCTCAGTGAAAGACTTCACCTGATGCAATAAATCTGAGAAAGATTGCTCCCCATTAAACTGAGCCGGAATCACCAAGCTGTTGATGAAACACCCTTGCATCGTCTGTGTTTCAGGTTGTGTGCGACCAGCAACCGGCACACCAACACGCACTTGCTCTTGGCCGGAATACTTGTGCATCAACAAATGCCACAGTGTCAGCATTACAGTGAAAGGAGTCGTGTTATGCGACGTTGCCAATTCAGTGATATTAGAAACTTGCTCATTCGTCAGTTCAAAGTGAAGTCGGTGACCTTGTGTTTCGGTTTGTTCTCTTGGAACATCACTGTGCAGCACTAGAGGGTCGATATCGTATTTCAACGCGTCCAACCACCATGATTTTTGCTCACTCGCTTCCTCGGACTCAAGCCATTGCTTCTGCCAGTTCACATAATCTGCATATTGAACATCATGAATAGCAGGAGTCTCAAAAGCTGCTGACTCCCCAGATTCTAAATATGCAGAAATCATCGATTGATAACAGACGGCTAACTCTTTTAGCAGCAACTGCATCGATATCCCATCAGAGATAATATGGTGCGCTACGATCAATAGCTCAGCCTGTTCAACACCAGTAGATTGCTCGGAAGCTCTTACTATCCAATCAAAGCGAATCAACTGGCCTTCAGCGAAATCAAACGGTTTAGCGATCAGTTCTTTATATGCTAAGAGTCTTTGTTCATCGGACACTAAGCTTTCGTGCATCCCAAGGCAGATTTCACGCTCAGGATGGATAGACTGCATGAGCTCACCTTCAACCTGACTGAAGTTAGTTCTCAAGATCTCATGGCGTTCAACTAACACATTGATTGCACGCTCAAGGGCGGCAACGTTCACATTGCCCGTGAACTTAAGTCCTAGAGGCATGTGGTAAGCAGCACTGGCTGGCAACAGTTGTTGCACGAACCATAAACGCTTCTGCACAGCGGAGGCTGGCATGTAAGGCAGCCTTGAAGCTCGCGCTAAAGAGACGACTTCGCCCCTATTTCTAACATCTGTCAACATACATTGAGCAGCAAGATCTTTAAGCACTGGTGCATCGAACACCGCCTGTAATGATAATCTGATGTCGTCTTGTTGACTCAGCCTTCCAACTAACTGGGTCACCAGTAACGACTGACCACCTAAGGCAAAGAAATCATCCTCACGGCTTATCTGTTCTTTATCAAACAGCGCTTGCCACTGCTTTGCTAAAGCCAACTCAATCTCACCGATTGGCGCAATATAGTCTGCGCTGACAACCTCTTGCCAATTCGGCATTGGTAAGCGTTTCTTATCCACTTTACTTGCTGGAGTCAGTGGAATCTTATCCACTTTTACGACTTGGCTAGGCACCATGTAATCGGGAAGACCTTTCGCAAGATCTTGTAAAGCACCTTCGCTAGACAGCACATTATCACTTTGAATGTACGCCACTAGCTGTTTGCCTGAAGGGCTGTCACAAGCGATTACCGCACATTGCTCTGAACCTGTGATCTTTTGTAGACGAGATTCAATTTCGCCCAACTCAACCCTGAACCCACGAATCTTAACTTGCTCGTCGCTACGCCCTAGATACTCCATCACTCCGTCTGAACGCCATTTCACCACATCTCCGGTTCGGTACATTCGTTCACCGTTATTTGAGAATGGATCTGGAATAAAGCGTTCTGATGTTAAGTGAGGACGCTCAAAGTAGCCCCTAGCTAACCCGACTTCTTCGCCAATATAAAGTTCTCCGGCAACACCTGCAGGAACACGATTGAGCGCAGAATCCAACACATATAAGGTTCGGTTTCCGACAGTCTTTCCGATAGGTGCATAGGCACTTTCTAGCTCAGTATCAGAATACGCTTCCCAAATCATCGGAGTCACAACCGTTTCAGTTGGGCCATAACCATTAATAATTCTTTTTGGTTTTAGTACGTGTTGTAGTCTGAAATAGGTATCGCGAGTGAAAGCTTCACCACCGAGTGTCCATGAACGCACATAGAGCTCTGGGTCGCTACCCTCTATCCACTCCAATAACGGCAACACATAACTTGGAGGGAAACACGCAATTGTTACCTGTTCACGAGCCAAAACGTCACAAGTTTGTTGTGCACTCCACAACGATTGGTCTCGAATAACTAAACGTGAGCCGAACGCCAATGGCACAGTCCAACGTTCAATCGCACCATCAAAGCTTATTGACGCAAAATGGAGTTCAACATCGCTTGCTGTCATGCCATAGCGTTGACCTATGGTTTGAACATGCATGCTCAAACCTTGTTGCGATACACAGGCCCCTTTCGGCTTGCCCGTAGAACCCGATGTATAGATCATATACGCCAGTTGGTCCGGCAAGATGACGGGGGTATCATTAAGGTTTTTAGTTAGATCAAACGAGTCATAACTAATGATTTTCGCTTGGTTCCCAACCTGATCCCCTAAAGACTCACTCAACGCATCATGAATCAATACTCGCGCGCCACTGTCTTGAATCATGAAGTCTAAGCGTTCTTGAGGATAAGAAGGATCTAGAGGCAAGAATGCTGAGCCCGCTTTCATGATGCCCATCATCACGACCAGCATATTACAGTCGCGCTCAAACAGCACACCGACAATATCGTCGCGCTTTACACCTTCAGTGATCAACCTTGAAGCTATCGCATCGCTTTGTTCAACCACTTGTTGGTACGTTAAAGATTGTCTTTGAAGGCCATTCTCGACTTCAACGTTAGAGACTAACGCCTCATCATTTGGGCGCAGTAACATCTGTTTTGTAACCAAGTCGGTAAACGGTTCAAATGCCCATGGTTCCGGTTGGCGGTCAAACGACCTAAGTTCACGCAACTGATCTTCAGCTAATTCAGATAATCGGCCTAAATCTTCGGCTAGGTGTCCCACTAACTGAGTTAAATAATGTCGATTAGTTGCACAAAGCACTTCAATCTGTTGAGACGTAAATTTACTTTCGTCGTACGCAAAAACAATGCGAAGTGAGTCACTCGGCAAAATTGCTAAGGTTAACGGGTAATGAGTAAATTCATAGCTTTCAGGTTTACCAATACTAAACTCGTCGTTACCTTTACTATTCAGAAGCGCTTCATCTAACGGATAGTTTTCGAAGACCACCAAGGTGTCGAATAAGTTCTCTCCTGACCAACCCGTCTGCGCTTGGATATCAGATAACGATGAATAACTGTACTCACGCTGTTCACTTGATGAGGTTTGAATATCCAACAACCATTCAGATACTGGCTTCGAACGGTCAACTCGGTGCGTAATAGGCAAGGTATTAATAAACAAACCAACCATAGAATCACTATGAGCAAGCTCTGTTGGGCGCCCTGCTACCGTGTTTCCAAATACTGGAGCCTCTTGCCCTGTAAAGCGATTCAATGTCAGTAACCAAGCCGCTTGCGTTAGCGTATTAAGCGTCACACCAGCTTGGTTTAGTTTAGGTAACCATTCGCTGACGGTTTCCGATGAATAATCATCATTGTATCGATGGAAGCTAGACACCTTGGAATCAAATGCGTCAGGGTTCGATTGTCCAAAGGATTCAGCTAAACGCGTTGGCGACTCCATGTCTTGAAGGTAATGCTGCCAATACTCATTAGACTGGCTTTTGTCTTGGCGCTGCGTCCAGGCCAGATAATCAGAAAACCCACCTTTAACCGGAGTAATAGCACGACCTTGGAAAAAGGCGAACAAATCACTGAGTAGTACCCCCGTACTCCAACCGTCCATTAAGATATGGTGAATCGTGAAAATACACTGTACTTGATGATCGTGAGTTTGAACAAAATCAACACGCCATAAAGGTTTTACCTTTGAACGCTCGACAACTTGCTCTAATTGAAAGCCACCCTCAACCCTTTGTTGCTTATATTCCTCAATATCAAATTGGCTGCGCTTGCGAACATCCAACACCTCATAGTCCAGACTAAGTTCTGCCCATTCCGCGAGATAAGCGTTACCATCAAATGAGAACAACGTTGAACGTAGCATTTGGTGTCTTTGCATCACACCTTGCCAAGCTTCTACCATCTTTGACACATTGACATTGTTCAAAGGCAATGTGATTTGATTGACGTAAGTGCTGTCACTATCAGAGAGCTTCGCGTGGAAATACAGGCCTTGCTGTAACGTTGATAACGGTAGAATCGTGCTAGGTAATTCAGCAGCGGTACTCGCACACCCGCAAAGTTGCTTTAACTGGGTTTGAGATAAACCAACCAATGGCGCATCGGCTTTCGTTAATATAGGGCTGGCTTCAATAAACAAGTCATGTAAACGTTCGATACTGCTGTCAAATGCCGCGTGTAAAACATCAATTTCAAATTCATTGAAACATCCATTGTCTAATTCGATATCCCACAATAACGCTTCTTTGGCCACAGACGCATTGATAACAATGGCTGCATCTGCGGTGTTAGACTCATCTCTCCAAAGGCCTGTGTTTGTCACCTCGACTGCGTCATTAATCTGTTGAGCCGCATTACCAAGATAGTTGAACAGCACATCCATTTCGCCAACATGAGGCCAAATATTTTGCATGACACCAGCATGGAACGTGACTCCGCCAAGGTGGTCAGCATCAAAGCTGTCTTTTAAGGATTTAATCCACTCTTCCAACGACTCTAGAACAGGAATGGCTTGCGGATACAACGAGGTATACCAGCCGACAGTTCGGCTGAGATCCAGTCCAGAATCCTCGGTGAAACGGCCATGCGATTCGCGATGAATAGTTAACGCTTTACCTTGATTTAACGTGCTTACGGTTAAGGTACTGATTAAGAAAACGATTTGTTCTTGTGTAAGACGTGCAAAGCCAAATCCAGCTTTTGTCAGAGCTTCTATTTTTGAGAACGGCGTATGCCAGTGTGTCGATATAGGTTTGCCGCGACTTTGCGGATAAAGCAGATCTTTCTGTTGTTCGGCCCAGTACGCTTGCTGGTCGTCTGATATCGACATTGCATTTAAAGCGTTGACCCAGTTTCCTTGATGATGCGTCTTTTGCGTAAGTAGTTGCGGGCCAGAAACGCCTCTCGGCTCATATGAAAACTCTGATGTAGGCTCTGAAACGTATAGTTTAACGAGATCTTCGATAATGACTGGCCATGACAGAGCATCAACCACTAAGTGATGAATAGCGATTAGCACTTCACTATGCTCAGTTGTTTCATCTAAGGCGTGCATACTGCGTATGCCAACCGCCCCTATCACACCGTTGATTAAGTTTATGCTCGTTTGAACTTGGTTTATATTTATCTCGCCATCAAACGAGTGAATCGCAAACTCGACATCTTCTTGGTAATTTGTCGTCATTCCAATTGCGGTATCAGCAGAGAAACGTAATCTAAGCGCATCATGATGTTCGATAAGGCCGCGGAATGCGTTAGTCAATCTTGCTAAATCAAACGGATAGTCCCATTTAAACTGGATATATTGGTTACAACGACTGAACTCAAAGTGTTTGATGTATCTTTGCTGAATCGGCAGCAGCGCTACTGATCCTTGTCGCTTACCTTGTTCTGCAACAACAAGTTTGGCTTCTTCAAGACTCCCTGCCATATCTCGTAACTTCGGAAAATCGAAGACTTGTTTAGGCGATAGCATGAAGCCCAACTGGCGAAGTTTTCCGACCAACTGGAGTGCCATGATCGAGTCTCCCCCTAACGCGAAGAACTGGCTGTTCGCACCAACACTCTTAACTTTAAGTAATTCACACCATATTTCAGCAAGCATTACTTGTCGGTTGTTCTCAAGAGCACCTTGATCACTGCGTACCTCTGTCCAATCAGGAGCAAACAGCTCCTTTCTATCTACCTTACCTGCCGGAGTCAGCGGTAGCTTGTCTTGAACAATAATACAAGCAGGTACCATGTAATCTGGCAGTGTTTGCCCTAGCAGTTCAAGCCATTGTGATTCTTCGTTTCCATTCGAACTTTGCAATTGAGGCGTGTTTGACTGAGCATTGCTTTGTTGAACTTTGCTTAGCTGAACATAGCCTACAAGCTTTTTACCCGTTGGTGATTCGTGATCAACAACAGCACAAAACTCCGCACCAGAGAGCGCTTGAAGTTGAGATTCAATCTCTCCGAGCTCAACACGGAAACCACGGATCTTCACTTGTTGGTCAACACGACCTAAATATTCCATGACGCCATCATCACGCCACTGTACCAGGTCGCCCGTTCGATACATTCTCTCGCCGTTACTTGAAAATGGATCGGGTAAAAAGCGTTCCGCGGTTAAATTGGGTTGTTTCAAGTACCCTTCAGCTAAGCCCACTTCTGAACCAATATACAGTTCTCCACTGCAACCGAACGGCACTTGGCTGAGTTCAGAATCAAGCACATACAACTTCCGATCACCCACTGGCGTTCCAATTGGTGCATACGCACTGTTCATTGTATCGTCGGCATACGCTTCCCAAATCATCGGCGTGATCACCGTTTCAGTTGGGCCGTAGCCATTGATGATTCGTGGCGGCGCTAACACATTTTGAATACGCTCAAAGGTCTCACGAGTGAAGGCTTCGCCACCTAAAGTAATAGAACGCAATGCCAGTGCAGGCTTCGTCGCTTCAATCCAATCGAGTAGCGGACCTACATAGCTCGGAGGGAAGCAAGCAATAGTCACACCTTCTTGCTGAAGTACGTTACAAGTTTGCTCGGCTGTCCATAATTCTTGATCGCGTATCACTAGCTTTGAGCCAAACGCTAATGGCACAGTCCAGCGTTCAACAGCACCATCAAAGCTGATGGAGGCGAAATGTAATTCGACGTCTTGTTCACTCATGCCATAGCGCTGACCTATGGTCTGAACGTGCATGCTCAAACCTTCATGCGATATGGTGACGCCTTTTGGCTTTCCCGTTGAACCAGAGGTATAGATGATATAGGCCAGCTCTTCGGACAACGGGCGATTAAAATAATTATCTGTAGGCAAGCTCGCAAGCTTTGCATTCTCAATACAGAATTGAGTGACACCGTTACCTCCACTCAAGACGTCTCTACATCTATCGTTAGATTTTGAGTGAGTGAGAAGTAACTCTGCGCCACTGTCTTCCAACATGAAGCTTAATCGTTCCGTTGGATAATCAGGGTCTAATGGTAAGAACGGCGAGCCAGCTTTCAAAACTGCGATCATAGAGACGATCATATCGACACCGCGTTCCATCATCACACCGATTGGTGATTTAGCCGCGGTGCCTTGAGATAAAATAGAATGCGCTAATTGGTTAGAGCGAGTCTCTAGTTCTAGGTAGCTCATTGACTCGTTTTGGTGTTTTAACGCAATGCTGTTCGGGCACTTAAAGGCTTGTTCAGTCACTAAGTCAGTGAATGGACGGTATTGCCATGAGTGGTCACCTGAACCATGTTGGTCGATTAACCTCATGTCTTTACTTGATAGAGCATTAACTGAGGCGACAGCAGCGTTGGGCGATTGAACAATGCTCGCTAAATTAATCTTAAAGCTTTCGATAAATTTGGTAATAAACGGTCGGGTAAACTTCTCTTTTGCATAGACAAATCGCAACGGAGCATCACCTTTATTGATGACATCCAACACCAACTCAAACGGTGTTTCTAATACTGGAAACTCTTCAAATTCAGCAAACACTCCGTTGGTGTTAATCGATAATTTGTCACCATGATTTCTAAAATTTAAAGCGGTTGTCGGTAGCGGTAAATCGCCCACTAGCGCCTCTAGCGGCGTGCTTTCAAATGCGAGCGATGCTTTCATAGAAGCCTGGGTATTATTGACTAGCTGCGACAACGACATTTCAGCATCAATGCGATAGCCCATCACGGCACTATTCACATAGAAGCCTACCGTTCTTCGATTCTTAGCATTACGGTTTAGCGCTGGAACACATATAGAAGGATGAACATTGGAAGAGTACTGGCGCAACGTTAGCATCATTGCCGACGCTAACACCTCAAACTTAGTCGCGCCTAGCTCACTCCCTAACAGCTTGATCAAATCATTGATCTCTTTAGATAAGTGAACAAGTTCATGTCTCGCCCCATAAGTGTCTTGCGACTGGTCATTCAGGTTTGATAACGACAGCGACTCTTCACCGATAAACTGATTTTCTATCCATGCAGCTTTCTGTTGCTTATAGATATCAGACTTTTCTGTACTAGCCTGATCAGCTGCGTAATCAAGATAACTTTGAACCTCTTTTCCACTGTAGGTTTTGCCTGCAACTGAGTTGACTAGCATCCTAATTTTGATTTGAAATGACCAAGCATCAGTAACGATGTGATGAGTGGCAAGCAACACAGCGAAGCGATGTTTACTGACTTGATAAATACAACAGCGAGCTAGATTGCCTTCCAATAAATTGAACGGTTGTTGCCAACGTTTGCGAGCATCTTGATGGATAAACTCGACGGTATTCGAGTCACCTTGCATGTCGATATAATCATATTCAACAGAACTAAAAGGCATCACTCGTTGAACCGCTTTTCCCTCAACTTCAGCAAACTGACTGCGTAACGAAGGAAATGCCGACACCATTTCATTTAATGAATGTTGGATCTTTTCAGCGGTGATATCTTTACCTTCAAACCAAAGTAAGCCGCCTAAGTTATAGGCTAGGCTCATCGGTTGTAATTGCTGAAATAACCACAAGCGTTGCTGAGAGTATGAGATTGGGTTCCAAGGCGTGACGGAATCCAAAATTTGTTCATCATCCACTGACATTTTATTACCTAAACATGAAATTTGGTTGCAGAAATCCTCAATTCGCCCGTTATAGGCGAAAAGTACAGGTGCTGACTAAAAGTTAAACGGGTTTAGTGTTCTAGAGCGTCTATCGCGTCGCGTAAACTTTTCGGACGCATATCAGTCCAAACTTCTCGGATGTGCGCAAGACAATGTTCTTTGTTGCCTTTTACACCGACCTCAGTCCAACCATTGGGCACTAAGTGGTAGGTTGGCCAAATGCTGTATTGTTCTTGTTCGTTTATAACAACGGTAAATTCCGTATTTGGGCTATCAATACTCATTCTTTCCTCAACTAACTTTGTTTTATTGTGTTTTTGAACCTAACTTGGCTCTTAAAACTCAAGCCACAACACTCTCTAGTGCTTGGTGTGCTTGGGCTAAATTCCCTTTACTCAACTCAATAAGATTGCCAGTATCCATTTTGAAAATACGGTCAGCGGCATCAAAATAAGCGTCATCATGAGTAATCGCGATTACAGTCACGCCACGTTGTTTAAGCAGTGGCAATAACTGACGGTAAAACAGTTTTCTAAAGCGTGGGTCCTGATCAGCGGCCCATTCATCAAGCAGAATACAACCGCGTTTTTCGAGTACTGACATCATCAGTGCCAGTCGCTTTCGTTGACCTTGTGAGTAGCGAACATCACTTAACTTGCCTTGTTGATGATCAACCTTATGTGCCATTTCAAGACGTACCATCCATTCGTCAATATCTTTGCTATCGATGTCTTGACCTTCACCATCGACAATTTGATGGAATAAATGGAAATCACTGAATACAGCCGAGAATTGATGGCGATAATCTTGCCAATGCGCTTGAGTCACCTCATTACCATCAACATAGACTTGGCCAGAATGCGGTCGGTAGAGCCCAGTAAGTAAACGAGCAAAGGTCGATTTACCACTGCCATTGCCACCAATAATGAAGATGTGTTCACCGCGTTCTATTTTGAAATCGATTGGACCTACGCCGAATGCGTCGCCATCAGAATCTGAGCGATATCGATAGCGAGCCCCCACGAGTTCTAGTGAACTGAATACTTTGGTTTTTGCCGATTTCGGACTCAAGCTTCGATCGGTACTCAACTCTAACGACGACAACTTCTTCATAGAAATATTGGCAGTAATCAAGGTTGGAATTGAACCTACTGCAGACATCAATGGTGTTCTCATAAACAACACGACCAATGCGAATGTAGACGCGACTTCTAACGTCGCCCAACCTAAGCCAGTCGCTAGGTAGAAATTCAAACCAATCAGCGCCAATACCACGGTGTTCGCCATGTTGGCAGCGAAACCATTTAAGATATCGGCCTGTGTCACTTCATTTCTGTAACCTTCCGCATTGACTGAAAAGGTTTCATCAAAGTAACGCTTGGCTCTGAATGGATTTAAAGACAGCTCTTTACGTCCATCAATCAAGGACTGGTAGTCGTGATACAACTTGTCGTCGTACTCACGAACCTGTTTAACGTGTTTAGTGATGCGCGTAACAAGTAGATAACCAATGACACCGGTTAAAGACAGCATTAAAACGCTGACACCAAACAGAGGCATAGACAAAAAAGCCAGGTAGACCAATGCCACCACCGTTAACACCAAGCCATAAATCAGCTCAGGCAAATGTACGAACGCGATAGTGATATTTCGAATGTCTGTGTTCAGTGACGCGAGTACCCCTGCACTTCCAACCTTCTCGACTTGTTCAATATCGGTATTCAATAGTTGAGAGACCAATTCACAACGCTTGTTATAAACGAATTTGTGTCCTAGTTTATGGAGAGCGACTTGAGCAACGGTAGCTGTCACCAACAAACCAATCAGCAGCAAACTAAACTGAATTAGGGTATTGGAAAGTGACCCATTGCTTTCAAGTAACTTATGCTGAATAAACGCGATCACGCCAACGCTCAGGAACGCACTCGCAATACTCAATAAGATCACGAACAACAATGATTTTTTCTGTTTTTCAGCCAGCAATAGGATCAAACCCATTTCATACACACCATTCAATTAATTATTATTGTGATTATCATTATCAATAAAGAAAAAGATAAACCTGTATAAACCAAGCACGATAATCTTGTTGTCTAGTCTTGGCCTCTAAAAGCTCAACCCGTTCATTCAACAGAAATCCGTTAACAAGCGTTCAGTAGTCGCTATAAGTAACGACAAGGACTACAAGCAGCTAAGCTATAACCTTCTTAAGCCCCACATCAGATACATGCCACCGATAATCGAAGCCACCAATCCTGCTGGGATCTCTTGCGGGTAAAGCCACTGTCTACCAAGCCAATCCGAGATCAACATCAGTGCCATACCAATTAACGAAGAACAGATCAGATGCTCTTTAGCACGGCTATAACCAAATAATCTCGCCATGTGTGGAGCCATCAAACCGATAAAGCTTAACGGGCCCACCACCAGTGTTGCGCTCACGGTTAAACATGCCACCAGCACCAACAATATAATTCGAGATTTTGATACATTAATACCAAGAGATTGCGCACTCGCCTGCCCTAATGGCAACACATCCAACCATCGCGCACAGAGGAAACCTAACGAGATAAATACAACCGAAGATATCAGTAACGGAACGAGTGTTGCCTCGGTGACGTAATACGTTGAACCTGCCAACCAAGCCAGAACTTGATAACTTCTTGGGTCGCCACCTGCCAATACAAAACTTTGCACAGCGTTCATCAGTGCCGTTATCGCAACGCCTGTTAGTAATACTCTTTCCGGTTGGAAGCCCGACTTCTGGTTGAGCACGACAATGATGCCCAAAGTACAGACCGCGCCAATAAAGCCACCGACATAAAGCCCAACAACGCTGCTTCCAAAGCCCACAAAAATTGCGATGATCAAACCTAGTGCGGTACCAGAACTGATACCAATCACTTCTGGGCTAGCCATTGGATTTCCACTCAAACGCTGAACGATCGTGCCTGCTACTGCCAACATACCACCCGCCAATGCCGCTGCCGTTAATCGAGGTAAACGCCATTCAAGCATTGCCCAGTCTTGAGTTTGAAATAACCAACGCCAACCTTCAGTTTGTACAGAGAATAAACTGAACACGACCAGCGACAGAGCAATAAACAAGCTAGCCAATACCACTGAATGCTTGTTTAAGCGAGAAGCTACTTCCTTATGACGCGTTAATACAGTTTGCGTTTGTGACTGGCTTTTCATTGATAACTTGGGCAGTAACCACAGCAACAATGGAGCACCCAATGCAGCCGTTGCAGCACCTGTCGGTATAAACATCGACATGATGCCTGGTAGTTGTTGAATCAGCAGATCGGTAAGGCTTAACAGCAAGCCGCCTAACACCATAGATACCAATAACTTAGGAACTAAACGGTGCACACCCATCAAGCGTGCTAATGCGGGGGCCGCTAAACCAACGAATCCAATTACACCCACCGCACTGACAACCCAAGCCGTCAACAATACGGCTAACCCTAAACAACCAACTCTCAATTTCGGTAACGAAACACCTAAGCTCATAGCGCCCTGCTCTGATAACTGGAGCAAACTCAGTGGTTTTACGAACAGAAACGCCATCAGAGTCGCAATCGCTAAGCGCGGAGCCAAGTACTGAACATCTTCCCATCCGGTTTGAACCAATGAACCTGCGCCCCAAATCATTAAGCCATTCAGTTTGTCTTGGTTCACCATCAATAAGACAGTACTCACAGCGCCAAAATAGAGGTTCACGACTAAGCCAGATACAATCACCACAGTTGGAGACAAAGCTCGTCGCCAAGACAAAGCAAACACCAAACCAATGGTAGTTACGCCACCAACAAACGCCACCAGCGAATAAGACCACTCTAAAAGCCAAGGGGCGTAAAGCGTCGCTAACATAAGTGCAAAGCTCGAACCACTCGCGACACCTAACGTAGACGGTGAAGCCAAAGGGTTTCTGAGCACCTGTTGCATCAAGACACCCGCAACTGCCAACGCTGCGCCAGATAGCAATGTAGTGAATAACCTCGGCCACCAAGCTAAATGCAGCTTCACTGAGTCTGGAGAAGTGAAATCAGCGCTCCACAAACTAGAAAATCGGCTCAGTCCGAACTGAGGGACAGATAGGTGCTGGCCTATTAACACCAGTGTAGAAACCAATAAAAGAGTCATAACACCTAACGAGAGAACTCTCATAGCACGTCTCCTTGGTTCAATTCAGAGACAATGAAGCGCGCAAAGCGTGTTGCAGAAGGTATCGCACCGAAACTCCACACCGCTGGTACTTGTAGCGCGGGATAACCCGACTCTTTCACAATGTATTGCCAAAACTGATTTGCTTTAAGGCTCTCTTTAGTTCCTGCTGGCATTGGCGAAATAATCACGATTTGTCCTTTAACGCCAATAAGCTGATCGACACCAACCAAACTGTAACCCCAAGCGTTGGTTTGCTCTTTCCATGCTGATTCAAGGCCAATCTTGTTTACTGAGGCTTTGTATAGGCTGTTATCCCCAAAGACGCGAACGTGATTAGTGTCCATGAATTGCACCATCAACATTGCAGGAGCACTGTTGGGTAGCAGAGATCCTAAACGATCCATTTCAGTGTTCGCTTTCTGAATCAAAACTTCAGCTTGAGGTTGTTTCTCAGAGACTTCTGCTAGCTTTCGAGTAACCGTTTCTAGCGCTGACCAATCAACATCACCACTTCGGTACAAACCAATGGTCGTAACAGGGGCAATTTTGCTAAGTTGAGTCTCCAACGTTGAAAACATTGGAGAGAGTAATATCTTGTCTGGTTTGAGCTCATGAATGCGTTCGAGGTTTGGCTGTGTTCGTAAGCCAACATCCGCAACAGTTGACGGGATTTGAGGAGACTTTACCCACGAGTTGTAATCGGGTATTTGCGCTACCGCAATAGGAGTAACGCCCAACGCCAGAAGCGTTTCGGTGTGAGTCCAATCGATGGAAACCAATCGAGGTCGATCGTCATCATTCATCTCAGGCGTATCTTGCTTGGCTAACGAAAGTGGAGAAAAAGCCAGCAAGCTCGATATGACAACACTTGAGATAAGAGTACGAGTGACGTGCGAGCGATGTAATATTGATTGGAAAGACTGTTTAAGCATCATGCTGGCTCCAAATCACCAGGCATCGCGACTGGGTAACCCGCAGAGTGTTGAGTAATGTGCATAGGCACACCATAGATATCTTTCAATATCGACTCTTTGAATACCTCATAAACCTCGCCTTCAACTAATAGCTCACCGCTACGAAGGGCAATAATGTGGTCGCAGAAACGTGCAGCCATATTGATGTCGTGTATCACAATGATCACGCCAATTTCCAATGTTTCACTCAGGCGCTTAATCAATGTCAGCATCTCGATCTGATGACCAATATCGAGCGCTGCTAAAGGCTCATCCAGCAAAAGGTATTTGGTGCGTTGAGCCAACAGCATCGCAAGCCACACACGTTGGCGTTCACCACCCGATAAAGTATCCACCAAACGATCAGCGTATTGCGCTGTGTCGGTAAGTTGCATCGCCTCTTCAACATACTGCTTATCTTTACTTGAAAGTCGACCCAATAAGCCGTGCCAAGGGTAACGACCAAAGCTCACGAGGTCTTTGCCGGATAAACTGTCGGTTGCAGGTAAATGTTGAGGTAAGTAAGCAATTTGTTGTGCGAAGTCCTTATCCGACCATTTAGCGACCGGTTTATCTTTCAGGAAAATATCGCCTGAAGTGGCGTGCTGTTGCTTCGCTAGCAACTTTAATAAGGTCGATTTCCCCGAGCCATTATGCCCAACCAAAGCGTAGATCTTTCCTTGCTCAAACGACACATTGAATGTCTTGAGCAATTGCTTATCCCCTACACTAAAACCGAGTCCCTTTGCTTCGAGCATACCTTCAACCTTAAAACACATCATTCACTAAAAAATTAATGAAATACGAACATATTCATAAAATCATTAACAGACAAACATTTATACACTTGCAAAAACCCTAATGCAAACGATTTTCATTTAGATTAAACTATATGCCATACGACCTTTTCCCCTATTTTTTAGAGGGTTAGAGTCCTTACCATGAATAATAGATGCCTATTATTGATTATTCACCTTGTTGCAAAATGGTTAAGCTAATGATGAACAACACCTTTAGTCCACTACCAACGGATCATCCATTTATTGTGGCCGAATTTAACTTTCAAAAAGAATTGAGCTGCAAAACTAAGGGTATTGAAGTCCATGTCGCGCAGTTTGCTCTACAAAGCTTTGACGACAATCTGTTTGATATAACAAACGTGTACTGCCCTATCGCGATCGCTCAATCAGTCGACAAAAGAAAGGCGGAGTATTTTGCGGGACGTTATTTGGTTGCGAGGGAATTACAAAATCTGGGCTTTTCACATCAGCCCCTTGAACAGAATGTCGACCGAAGTCCACGCCTACCAAATGATGTCATTGGTTCTATTTCCCATAGTGACGACATAGCCGCTGTTGGAGTTTTACCTTCTTCTAATGCGAATAGAGAAAACATTGGGATCGATATCCAACAACGAATCTCCAGTGAAATTTGTGATGATATCGAGAACATGGTCGTAACCGTTCAAGAGGTCGATTTGGTGGTGAAGTATGGATTAACTCGAACAGAAGCTGTGACATTGCTGTTTTCGGCGAAGGAGGCCATTTACAAAGCATTGGCTCGCTTTGTTAGAAGAGGACTGGATTTTAACTCGGCAACATTGATCAAAATTGACGAAGACACAGTTGAATTCGAATTGTCCAAAGATATTACTTCGCTGATTTCGGATTCAGAGAGTCATGATGATTCGAGAAGCGTAATTTGCCAATACGACTACATAGCACAACAGAACGCGTATCTGACGGTGTGTTACTACTCGGCAGATACATAGCGACTATTTAGTTTTAATCTAAAACAAAACGCTCATGACGTGATGATTGGGTTCGGTTTCAATCTCGACGATTGACCAACCAAGAGAAAGGTACAAAGGCGCAATATTGGTGTAGGCGTACAACTTAGACGTTGAATCTTTCGAGGATTGAGATTGATAGTAAACTGGCATTTGTTCAACAGCTCGATTAATCAATTCACTTGCAATACCTTGGCCACGCCATTGAGCATCAACATAAACAGCATTAATCCAAACCACATCCCGAACTTGATGAGGTTCCTGAAAATGGGAATATGCCAAGCCACCAATGACCACATTATCGCGAAGCACTACTATTACTGGAGGAAGTTGTACGCAGTCTTTATAGGTATCTTTAAACTTGAAATCCGACCATTCACTTTGAAACAAGCGCTCTAATTCACTCCAATATGGCGAACTTTCATCGCAATTTCTAAAGATTACTTTCTGCATGTTTCCGTCCTTTGAAAGGTAGTAATTTGGCCATCCTAGCCTTGGTTTATATCAGTGTAGGTAAAGTTACTCTTCTTCGTCGTAATCGTCTGCAGGGTCTTGATTGATTTCTTCGCCACACCCTAAGCATTCGGCTTGCAAATCTGTTGGCATGACAATAATCAAACCACAATGCGGACATAAATCGCCTTGTTGAAACATCCTGCTACTCCTTCTACTTCATGGCTATTGCTTAGGATACTTTTGTTTACTCGCTTCTAACCAGTCATGAATAACTTGGCGAGCGGACTCCGATGGCGGTGCATTTCGTTTTCCGCAAATTTGGTCAATCTCAAACGGAAAGGCTTTGCTTGGAACACGACGTAAACCTATGGTTAAGCGCTGAGGTTTGAACATGCGGAATACCACATAGCGATCGCTCATGATTCGATTATGATAAACACCAATGCAGTGTTTTTGCTCCATGCCTTCTTTTTCAAGGTCGTAGTAATCAGTAAGCGGATGAATATTGTCGTTACCTAGCAAAGGAACCGGGTAAGGAATGTCTTTATCCATTGGGCGGTTACCTTCTAAACGACGCAGTTGACGTTGCTCTGTCCATCTATCGTGAAGTTGTTCGAACATCGCAAATGAGTTCTGGCTGGTAATGGCGCGTAATGGATCATCCATCTCCAAATCTAGTCCTAACAATATCGCATCTTGGAACATCGCCATTTTTGAAGGCGCATTAAGCCTGCCCTCTTCCACCATCGCAATGCCCAATCGACTGCCGGTTAGAAACGGATGAACTTGGTCCAAACGAAGCGCTGTGTAGCCAACTTTGGAGTAATGCTTGAATTTAAGAACACGTCTTTGCAGCGGTTCGAGAATTCGCACAATGTGGTCAAGCTCATCACCGACGTTGTAATGAAGCTCTAGCTTATCGATAAATTTGAGTGTGGCTTTACTGCCGTCTAAGCCCAGTTTGGTTAAGATTCTCTTCTGCCCTAAACGACTCAGTTCCAATGCTTTCTTGTTATCGACACTGTGTTTCATGCAAATCAGCGCCAAGATAACCGGCCTCAATTCAAGCAGTTGAGCTGCTTCATAAGTATTCGCCGCGAGCCACAACATCTGGTATTGATACTCTGGGAAATCATCGGTGATCTCACGATAACGAGCTGGCAATGAATCTAACCAACGACCATTCACATCAAACTGCTCAACGAGGTTTAAGCTCAAGCCAATACCACCATCGAGCGGTCGTCTACCATCTTCAAATACGTGAAAACCGACAAGTTTTTGAGACCAATCGCGGATCTCAATATCGTAGTCAAAGCCTAATGTTCGAGTTGGGATGGTGAGTAATGCTGTCATTAATGCCTCTTGGTTATTGACGAGTTGGACTAGCGAGCTTATCTAATAGCAAAAAGCATAAAGATCGAACTCACTTCACTATAACAACCTTTTGTAAATTTCTTATCAATCAAAGCGATATAAATACGAGAGTACTTAGAAGATCTTTGAATGATGATTTTACGCAATATGAGACCTCTTCGATATCATTTACTTAGAGAGAAACTATGCTTGTAACATCACTAATAACAAGAGGCTTTAATTATGGAATACCGACATATTCTGGTCGCACTTGAAATGTCTGATGACTCGAAAATACTCATTGATAGAGCAACCTTCTTCGCGAACAAACTAGAAACGGAACTTTCGTTTGTTTATATCGACGGTACTCACGGAGAAATCTACCCAGAACTCGTTGATATTCAGCAAAATAATGGTGACTTACCTGTCAATGATGATGCGATAAAACACTTAAGAGAGTTTGAGGCTTACGCTAAACAGCCGGTTCAGCATATTTTTGTAGGTACGGGTGATTTGAATGACAAACTCAAAGATGCTGTGAAAACGCACAACATTGATCTAATGCTCTGTGGTCATCATCATGATTTTTGGCATAAGATCATCTCGCACTCGAAGCAATTGATAGACTCTTCTCCCGTCGACATACTCGTCGTTCCTATGGACTAGAGCTCGTTCCTAAAGACTGACTGCTGCTATGGACTAGAGTTTCTATGGATTGTCTGTTCCTAAAGACTGTCGCTCTTAAAAAATAGCTGTTTGGGCTTATAAAGCCAGGCTTCATTAGCCAACCTCTATCGGTATTATTGGTTGGCTTCTGTCCCCTCCTCAATCCTCTTCTTTCCCCAAATTCAACCAATACCCATTTGACGTAATCATTTGTGATCTTGTTTGTTCATCCACTCGTAACCGTCTAATAACTAACAAATCACGAGTGCAAGCAATGAAAAAGATTGGTCTCTATCTTTTTGCGAACGACTTAAGAATCAACGACAATCAATTGCTCCATTACGCTGCGCAGAGCGTCGATAAACTCATTTGCGTGATTATCGAACCCACTTTGGTTCGTTTCTCTGCTGATTTAGCGCAAGAGCAAAGTTATGGCGCACATCGCCAGGCTTTTGTTTCACAATCGATAGTCAATTTGAAATCGAATTTAGTAAAGCTTGGGCAGCAAATTGTCGTGATTCGCAGTAATCATTTAGAACCCGACACAACCGAGCAAACACTCAGCCAAATTATTGCTACACAGCACGTCACCCACTTTTTCGCCAATGCACACTGCGGTTACGATGAGCGACGATTGATTCGATCAATACAAAGACAGTCGCCTAACTTAGTAATGTGTTTACCACATCACTCAACCTTGTTTGACTCACATGAGCTACCGTTCGAATTCTCAAAAGTCCCGAGCTCTTTTACCAAATTTAGAAAGCTAGTCGAGCACTTAGACGTTAATCGCAATGAGACGGTTATTTCGGCTCTACCACCAGCAGTGAGACTAGCATTAACATCGACATCGACATCGACAATCTCATTATTCAGTTCACCAAATGATGAAAGCGCAGTAATAAGCGATTATTTGGGTGGCGAAGACGCTGGACTAGCGCATTTAGAAAACTACTTTTCACATGATTACGCTCTTAATTACAAGCAGACTCGAAACGCATTTGACGGCATCGAAAACTCAACCAAGTTCTCACCGTGGTTAGCGCTCGGCTGCGTTTCGCCTAAAACGATTTATCGCCATTTAAAACAGTTCGAAGCCGATCATGGCAGTAACGATTCAACCTATTGGATCTACTTTGAGTTGTTGTGGCGCGAATATTTCTATTGGAAGTGTTTGTCACTGGGTTCCTCGTTGTTCGGTGAAACCTCAAACCATGAACTCAATTCTTCAAACTCCTCAGCGACGTCGAACCTGAATTTCGCCAATTGGAAAAGTGGCAATACCAACTATCCGATTGTCGATGCGTGTATGCGTCAGCTCAATACAACTGGCTATATGTCGAACAGAGGAAGACAACTAGCAGCAAGCTGTTTGATCTACGAACTAGGGATCGATTGGCGACACGGCGCAGCCTATTTTGAGAGCCAACTAATCGACTATGACGTGGCATCAAACTGGGGCAATTGGGCGTATATAGCCGGAGCACTGAACTCTCAGGTAAACACTCAAGCCAATAAGCAAAATGATGCTAACCAAGCACAACCCAAATCACACCATTTCGACTTGGCTAGGCAGACCGATATGTATGACCCAGACCATATATTTATAAACAAGTGGAATGCCAGAAGCAAAGAACTTGTCTTAACCAACAATCAGGATGTGTTATGAATTTCAAAACCGTGCGCCTTGTCTTAGGTGACCAACTCAATATCCAACACTCTTGGTTTCAACAGGTTGATGACGAGGTCATTTACATCATCGCTGAACTCAAGCAAGAGACTGACTACGTTGCATCGCACATCCAAAAGGTGGCCGCTTTTTTCTCTGCGATGGGCTATTTTGCCGACGAACTCAAACAACAAGGTCATCAGGTACTCCACCTCACTCTTGATGACACCACGCAATTTGAAAATCTCGATGCTCTATTGCAACACTACGTACACGAATTCGGCGTAGAGAAATTCGAATATCAAAGGCCAGATGAATATCGCCTTTTAGAGCAGATGAACAAGCTAAAGCTCACTAATGCGACCAAAGGTTGTTGTGATTCCGAACACTTCCTCTTTCCATTCGAAGAAATCGAACAACAGTTTCCGAAAGACAAACACATCATGATGGAACACTTCTATCGCCGAATGAGAAAGCGCTTCGACATTTTGCTAGAAGACGGAAAGCCAGTTGGCGGCAAATGGAATTACGACGCGAACAATCGAAAGAAACTCAAGAAACAAGACATTGAAAGCCTGCCTCAACCTCTGATGTTTGCCAACGACATTTCCGCGATTTTAGAACGCATCGAGCGTCATCAAATTCAAACCATTGGTGAAGTTGGCGACCAATTATTATGGCCAGTTAACCGCGCACAAAGCTTGTCTTTACTCGCGCACTTCTGCCAAGTCTGTTTACCGCTGTTCGGTCAGTTTCAAGATGCGATGACGACAGAACACGATTCAAAATGGAGCTTGTATCATAGCCGCCTCTCCTTTTCGTTGAACAGTAAACTGCTGAGTCCCCAAGAAGTGATTGATGCTGCGCTGTCAGCTTATCAAGCTCCTTCTAAGCCAAACGCAGCAACTATCGATATTGCACAAGTCGAAGGGTTCGTGCGCCAAATTCTAGGTTGGAGAGAGTACATACGCGCCGTTTATTGGGCAAACATGCCTGCGTACGCCAATAAAAACCATTATTCAGCAATCAATAATCTGCCCCATTACTTTTGGGACGGACAAACCAAAATGAATTGCATGAAGCATGCGATTGACCAGTCCCTTGAGTTTGCTTACGCGCATCACATCCAAAGGTTAATGATCACTGGCAACTTCTGCTTAATTACAGGCATAGACCCCGACCAAGTAGACAGTTGGTACCTTGGTATATATGTTGATGCGATTGAGTGGGTCGAAATGCCAAATACGCGAGGTATGGCACTGTTTGCGGATGGCGGGATTGTCGGAACCAAACCATACTCTGCCAGCGGTTCTTACATCAACCGTATGAGTGACTACTGCAAAGGCTGTCACTACAAGATAAAAGAACGCAGCGGAGAGCAATCTTGCCCTTTCAATAGCTTGTACTGGCGCTTTATGAACCAGCACCGCGATGCGTTAAACCGTAACCCACGCATGGGCATGTTATATCGCTCTTGGGACAATATGGACGAACAAGACCAACAAGCGATACTCGACACCGCAGAACAACGAATCACAAACTTGGAGAATTTATAATGGTTGAGCAACTCAGATTACACATACTAGTTGTTGGTGGGAGTGGCGGTATTGGTTTCGCTGTGGTTAAACACCTATTATCTGAGCTGTCTCGGTTTGATTTTCTTGATGTGCATGTAGACGCGACTTACCACTCTCAACAGCCAGAACTAGAAAACAGTCGTTTGAACTGGCACAAAGTCGATGCAACCAACGAAGCTGATATTGAGCAACTCAGCAAACAGTTTGAAAAATTGGACTGGTTGATAAACTGCGTGGGTATGCTTCACACATCGGAGCTCGGGCCGGAAAAAAACTTGTCTTCTATCGACCCTGAGTTTTTCCTGAAAAACATTTCGGTGAATACCCTACCCAGCTTATTATTGGCAAAGCACTTCACACCGGTTCTTAGAACGAGCGACAATCCAAAGTTTGCTGTAGTTTCCGCAAAGGTAGGTAGCATTTCAGACAACCGATTAGGAGGTTGGTATAGCTATCGGTCATCGAAAGCGGCACTCAACATGTTCATCAAAACCATGTCGATTGAATGGCAACGCACCATAAAGAAAGGCACAGTATTAGCGCTACACCCGGGCACAACAGACACGGCTTTATCGAAACCTTTTCAGACCAATGTCCCTGAAAGTAAGTTGTTTGAGTCGAGCTATGTCGCCCATCAATTGGTGGACATCATTCGCACTGCCACACCGGATAACAGTGGGCACTTCTACGCTTACGATGGTGAGCAGTTAAGTTGGTAATTAATACCAGTGGCCGTCTTTTATGAGTGCTAAAAAAAGAAAACCCAACAGAGTTGAGGCTCCATTGGGTTATTTTTTGAAAGAGCGCCTCAGTTTTTTAAGGCGTTATGACTGACATTTACGAAAGATCAAAACGGATCATTACGACTACTCAGCCCAATTGAACTTACTGTCGTCTACACCTTCTTTCTCTTCTTTAACACGCTCGCGTCGGTATTGTTCTTCAATTCGCGCAGCATCTATCTCTTGCATAATGGCTTCGATATCAGCCAAATCGTCAGTTTCTGTAAACTCACCCGTTAGCTTGCTGTCTGGCTTCAAGTCGCCTTTTTCGTAAAGCGCCCACATTTCCTTGGCATACTCGGTTTTCGCCAATTCAGGGGCAAACTGAGCGTAATAATCACGGATGTTATTGATGTCACGAGCCAACATCCACTCAGCGTTGTTATTAGCCGAAGCGTCGACAGCTTGTGGTAGATCGATAATCACAGGGCCGTATTCATCAACCAATACGTTAAACTCAGACAAGTCACCATGGATCAAACCAACGCAAAGCATTTTAACCACGTAAGTCATCATCACCGCATGATCTTCAATCGCTTGTTCTGGCGGCATTACAACATCGTTCAATCTTGGAGCCACATAACCGTCATCATCAGTGACTAGCTCCATAAGCAGCACGCCATCAAAACAGCCATAAGGCACAGGCACACGTACGCCCGCTTCAGCCAGTTTATACAAGGCATCCACTTCAGCGTTTTGCCACACTTTCTCTTGCTGTTCTCGACCAAAACCAGAGCCTTTTTCCATCGCTCTGGCACGGCGACTATTTCGGACTTTTCGGCCTTCACGATACGCCGTTGCTTTTTTAAAGCTGCGCTGGCTTATTTCCTTATATACCTTGGCACAACGGATCGTATCGCCGCAGCGTACGATGTACACTGACGCTTCTTTGCCACTCATTAATTGGCTTGTCACCTCGTCGACTAAACCATCGTCAACTAAGGGCTGTATTCTTTTAGGTATCTTCATGCCGCCTTTATACATTAGTTGTCTTACAGATAGAAATATTAACTTAAGAAATAAATGACGAAACTATTAACGTGTTCTAAAAACGAACAGAAATTACGCCAAAGTTGGCTTATGACGACGACAACGTTCAGAACAGTAAATCACGTCATCCCAACAACGTTGCCACTTTTTACGCCATGAGAAAGGCTTTTGGCAAATAGGACATGTCTTAGTTGGTAAATGGGGCTTCTTGTGCATGGCCGTTTCCTTTTTGATGAGTCCACTTCCTGCGTTTGCCAGAGAATCCTTATTACGCTCGATTCTCGCTTCAGGGAATGACGAAGGTAATACGACTAACCCCAAATTCCCTATTACGTTCGTACCTCACTTTAGGAAATGAAGAAAGTAATACCAACAAGCCCGGATTCCCTATTACTCTCGTGCCTCGCTTTAGGGAATGACGGCTGCCTTTTATTCGATCCTGACATTAAGGGATGACGGCGAAGTGATTAATGACAACTTCCGACTCCGTCATCCTCGAGAAGGAGGAACGACTGAGTCGGGGATCTGCTTAATCCAGCCCTGTTTCTATTTCTGCGCTGATGAATATGACTAGAAGCTAAGCAACAACCTTGTACTGCTTCTCCATCTCACTGACACCTAAGCCAGAGTGTTTTGTTACTTTAAGCTGAACAGGCACTCGCTCTTTCAGTGCTTCAACGTGACTAATGACGCCAATCATCTTGCCTGATGCATTCAAGTTATCGAGCGCGTTTAAAGCAATGTCCAATGTGTCGCTATCCAGCGTGCCGAAACCTTCATCCAAGAACAGAGAATCAATACTGGTTTTGTAGCTCACAAGATCAGAAAGCGCTAATGCCAACGCCAAGCTCACTAAGAAGCTCTCGCCACCGGACAAAGTCTTAGTATCACGCATCACATCGCCCTGCCATGTATCAAGCACTTGCAGCTCTAAACCATCATCGGCTTTACGTTTTAGCTCGTAACGACCATGCAAACGCTGTAGCTGCTTGTTCGCCAAGTACACCAAGTTTTCCAGTGTTAGACCTTGAGCAAACTTACGAAACTTGTCGCCGTTCTTAGAACCAATAAGTGAATTCAGGCGTGAAATATCATCAAAGTCGACCTGCTGCTCGTCTATTTGCTTAAACAGATTCTGCTGATTACTGCGGTTCTGGTTATCAGTTTCAAGATTGGCAGAAATCGCGCCGATCTTTGTCGCATGGCTTTGTTGTGCGTTTTGACATTCAGTTGTCGCTTCTTCAACTTGCTGTTGGTCTTGCTCTTGCCATGTTTTAGCATTTGCGTGATTTTTTAGCTCCACTTGCGTCGCTTTGGCGGTGTTCAACCTTACTTGCGCACTGACAATCGCTTCGTCTAAAGACTTTTTCAGGCTTTGAAGTTGAGTTCTAACCTCTTCATCTAACAACGCTGCTTCAAAATCAGCCTCACCTTCGAATGGGCTAGCTTTCAGCGCTTCTGACCAAGCATTCGACGCTTGTATGTAGCTCGATTGCTTACTGACCAACTCGTCCGAGAAACCAGTGTGTTTGGTTTGCTCGGTTCGATGTTCCAGCTCGCAACGGTTAAGCACTAACTGCGCAGCATCAAATGCATTTACCGCTTCAGTGACTTTTTGCTTCATCGCATTGCTGGTGGCTTGAATGTCTTTATCACCAAACAATTCTGTTCTTTCAGCCGTTACACGAGTGAGCTCTAACACAAAAGACTCACTCTGTTGCGTCAGTGTCGCAAGCTCTTTCTCAACACTGCTTAGCTTGTCATCTAAAGTTTTCAGTTCGGCAGTTTGAATAATCAGTTGCTTCTCAATATCAGCCTGTTGCTGTTTAGTTTGCTGCCATGTGCTTGATGCTTGTGATTTAGCAGTAAACCAATCATCAATATGTTCAAGTTCAGGCGCTTCGATAGCCGTTTGAACAATGCTCTCTTTCAGAGCGTTCCATTGCTGTTCTTTTGCTAGAGCTATCTGAGCCACTTGTTCGTTCGTGCTGTGATTTTGCTTATTCAGATCCGCTAAGCGTTGCTCGGCCAACTCGAGATTAGACTGTGCCTTGTCAGCCATAACACTTGCAGACAAGCGTTGTTTCTCAGCTTCGCCATAGTGTGCTTTCGCATCAGCCAACGCTTTGAGTTGCTGTGAGCTCTGACTTAGTTGAACTTCACACTGCTGAGCGAAGGTCGCGACTGTAGCTTCATTGCCTAAATCGTTAATCGTTAGCAGCGCCAACTCTGGAGCCGTGCCAACGAAATCCGATAAGCTCTGTTGAAGCTTGCCGACAACGCCTTGCCAATTCAATTGAGCCTGCTGAATATCCGCTTGCGTACGTTGAATGTCATCGTTAAGCGCCGCAATCATAGGGGCAAGAGAATCTAACTGCTGACGATGCTCTTGGCCTTCTTTTTTGATAGCCGTTAGCTCTAGGTTTTCCCTATCTTTTTGAGCAACCAAATTTGCAATGTCTTGCGACTGTTCAATCGAATGGTCTGTTGAACCACACAGTGGGCATTCAGAGCCTGACTCTAGAGCTGCACGGTATTTTGCTAATTCGCCCTCTTGATCAATCAAACGCGTTAATCGCTCAAGCGAAGTCTCTTTCTCTTTATATCGCTCCACCAGCACTTCACGTTCTTTCGAAAGCTTGTCGACCAACTGAATGTTAGTTTGATGTGCCTGTGTTTTTGCATGCAGCTGTTGCTGGGCATTTAGGAAACCACGGTTGATCTCAAGTAATGAGTGCGTATTGCGATTCCAGTACTCCAACAGATCTTTTTGCGCATTCAATACTTGTTCGCTGATGTTGCCTTGCAATGCTTCCCACTGTTGCTTTGCACTACTCTCTAGCACAACCAATTCACTTAAAGTTTTGTCTTGCGTTGCTTTAGCTTCTTGCGCAGATTTGATGATCGTTTGCTGTGCATCAACCGCACACAAAGCTTGCTTCGCTGAGTTTAGTTGTTCTGCATGTTGACGCTCTAAAGTACGAACTTGCTCAACTTTGGCTTGCCATTGACCTAGGTATTTTTCCAGATGTTGGTCAGCTTGATGTGTATTTAAATACTCAGTGCTGAGTTGATCTTGTTGCTTCAGTGCATCTGTTTTTTGGACTAAAACGACTTGTTGATTACGCTGCTGCGTATGTTGCTCGTTTAGCGTATTTGCTGCATTAACGGCCGCAGTTTGCTTATCTTTGAGTACGGCAATTTGGTTATCTAGCGGACGGACAAGATCGATGATCTTCTCTTGTTCTTGTTGCTCGGTTTTAACCTGTTCGACAATTGCACTGCTTTGAGTCAGTTTAGTTTGCGCGTCTTTCTTCTCTGCATCACGAACAGCAAGTAACTTGGTGCTGTTATCTAAGTGAGCTTGAGTGGTGTTCACCTCTTGTTCGCAACGCTTTAAATCTTTGTGCATTGGGCGCAGCTTTTCAGCTGGTGCACTGTTTGCCAAACGCTCTAGTGCAGGTTGGTTTCGGTCTAGTTCATCTTGAGCTGTTTTAAGATCGTGATCACTGGCCGCAATAGTTTGCTCAGCTTTGGTCACGTCTTTCCACCAGCTAAGATGCGCTTGCCACTCTTTTAACTGCTCAGACAAACGCTTCTGTTCCGCTTCTGACGTTTCTCGTTCTGTGGTTAGCTCTTTGATTTGCTCTTCAGAGAGTAAGCTCACACCTTCTGCTTTCGCTTTAAGGTGATTAAGCGACTCTTCACTCGACTTGAAATGATCGTAGATGCGCTCAGAGATCAGGCTATAGACTTCTGTTCCCGTCAGCTCTTCAAGTAGCTCTGCACGGTCGTTAGCATTGGCATTTAAGAACGCCGCAAACTCACCCTGAGACAACATGATCGATTTAGTGAAGCGTGAGAAATCGAGACCGGTTACCTGCTCCACCAACTTGGTCTTCTTGGTCAACATAGTTTCTAAAACTTTGTCAGTTTCCGCATCGGCAAATTCACACGTTGGCGTTTGTAATGCGCCATCGTGTTTTCCGCGCGCACGCTTTTGGTGGAAGTTAGAGCGATACGTTTTGCCCTGCACTTCAAATTCAAGCTCAGCGAAACACTCACCCGTGCCACGCGTCATTAATTCGTTGTTGCCTTTAGCGATGCTCTTTAAACGCGGTGTGCGGTGGAACAATGCCAAACAAATCGCATCAAGAATGGTGGTTTTACCCGCCCCTGTAGGGCCAGTAATCGCGAACAGACCATTTTCTGCAAACGGTGATTGGGTAAAATCGAGCTTCCAACGCCCTTTCAAAGAGTTCAGGTTTTCAAATTCTAGGCTTAAAATCTTCATACTGGTTACTCTTCTACTTTGTTTGGCGCTTGAGCGCTCTCAGACACTTCAACCATCACTTGTTTAAACTTCACCGTCATTCGCTCTAAACGTGCTTTTTCAGAATCGGTTTCAAATTCTTCTAAGGCAATACGCTTCATAAACACGTCCATCGGGCTCAATTCTGACAGCGTTTCTGCTGACTCTTGCTCTAAGGCTTGATTACGACGTTCTCTTGCTCGGCGCAGTTGCAGCACTTCAACGTTCAATCCTTCGGTTAGTGCGCGCATACGTTCTTGAAGATCCGATAAGTAATCTTGCGCTTGCACTTCTATCGATAACCACACGCTTTGTTCGCTATCTAAACCTATGTATTGGTTCAGCTGAGATTCGATCTCGCTCAAGTCGCCTTTGATTTCAGCTAGGGGTTGGAACGCTGGAACTGGCAATTGAGAAATGGTGCGCTCGCCTTCAACAAACTCAACCACACATACCTGCTTTTGAGATTTAAGTTCATCAAAGCTTAATGGTATTGGTGAGCCGCAGTAACGAATGTATTCACGCTTTGCCACCACTTGTGGACGGTGGATATGACCAAGTGCAATATAGTCTGCGTCTGGGAAGCCATCAGCGGCAAAACCATCAAGGTTGCCGACATAGATATCGCGTACAGAATCCGATTGTTGAACACCCATCGCCGTTAAATGACCCGTAGCGATAATCGGCATGTGCTCGCTGTTTTCAAACGTCGCACGTTTTTCTACAGCGGCATCATAAACACTTTGGTAGTGCTGTTTGATTGCATCGCCGAGTTGCTTCTGACGCTCAACGCCTGTGACACCCGCCTGGCTGGTCAACACATCGCGAGGGCGAATAAAAGGAATGGCACAAACCAGCGCTTCTACATCGCCGTTCTTGCCTTTTAGTTCGACAACCTGAGTCGCATGATCTTCATTGGTGTTCGGAATCACGTCTGCACCCATGTATTTGAGCAACTGTTGTGTCTCTTTAAGCACAGAGACTGAATCGTGATTTCCACCTAATAACACCAATTGGCAGCCGATCTTGTTCGAATCGACCACAAACTTGTTATACATCTCACGAGCGTAACTCGGCGGAGTACTGGTATCGAAAATGTCGCCAGCAACAATGATCGCGTCGATGTCGTGCTCTGTAACTTGCTCAAGTAACCATTGTAAAAACCGTTCATGTTCATTCTTACGGCTTTTATTGTAGAAGTTTTGGCCAAGGTGCCAATCGGACGTGTGAAGAATCTTCATTGCTGCTCACTGGAAGTCGGTAATACCTTTAATCTAACAAAATAGTCGACATAATTCCCTTTTATAAGCTTGTGAAAACCAACTAATTTCAGGCTTTGGACCAACTCCGCCCATAGCGTGACCAATCGTTATTTTTGATATAAAAAAACCGCTCAACGTTAGAGCGGTTATGGGTGTCCATGACATTAACTGTAAGTTATTTCACAGAGGTCATTAAAAATTGTACGAAGCACCCAGTGTTACTGTGCTAAACGCGACATCGCGACTCGCCAGCCTATTACCATTAGGGCCGAAGAATTCGATATTTACTGCATCTGCTTGCGAGATTAAACGTAAGGTTAGGTTTTCTACTGGCGTGTATTCAACACCTATACCAAAATGGAAGCCTGCACCAGAATCATCATCAATGTAACTAGAGCCCTTAGAGTTTAGATCAACGTAGCTAAGGCCTGCGGTTACAAACGGACGAATTGAATTATCAAACGTGTAACCCAAATTTGCCGCAACAGAGAAAGATGTTGGTGATAGTACCTTAGTGCCAAATTTTTCGTAATCAGCATAATCTGTGTAACCAAGTTCGATACCAACAATGCGGTTAAATTGGTAACCACCGTAAAGGCTATATCCCATGCTTTCAGCATCTAGACTGCCTGCGCCGTCAGTGTCTGAGTCTTGATACACACCAAGGCCTGCGCCAATGTATGGACCGCCCTCAATACCAGCAGCAAGTGTAGGAAGTGAAACTAAGCCAATTAGGCCCAATAGAAATGATGATTTAAGCATGAAAATACCCTTTTTTTGTCTGTCCTACAGTAACGTTGATCAACAGCCAATAGTTTCCGACACTATTTCACCTGTTGCGCTACTGTTTAAAATAAATTAAATAAGCAACTCCTAATGAATAATAAAACACTGTTCATTTACGGAGCGAATGAGAAGGTATCACAAGATTTTTAGGTCATCAAACGAACAATCATAGATATTTAATCCAGTCTTATTTATGAGACAGATGCATTTCCTGCGGCGTAACGAGTACTAAAATACGTATAAACCTGATAGTAAACCTGAGCATCATCAATATTAAGTTCATTATAATCATGTTGTTACCGTACTAACTAAATTGTTACTCGTTCTCAAAAACAACCTGAATCTTCACGCCTAAATATAAAAACTCATCCTGCTCCTCCCTTTTTCCAATAAAAGATATAAAGAGAAGAATGAGTTTAATTTGGGAGGGTATTTATTTAGAACAGCCTGCTATTAAAATATATTTCAATTTAATTCATATTATTAACGAGCTTCAGCGAGACTAGCCAAATAGTTATTCGTTAAATAAAAGCCGCTGAACTTCTCAATAAAGTCCGCAGGAACGGTTTTATCGGTCAAGCCAGATTCAATCAGCGCCACTTGCCACTTCTGTACTTTAGGGAAGCCTTCAAGCATATCAAAACCAGAGCCCTCTTTAATTACTGACGCTCGGTGCAACAGTGGTAGCCAAGCGATGTCGACGTTAGAGATGTAATCGCCTTTGAAGAAGTCGCTGTCACCCAGCTTGTTCTCGGCCTTTTGGAAGGATTTTTGAAGATTCGCTAAACGCGTCTCAAAGGTTTCTTTATCTTTACTGCCCATCGTTCCACATTGCGGCATGTAATGTTTGCTTGCCTGATAAGACCAAGCGCGATCTAGTGCTTTTTGCTCTGGAGACACCTCTTCTATCGGCGCATATTTATCGTCTAAGTATTCAACAATTGCATCTGACTCAAACAGAACTGTGTCATTTTCTGTAATCAATACTGGCACTTGTCCGTTTGGCGAAATATCTAGGAACCATTGAGGTTTATTATTTAGCTCAATGTATTCAATTTCAAATGGGACATTTTTCATTACTAAAGCACCCATTACACGTTGAACGAATGGGCAGTTTTTAAAGCTAACAAGTTTAATCATGGTTGACTCCGAATTAGGTCATTAATTTGTATTTGTACCCCTAAGACGAACGCCAAAACCGAAAGACGAAAAATAATTCCATTTTTGTGGAAATAATTAAATACGAAGGCAACTAAAGGCAGTCACTTTAAGTCGTCACTTTCGGTAGGAACTTTAGATAATATGTTTGAATGCCTAATTACGAGCGGCTAAACGATCAAAGATATTGCAATAGACGCCATGATCATGCCAACGACAAATTCCAACACCTTCCACGCTCTCGGGTTCTTAAACATTGGAGCCAAGAAGCGTGCGCCATATCCAAGTGAAAAGAAGAACACAAACGACGCCGATACTGCACCAGCGCCAAACAACATTTGATTAGGTTGATATTGCGTTGAGATAGAACCCAGCAATACCACAGTATCCAAATACACATGCGGATTAAGCCAAGTAAACGCCAAACACATCGCAATCGCTTTGGTTAACGAGTCTTTGGTTTCAGCAGTGGCTTCTAAGGCGTGGGTTTCAGTAAATGCTGAACGGAAGCTTAAGAATGAGTAGACACCCAAAAAGATAGCGCCGCCATAACGAGCGAGCTGCTCAATTTGTGGGAACTGTTTAACGATTGCGCCAAAGCCTGTAACGCCGAAGCTAATTAGTAAGGCATCAGAAATGGCACATACAGCACAAACTGCCAATAAGTGTTGATTCTTAAGCCCTTGCTTTAAAACAAATGCATTTTGAGAACCGATTGCAAGAATCAGCGAAAGCCCAAGGGAAAAACCAGCAAGATAAGTCGTCATGGAAAAAGGTCTGTAAAAGTAGTGACGGTAATAATTGACACAATACTGCCAATTAATCAGATTGTTAACAAGTGACTCTGTTGTTTATCAATGACACGTTTCGTGTATTTTTGGCCATTAGAGTAACAAAAACACGAGGAGCAGACGCACACTTCGACTCTAACCGAAACGAGTCACCCTACTCTCAGATACAATAATTAACAATCCAATCAATTGATTTTAAACACCTTTAATTCCAAGCTTTATTTTATAAATATTGATTTTATTAATAGAATTCAGCTCAAAGTTTGAGAATTAAAAATCGATCACAGTGAGATCTTCCTACCATTTCATTGACCAAGCGAATGATACAAGTCTGATTGCATATTACCTTTTAACTGCGTTTTGAGCGGGCATTTCCCTCTCACTCAACTGACTTACTGCGTGTTTTTTACACTTCGTTTCGAAGAAGTCAGCGTTAGTCGCACAACTATTTAGTCGCACAATGATAAGGATGCACCACAGATGAATCACGGACAAAGACTTACCACTATAGCCCTAGCTATTATGGCTTCAACCCACGTATCAGCTACGACTCTGAACGAGAGTAGCCCAGAGCCACAACCTATCAACTCTCCTTTTATTCAAGATGTAAAAGGCACGATTGTTGAGGATTACTCACGAGAAACCATTCAACCTTCATTCTTCTCTATGAGAATGATGAGTAACGCCGATGAACAGCGCGGCGATTGGTTTAACTTATCGGCGAGCTACACAAGACTTCAGGGCGTGGGTTCAGATATTGTGTATGACTACCTAATGCCCCCTCTTATGCCACAGCCAGTTATCGTTGCCGTTCTTGATTCGGGTGTCGATGTTGAACATGAAGACCTAAAAAACAAACTTTGGACCAATGAAGGCGAGATCCCAGGCAACGGCATTGATGATGACGGCAATGGGTACATCGATGATGTCCACGGCTGGAACTTTCTGGGTAACTCGTTAGGTATTAACGTTGATCAAGACACACTAGAGGTTACCAGAGAATACAAAAAGTACCTCGAGTTAAAAGAAAATGGACATTGGATTCCGCGTAAGAAACGCAAGTACTATCAAGGTGTTGAATCTGATTACTTGTCGTCTCTAAAAGATGACCAAGATGCATTGAATCGTGTAACAACAGCAACTGAGCAAGCCAACGAGTACAAAGCAGAAATCCTTAAACTTACCGATCACAAAGACTTCACGGTAAACGGATTGCAACCGCTATTGAATAACGAAAACCCGAGCATTGTTACTTCAGCTGAAGGGCTTTTGAGCGTATTTGATTCATGGTATTCATTCGAATATCTAGAATCACGTCGTAGCCGCTATCAAGACTCTCTAGATTTCCACCTTAACCTAGAGCTCGATACGCGTGGCGATATTGTTTGGGATGACATTTCTAACCCTTGGGAAAAAGGCTACGGCAACAACGATGTAAAAGGCCCTGTAGGCTCACACGGCACACACGTTGCTGGAATAATCGCTGCTGAGCGTAACAACTCAGTGGGTATTGATGGTGTGGCAGATCATGCTCAAATCATGGCAGTACGTATGGTGCCAAATGGCGATGAGCGAGACAAAGATATTGCTAATGCGGTGCGTTACGCCGTCGATAATGGCGCGAAGATCATTAACATGAGCTTCGGGAAAAGCTACTCACCACGCAAATACATTGTCGACCATGCATTCCGCTATGCCGCTCGTAAAGGCGTGTTGATCGTTCACTCTGCGGGTAACAGCCGCAACGATAACGACATCAAACCAAGCTTTCCAAACCGTTACGCTAAGCACTATCGCTCGAAGCCTATTTCAACGTGGTTAGATGTGGGCGCATCAGCGAAATACGCAGACGAAACCTTGGTCGCAAGCTTCAGTAACTTCGGTCAGAAATCGGTTGATGTATTTGCACCGGGATATCGAATTTTGTCAACCACACCGGGGAATACTTACGGTTCGAAAAGTGGCACAAGTATGGCTGCGCCTGTCGTTTCTGGCGTCGCTGCGTTGGTGTGGTCGCGCTATCCTGATTTATCGGTAAAAGAGCTAAAGGCGATGTTAATGGGTGAATCAAAAATCTACCCAGAGCTGCTTGTTAAAAAGCCATCAAGCCCAGAAGATTTGGTTCCTTTCAGTACCCTTTCTATCTCAGGCAGCGTAGTAGATGCCGAAGCGATATTTGCAGAACTAGAAACACGCTAACGCTTTATCCATTATCGTTAGTCATTGATACCGGATATTCGTCATTCCCTAAAGCGAGGGACGAGCGTTATAGGGAATCTCGCTTTGCGGTTAGAGATTCCACATACCTCATCCCTCGGTTCTGGAATGACGCTGGGGAATCAAGTCAATGTTGTGCACGTCACTTCCAACTACGAAAAACTACAGCCGTGACACTCTAGACAGCGATGTACATCGCTGTCTTCCCTACAGTGAGGAACGAACGTGATAGGGAATCTTTCTTTTACTTCGATCTACAATGTCGACCGCATCTACCTCATCTACCGCAACTCAATACTCATGAACTGGCTGTGCGGATCCAACACATAGTCAGCAAAGGGTTCGCAGTATCCAAAGCCAAACTTTTCATACAGGTTACGCGCTGGCTTAAAGTAATCTTCTGAGCCTGTCTCTAAACTGATTTGTCGATACTGGCGAACGGCTGCTGTGTCTATTACATGCTGTAACAGTTGGCTTGCAACACCTGACTTTCGAGCAAACTGTGAGGTTCTCATTGATTTCAGTTCAGCATGTTGGGTATTTAACTCTTTAATGGCAACACACCCAAGCAGTTGGTTGTCTTTCCAAGCGCTGAAAAAGGTAATTTCTGGCGACTTAAGTCCATCCAGATCCAATGCATGAACGCTTTCAGCTGGTGATGTGGCATACATATCGGTAAGGTGTTCTTCAAGCAATTCAATGACTTCCCCACCAGACAAGTCATCAAGCTTAATTTCTATTGATGTGCTGCTTTCCAATGCTGTTCCGTTTCCCTTTGAATCCTGTGTTTTTATTTCTGGTTTCATTACCTCAACTCTCCTTGTTTAGTTCGCTTATTCAGCTTGAGTGATTTGGCTTTAATTACTGGCCTGCTTTTCTGACTGTTTCCTTTTCAATAACTCGGTTTGAATCAGTAAAATTACTGATTAATCATGAAATTATAAATGCCATACTGACCTTACCTAGATAGCATATTTTTCTTATCTAGTCTCTTCATAAAAGTGTTCCACAATGCCTGTGTGGTCACTATGCCGAGGAACAACACCTGTTTCAATTTAACGAATAAGTAGCCAGGTCGATATGAGCATTCAATTAGATTTAACCACCACGACACCCTGCCAAAACTTCGATTCCGCGCAAGGGCGCATGACACTGCAAAATCACCGAATTATTGATGTCGACAACGAAGTCGCTCATATCTTTGGTTACCGAACCCGTGAAGAGCTGTTATTGAACGTTGAATTTGTTTATGCGTTAGTTCCTGACAGTTACCAAGAGCTAGCCAAGAAACGTTACTTAGAGGCTATAAAAGGCAAACTAAAAAAAGGAAAGTTGTACACCGATATTCCAGCCAATGGCCGCAACATCTCTATCTTTTGCCTATCACACATTATTGAACTCAATAGTAAACCCGCCCTCCAAGTCACTATCATCGACATCACATCCGTAGTCGAAGCTCAGCGCAAACGTAACGAAACGGATCGCATGTATCGCAAGCTGCTTAATACATCGAAACAAGGGATCCTGATCCATAGAAACTTCAAACCTTTAATGGTCAACCAAGCATGGGTAGAACAACAAGGTGCGGACTCAATAGAGCAAGTGCTTGCGATGGACTCCATCCTATCCATCGTACCTGAAGATCAGCGTTCAACGGCCATCAGACGCTGCGAGAACATTCTCAATGGCAATACACCCAACTTTAGTTCCGTGGTGTCTAACCAATGCTTTGATGGCACACACAAATACTTCAACCTCTATGACAACGTGATTAACTGGGAAGGTGAAGACGCGATACAAGTGATCCTTGAAGAAGTCACCGATAAAGTATTACTAGAAAGGGAATTACTGCATCGAGCGATGCATGATGACTTAACGCATGTGTTCAATCGTCGTGCTATTTACGATTGGCTCAAGAAGCCGGTTAATCAGCATATGGAGATGTCATGTCTGTTGATTGATATTGATGACTTCAAATCGATTAACGATCGATTTGGGCATACCGTGGGTGACACGGTGATTAGGCACTTAGCAGACACAATTAAAGCTCACATTGAGTTGTTAGGTGGCGTAGTTGGACGTTGGGGTGGCGAGGAGTTTATTGTGTTCATTCCAAAAGCGAAATCGGCCCATACCAAAATCATCAGCGAACGAATCTGCCACACCTTTAACCAACATACCTTCTATGGCATTAATCGCCGCGCTTTTACAACGAGCGTGAGTATTGGCGTTACCAACCAGTGCGAGTGCCACTCTGCCAACACCATTGATACACTTATTCGTGTTACCGACGATGCACTATATCGTGCAAAAGCGAATGGTAAAAATCAAGTCTCGATCAACGATGATGTGGTTTGCTATGAAGCACTAGCTTGATCGCAGTTCCCTGTTCTCCTGCATAACCCACCAGCTCTCCTTCATGTTCCTCTGGCTCTCCTGCATAACGCGCCAGTTCTCCTTCACAATCCACCGCCTTTTTAAGCTTGCGCTAAATGAGTCGGCTAACCGTACAAATTGAGCACAGCCACACATAATTAAATTACAGCCACCGAGAATTAAAGCACATAACTTGATCGAATATTTGATTGCGATTTCGACATTTCGGTATATGATGCGCCACCCTCATTATATCAGCTAACGCTGTAGGCACTTATGTCCGCCAATATGTCAGCTACTATTTCTTCCAACGCACTTTATACCGACCTATCCGGTTACTACGATTTAATGTGTGTTGATATTGACTATCAAGCGCAAAGTAACTGCGTACGTAGGCTACATCAAATTTTCGGAAATGGTGGAAAGACTCACCTCGACTTAGCTTGTGGCACTGGTCCACACGTTCGTCACTTTATCGATTTTGGTTACCAAAGCAATGGACTCGATCTCAACGCGCCAATGCTAGATATCGCTCAGGTTCGCTGCCCCGAAGCCAATTTCTCGGTGCAAAACATGAGCAGTTTTGAAGTGGCAGAACCTCTGGATTTGATCACCTGCTTCTTATACTCAATCCATTACAACGATGGTTTCGAGAAGCTAAAAGAATGTGTTGAGAGCGTACATCGCGCTTTAAAATCAGAGGGGATTTTCTGTTTTAATGTGGTGGATAAAGACAAGATCAGCAATGATCTTTTTGTTCGACACACCACCAATCTTGAACAAGATGATTTCACGTTCAGCTCAGGCTGGTATTACTCTGGCAAGGGTGACAAGCAGGCGTTAAAACTCAGTATCGAAAAAACGACTGCTGGTGAAACTCAAGTGTGGAATGATGAACACCCGATGGTGGCATTCTCGTTTAAAGAGCTAATCGAGATATTGAAGCCCTACTTCGAGGTTAATATCTTCGAGCACGATTACGACAAGCTGATTCCTTGGGATACCAAATCAGGTAATGCTCTGATCGCTTGTGTAAAAATCTAGGTAAGTCGATACAAAACGAATTAGCCAGATTCAAACACAGACAAAAAAGAACCCACACTCGCCGTACTCTTTATCGAGCATCAGCCAGTGTGGGTTCTTTTGTATCAAGCTATCAGTTACTGAACTCTAGATTAGAAGTCAGCTGTCATACCTACGTAGTAAGTACGTGGCTCTTCAACATAACCTAGATATTCTAGTTCTTCAGATACTGACTCGTCCGTTAGGTTCGAAATACCTGCACGTAGTCGTACTGAATCATTCACGTTGTACACTGTGCCGATGTTCAATGTTGTGTATGCGTCTTGAGTTAGGTCGCTTTCGATCTGACGCTCACCACGGTAACGAGCACTAACAAAGGTGTTAAGGTCGTAAGTCGGGCTCCAGTTTAGTTTAACTAAACCCGAGTGCTTGTAACGCTCAAGTAGTTGTTCGCCTGTCGACTTGTCTTCAGTATCTAGGTAAGTGTAGTTACCAGAAAACGCCCACTTATCAGAGATTTGATACATACCACCTAGCTCAACACCTTGAATGATTGCTTCAGAGACGTTTTGGTAAGTTTTCGCGCCTAAATTACCCGTTGGTGTGCCGTCAGGGTTTTCACATTGACGAGCACTTTCGTTCCAATCACCGCCTTCTGGACAGTAACCTTCCGTTCTTTCAATCAGGTCATTAATCTCATTTCGGAATAATGCCGCTTCGATGTTCCAACGAGATTGAGTGTAAACCGCCGCCAACTCGTAGTTTAAGCTTGTTTCTGGGCTTAGATCTTCATTACCGACTAACGCACAGCCACCTTTACAGCTTGGTACCTGATAGTCAGATTGGTTTTGAGTCAATGTTGGTGCTTTAAATGCTTTACCCACACCACCCTTGATGATCAGGTCATTCGTTGTTTGATGAACCAAGTACACACGTGGGCTGAACTCTTCACCGTACAATTCGTGCTTATCTAAACGACCACCAATAGTTGCCGTTAGTTGATCCGTCATTAACCATTGGTCTTGAACAAATAGTGCACCTTGATAAGCTTCAGACGAACCACTCACTAAGTTCTCTTTGTTGGTCAGCTCGCTCAGTTGGTAATCCATACCAAACGTTAGCGTATGGCTTTCACCAAGATAAGTGGTCGCAGACGCTTCAACAATCTGAGTCAACTCTTCGATATCGCTGCTGAAGTTATTACCCAGATCAGCCGCATCATTGTCAGTCACATTTTCGCGTGAGTAACGTACTTGCGTGTCACCCCAGCTCCAAAAACCGCTGTGTGTAATCGCTTGACTGTTACGTACAACACGCGTGTCAGACTCAATAACTGAGCTTGAGCTTTCAGCCGCTGAATTACGTTCGTCGTCGCTGTAACCAAAATCGAAATCGATGGTTTGGTTATCCGTTGCATGCCATGTCAGGCTTGCAAGCATGCTTAGCGTGTCACGGTCTTCTAAAGCTGTAATATCTTCACGATCGTAGCCAGAGCTGTGTGTACCAGAATATGGTTGCCATGCGTTACGGCTTGTTTGGTTAACAGAAACTCGCGCAAACAGCTCATCTTCAATCAACGCACCAGAAGTAGTGAAACCAACAGACTGCTCTTGGCCACCGTTACCATCCATTGGAGATGACGAGTCCATGCTCAATGTAGAGCTCCAATCATTTTCTGGAGCCTTAGTGATGATGTTGATTGTACCGCCCATACCATCTGAACCGTAAAGTGCAGACATTGGGCCACGGATGATTTCAACACGTTCAATTGAATCAGCAGGAATAGTTGATAGGTCGAAGTCGTTACCTCGGATGATGGCACTCGCCGAGCTTAGACGACGGCCATTAACCATGATAAGCGTGTAATCTGAATCCATACCACGAATAGAGATCATCTGACGGCCAGCACGTGTGCTATCAAAGTCAGATTCGACACTGGTTGATTCTGCAACGATGTCAGCCAAGGTAATACCAGGGCTGTCTTCAATGTCTTGAGCGGTGATCACTGACATTGAAGCCGGCGCTTGTTTTAGTGCCATTTCAGTACGAGTTGCCGTAACAACCATTTGCTCATCTGTAGCTTGCGCTTCTTCTTGCGCCAACACGTTAGCCGAAAGTGAGGTACAAATAACAGCGACTGCGATCGAAAGGGGTTTACGAACCAAAAGAGGTTTGCGAATCAAAAGAGATCTCTCAGACATGATATTCATTCTTATATGTAATTGGTAATGATAATGGTTTGCATTAAACAACCAGTTACCACTCTTATCAACGAAAGTTTCATACCAAAAATTGATTCTCGTTATTCAACTTTCAAATAATAAAACCAATACATATTCATTTTAATAGCATGACCTCAATAGCATTCACCACCTAGATAGATTGGGTGTATATCTCTTTAAATAAATCACGAACCCAACGACACATAGGGTCATTATGGAAACGTTTATGCCAATAGAGATAAACATCTTCTGATGGGCTTCTGATCGCTTTGGGAACGCGTTTACAAATTAAATCTCGTTGATTGGCAGCTTGTGTCGCAAATGGTGTCGGCAAGTGAAAGATAATGTCGGTCGTCTCCGCAATATCCGCAGCAATATTGAAGTTGGACAACTGAATTGGGATCGATAGTTGGCGCTGCTTATCAATCAAGCCAAGGTCTTTAAATCGACTTTCAATCGAGAGCTTCTTATCCCCTTGCAGTGAGATTTGACCAAGTTGGCTATTCAACAAGTCATCAACCGTGATCTCTTTATCCGCCAGAGGGTGGGCTTTGCTCATTAATAACCGATAATCGCGACTGATTACGAACATTCGATACAGGTTTTGTTCAGAACTTAATGGCTCATGCGTCGACAACACAAAATGCGCATCACCGGATAACAGAGGCTCAAAGTGTCGTTTAGGAATCGAGTCGATATCGACAACCATATTCGGCGCTTGCTGACGAATTTGTGCCACTACTTTTGGCAAAAGGTGTGAAACCTGAGGAACCAAACCAAAAAAACGAACCGTACTATCACTCGTTTGTGGTTCAAACACGTCTCCGTGAACCAGTTTCTCAAGGCGCGTAAGCACAGAGTTGAGGTCTTGCTTGATGACCTCTGCTTTCGGGGTCAGTTCATAGCCATAAGCAGCTCGCACCAACAAATCATCGTTGAACACAGTGCGAAGTTTTTGTAGAGATCGGCTCACCGTAGGTTGGCTCATATCCAGCGCCAACGCCGTGTTGGAAACGTGCTTCTCTTCAAGAAGGTGTTTAAGAATAACGAGTAGGTTTAGGTCGACTTGGGCAAGATTCATTATGCAAATATTCACAACAGAGAAAATTCAGTATGCGCATAGTGCATCTACCACCACATTAATACAATTGATAATCACTCTTATTTTGATCTAGAGCAAAATGCAGAACCGAGTTTGAGGTTAGGAAAGGTTTGAAGCTCTAAGTCAGAAATGTTTGAACATAAGAAAAGAGAGGCACAATGGCCTCTCTTTGATCGTCTACTTTATATTGCTAACGTTGAGCTATCAGACTACAGCTTTGTCCAAGCATCTTGCCAATATTGGCTATCTGCTGGTGCGTAAGATGCACTTGCACACCAAGCAGTGTATGGCCAAGGTTTACATTCGTACAGACCATTATCGCTGCCTACCACAATGTCACCCGCTGCGTAGTTTGTGCCCGCTTCATACGGAGGGTAATCACCTGGAGGAGGAGTTGTTCCGCCACCGTCTTTAACAGCGAACGAATCATTTACCATCACCATTTCACCGTCAGATGCTTTACCGACCACTTCAAGTGCATATTGCCCTTCCGCTACATCGTACAAGTCCATGGTAATAGCGCGGCTTTCCGTTACGTTAACCTGAGTTTGCTCAACCACAGTACCTGCACTGTTGATCACCATAGCGGTAACATCTAACGCTTCATTTGATGTCAGTGTTAGATCTAAACGAACATTGCCGTTATCTGGCGCATATTCTGACTGAAGGCCTGAAACTGCAAGCTCTAAGTCATCGCCCGGATCTGGGTTACCACCACATGAAGAGTCTGAAACTTTTCTCCAAACGCCCCACTCACCTGTCGTTCCTGGTTCTTCGCCACGAGTGTACCAACCCGCTCCCCACGTTGAACCGTCGTGAGATACTTGGTCACCTTCAACATAAACGGTGTCGGCATCCCATGCAGCAGCACAGTTAGAACCATCCGTCACAGACACTTTACGGTCAGCGGTTACAGTTTGGTTCGCGCTATCTGTTACGCTATACACAAGCGTGTAGTTGCCGATTTCATTCACATCAACACTGCCAGTGTGTGTGATGGTACTTGTAAGGTCGCCATCTTCAGCATCATTCGCCGTTACGCCTGCCATAGCATCAAATGCAGTTCCCAACACAACAGTTGTGTCAGACACACCATTGAATACTGGCTTCTGGCTGTAAACCTCTACGGTTCTCGCCTTAGTGGTTTCGTTGTTATCACTGTCTTTCACTCGGTAAGTCAAAACGTAAGTGCCAATCACACTGGTTTCAACGTAACCTTCAACATCGATTGATGACGTTAGATCGCCGTCTTCTTTGTCTGTTGCCGTTACGCCGTCCATTGGGTCAAACGTTGTGCCGTGAAGAACACGCGTATTTTCGACACCTTTAAGAACTGGCTCACCCTCGACTGGAGGTGGCGTCACTTGACCGTGTACAAACGGGCCGTAGTCTTTAATAAACTGCTCGTTGTATTGTTGACCGTTTTTGTTAGTACCCATGTCCCAGTTGATAGACCAAGTCATTACACCACGCAGCGGTTGGCCTTGAGTTGTTAAGGTCTCGAACGCGTCGTATAAATCTTGAGGATCTTGCACAAAGCCAGTTGCTGCAGCATCAATGCTAGAAGGAATACCAAACACCAACTTGTCATGTGGAATTTTGTGAAAACCGCGCGTTCCGTTGATCAGAGAATCAGAGATGTAGTAGATGAATTCTTCTTTTAATGCATCGTTGTTTTGAGCAATCCAGCCCACACCGTCAACCCAGATACCGTCGCCACCTTGGTTGTAGAACTGTGGGTTAATCCAGTCGTAATAACCTTCTAGATTATCGATATAAGGAACGTACTTACCGCCTGTCGTTAGATACGGGAACTCAGGCGCCATAGTAATAAGGAAGTTTTTACCTTCTGCGCGGTAGTGATCTTTCACTAGCTTAAGTGCATCTGGAATCACGGTTTGGTTGTTTGCTGCGGTTACGGCTGCTTGTTCAAGGTCGATATCTAGACCATCGAAACCGTAACGCTCGGTAAGACGGATAATCTCATCAGCAAAGGCTCTTTCATCACCGGTTTCTAGCTCTACGTGTGCATCAGCACCACCCAAAGCCAACAGTACAGAGCGACCTTGCTTGTTGAGCTCAGAGATTTGGTCAATAAATTGTTCTTCTGAAAGCCCAATGGTTGGGTCCAGTTTAAAAGTTGGGATTCGACCATCAGCCACATCGTAAACCTTCATAAATGACACATTCACGATGTTATACATTGGGTTTACTTCATCCAGCGTCACACAAGGCGCATTACCACCTTGGTAGCCGCCACCGTCACACCAGTTGTGCCAATAACCGACCACGACACCAGAATCTGGATTCGTCATATCTGAACCATTCGCATAAACAGCGCCAGACATCGCGGCCATGCCGACCGATACAGCTAATTGTAGAGCTTTACGTTTCAACATTAGTCCCACTTCCTTACTTAACAGCTGTGCCAATCACAACTGAACCAATTCATTGTAATCATGAATATTTATAGAGAAGTAATGGAATTTATAGGAAAAGATGACCTTTGATTTAACTTGTGATTTTAAGTCACAGATTGAATATCAGAATCAATATGATTTTGACTTTTCATTCAAATTGAAATGCTAAAAGCTGTTATTTTCGGCCGAACACATTGACCATGCAAATATTTAATCAACCTTAATTCACATAGATAATTAACCGAAAATATAAAAAATCACCAATAGGAAAAAACGAACTTTAAATCGACAAAAATCGATCCAAACACACCGTAATTACTGACCTCAGACCAGATGCCATTGCGAGTGATATCACTAAAACAGCTTGGATATAGACGTCATACATGTGCTAGAGATACACACGTATAACGGAATATAGGAGTGAAAATTTGTGGAATTTTGGATGTATACCTCAGGAATTTTTCAGTTAACCCTCAGCGCCAGATGAATAATATGCATCCAATAGTGAAATAAAATTCACCTTATCACGTTCATTAAGTTGATTAATACCAGCCGCTGCTTTTCTTCCTCCACCCGTTTCAAAGCTTGAGCAAATTTCGTCTGCACCCGTTCTGTTTGATAATGGCGCCCGTAAGCTCACCGTGTAAGACTCGCCATCTTGGTTTTTCGTTAATACTGCTTGAGCTCGGTTTGGATCTTGATTAACGATTTCATTACCAAATACGCCACTGATGCGCCTCGCCCAAGTCTCACCTGGTAGTTCAAACACACGTGCGACTTCACTTTCATAAACAGGAGCAAGGTTTGATAACTGCTGGCGATCATTTTGATAAGCAGCTCGTAGTCGATAAAACACAGAGTTTTTATCATCTAAAAGGTCAAATGGGTTCGGGTATTGATAAAGGGTTTGGTAGAGCTCAACTGGAGTGAAATGCAAATCACTGAGTGACGAACCGTAACCGTTGTAGTTAACCAAGGTACCTAGCTCTTCTAAAAACTCTGTGTGAGATTCATCGAATCCATTTTCATCCGCTAGCCGCGCGGCCACAGTTTTTAGATTGTCGCCAAAGGCCGCCGCGATTCCCCAAGCCACATGCGCACCATTCAGCTTCTGGTTAATCAGCAAGCTCGTGCAGCTCTCTGGCGCGGTATCAATCAGAGTATCCAAATAGCTAGAGTCAGGTACCTCACCAGTTCGATGATGATCGCAATAAAATACACTAATGTTGGCGTCTAGCAGTGAGTGCAATGCAGATAAGTTTTTCTCCATCGACACATCTAAAACGGTAACGGAAGAAATGTCACCTTGATCACCCGGATCCATAATTTGAGTAACAACTTGAGAGACCAACTTAATATCACGCTTTACACCAGTAATGAGCACGCTCTCACGTGGCTCACTTAATCGCAGCTGTAACAACGCGATTATGCCATCTGCGTCTCCGTTGAATACGTCGTAGTGCATGTTGTTCCTCTTCCTATAGATTTAACCGTTTGCCAGAAACGCGCCAATACGTTCGTTTATTTGATAGTCTGTCATTATTTTAGTTATATTTCACAGATACTTAAGTCTATTTTGGAATGCCTTATTCTCATTAGATTCAAAAGATAAACACATTAATAATATTGTATGACTTATATCACAGTAAAAGAACCTGAAAAGATTATAAAATAAGCGCCTCCCACTTAATGATAAAGAGACGAATGAACACTACCACCACTCTTGTTTATGACACTTTGAAAAGCCTTGCTGCTCACGCTCCTGAGCAACATGCCGAGATTCGCCAGCGTTTATATGAGCAGTTGAGCCTGCCATTTAACAAGCAGCTCTCGTTATACGCTAATGTGCTTGGTCCTATCAGTTCAGGTAAGTTAGCGGGATGCGACAATATTGATAAAGCGGTTGAACTGGCACTGGATGTGCTGGAAGGCCGAAATAAGTAATTCCCCTTAAAATACGTAATATAACGGCCCAGATCTTCCCCCAGATCGGGCCGTTTTTTTATTCTCTTCATTTATCTAGTTGAATTTTAGGCACAAAAAAGGCGCAGATGATCCACGCCTTTGGTTTAGTTTACTCTAAATTTTTAAGAGGTCTTGAACTGCGCCACCGCTTTATCCATCTCATGGGCTTGCTCTGCGACTTTATCCACTTCAACTAAGCAATGTTGCGCCGATGCGTTGTTATCACTTGAGATGGTGTTTAACTCAGTGATTGAGTCGCTCACTTGTGCCATAACAGCACCCTGCTCTTCAATCGCTGATGCAATACGCTCAGAGTTACCTTGGATGCTTTCCATGTCGCTTAAGATAAGCTGCAGGCTAGCATCGAGCTCTTCCGAATCTTTCAGAGTCAGTTGGCCTTGTTGGTTACATTCACCAATCTCGGTCATAGAAGCGTTCATTTGACTTTGAATTGCCGTTACTACACTGGTAATTTCAGTCGTTGATTGGTGCGTTCTGCTTGCAAGAGCACGAACTTCATCGGCAACCACGGCAAAGCCTCGGCCTTGTTCACCGGCACGTGCTGCCTCAATGGCTGCGTTCAGTGCCAGCAAGTTGGTTTGCTCTGCAATGCCTTGGATGATGTTTACTGCATCGCCGATTTGATCAACATGATGGTTCAATGAGCTGATCGAATCTTGGCTGCTAGAAAGGCGTTCAGACAACTGAGTAATGTTGTTGATCGTATCAACCACCACTTCACGACCTTTGTCCGCATTCACTTTCGCTTGGTGTACACCTTCAGCCGCAACCGATGTGCTTTCTGAGATTTCACCAATTGTGAGTACCATCTCTTGCACTGACGTTGTCATTGTAGAGGTGTGATTTGCTTGAACTTCAAACTGTTTGATGACTGACTCTAACTCGTCATGCATGTTTGATGTGCTTTGCGTCAGTTGCATTGACTTAGACTGAGAGGCAGCGATAAGCCCTTCCAGTTGATCCAACAGTTGGTTGAAGTATTGGCCTAGCGTGCTGAGTTCGTCTTTACCATCTAGGTGAGAACGAATAGACACGTCGTTTGAATTAACGATATTACGTATAACCGAAAGCAGTGACTCAATTTTGCCAATAATAGAACGGACAATTAACCAACTGAACAGAATGATCGACACAAGTAGTGTGACGCAAAGGATGTTGTTGATCAGCGATAGTTTGTCCATCTCTTGTTGGGTTTCTTGGTCTAATACCGCTGAGAACTCTTTAAATTGAGTTTCAATCGCGTGAGAACCTGAACGTGCTTGCCCTAACAGACCTTCATTATGCTTCATACCAATCACACGTTTCTGCGCGACGACTTGCTTTGCAGCATCTAAAAGTGCACTTGAACTGCCCGCATTCGAAGTAATAGAAAGAACACTCGGGTCGAATGTGCCCTTTTCAATCAGATCGTTAAACAGGTACAGCTCGACTTTTTGCTCCGCGCTAGCTGTTGCGTTGATATTGTCTAACACTTCATGAAATTGGCCTAATAAACCTCTGTCTCGTGCTAATCCATACACTTCGTTGGCCTTTACTAGGTTAACAAAGCTTGTGTGGTACGTTTCAATATCTTCACGCAAGTGTGTGCTGTTCGCTAAACCCAAATCGTTCAGCACGGCGTTAAGTTCTGATTCAGACGCTAGGAATTTGTTGTAGTTAACATCGAACTTGTCGAGGTATTTCAAATCACTGCGCAGCAAGAAATCTTTCTCGTTTCGGCGAAGGTTGAGCAATCGCACTTCGAGTTCTTTGGTGATTTGTTTGGCTTCGCTCATTTGAGCGGTGGTGTCTGCGAATTGTGATGTGGTAAACAGCAATGAAATCATGCCGAAGATGGAGAACATCCCCAACGAATAGAGCTTTTTCTTTATATTCATATACGTGGCTCGTCTTTACTAAATGAACTATGAGTATCTAATTGATCACATCGAAACATGGTATACAGCTCGTGTGACCTGGTTATTGTTATGATTTTTGTATCAGTAATGAGCACTAAATCCAGAGACTGTTCAGCTCGCTAGCAGTGACATCCTCATGGCATTCAACCAGAGAATGAATCTTCTCACTAAAGATAAAAACATCAATAACACAAATTGCTTACGTGTACATTAGTTGAATTGAAAATTTGGGAGACAGCTATTTGACGGGTCGAACACGCCTTGAACAGTAGTTATAGCAAGGCTTTGAATTAAAAGACTTTCGTACTTTTCAGTCCATTACGTTTGTAGTGACATTATTTTGGCTCATCAGAGGAGCCAAAACGAAACTCAATTTCTTAGATTCATAAAAAATGGACCGCCTCTATTCGAGTACGGTCCATTTATCTGTGTTCTTGGTTGTTGACTCTTGGTTCTAAGTTCTGTGCTCTGTGCTCTGTGCTAACTAAGCCTAAAACGCTTTCACCATCTTAGTCAGGCATTTTAGTAATACGGCTTTCTCATCTTCTTCGAACTCTTGTGTGAGTTCATTAACGAGATTCAAGTGAAGCTGATTGTGGTGAACGTGGATCTTCTGACCTTCATCGGTCAAGGCCACCACAATCGCACGACGATCCGTTGGGTGTTCATGACGCTCAATCAACTGTGCCTTAACCAGCTTTTCGATTTGAACGGTGAGCGTGCCAGTAGTAATGCCAAGCTTTTCTGCCAGTTCTTTCATTCTTAACGCACCATGCATACCAAGCACTTCGATGGTATGCACTTGCGCTAAGGAGTAACCCGTTTCTTTGACAACAGATTGCTCCCACGAAGACATTTTATCGTAGAACTCAGTCAGTATTTGATTAAGCTGTTCTATATTTCGCATGGCTGTTTGAGTGCACTTCAAGAGTAAGATGGTTAATCTTATCAAACTTGGCGAGCATTTGTTTATATTCAGAGACGCTTTTATCACTGTTTGATTCAAGAGTAATCGCCGCTGAGTAGTGATGCCCGCTCACCTTCCACATGTGGAAATCGGTTACCGCTGCGTATGGCGTTAGTGTTTCAGTTACCGAATCTCGATAGTCTTGGTGGATATTCTCATCCAACAGAATTGGGCTCGTCTGCTTCATCAGGTTCATGGTCCATTTCGCAATCACAACCGCGCCAACCATCCCCATTGCGGCATCCAACCAGTTCCAACCGTAAAACTTACCAAATAGCAGTGCCACGATCGCCAGCAGAGACGTCAATGTATCGGCCAAGACGTGCATGTAGGCCGCACGCAGGTTGTGATCGTGATGATGTCCTTTGTGCCCTGCGTGTTCTTGATGTTCATCATGTTGATTATCGTGGCTGTGTCCCTTATGTTCAGAATGAGAGTGTTCGTGTCCATGATCATGTCCGTGGTCATGATGATGATCCCCTAGCAAAAACATACTCACAACATTCACCGTCAAACCAATACATGCCACGATGATCGCTTCATTGAACTGAATGGCTTGCGGGTTGAACAAGCGGTGTATTGACTCCACCAGCATCAACAGCGCCACAATTCCCAATGCTATTGCGCTGGTGTATCCCCCTAGCACACTGACTTTGCCAGTACCGAAAGAGAAACGTTCGCTCTGCGCATGTTTCTTTGCATAACGGTAGGCGAACAAGGTAATACCAAACGCCGCCGCGTGTGTTCCCATGTGCCAACCATCGGCAAGCAATGCCATGGAGCCGTAAACAGTACCGGCAACGATCTCGACAACCATGGTGATGACAGTCAACAAAAGAACGTAGAAAGTACGTTTTTCACCTTGTTGGCTGTGTGAAGAGAAGTTGTGTTGATGACGTGTTGGAAAACTCAAAATGGCGTCCTTAGCTCGTGTGTTCAATGTTAGAAGTCCTTACTGATCAATCTTGCTCAAATAAGTACCTTGACGGACAAGTAGTTTGATTATCAAATCAATAGCTGGAATTTAGTTTGATCGTCAAACATTGTCAATAATCAATTTTATTTAACAAGATTTCAGATAGGTAAGTCTGAAGTGAAGATTGGGAATTGGGATTAGTCTGGTTGTGGCCACGCAAAGCAGATTTATTCGAAAACTCAAATGTGTAATAGGAAGTAACATTGATACCATTTGTGCATTCAAGGCGATACACTGGCGGCCTACTTACGGCAATCGATACGAGGAGTAACAATGCACACACTTGCTTGGCTAAGCTCTTCAGACGCGATCTGCCCGATAACAAACACCTTTCAATCTGTTGGAAGTTCCCTTCCCTTAAGAGCTATCGCGGTTTATCTCCCCAACGCCTAACACATCACTGATGGTTTGATATCTCAAGACTCTAAATAAACCAACAACAATAAGTTTGTCGGTTCAACGACTTGTATTTGCTTGCTCGTTTTAAAAATTCATCGATATCACAAGCCGATCACTCAATCTCCCCCGTGTTACTTCTTTCTGTTGTTGGAGGACTTGTGTCCTTTTTTATCGCATCCCAAATATTGGTAGGTTTGGCTTCCCTATTCGATATCGCTTCATTTCAATTTAAAAGCCGCACCAAATTGTTGGCGACATTGACGATTTCAGCCTTGTTGATCGCCGCGCATTTCGCATTGCTTCAAGAGTGGACAGCCGCATGTCTGTTGGTGATTGGTGCGTGTCGTTATTTCGCAGGGATCTTTATCTCAGATCCTAGAATGAAATGGCTATTTTATTTTGTCACGGTATTAGGCACCATCCTCACCTTCAGTGACCTTGTAACTACACTCAGCTGTATTGGCTCACTACTTCATACCAAGGCTTCATTCACGGCCAATGATAAGCTAATGCGCTGGTTAATGGTGATTGGTACTTTGGTGTGGGTAGCTCATGACATATTGGTTGGCTCACCCGTAGCGGTGTTATTAGATGTGTTGTTTATCATTAGTAGCGGCGTTGGTTATTACCGACTTCATATTAAGAAAGCCGCTTTGATTGTGTAATCGTGCGCAGGGTTTAGTTGAGGCAGTTTGAACAATAGTAAAGAGCAGCACTTCATTTGCTGCTCTTTACTGGTTGCTCTTTCGATAATTCTCTTCAATTTCTGAATTAGCATTAGCTTTTCGGAGTGCGATTTCGTTTCACCACACCCACATCTAACGCACTTTGAAACTCTATTGTGTTAGAGACTATATTCAACAAAGCAGCTTCGGACATAAGTAACACTGGTGCAGAGGTTTGAGGCTGGTCTACATGTATCATTAGCTTCATGTCAGTATCTATTTTACTCCACAGGCGACGATCAACTAAGTAAATGTACGAACCAACCGTTAACTCACGACTCTGATTTTGAATAAACAAGGTTAACAACCAACTGGCACGTCTTAACCCAGCTTGTCCATCTAATTTATCCGGCTTTATCATCGTACGTTTCTGAACTTCGTTATGAGTAGCAAGTGCAACATCGAACGCTCCTGCGTAGCTCTCCACAAAAGGGTTATTAAAAACACCATCGAAGGTGCAAGCCCACAAAGGGTCTGCACTCAACGTAAAGTATAATATGACCACTCTTATTAACTTTGGCATCGTTAAGGTGTCACGATGTTGAACCAAAACTTAAAGCTATCGAGCATGTTCATAAAGTCTTTAAAAACTTGCGAGTCGCCCTCAATCACTAAATCTCCATTTGCCACTGAGCTTTCTAGAGATACAGTACCCAATTGAATGTCATCAAGGGTCTTTTTGGACAAAGTTAGACTGACATCTGGTGTTCTAGTCACTTCACGAGTGTAATTGAGTACCGAATTTTCCATTGAAAGTGTGTAGGCTTCCTCTAAATCCGTAAACGCAATGTTGATTGAGAAGAGCTTACCTTCCGCTTGCTCTGGCAGAATGCGTACCGACAAGTAATCAAAAAGCATTTCAGGAGGCATATTTTTGATGATATCTGGAGACGCTGTGGTTAATCCACCTGACTCTGGCGTCCCATTGCGAAGTTCGTAGGCTCCTTGAAGATATACTGAACGCCAAGGGCCTGACTCAGATTGGTAGCCTAGTTGTTCATAGGTGTCGGCCAACAGCATTTTGCCTTGCTTGGATTCTGGATTAGCGAAAACGACATGTTTCAATGCTTCAGCAACCCAACGATATTCACCTTTGTCAAAATCGACTTTTGCTTTTTCAATAACGGCTTTCTCTCCCCCCATATACTCGATGTATTTCACAGCAACATCCACTGGAGGCAAGTTATTCAGATCTGAAGGATTTCCTGTGTACCAGCCCATATAGCGCTGATAGATAGCTCGGCTATTGTGTCTTAGTGTTCCATAATAGCCTCGTGTTGCCCAATTATCTTCCAACGAATTTGGCAGCTTGATCGTTTCTGAGATCTCTTCTCCCGTATAGCCTTGATTCATCAAACGTACCGATTGGTCATGGGTATACTTGTAAATATCACGTTGTTTTTTGAAGTAATTATTAATGTCTTCTTTGCCCCATAAAGGCCAGTGGTGACTTTGAAACTTCACTTCAACTTCATCTCCCCACATCTCTATGGTTTCATTCAAATAGCTAGACCATTTCAATGCATCACGAACTTGTGCTCCACGCAGAGTTAGGATGTTATGCATGGTGTTCGTGGTATTTTCAGCCATCCAAAGTGCTTTTTTCTCCGGTATCCACGTGTTCATCTCAGTTGGAGCTTCTGTGCCGGGCGTGTATTGGAAAACCATTTTTACGCCATCGACCACTCTTTCTTCGCCTGTTTCTTTAATTAGGTCTGTTGGCTTAATCAGGGTAGCCTGACCTGTAGAGGTAGTCTGGCCCAACCCACCATTCACGCTGCCAAACTCATTACGCGGAAGAAGCGCGCCGTACATATAAATAGCTCGACGACCCATAGTGTTGCCAGCAATCACGTTTTCTGACACCGCGTGTTCGGTAAAGCCCTGTGAAGCGATGATCTGTACTTTACCCGATTCAACGTCTTTTTCGTCCACGATGCCACGTACGCCACCAAAATGGTCTAGGTGACTATGACTGTATATAACGGCAGTAACAGGCCTCTCACCCAACTCTTTGTTCACGAAATCTAATGCAACTTTCGCCACCTCTTGTGAGATCAGAGGGTCAAAGACAATCCAACCCGTCTTGCCTTCAATAAACGTAATATTTGATAAGTCATAGCCACGAACTTGGTAAATGCCATCGGCTACTTTGAAGAGACCATTGATCATGTTGAGTTGGGCATTTCGCCATAAACTGGGGTTAACACTCTCGGGAGACGCCTTATCTAACGAGATGTATTTTTTATACTCCTCGAGATCCCAAACAACATCACCAGCTTCATTTTTTACGGTAACGGTATCTTGAACCGCAATAAGCCCTCGCTTAGCGTCCTCAAAATCTTGCTTATTGGAGAAAGGTAAAGCCTTCAGTACAGCCTGGTTAGTAGCTATAGTAGCCTTTGAGGCAGGTTTGGATTCGATGGCTATCGCATTGGCAGACAGCGCCAACGCGATAAGCGGAACTAAATTCTTGTACATATAATGATCCCTTTATTGGTAACAAATGAATGTAGAAATTACGCTTCAAACATAAATGCTATCAATATAAACAAGGAGGTTATATGCAATTACCGCAAAGTGAATGCTGTTTAATATTTGAGACTACGGTTACCACTTTTTATGGCGCAGCGTTTCGGACGGCAGTTCGTTGTAAAATTCGGCGTATTCTTTGGCAAATCGGCCGAGCTCTAAAAAGCCCCACTTTAGTGCCACATCAACGACCCTTGGAACACCTTTTTCTAAACAAGTGGATAAATCACGATGGGCACCATTAAGTCTCACAATCCGTAAATATTTTATGGGTGTCACACCTAGCAGCTCTTTGAATCCGTATTGCAAGCTGCGTTCACTAAGCGCCGCCACCTCACACAACTCGGGAACGGTTGGAACTTGGTGTGCATGTTCACTAATAAACTCTATTGCTTTTCGCGTTCCCCTAGTTCGCTTAGAAAAAGGGGCGAGATCCTCTGAAAGCTCCAGAGTCGGGAGCAGAGTACCCATGAGTAGGTTAAAAGCAGCATCACTTAATAGTTTTGTGATTGAAGGGTAAATAAGAATAGTCGGTTGAAGACGAACAAGAATAAGTATTCGCTGGATGCCATGGCTATAGCGAGCAAGCGCTTGGCGAGAAGTATTTGTGACTCGGCTAGACAACCACTCTTGAGGAAACTCTCGCCCCGTTAGGTTGTAATAGTTTGTGTAAAGGCGTTCTCGGTTAAATGCCGAGCACACATACTGCATACGATTAGAGACCTGAATATCCCACTCTCCGCCTGTCGCTTGAATGAAAGGCTTATCAGGCAATGGACATCCGTAAAAGTTACCTTGGGTTCCTTCAGAGACAATCGCTGCAAATGGCAAATAGTGGCTCGCTGGAGCGGCTTGAATTCTTGCACCGACATTGAGAGTTTCAGTGAATACCTGTACATCATCGAGGTTAACTTCAATATAATTAACGTGAAATGCACCTGAAGCAAGTTTGGTGTAGCTGCGGTTTTTACTCGACTGGAACATGGCGAGCTCATCAGCATCAGATGTGCTTAATGAGCGCAGCCTGTGTTGAATACCCAAATGTTGACTCTCTAACATACCTTACATATCCATATATAAGTTATATGACTTCACCACCTTTAGAAGCTTAAGCCAGATTGAGATAACCGGTTTCTTCAGCGCTAGCTGAATCGGGCTTATCGAATCCAATACAAACTAAGCATTCTTGTACTGTGCTAACTTAGGGTTCCAAACAATATTTTCGAGCAAAGTATCTAATTAACGTCATGGTATATTAGTTTATTTTATAAAATTTAGTCAATTATCAAACTGGCGAATAGTTAACCAACGCAAACTTCCTATGCAAAGAGTTTTAGTTCGTCGAACAACAATTCTGCTGTGAAGGTTTACCAAACCTTAAGTTGTGTAACTTCTCTAGATGCTAGTTTATAGAGCAGGATTTAGACACAAAAAAGCCCACACGAGGTGGGCTACTAAGATCAGAAGGAGTTATTGGTTTTGCAACAGAGTAATCTCATCATTCACCCAACCTAACAACTGCTTGGTGGCTTTCGACAACACTTGGTTCTGCCGAACAATATAACCGAGGCTGGTGCTCGAGAAGTTGGTCAACGGTGTCACTTTCGAATGCAGATACTGCTTGGTGGATACCGCAAACTCAGGCACGATAGCCACACCAAAACCGGCTTCTGCCCAATCGATTTGAGCGTCGACACTCCCTACTTCCATCACCCTATAATTAGGCAGATTAAGGCTTGGTAAACCTTCATCAATGAAGTCACGCGTTCTCGTATCATGGCCAAGTAGAATCAAAGTGAGCTCTACATCAGAGTCTTGGATATCAAACCCATCGCCAAGCGCACACCAAGAAAGCTCTTGTAGCTTAGTGAAATATAATGACTCGTTGTGCTGTTCTTTAGCTATAACAAACCCAAGATCCGCCTGAGCGTTCTTAACTAAACTCGATGCCTGAGATGACGTGGTATTCAGCAACGTGAGATCGATACCCGGATACTGCGCTTTGAACTTCTGAAACGGGCGAATCAACAAGAACCGGGAAATAATGTCACTTACAGCAATGGTTAACGTCCCTATTTTAAGGTCGTTAATGGCGTTGAGATCGGCCTGACAAATCTGCAGTTCGAGTAGCGTTCTTTGGCTTGTTTCCAATAGCCGTTCACCCGCTTGAGTCAATTGAAAAGGGCTTCTCTCTATCAACTTTATGCGTGTTTGTTGTTCCAGTTGTTTTAGGTGCAAACTCACATTGGGTTGTGTCATATGCAGTGCAATGGCCGCTTTCCCAAAATGCTTGTACTCCGCTAGCGTCACAAACGTCTTCAACAAATTAATATCGAGCATCATGTCCTCTCTCTCGTGTCACTTACATCATTCCCTAAAGTAAAGAATGCCCCGTCATTCCCTACAGTGAGAAACGAACGCGATAGGGAATCTCGTTTGTAGCTTAAGACTTTAAGGATATATGGAATCCTTATCAAGATAATAAAGATAATTAATTTCTCTTATCCACTTTGTAGGCCTAACATGATTTCTCAATCAGTTAGGAGAAAAATTATGCCATCTATCGTTGTTGTGGGCGCAAACTGGGGTGATGAAGGCAAAGGCCGCATCGTCGATTTTTTAGCAGACCAAGCTTCTGCTAGCATTCGTTTTCAAGGCGGAAACAATGCAGGCCATACCGTAGTAAACGACTTCGGTACATTCAAACTGCACCAACTACCTAGTGGTATTTTTAATCCTGATTGTACGGCGGTTCTTGGCCCAGGCATGGTGATCAGCCCTGCTGCGCTAACTCAAGAAATTGCAGAAGTTCAAGAGGCTGGCATCAAAGTGAAAATGGCGATCTCAGATCGTGCGACACTGTGCCTCCCTTTACACGCCCTTGAAGATACGCTTGAAGAAGAGCGTTTGGGTGACGGCGCTTACGGTTCAACACGTCAAGGTATTGCACCAGCTTACGGCGATCGCGTGATGAAGAAAGGCATTCTTGTTGGTTGGTTGAATCAACCTGAGATTTTAGAGCAGCGCATTCAATTCCTGCTTGATTGGAAGATGCCTCAACTGAAGGCTCTATACCCTCAATGTGATTTCACTCAGACAGCTTCTGAAATGACAGAGTGGCTACTTGAAGTGACTAAAGCGTGGCGCCCGTTCATCTGCAACGTAACTGAGCCGCTAAAAGCACTGCAATCACAAGACGCGAACCTACTATTCGAAGCTCAGTTAGGCGCAGGTCGCGATCTTGTCTACGGTGAATACCCTTGGACAACGTCTTCGAATGTAACCGCAGCTTATGCTGGCATTGGTAGCGGTTTACCTGCCCTTCGCCCTGAGCGTGTTATTGCTGTTGCTAAATCGTTCAGCTCGTCTGTTGGTACTGGTACGCTAGTAACTGCAATGGAAGAGCAAGATAGCTTCCGCGAAAGCTCTAACGAATATGGTGCAACGACGGGTCGCCCACGTGATATGGGTTACTTTGATGCAGTAGCAACTCGCAACGGCGTTGACCTACAAGCCGCGACTGAAATCGCACTGACTAAGATTGACTGCCTATCTGGTTTGTCTGAACTTAAGATCTGTACCGCTTACTCAGGTGAACATACTGAGAACCCGATTTGGCCACAAACGGCTGAGCTAAAACCTGTATATGAAGATATGGCTGGCTGGGATGAAGACATCACAGGTTGCCGCACGTTTGAGAGCCTTCCTCAAGCAGCACAAGATTACGTTACGCGTATCGAAGAATTGATGGGTGTGCCAATCGTGATGGTATCGGTAGGTCCAGAGCGCGAACAAATGATCATTCGAACTTAGTTTAGAAGACTGCAATATTTACATCTACATCTACATCTACATCTACATCTACATCTAAGCCCACACTAGTGGGCTTTTTTACGCCTGTCACGAACATCTAAATCTTGTTCTTCTTATTGAGGTACATGTTTTCATCGGAAGACTTTATTAGATTTATGATGTTGAAACTTCGGGAATCCGCCGTACCACAACCATATGAAAAACCGAGTGGCACCTCATCATCGCAACGAAAGCCTTCAATGAAATCATCGAATTCAGCGTGAATGTTATTGACCAACTCAGAAGCATAACCAGCCTCTTCTGAGTGTATGACGACAATGAACTCATCACCACCGACCCTAGCCGATATAATGTTGTACTTTGAATTGTTTTTTATGCATGACGCAAAGCCAGAGATATAGTCATCACCTTTGAAGTGGCCATAGGTATCATTGATATACTTCAAATTATCCAAGTCGAAATACAAACAAACGATCTCACCATCGCTTATGTTTGCTTTATTGAATTCGTGGAAGAATCCCCTTCGATTAAGCAGCGTCGTCATGATATCAAAATGACTATTTTTGTATAAAATCCGGCTCTCTTCTTTCATTAGAATTTCAGAACGCAATAGAGTCGATATGTTTTCAATCAAGCTAACTTGGCTCTCGGTATACGCTGTTGGGCTTAAATCAAAAACCAAGAGCACCGCAAACACTTCGCCATCGATATCTCTTACCGGGACGCCACAAAACGACTTATAAGCATCCGCCCCATTCGCAGAAACGGAATCACCACCAGCATGACCACTCAAATAGACCGTGCGATTTTCGTTATGCACATACTCACAAAAGAGGCTAATTTTGCTCTTATGTTGGTTACACGATATGTTTGAGGAGCTCCAAACACTCTCAGAACCAGAGCAACTCAAATCAGAGATCATGATGATGCCCGCATTCGATGCGTCCATTATGTCTCGTATGTTATCCAATATAGATACCCAAGTATCGACATCGATATTTTTTTGCATCCCTTCAGAAGAGAACTTATCAAAAAGCATTAATATTTCTTTAGTATCAGACAGTTAAACTTAATTGAATATTCATTAGTATACGTTGTAACAAAAATCCCAAGAGCGACAATCTAGGGCGGTTATTACCTAGTACTAAGCAACAACCAAGCACTAAGCAGAACCAAGCAACAACCAAACCCTACATCTTAATTTTCTAATTCAGTGGCATCGTTCGTAGAGGCCCAGATTTCTGAGCGTCGATTACTGGCTCTACCCTCTGAAGTTGCGTTGGAGGCAATAGGTTTACTTTCACCAAATGAGCGTAGAACAAGGCGATTCTTCTCGACACCATCCGCGATTAAACCATTCGACGTCGTCAGTGCTCTTTGAAGCCCCAATGCTTGGTTATAACCTTCTGCGCCGGTGCTGTCAGTGTGTCCATCCACCGTAATCGCACTGCCGTTAGTCTTGAGCTCGCCTGCAAGTTGGCTCAGTGCTTTGCTGCCCATCGGCGATAAGTTGTGTTGGTCAAAACCAAAATGAAGTCGTGCCAACAACCCGTGACGCTCTTGGTTACTGATCCAAGTCTTACATCCTGACTGGTTCATACCTAGATTGGATTGACCTGCTAACGCTTGTTTTAGCTTACTGCTGTCAGACGGCCGTTCAATTTGTAAAAAGCCCTGTCTGTGCTGTGCAATGCCAACGACATCATCAACCGTGACACTGTGTTGATACTCACTGAACGCAGTATCGCAATAAACACTGATGCCTTCTCCCGCGTTGGCGATAAGGCAAAATTGCAATGTCGATATGACGATTGAACCGATCATTAACTTTTTCATATTTTCCTCTAGTACAACTTAGTTATTCCGCTTGTTTTTGAGCCTTTACGGATGAGTTCTTCTATCTTTTTAATCAATTCATCTAGGTTAGATACGTCGATGATGTCTTCATTTGGGTCGACAACGCAGTCTTGAAAACCACTTTGTTGAGATGCTCGAAAATCGATACCAATAACACCGATGTATAAGCCCGGTATTTCATTCCTTGCTTTGTTACACATTCCTCTGTCGACTAACCCTTTGAGGATGCCGTTATTCGGACTCTCCTGCCCATCGCTTAAGATCAGTAACATCTTAATTTTCTTGTTGTAGATTTGCTGCTCTTCTTGATCGGAACTGTTCGGGTCACCATCATGGAGCACCTGAGAACCTCTCAAAATGCCCTGAAAAACCGCCGTACTTCCCTGTGCCCACATCGAGTTAATCTGGTCTAAATCTGAGATCTTGTTCGATAGCTGAATGTTAGAAAACTGGGATGACTCTGAACCATACCCGTCAAATAGAATTGTATTGCTCACTCCATAGAAGTTGGACTTTAATCCTGACTTGTCAGCAAACATCGTCGATACCGAACTCGGGAAATCAACGTAGTTGTAGACATCTGCAACCAAGTAAGGATCTTGATAAATCACATCCTGAATGCGTTTCGCGTACCGTCGATTGTCCGATTTTGGATTGGGACAATATGATTGCCAATTCGCACAGTTGATCACCTCATTTTGCGAATAGGTGCGCCAGTAATCCCAGTCAACATCGTTGTAGGAATAAGGTGATACATACGTTCTATAGTTATCTTTATAGGTCAACTGACTTGTCGCCCGAGCTTGATTTCCCGAGACGATCTCCCTCGTTCGAACGTTAAAAGGTACAAAACCAACTCGGTTAAGCAGCTTGTCTCCGGTTGTATCTCCTCCGGGCTCATCACAAACGTTTTTCAACTCTCCATTTACACGCACTCGCTTAATCGATGTGCAAAGGATTTTGTTTGATATTTCATCGATGGCCATTTTCAAATCGTCTATTTTCTTGTTACGACTTGAGCCCCACTTTTTATTCATCGAACCAGAAAAATCTGAAACAAAAACAATATCGATGTTGTTATCCCCAAGGTAGACTGGGTACTTTCGAGCTAACGAACGCCCCGCCAAATCTTGTTGCTGATTAAACGAAGGGATAAAGCTGCTTGCGAACCAAGAGTCGTGCGTGGTCTTAGCATTCACTGTGTATTGGATGTATTCAAGAACCCCTGCCACCTCGTCTTCAGCTTGATGGACACGCTTTGTGGATAGGTTAGTTGATTTAATGTCACGTACATAGTTTTCAACATATTTGGTCGCGAGCCCGCGAGCCTGATCCGGTTGGTCTTCAATGGTTACCGCTATCGCCGCAGCCTCTGCTGAGTCTCTTAGTCGGCTGGTCTCTTGTACATAACGTGTGCCCTCAACCGCCCAAAAGGTCATGCCCATGATTGGAACAAGCAATAAGCCCATCCACACCGCGGCAACCCCTTGTTGTCTTTGGAGGCTGATATGCTGGCGATTAATATGACGTTCGTGCCGCATTTTCATTTCATTATCTCCCTGGCATTATTGACGAAGAGCCAATCTTAACCGTAGTACTTGTGCCACCGTTGAAGAAGGGCTTGAACCAAGAACTCTGCTCTTCACAAAGGCTAATTCGGTACAGTGGATACACAACGCCCTTTTCTTCCGGAGCTAAATCCGCATGCGCGAGAATCGAATCGGTTTTACAATTTAAGCTTCTATACTTGCTGGTTGAGAATTCAGCGACATTCGTTTTATTGGTCAATGACTCTATCTTGATCGCCACGTTATCAACTGGCGTGTTGAGCATGCGACTTGCCACTTTAGCCATGTCTTCTAACTCTGAATTAGTTACAGGTAGGTTTTGTCCTGCCAATACATCGGCTTCAAAATAACGAGTACGCTCTTTGATAACATTGACTAAGGCAAAGCTGGATCGATCAAGCTTGGCGCGCGCGAGTAATTGATAGCTCAAGTCTGCGCCAAACAAATAAACGCCCCATAAGGCCACAAGAATGAAAACTAACTCAATGGTGTACGAACCTTGCTGGCGCCTTTTAAAAAGCACATGTTGCTTACGGAGCATCATCTTTCCAGCCCTCGTGTTCTAAGTTCAAAACCATAGTGCTTGAAATATCCCTAACCGCAGCACCAGTCAGTTTAATGACTGGGGTGTAGCGGTAGGTCACGGTGATCTCGGCTAAGTTGTAATTGAAGTTCAACCCTTGATCAGAGTGTCCCCTATTCGCGATAAAATCATCATAGGTTTTGAAGTACTGACCTGCGATAGAGAACCTTGAGCTATCGATTAAGAAACTCCATAGATTGTCATCATCTTCGATTAACGATTTGAACTTAGTTTCGTACTGCTCGTTGATCCCTTTACCTTCATATATTTTGGTATTCCTGATGGTTTCTCTCAGCGAGTACTCGGTCATATTCACGACGTAGATTTGATAGCTCGATTCAAAGATCGCGAAGGTGGCGAAAAACAGAACAAGCGCACCCAACACAAACTCAATCGCCGTCACGCCCTTCTGCTTATTAAGACGCTTCATCATTAACTCCTAGTTGAGTTAATTCAGCGGCGATGCTCTGGATCTCTTCCGCTGAGAAGTCACCTTTGAGTAACTTTTTGGCTGAGTCGATTTGCTGAGTTTTCATTAGTGCGATAGCTAGGTTCGCTTTAACGATCTTATTCGCTGGGTCTTCTTTTAAAACCGGAGCTAACGTTTCGATCGCCTGTTGGTACTCACCATTGGCCATTTGAATCATTGCAATGTTGTTTTTAACAACGACATCATCATAACCGCGTAAACGTGCTCGATTGAGCTCTTGGTACGCTTCATTGAATCTTCCAATCTTGGTGTAAGACACGCCGAGCAAGACGTGAATTTGACCCGTTGTATTTCCCGCCTCGATAGAAGCTAGATAAGCGGCAATGGCACTTTCAACGTCATTTTTTGCATCAAACACTTGTCCTTCTAACTGGTACAAGTTGGGATTTTCAACACCCTCTTTTTGCAAGTGTTGAACATAGAAGTCTGCCGATTCGATATCCCCTTTGTTGAAATATGCCCACGCCAGTTTCTCTTTTACCTCTGGCTCTTCAGAGCCTTGCTGTAATTCAGCTTTGTAATAGCTAATTAGGCCATCATAGTTCTTCACTTTTTCCATGCTAGTAACGTCGGCAAGCTGCAAGTCTTGTGGTGAAGGGGCCGATTGACAGCCCGCCAACACACTCATCGACAACAAAATGAGACAAAAACGTTTTCTATTCACTCGTCATCTCCCTATATATTCAATGTCATTTGCATGATGCTCGGCGCGAGAATCAAGATAACGATCGGGAACATGATGAAAAGGATCAATGGGACACTCATCTTCGCAGAGAGCTTACCTACCTTTTCCTCGACGGTAAGAATTTGCACTTTTCGCATGTCTTCCGCGAGGTCACTTAACACACTCGCTACCGATGTTCCGTATTGCAGGTTTTGGATGATGGTCAGTACAAAGCTTCGTACTGGAGGCGTCGGGATACGTTCACTCAGATCATTGAGCGCCTTCTCTAGTCCGTGTATTTTCGCCGAGTCCGATGTGCGCTTAATTTGGTAACAAAGATCTGAATCAAATTCAGCCAGCTCTTTCCCCAAATAAACCAGCGCCGCTTCAATCGTCATACCGGTTTGAACACATACCGACATCATGTCGAGCAAATACGGCAATTGAGCTGAGGTTCGACTGATCAACATCTTGCGGCGCATTTGAAGCATTGTATCTGGGACGACAATGACGCCAATCAGCGAGAAAATAACCACGAGCAGTTTGTTGGTTGACGTCATATCCCCTAACAGCACCAAGCCTGAAACCAACGCCAATACCAACAACTTGGCCGGAAAATAGAATTTTGCCCAATCCGTGTTGTAATAACCCGCCTCTATCATTTTTTGCTCGAGTTCTTGGCGATGTTCTTTACCAAAACGAACAAAAAAGCGATTTACGCGCGAAGGTGCGCGAGCCGAATTATCCCCGATATAGAGCGCAACCTTCTTATGTCGCTGCTCTTTACGAATAGAATCAACAATCAAAAACAGTAGCGAAAAAAACAACACAATAAGGGAAGCCAATAACATCATGCGCGTACTCCTCTCACTAACAACCAAACAAGCAATAGACCGAACAGTTCACTACCAAGCACGTAAAACAATACGAGCCTTCCTTCTGGATCGTAGAGAACAAACTCCACATTATCGGGATTAACGTAGTTGAGAATAAGCATAAAAATCAGAGGAATAGCCGCAACTATTTTGGCGGAAATTCGAGCCTCCGAAGTCATCGCCATTTTCTTTTTCTCTAGCGTTCGAGAGTCCACTAGCACTCTAATCAACCGCGCCATCACGCCTTTAAGTTGCCCACCTCGAGCAATATTCGCCCTGATAGTCACGGTAAAGAATAGAAACTCTGGGTAGGGGTAGTTTTTGCACGATCGCTGAAGCACCACTTCTGGTGACTCACCCAACTTAAGTCGGTCGCCCATTAGCTTAAATTCGCGGCCTATCGGATTGTGCATCACATCGCCTACATAACTGATGGCTTGCATTAAGCTGTCACCCGCAGTGACCGCACTCATTAGAATATTCAGCGCATCTGGGAACGTATTCTCAAATTCGCGACGTCTTCTTGTCACCAGGAACCGATAACCGCAAAGTGTAAATACCATAGATGAGCCCAGCATTAACCACGTATTGGTGATTGATAGCAATTCAACAACGATGTACCAAGATGCGATGATGCTGCCCGTAATATAGAGCGCAATGTAAAGAGAAGAACGCGGGCCTAACACCATTAACGTGGGTGATATGGACTCTTTGAACTTTTGCCAGTTTCGTTTACGAACCAAAGACTTGACGTTAATGGCATTGAAGTTTTCGGCTTCAACTTCTTCAATATTGAAAAACTGACTAACCTTTTTTAGCTTTGAATCTCGAATCAAAAGCAGCACAAACGCAAAGAGGATTAACGAAAGCCAAAGCATGCTAGGCCCCCTTAAATGATGCTTTCAGCTCTTCATAGAGCCCGAAGAATTGTGCTTTTTTCACAAGCTCAGATCGTTGCATAATGCCGTCGGTGACGAATTCGCCTTTTACGGTTTCTCCGTAATGAGCGTCGTCATAACGAAAACGATAAATCTCTTCCATCACTACGCTGTCGCCTTCTAAGCCGACGATTTCCGAGATGCTTGTGATCTTACGAGATCCATCGCGCAACCTGTTGACTTGAACAATCATTTGAACGGCGCTCACGATCGTTCTTCTAATCGCATCAAGAGGCTGATTTAAGTTCGCCATCATGACCATCGACTCAACACGAGCAATCGCATCTCGCGGGGTGTTGGCGTGCAACGTAGACATCGACCCATCGTGCCCGGTATTCATAGCTTGCAGCATTTCAAACGCTTCAGAACCACGACACTCACCAAGAATAATGCGGTCTGGACGCATACGAAGCGCGTTAATAACCAATTCACGCTGCGTTACCGCTCCGGTTTGCTCAACACTTGGGGTTCGCGTTTCGAGTCGAACCAAGTTGGGTTGTTGCAGACGCAGTTCGGCCGCATCTTCAATCGTAACGATGCGTTCATCTTCGGCAATGTATTGAGACAATGCGTTGAGCAACGTGGTTTTACCTGAGCCTGTACCGCCAGAAATCAACACATTGATGCGGCAACGAGAAGCGATCATCAGCACTCGCGCCATGTCTGGAGACATCGACCCAAAGCCAATCAAATCTTCAAAACCGATGTTCTGCTCTCTGAACTTACGAATCGAGATCGATGTGCCATCCAACGAAATGGGAGGAATCACGATGTTCACACGGCTGCCGTCTTCTAACCTGGCGTCGACCGTCGGCGAAAGTTCATCGACACGTCTTCCGACACGTGACGCAATGCGCTTAGCAATGGCCAACAACTGTTCTTCATTCACAAACGATACTTCGGACTTTTTCACCTTGCCATGTCGTTCGAAAAAAATGTTGTTGGGCCCGTTCACCATGATGTCGGAAATGGACTGATCTTCGACCAAAGGCTGTAAAGGCCCTAAACCAAACAGTTCATCGATTAGGCTTTTCACTAACCCTAACTTCATCATCGAGGTGATCGGTCTTTGGTAGCTATTCGCCAACAAATCAACCGCCGCTTGTATCTGCGATTCAAGATCTCTGCGGCTCATTTTCTGAACCGCTTCTGCATCTAGGGCTTCAAATATCTGACCACGAAACGCGAGGTATAAGTCTTTGTTAGAACTCATTTAGCACGCACCTTTTTAAACCAAGAGTTCATGCCCTTCTGGTCCATAGGTTGACCATTAATCAGCTTCACCAACTGTTCCATAGAACGACTAATATGACGGTCATGCTTATGCCCGCGTTTTCCATCGATAATGATATGCGCCAGCGCTTTGCAGTAGTCGACTTCGAGATCAACTTCTGCGCCTAGATACTTAATAAGATCGGGCTTTTGTAAGACGTAAGCGTTTTCCGGGCGATGGTAGTTCACCACCGTAATCACACGAGTACGCGACGATAACGAAAGCTGTAAGTTGGAGACTTTTTCATACAGTCGTTTTGCACTTCTTACTGAAGACACAGATGCGTCTAACACCAACACAACCACATCAAAGTTTTCTACCAAGAGTTGAGGTTCAACTTTGAAATCCACACCACCAGAAAAGTCTTCGATAATGAAATTGGTGTTGCGCGCTAACAACTCGCACAAGGTCTGGTTGTAATTAAGAACATCGCTTTGGCTCATGTCGCCATCAATCGCCAACAGTCGTAAATTTTTGCGAGCGTTGATTAGGTAACTCAACGCCCCTTCTTCATCCATTTCGTGCAATGGTGCGGTGAACTCATCGATGGTTCTCGGCTTAAAATCCTTTAAGCCAAGCAAGACATCAATGTTGGTATCGGCATATTGATGATCGACAAGAATCGTGTCCGAGCCTTGCGTCGATAATGTTGAGCTCAACTCAGTAGTGATAAACGATGCGCCAACGCCACCTTTTGAACCGACAATCGCCACGCGCTTCGCTTTGCGTTTCTGACTCACACCAGAGAACGTCTTCAGGTTCTTGCTAACGTGATTTAAGAAGTCAGCAAATTCCTGCTTATTCACCGGCCAGAACACGTAGTAAAAACCCATGTCTTTAAGAGAACGAAGCGTAGAAATGGCATCCTCTTTACCAATCACAACCACGCCTTTGTGTGTGGGTAGTTTACTTGCAAAGGCTTTAGCGTCTTCAACCACATTGGTCGATTCATTCAGTTCCAGAATAACGATATGGCTACTCTGTTGCTCTGTCAGTTTGGTCAACCCCGCTTTGGCTTTAACGCATGCAGGATCATTCCACCCTTCAAATCGAAAGACTTCTTGAACAAGATCTAAACACTCTTGAGATTGATAGAACAAAGTACATCCGGCAACCCCTGTCGTTCCGGTTTGCACTGGCTTAGCCTTTGTTGTTAATGCTTTAGTCAGGTCAAACATTATTGCTCTCCTACCAATCGAGACTTGTAAGCAACTTGCTTCAAGCGCATCGATTCAGCAAAGCAGTCTGGCTGCCTCAACCGAACGTGAATCTGTGCTGGCGCGCATTCTTGAGTCTTCAAACGCGTTAAGGTCACTTGAATCTTTAAGTCGCTCGGTAACAACGGAGCGCTTCGATACGAGACTCTTAGTGGCGCGATGACATGTGACGGATATTGATCGAAGATCTTTTGCAACATCGGTTTGCTGCGGGTTGACTTGTAATCCACGACATAGGTAGCTTCTTTATCCATTGACTCAATATCCTGAATCAAAGCGTTGATCTGCTTGGTCGTTTCAGCGCGGTTTTTCATCGCAAACTCAAAGCTGTGATGCTCTTTGTACACCAAGGCTTCAGCACCATGACCAACAAAATATTGCTCAGAGGCGCAGCCTAAAAGTGACGTGGTAAATAACGCCATTAATAGTAATTTCTTCATTGGATAAACCCTCCTTGCGACAATAGACGAATCGTTGCATCGGAAGACGTTACCGACCTGCCATCCCACTTAATGTTTAGCCAGCGCGCCAATGTAGAAGTCTTCTTGATGTAAGGCAGTTGAATGTCTTTCGGTTTCATCGGTTCAACAAGATTCACGGTAGCAACGATGATCAGTTCAGTACGTTTTCTTTCTGTGGTTGCTTTTCGGAATGCGGCACCTAGAACGGGAATATCGCCAACAAAAGGGATTTTTTGCATTTTTTCTAAATCAGCACTGCTCATCAAGCCACCAAGGACGAAGCTGTCGCCATCGGCTAACTCTACGGTTGTCATCGCACGTCGTGAAGCCAGTTGCGGCACTTTGATTCCTGCCGCTTCGACATAACCTTCGACTTCGCTTACTTCTGGCGCGAGTTGCATACGGATTCTGTCTTGGCTAAGCACTTTCGCAGTAAGATCGAGTTTGATACCGAACTCTTTGAAAGAGATGTTTACGTTGCTGTTCGTCGACACGATAACGGGCACTTCTCCGCCGACAAGGAAGCTTGCTGATTCACCGGACAGCACGGTTAAGTTAGGCTCAGCCAGAACTGCAGCAATCTGGTCGTTACCTAATGCAGTTATTAGGGTGCTTAGGTTTGCTGCATCGAATTGGTCGAAAACAAATTCGCCGACGCTTGAACCGACTGAACTCCAATCAACACCAACGGTTTGTCCAAACGACTCCGTTACCTGGGCCACAGATATTTTGACGTTAACCTGCTGGGTCGTTGCAACTTCAATGCGTTCGATGATCCCTTCCCACGTCATATTGCGGGCAAACACCATGCTTTCGGGCTCTTCATAATTTGAGCTGTCAGACTTAAACTCCAGCTTCACCGTTTTGTCCCATTTCTCTGTTTTTTCTCGTCCAAGCAGAGTGGCAACCAAACGATAGATATCGTCACGAGTTGCTTCAGAATCAACAAGGCCACTCACGGCGACTTGCTCTCCTACAGACTGAACCTTGACTTTGGCATCAGGGAAATGGAATTTGAGTTGACGTCTGATATCCGTTAAATTCAAATCAACAATAATGCGATCGGAAAGCAGAACATCACCATCAATGCCATAGACGATCAGTCGCGATTGCCCAATAGCATTGGCGAACACAACTATCGTGTTGTCGTTGATTATTTTGTAGTCGACGATGTCAGGGTTATTAATAAACACTTGGCCAATCGGACTTTTTAACTGGATGTGCTGACCATCGTTGAGCGTGATGGAGCGATCGGCGGCAAAAGCGTTTGTTATAGAAAGTAAGCCAATCAGCAGCACTAGAATGGAAGCAAACAGTACTTGCTTGATTCGATGGTGAATCATCATCACAAAGCCTCTCTCGGGTTGTTCTCGTTACCACGTAACTCAGCAATCCCGGTATAGTTATCGATAATATTGCGCACCTCTGCATACTCAGGTTGCGTGTAGGTTTGGCTTCGGTAAATCTCGATGTGCATTGTTCGTTGCGCTAATGCAAGTTTTGGTAACTCGTCGGGGCTAACTTCGATGACCACCGTAGTCAGTCCATCCTCTTTACTCGGAGCGCGAGCGGTAATTGAGCTATCGCCAGTTGCATCATTTCCAATGTTGAGTACTTTGACGTTTTTAAGAAACATCGACGCCTTCACCCCTCTAAAGCGCTTCGGCTTATCGATATTTCCAGCTAAGTTAGCGTTCGGAGAACTTACAGTTAAGATATCGATGGACGTTCCAGGACGGATGTAATCGTTGATTAAGTTTTTGTCACTGACTTTAAGTGGGTACAACGTCATGCCTTCCGTGACCAAAAGATCTATGTATCCAGGCTGACCGGGCGTCACTTGATATTCAGGCAGTACAACCTCGCCAGCGTTGAGGCTTCGATTGAGTAAAGTGGAGGGTGCAAAGTTGATTTGAGCGTCTTCTCTAACACCAAGCGTCAATGCTTGGCTAAGAGGGAGTTGTTGTTTAACAACGCCTTGCGCATCGAGCGCACGTCCTTTTTCATAAGGTTCCGTGGTCATCCAAACGGCAACATGTTCTTCGTTTTTGTCTTCCACCACTTCAGCGGTCGTTGTCGGTTGAGGTTCACTCTTGAACAAATCGACAACGCCTAGCGCGCCAACTATTAGGGCAGCAATGGCAACAAGTAATACCAGTCGAGATCTCATAATGTTCTCATTCTTGGAGGGTTATATATGTGGCGTGTTTTGAGTTAAAATTACCAAGTAAAATCCAACGCTAATTGCTATCCCATATGGAATACCTTGTCGGTCGTTCAACATGCTTCTTGTTAGCTTTTTATTTCTCAGCTTGTTATTTACGAGGTAAACAACGGCTAAAAAACCACCGGAAAAAGCCGTCATAACAAACGCCCAATGTAAATCGTTAAGAGGTATGGTAAGTGATAGAACCGCGGCATATTTAATATCACCGGCTCCAATCCAAATCAGGGCATAAACAATCAGCCCTCCCCCTAACACCAGCAGAAAGCTCATAATTTGAATGTCTAACGGTGACAAAAAACATTGCAAAAAGAGCACTATCAACAAGGCGTGATTTTGTATCTTTCGATAGAGAAAATCGGTAGCCGATACATAGGTGCACACGATTACCAAAATCAGTAAATATACTTCAAAACTCAAAATTAGAAATATCACCTAAATTTATATGAATTGGCGTAAGCATGTCTTAATTGATATCCACAATTAATTGAGCCAGACCAATGGAAACATAGGTCTGGCACAAATACCTTTCGGTATTTTTACATAGAAATCTATGGCGTGGCTGTACCAGCAGTCTTAATTGCGCCCGCTATTTTACCAAAAGCAGATTTAAGTTCACCAAGGAAACCAGTTGGGCCTACTGCAGCAGTTACTAATACAGCCATTGCTACTGCAATAAGACCATATTCAATCGCAGTTACGCCGCGCTCATCGTTCTTGAATTGTGATAAAAACATGCTTGTTTTAACGTATAGCTTAGTAATCATTATTTCTTCCTATAAGGGCTGTTGAAAATTCGTCGCTATTATAATTAGCACTACCAATCTATGGAAAATAACCCCTATCGACTTAATCAATAGCCAGAGTGATAAATGATCAAAACAACACACAAAAAACTCTAATGAAAAAATAAAATTCATATTTAACAGTTAGTTAAATAGACAATAAACCAAATAAAGAAATGAGAGTTTGAATTTTAAAATTAAAAAAACAAGACATACGTCAATGTTTGTATTATTGACAAACCTATATAACCTTTGGTTAAACCCTAATAATAAATTAAAAACCCTTTATTATTCCTTATAAATGATGTTGCATTAAAATTATCATCAAGCTATTATTATAATTAAAAAATTATAATTTATTTGTGTCATAAGGTTAGTCGAATCATGAAACTACATTTCGAAAATATCATTTCGTTCATAGCGGTAGTTGAGGAAGGTTCATTTAGCTCTGCTGCTCGCAAGCTTGGCAAGTCACAATCAACAGTTAGCACGGCTGTTCAAAATCTTGAGTCCGATTTAGGTTTCAATGTATTTAATAGGGGACACTCTAAAGTTTGGCTAACTGAGAAAGGAAAGCGCCTATTCCAATTATCTTTACCTGTGGTATCGAAATATCGTGATCTAGTCACAAACGCACAGCAAATGAATATATCGGACCAAATAGTTTATCGAGTAGGTATAGACCCTCTGGTGTTTAATAAAAACGTAAAGAAAGCACTACTAGCATTTTCAGAAGTATTTCCTAATGTCGACTTGTTGATTGTAACAAAACCGAGTTTCGTTTTAGGGAACTATATACAGGAGGGAAAAATAGACCTTGCGCTAGGAAACCCATATCACAAGACAAATAACGACTTTAATATAGAAGAGCTTTTTCACGTCAACTGTTGGTGGGTAGCACATGAAGATCTAGTATCACTTCAGCCTGACTTTTCATCGTGGCGTATTCTATTAATGGATGGATTCGAAGAACTTCTTAACTTATCGAATATCGCTTCATACAACCTATGGCGAATAGATGATTTAGAAACCATCATCGATCTATGTAAGGCTCAAAAAGGCATCGCTTTTTTACCGGGGTTTCTCATCGAGGGAAGAGTAGAAGACAGTAAACTTAAGGTGATTACAGACCACCCCGATTTTTTTGGCAAGCGAGTTATTGCATCCCTTTTCTGGCAAATACATTCTGACTTTAGCTTGTTTAATCAATGGATTAGAGACGAGCTGAAAACGAGTGCCAGTTATAAACAAACATTTATCGCTGACTTAGCTCAATAATACTCTGTTGAAATCTGACAATCACACTCTATTGCACGCTTCAGCTTCGAGTGTGATATTTCAACACGATTATTTATCCTAATATAAATCTAAAATAAAACATACGAAATACTAATACCAAGACCGGCATGTATTATCCAACATATGCACTGGTATTGTTTCCATTATTTATCCTCACATATTTTTGTGACTAAATCTAATTAAAAACCAACCTATTAAACGTATTCGATATTTAAGCTATGACTTCGTTTGTCACTCAATATCGAAAAGAACCGCCTAAACCATGCACACAGAAAAATCCACCATAGTAATGACGTTGAATATCAGAATAGCTTTACAACCATTACGTTAGACTAATTCCAGCTATCCGATTTTTTCACGATAATATCAACAATATCCGCCAGCTCTTTTCCTTTTTTGGTCAGACCGTAATATACCGTCACTGGAACGGTTTCTTCTTGCCTACGCCAAATGAAACCTTCTTTGCTAAGCAACTTCAGCCGCTCACTAAGTACTTTACTAGACACTAAAGCCAGCTGCTTTTGAATCTGTCCAAAACGTATCTCGCTACTCTGACCTAAGATCCAAACTATGTGAGCAGTCCACTTCGTAGAAATCAGTGTCAAATATTTATCAGCGCTGCAGTAACCTTCAGGTTGCTTACCCTGTTCACTCATATTTACCTCTCAGCTTTTCCAAATTACCAATTGCATAGTTACTTAAAGGTAATTAGTTACTTTTAGGTAGCTAATTTCTTTTAGTAAGCAGCCTATCTATTATGGCTTCAACCCAAAACACAAACAAGCAGGTGGTTCCATGAAGATACTTCTATTCGTAGTTTTAAACTTAATAACTTTCTATTCTGACGCATCAACAGATTACAAAAAACCGCAGTCGCCAACAGAACTGCATCAACTTTTCGCTGAATACTTTTCAAAACAAGACATCGACGGGCTAGGCACTCTGTTCCATCAAGACGCCATATTCGTCCTAGATAATCAGGGTAACCTTGCTAGAGGGCCAAAGGCTATTAAGCCTATATTGAAAAGTTACCTTCAAGGCGACGTCGAAATGCTCACCCATGATGTGTCTATCCATATTAACGGCGACACGGCTCTCATAAGGTCTGATTGGGAGATAGTTGGTGGCCCCAAAGGAACCGCTCTCGAAGTGATGAAGTATATAGATGGAGGTTGGCTATACGTAATTGACAACCCGAATGGATTTTAAGCGGCTATTGCACTTTGGAATATTGGAGGGCACAGTCCAAAAGCTTAGCAAGCAATGAATTTAGGACACAAAAAAGCCCACATGAGGTGGGCTTTGCTGATTGTTCACAAAGAACGAATTTGGTGCCGCTACTGGACTCTACTATCCATCCTATCCGATTGATTAAAATAAACATTATCAAAATAGAGTTTTAAGATGTTACTTCTGGTGTTACTTTAGTAAAGATTAACTATAGTTGACAGGCCCAACAACTTCATTACCACGCAACCAAAAAGACAAAGCCTCAGCGATTTAAAGGTAAACCTAAGAATTAACCAAAACAGAAAACCTTGCAAAGCCAGTAAATAAAAAATTCATTCACTTTGTAGGGCTCAAACCCACTGTATGCTCCATGCTTTGTGTCCAGGACGCTTTGAAAGCTGAGTCCCCCGCAAATAGCTTATAAAGCTCAAGCTCGTCCTTACGCCTCGCAAGCATGACCTCTTTTAGCATTTTCTCAAATGCTAAAGCCCGATTATGAGGATCGGGATTATCTTGATATTTTGCCTTAAAGTCTGGGTGTGACTTTACGCTTTCAGCAATGTTGATGAATTTTATCTTTTGCTCTTCAGGAGTGGCGCTCCAGCCCTGGAACCAACGCTCATTAAAGTTACGAATAATGTCATCAAGAGGATCTCTCTCCTCTTCAACGCCATGAGCTCCTCGAGGGTTAGGATTCTGTGGTTCTAGTTCTGTTCCTGCTTCATCTAATTCAATAGAATGGTTGAGCTTAACGCGCTGTAAACCATATGAGCTCAGATCAATAGAGTTAAGCAAAGCATCTAAAGCTTCAGAATCAGGATCTTTCACAATAAGCTTCGGAATAAGGAACTTGAGGAACCAGAAAAGCTTCTCCCATACAACCACTTCATACGGCATGATAGATGCCATCTGACCGTAGATTTTTACAAATTGCTTAGCCTTAATTTTGAAGTCAACTTTAGCATCGTCTTCTAGGTCTAACTCAACGTTGAAGCGGTTTGCGGCAACATCAATAATTGGACTAAGCATTTGAGCATCTTCATTATTGAAGTAACGCTCAATAAAACTCTCTACTTCATACCACTCATACACACCAACGTCATCCATTGCATCTTTAAGTTCATGTAATACATTGACATCTGTTGCTTCCGACAATGTAGTTGATGTGTAGAAAGGGTCGAATGAAGTTTTAATATCATCGGTACTATTAAAGAAGTCCAAAACAAAAAGATCTTCCGTTTTCTTACCTAGATTAGGCGCTGAACGGTTCAAGCGAGACAACGCTTGTACACACAATACTCCGGCAAACTTTTTATCTACGTACATAGAGCACAATTTGGGTTGATCAAAACCTGTCAGATATTTGTTTGCAACGACTAACAAACGATAATCATCGGTATCAAATTTGTCCTTAGTTTGACTCTCTGCAAACCCATTCATCTCTGCTTCAGTGTACTCGATACCATCTACTTCTTTCGTTCCTGAGAATGCTATGGCAACCTTAAAAGGGTTGCCTTGTTCATTTAAAACACGAGTAATTGCTTTATAGTAACGAATAGCTGCTTCAATATTTTGAGTTACCACCATCCCTTTTCCTTTACCTCGTAACTTCTTAGCGTTCACAACTTGAGGAATAAAATGGTCTAGCATTATTTCGGCTTTAGTATTAATGGTTTGCTGACTCGACTCTACATATGCACGTAGGCGTTTTTGAGCTTTTTTTGAATCAAACTCTGGGTTTTCTTGGATTGATTTCTCAATCTCGTAGTAGCTTTTATAAGTTGTGTAATTAGCTATAACATCCAGTATGAAACCTTCTTCAATGGCCTGCTTCATTGAATACAAGTCAATCGGTACATAAGTACCATCTTCTTGTCTTTGCCCAAATTTTTCTAACGTGCTATTTTTCGGCGTCGCAGTAAAAGCAAAGTAGGAGGCATTACCACGCATCTTTCTAGACCGCATAGCCTGAAGAACCTTGTCTTGCGCGTCCTCAGCTTCTTCAACCTCAGACTTACCCATCGCTTTATTCATGTTGTCATGCGCTGAGCCAGACTGAGAGCTATGTGCTTCATCAATAATTACCGCAAAGCGTTTATCACTTAAATCGCCAATACCATCGATAATAAATGGAAATTTCTGAATGGTCGTAATTATGATTTTCTTACCATTCTCCAAAGCTGACTTGAGCTCTGATGACTTCAATGCAGGAGCGACGATGTTTTTAACTTCAGAAAACTCTTTAATATTATCTCGTAACTGTTTATCCAAAAGACGCCTGTCGGTAACCACAATCACTGAGTCAAATAGTGGCTGCTCGACACCTTTGCTACCGGGAAGATCGGCTTTCACTGGGTAGGCTTCTATCAGTTGGTAAGCTGCCCAAGTAATCGAGTTAGACTTACCAGAACCTGCAGAGTGCTGAATTAGGTAGGTTTGTCCTACACCATTAGTTGCTGCATGATCTATTAGCTTCCTAACGACTTGCATTTGGTGATAACGAGGGAAGAATAACGTACGCTTTCTCAAGTCGTCTTTAATGCTGCCATCCAATCGCACAAAGTGCTGAATTATATTGGCCAAGCTTTTTTTAGTGAATACCTCTTCCCATAAATAAGATGTTTTGTGCCCACCATTTCCAAACAAAGAACTATTAGGAGGGTTACCTTGTCCATGGTTATGACCTTTGTTGAAAGGAAGGAAAAAAGTGCTTTTCCCTGCTAGCTTAGTGGTCATATAGACTTCATCGGTATCTACAGCCATGTGAACTAAGCAACGGCCAAACTGCAGTAGAGGCTGAGCTATATCTCGATCATTACGGTACTGTTTTTGGCCATGGTAACGGGCTGTTTGACCTGTCCAGGGGTTTTTCAACTCAAGTGTTATTAAAGGAATGCCATTAATAAAAAGCACCATGTCGATCTCTTGGAGCGGGTTAGCTATTGAGTATCTAACTTGACGGGTAGAACTAAAAATATTCGCATCAAAGTTTTGTTTAATCTTTTCACTACTACTTACTAAAGGGGCTGGAAATAACAAGCTAAAGTGTGCATCATCTACACTTAAACCCTTCTTCAACAAGTGTAAAACGCCATGCTTTTTGATTAGACGGTCAAAACGTTCAAGTACTTTTCGCTCCCAGTCATTAGGGCTATTTCGTTTGAGCTTTTCCAACTCATCTTCTTGTGTTTCCTTTAAAAACTGCCAGAAAAAACTCAGATCCAAAGCATACTGCATATCAAAGTCGGTGGCGTAGCCAAGCTTATATAGTTGGCTATCATAATCTGGTATTGATTCGTTCACACCTGACTTAATATCTTCTAAACAAACACCTGTTAAATGCTTTTCAATTGCAGCTTCTAGAGCTTGTTCATTAGTTTGACTGACCATTAATTTATTCCTAACTGATTAAAATAGAGCTTCCAGCACTGCTGTTTGGTGCTCCTGCTGCTTTATTTTCAATTTAATATCATCCAACGCTTGTTGTAGTGCCTGATCATCTAATTCTTCGCTTATCTTCTCTAATTCATCCAGCTCTTTTCTAAAAATATCAATTTGCCTTTTTCTAGATCCATTTAAAACAGATAAATTTAAAACTCTTAACGTCTCTCGAGCTCGTTTTTCATCAACATCAGATAAGTTTGGCTTAGGCTCAATAACGCCAGTGTCTAGAAAAGTAAAAAAATCTTTCGGTTCATCTCTATCAGGCTTTATTAATTCATTCGAGTTGTATGCCCCTGGCCCTTCGCTCCCTTGCCTGTCTTTGAAGTGACCACATGTATTACTGCTCGTTAGCCCGCAACAACCAAATAGGTTATCCCATGAGAACGTCAAATGCTTATACGCAGCTCCACCACCAGGTTTTCTACCCTTATGGAAAAAATGTTCTATGTGACCATTTTTCTGCTCTGTTGCTCTTTCACAAAAAGCACAAAACTTACCCTGCATCACTCGAAATTTATACCAGATAAGATTTCTACAAGCTTTAGACGGTTTCTTACTGCTCCATTCATGAATATTATGATCATAATTTGAGAGTGCTGGAGGTGCTGGTAAAGGTCTATTTAACTTCCTCATAGTTTATTGCTCTCTATTAAGCCTAGATTTCATTTTTGCAATTCGAATTTGACTTTCACAATCAGCTACAACGGGATGAACAGTACCAAAATGTTCCTTTATTTTGCTGAAAACATTTTCCAATGACTTTTTATCTTGATCTTTTAAGCATCTAGAAAAATCACTTAGCCAACCCGCTTCCTCCAATTTTTCAGGTACGGAATTAGTCCCCATAATACGAGCTAATATATCCGCGCTAGTTACACCCTTCGTTTGAAAAGTAGGCATACTAATTGTCGGATTTCCATGGTCATCAAGGCAAATCTGACGAATACATTGCTTATCAACTGTAGAGAGGACCTGTGGACTATGAGTGGTTACGATAAACTGCAATTTAGGGAACGTAGCCTGAAGCCCTATTAGTATTTCTTGTTGCCACTTAGGGTGAAGGTGCAGCTCAATTTCATCAATCACTACAACTCCGTGACCATTTAATGGCGCATCAGAATCAGGGTTTAATTTTACTAAACGCCTTGCTAAGTCTCCGGAAAGAGCGACAAGCATCTTTTGACCTTGTGATAATTGAGCAATATTTACTTTATTACCGAAGTTTTCTACTAATAATCTAGATTTTCCAGAACTACGGTCAACTTCAAGATTCTTGACGTCAGGTACAAGTGTTTCAATAGCGTTATTCACAAACTCTAAATGGCGCTGATACTTTGCTGATGGTTTATCAATTAATAGATTTGCTAACTCTTCCTTTTTACTACTCAACTTTGCATTGAATACATCATTTTCCGGAGGTTCTTGTCCGGCATATACGTCATTAATAGTATCTTGCAGGTTAGATATCTGAACCTTTAGAGCTTGCACTTCTTTAGTTTCCTCACCTTCCGCCAGATTAACCAACTCAATATAAAGCTTCGAAAAATCTTCCAGTTTCCCACTTCCATCCAAAGCCGTCTTAAGATCAGAAAATCTATTACTAGCTCCATCGCCTGAAGCTTTCTCTGAGATCGTCGAAGACAGTGAAAAATCAGAACGCTCTACCGAATAAAATGCAAGAAGGGGAATGTTCACTAATGGATTTTTAGCAGTACTCTTATACATATTCGCAACTTGCTTTATGCTCACAACATCTGTAGGTGAGCTTCCATCATAACCAAGAACTGTATTACCAAGAGTCGTCTCAAAAGTATTATTATTATCAAATTTAAATTTACTTGTTACCTCCGAGAACTCCCGAGATTCTACGTGAATATCACTATCCTTAATCGGTCTGCCAACTACATCTGGTTTTTCTAGGTTGTTATTCAACCAAGAAAGAGTCCTAGCTATCGCATCTGCAATACTTGTTTTTCCAGCACCGTTATCACCTATAATCACCGTCATATTCTTATTAAAGTGAATATCTAATGACCGAAACCTCCTATAATCTACTAGCTGTAACGAGGATAAAGTAAGCTTTTTCTCAATCAGTGCCATTTCTACTTCAGTAAAGTATTCTAGAGCTAAATCTTCATCTTTTTGCTCTACATTTTTACCTTCCGAGTAGTTTTGATAAAGTTGGAATGAAGATCTAAAGTTCCCTTTCGCAGCACTTTGGATTAGGTGTTTAACCGTTCTACTTGTGTTTTTATGTTGCTTAGCCATTTGATTCCTCAACGATTTGAGTAATTAACTCAGCTGAATATTTTCGTATCAATGATTGAATAAACATTGGCTCTATATGCTTAGCAAAAGCAATAAGGCCTCTAAGGTGTTGTCTATCCGCTTTATCAAGCTTACCTAACTGAACTTGATAGACTAAATGCTTTATATATCTTTTACGCTCTCTTCCGAGGGAGAGTTTTCCATCGTTATTAATGGTGATGCCTGTGACATGCCTGTTATGCGCTTTTGATGAGAATTTGGTTTTTTTTCTATTGATTCTTATCGAACCACCAAACAAGTCAGCTAGCTTTTCTTTTACAAGTAAGGGAAGTTCAAAGAGTATGTCTTTATGCTTGGTTGAAAAAGTCAGGTCATCTGCATACCGCGTATATGCGATACCTCTCTCAAGACATATTTTGCTTATGACCCCATCAAATTGGTACATAAAAAAGTTAGATACAAGAGGGGAACTAGGTGCACCTATACTGAGAACCAAAGCACCTCCCGTTCTTTTACTCGGGCACCAAAAAAGTAAATTTTCTAAAGTTTGCTTATCTTGGATTGAAGGCAGAGGATGTATCGACTCCCAAACTTGCCAAAACAATTTATCAGAGATGGAATTGAAGAAGTTTTCGAGATCTAGCTTAAGTAAATAAGGGTTGTTTTTATGAGCAATTGCATTCTGCTTAATACTCATACCTTCTCGATAAGCCATCGCTGCCTCATGGATAGGTAACTGCTGAAGCCCTAAATACTTACGCTGATATTCTTTCAGTTCTTTAGACGGTTGAGCAATAACTCGGTGTCCAGAGGCACGCTTAGGGATGGTATAGACTTTGTACCGTTTAGGTGCACTCTGCAGAAAGCGAGCAACTTCGTCTTCACTCTTTTTCAACTCTAATGCTAGTTGTTCTATCAAAGTCATTTCTAATCCCATTAAAAAAGCCCAAGAGCATTGCTCTTGGGCTTAACTCTTTACTAGAGGAAGCGATATGTTCGCGACCTGATTGAGGTACGAGATCAGGTCGCGAACATATCGCAACCATAATGCCGTTCAATAAATTAGAGTCTGGCTAAACACCCGACTAGACGAATTCGTCCTAAGCTAAAGAGCTCTTTAATTATATAGTAAGTCCATGAGGTTATTCAATTAATTGTTGTGCCTATCTATTCCTCATAATGTGTAGCTAAAACATCGAGCATCTGACTTTGATGAGATTCAATTTCTTGCTTACTCCAAGGTTTAGACCCCTTTTGCTTAAACATTTCGAGAAGTTTTAACGAGTCAAAGTGCGCTTTTCTGTCAAAGTCTATCTGCTTTTTATCTACATCTTGATTGCTATATGATGAATTTTCACCCGGGCTAAGTAGTACCAAGTTACCAAATGCATTCAAGGTTTCACCTGGTAACTTACTTTTATACTCTTCATTTTGTGGATGAACATGTTCAACTGAGTTTTTTGAAGTGATTCGATATTTTTTAAATTTTGGAGTCTCTACAGTGCTCAGTGTTGACTCTGAACCATTGAGGCGCTTCCAAAGTAAGTATTCAAGCTTTTGAAACCAATAGTGCTCAAAGCTGGTTCCGTTCGACTCAGTGAGGTAATCAGCCTGTTCAGTCCACTCAATTCTCTTGGGCTTTTTCGATCTAGCTTGTTTAAAACTAGCCTCTTTTTGAGAGCAAATGGCTAGTGACATTCTGTTATCTATTCTTTCAAGTAGCTTAAGAGCCTTCGTCTCCTCTTTACTGTCGATGCCTTTCTTCATTAGTTCAGCAATAAAAGGGGTTATCCAGTACTGAGCACTTCTCTCACCCGTAAAGTTACGAACACTCTGCAGCAACACTATGCCACTAAGCTCTTTGGGCGTTCTATTGATATAGTAATTGCCACTGGACTGGCTTCTAGATTGATACGTTAAGCCTAAATGAGACTCTGTTGAATCATCTCTATTTACCCATTTAACAACCCAATGGTCAAACTGATACCGCACTTGCCATAGCATTTCGATAAAGGATTTGATGGACTGTTCATCAGACTCAATCAAAGGGTTAAATATTTCCAGTAATCGGTCACTGTGAAGCCTGACTTCTATATCCGCTTTGTTGTTTAAAGCTAAGTAAACGCGATAAGCATGTATCAAAAAAAGTGGGAACTTGATTATCGGCTCACAATAAACAGTTTCAACATCTAAATCATGAGTTTTAAAAGAGTCTAGCTTAAGGTTATGGGGAGCATCATTCCCATTTAACTGTTCAGCCAACTCTTCGATACTAAGACCTGCTAACTGCTCACTCTTCAGGTCTTCTGTTTGATGTGATTCTAGCGAGTGTAGAAACCGGTTGGGATCAAAACAGGCTAAATCGTTAGGTTTAATAGCATTCCAATCTGAGTGATTAAAAACTTCTCGAACATTACGTTCAAAATAGTTCTCCATATGTTCACAAGCGACCCATATCGCTTCATATTGAGCTTTATCGGACTGTAACTTCTTAAACAATTTAGCTTTAAGGATATCGGCTTGCTCTAACTGAATTCCTCCAGTATTCATGGTCGCAAACAGGCGGTTTAAATCCATTTGTGTTGGAACCATGTTATTAACCCATTGCACATTACTATAAAAATACTCAGCAAACTGCTCAATCGTTACGTCAGCATCTTTATTGAGCTTTTCAATCTCTTGAGTCAATACGTTCAGTGCAACACCAATCTGTTTTAGATACTCATTGCTATCTATCTTTTCTTGAGAAGGTATTTGGTAGTCTTTAAGGCCCGCTAAGCCACCTAAGAGCTGTTGAACTTGATCTCGAATAGCAAATTGTAAGCGTGGTATTACTTTCCCATTACTAGTCGTAATAACCGCTAATTGAGAAAGTTTCGACTTAACTCCTGCGAAGTTAAATGCAATAGCGATGAGCATCAAAGTTGTGGTGCGCTGCTGTCCATCAATCAACTCATAGATGGCATCACCGTTTGTCTTCAATACCGATGAAAGAATGGTGCCAATAAAGTAATTATGATCCGTTTGCTTATTTGACTCATGATACCTTTTGCAAGCTTCTTTAATATCATTGAACAAAAGCAATACATCATCATCAGACCAAACATAAGGGCGTTGATAACTAGGGATTGAAAACTGGTAGTCACCAATCAAAATCTTCTCTAAGGTCAATATTTCCGTCTGAACAGATAATGTAGACAAATTACAGCCCTCCTAGCAACCTGACTTGAGCTGTAAAGTCATTTGAAAACTTAGCGGCGTATTGCTCTTTGGTTACTTGCGTTTCAATTTTGATAGAAAACTCTTTTTTTACTTTATTTATAAAGTCCTGCTTGCGACTGCTTTTTTGATTTGTTGGCGACAATTTGGCATCAATTATCCCTTCAGCATTTACGTTAAGTTCAAATGCATCCAATTTTACAAAGCACTGCTTAGGTGTATAGCTCATTGATATCCAATCCAATATTGGAGTTTCACGTAAAAATGCAGGAACCGACTTTTCTTTCACTGCAACTTGGTTTTCCACTCGCCTTGAATATACGACCCTAAAGAGTTTTTTCGCCACAACTTCAAGCTCTTGCTGCCCAAACTGGCTTATATATAACAATAAGCTCGCATCAAAAAGCTGCTTTAGATAACTACAACCATGGAGGTTACATATAAGCCCGTGATAGAAACGATGAAATTCTGTGCCTGTAATATTTTCAGTTTCATTAGCTATTAGATAAGTTTGACGAAGCTGCTCAAAGTATTGAAGATAGTGAATAGTATTAGCGCCACTATTCAGCGGTTGACGCAAATCATAACCAACTTGAGGCTGCGATAAACTCTCGCCTCCATTTTCGAAATAGGTTCGCTGAATGCGTCCAAAAGCAATATCTTCCCCCGTAGCCTTCGGAGAGAACTCATCGACGACAGCATCAACAAGCAAGCGTTTCTGGTGGTGTAATGGCATTGTTCTTCGAGATCGATCTTTTAAGTCTTTTCTTAAATTAAAGTACTCCCAATACCGCCCTCTTAACAATAAATCAATCACAGGATTGATGTTATTTAAACTCTCCCACAAGGCTGCAAAGTGGCGAGTTTTGGAGGGCATGCTCTTGTCTATCACGTTTAGATGATGAGCCTTAATGATATCAGGCCCTTTTAAGCGAACTCCACCAGTGTTCTGGGTTTCAAAAAAGCGATAGGCTTCATCTTCATTATTAGTCACAACCAATGTGACATTAACTAATGAAAAATCAATAGTAGCAATTTGCTCACGTTTATCCGACAGCCAAGCCAAGTTATGTTTAATCTGTTGCTGACTCTCAGGTGCTTCATAACGTAGTGTTGAATCTTTATACTCACCCTTTAAAAAGGCGATCAATGCCATGGTGGTTAGGCGCTGTTGTCCATCAATGATATTGAGCAGATTACCTTGCTGATGCAAAATAATGCTGCCCAAATAAAAGGGGCATTTTTGAATGTCTTTATCGCTTTTAAAGTCTGATTGATAGTCTTTAAAATCTTGCAGTAAACGTAGTAGCTGTTCCTCAGTCCAGCGGTAAGGGCGCTGATACTCAGGTATGGCAAGTTGGCCATTAATTGTTGAGCCATCAGAGGCTATAATCCCCTGATGGTCAAAAATCTTCGCTAACGTTGTACTGGCAACGGATACTGACATTCAACTTCCTTGTTAACTAAGTACGCAGTCTTGTGCTTGTGGCACTTTAATTTTGCCTGTTACGGCACTGTTGATCAGCGTTGTTTTGTACTCTTTGAGCTTTTTTATCTGACTTTCAAGGAGTTCTGTCGCTTGTTCTATTTTCTTTTCATGCTCAGCAATATGTTTATTGATTTTGAGCTGTTCACCAAATGAAGGAAATGGGATTTTTATATCTCCAAAACTCTCAGTATATAACCGCATAAAGCCAGATGACCCCGTTCCTAAGCCGCGAGAATTCAGCCTAAATTGCGTCCCCATCAGAGTGGTTTTGAACAGCTTTAAAAAGTAGGTTTTATCTGCATTTGAACTAATATCAAAAACAGCATAATCAGGGCTTACAAGTCCATGATTTTCAGCGACACCAAATATACCGATTGAAGCCCTCATTCGATTCATAACAAGTTGACTAGGCTCAACTATTTTATAATCAATTAGGCTCTCATCAGGAATAGGCTTGTCAGAAACACTGTCATGAGGAACCAAACCTTGGATCATTCTCAATGAAAAAAGAATCTCTTTACCTGTTTTAGTTCTTTTATTAACCTCAGTAAATAGGTGTTTAAGCTTAATGATCTCCCAATGTTCTGGGGTTTTTCCTATCCAATCAATACCAGAATCTTTCAAAGGTAAATTTGGTTCTAAACCTTGAGTAACCGCTTGTTGGATGATGATTTGCTTACGCTCTTTCAACAGCTCAATTTGCTGCTGTTTGATAGCTACAGCTTCATCAATTTGATCTGTTTTCTTATCAAGGAAATCGGTTATGGCAACTTGCTCACTTTTTGAAGGTAAAAGAAATGGAATAGCTTTCATTCGCTCTTTAGATAAATCCCACTGTCCAATGCGGACTCCATCTGACGCGCTACCAAAAAAGGAAACATATAATTTGCTTCTTATTGCCCAATTAAAAAACTCCGGATGAATAACTTTTGTAAAATTGAAAACATAATAAGCTGGGCTGACGATTCCTGTATGCTTAGATACCCCATAAGAGCCTTGCCAAGCTTTCATTTTGTTCATCCCAAATTGCCCGTTCTCAAGCAGTTTATATCCACTTAAGTCTTCTGGAATAAAGTTGTGGTTAGATTCCTGATCATTAATATCCCGTACGATCACACCAAGTTCTCGTGTGATCGATAATAATGGAAGGTTCGCTTGATTTTTGATGGATACTGGAGAAAGACAAGCTCCTAATTTAGTAACTTCCCATTCATTAGGTACATTGCCTATCCATAAGTATCCAGAAGCTTTGTATGTCTTATATTGAGGCATGTTTAACAACTCAGTCATAATTGCAGTTCCTGATTTGCTACAGCTTCAGTATCTAAACTCTTTAACCCTAAAATGTCAGCGATTAAGCCTTCGGCTTTTTTCTCTAGATTGATGATATCGGAAGCAACTTCATTCGTAGTGCGTAGTGACTTGTGTTGATAGAAATGCTTGTTGAAACTAATCTCATAGCCAATTTTTGCGCTATCAAGGTTTATCCAAGTTTCACCTACATGAGGCTGCACTTCATCAAGGAAGTATTGGTGAATCTCACTGTTGTCAGTGTTAGCTTCTTGGTTGGTTGAGGCATAATTAAGCGGAACAGATTCTGCGTCGCGAAGATCTGAGTTACTCTCGTAGGTAGTAAACTCGTTTTTGTTACCTGTGGCATAATAGCCAAAATCACTCAAATCAGCTGGTTCACACCCAAGATGCTGTAATAGCTCATCAAGCTTTTCTTGCTTAAACTTAATCACTTTTTTAGTGACTTTGTCAGCGTTTTCATCGTACCAACTCACCGCATCCAAAATAGTCTTCTTCTCGGCGGGGCTTACTTTGATAAGCTCTTGCTTTTCGGCCTTTCTGCGTTCAGCCAAGCTTTTAATTTTAGTATCAACATTATCTTTAAATTCATTAAAGTTGTCATATTGCTTCTCACCAAACTCAATTAGAAGCTCCGCTGCCATTTGATAGATATTGCTTAATTTCAACCAGTTTTCGATATCCAACAGCTTCTTTTTAGCTTTGGTATTTAAGTTAATATCATTGTCTTCACACCAAGCAAGAGTGGTGCTTTCAACGGTTTTTAAGAAGCCTTTTTGATAAACATTTTCACCATACTGCGCATACAGGTATTCCATTGGCTCACGCAGTGATTTATCAAAACGCAGTGGTTCTATTAGTCCTTGTCTGAATTGAGCGCTTCGGCGATCAGGGCGTTCGATATTGACTTTGTAATAACCAAAATCTTTGTTATTGAACACTTTCGAGGCTAGTCCAATAGGCTCATCATTGGTGTTTTGTGTTCGCTCAATCGACTTGCCACTTAGGTAAGCCTGAGTTATTTGAGCAATATGCTCTGGAAGGAATTCGCAGTTCTTGTCGCCCAAGTTTTTACGCAGCTTTTTAAACAGCTGGCTAGCGTCAATTAACTGTACTTTGCCTTTTCTGTCTTCAGGTTTGTTATTGCTTAACAGCCATATGTAAGTCGTTATACCTGTGTTATAGAACAGGTTATTTGGCATTTGCACGATAGCATCGAGCATGTCGTTTTCAATAATGTAGCGGCGGATATTACTTTCACCAGAGCCAGCATCACCAGTAAACAAACTAGAACCGTTATGTACAGATGCAATGCGAGCGCCCAGCGGACTATGAGCCGTTGATTTCATTTTGCTAACCATTTCCATAAGGAACAGTAATTGACCATCGCTGGAGCGTGGTGTGGCATCAACAAATCCATCTTTAGCTGGGTTGCCCCAGTAATCGTTCAATGGGACACGGAAACGAGAGTCGATTACATCTGAGCCATCTTTGATGTTTTTTTGCTCACTCGCCCAACTTTTTCCGTAAGGAGGGTTAGATAAACAAAAATCAAAACGATTTGCGGCAAACTCATCAGTAGACAAGGTCGAACCAATTTTGATGTTTTCAGGATTGTTACCCTTAATCATCATGTCTGACTTACAAATAGCGTAAGTCTCATCATTGATTTCTTTACCGTATAAGCGAATATCACGCTTAGAAGTAACATCACCTGACTCAACAGGGTACTTCTCTTCAATGAAGTTTTGCGCTTCGGTTAACATGCCACCACTACCACATGCAGGGTCATAAATGGTGAGTGGATCTGGTAAACCGCATTTGATTGGGTCAAATACCAAGTGAACCATGAGTTCAATTACTTCACGTGGAGTAAAGTGCTCACCGGCCTCTTCATTGTTGTCCTCATTGAACTTACGGATAAGCTCTTCAAACACATAACCCATGCCTAAATTACTGATAGGCGGTAACTTATAGCCGTCAGGATCAATCTGTTCATTAGGAGTCAGGTTGATGTTTGGTGAAACAAACTTCTCCAGTACATCTAGCAATACGTCTTTGCTCGCCATGTGACGTATTTTTGCTTGTAGATCGAAGCAAGTAACAATTTCTTTAACGTTGTCACTAAAGCCACTCAAGTACTCTTCAACGTTAGCTAGCAAGATTTGCTGATTGTTAGTCGCAGTGCTGTGCAAAGTGCTTAATGTCCATTTCGACGTGTTGTAAAACACATAACCAGACTCTTGCATTAATGGCTCATCATCTAGCTCTGTCGATTCCATTTCTTCTGTTTGGAATTTCACTTCAGCTAACACAGCTTTTTTGGTTGGTTCAAGCAAAGTATCTAAACGACGCAATACCACCATTGGCAAGATAACATCACGGTATTTACCACGGACGTAAACATCACGTAAGCAATCGTCTGCAATAGACCAGATAAATGAGATAAGTTTGTTGTGTACGCTGTGATCCATAGTTTTCTTCTTATAGCGATAGCTGCTTGAAAATCAAACAATAAAAGTAAGGGAAATTGGGTAAGATTTTACTGATTTTTGGCGCTAGTAGCGAATAAAACATTAGATTTCATTCGCTGCTAGACCATTTCCTCAATCTGTTATTAAGATTTAAAACGCTGCATTCCAACATACTCACGTAGATGCTTAAATGGATAAGGCGTTACGGTTGGCAGACGGTGCCTTAAGTGATAAACGTCAAACAAGTTTTCTACCTCTTCAGGTAGTGCATCAAACGAATGTTTTATCACGTATAAATGACTAAAGTTTTCGATTTTGCTTTGTGGGCTACCTTTGCCACCAGCAAAATACATCCCCTGTTCCCGGTTATAGAAAAAACCTAAAGATGCATTAAAGAACCCTTCACTTTGTCCTCTTATTGACGTTTTAAAAAAGAATCCTTGATCGCGCAGCCAATCGTAAAATTGTTTTTCATCATTACCTTTGTAAGAGATTGACGAAAACTCATCAAACGGTAAAGGGGCTGTATCATCCCATTCCGACAGTATTGCTCTGAGCTTATTGACTACTTTACTCCCTGGGTTTTCTTCAATGAACTGAATCAATAATGCAATTGGAACATCTTGTGAACGCCCTTCTTTAAGTTCACGCAGCCGCTCTGCAACTACTTCAAATTCCGGCAGCATTTGAATACCAGTATCATTGAAAATGGCATAGTCCCCCGTCTCCGGCCAATAAATAAAGGGGGAACGTTGGAATCCTTGAAATACTTGCCTTTTATCATTGCCTAAATCGAGTTCAAGCTCTTCAAGCTCCTCTTGAGTCGCTTGTATATATTGCCATTCATTACCCACTAACTTAGACGCATACACTGGCCACGGCCCGTCTCGAACCTCTGAAAATTCGCCTTGCGGCCGATGAGGCATGTAATATACACATCCTTCAGGGCTGCTTGGGTATTCAATCAAATGCTTTCTTGTATGGACTTCTAGTTTGATAAGTAATTCTTTTAGCAGCACTTCCACCACATGGCGGTTTACCTGACCTTGACGGTTCCACAAGCGCTCTGGGTAACATGACTGGAAAACTGTATCTTGGTATTTTTTGCGATAAACTTGATACGGATCTTCCTCAGCCGACTTGTAGGTGTCTTTATTGCCAACAATTAGGATATTCAATGCACCACGAACCGGAGCTTCAGCAACTTCTGCGTTTATGTTTAGGTGCTCGATACCATGAAGTAAAGTCAATTCTGCATCAGTGTCTTGGTTTTCTGTTAAATCACAGATCACCAAACGATGTTCTTTTAACGCATCAAATAGTCCTACATAGTGATTTTTGACAACCGTATCTGAAACAAACCTATGCTTTTCTCCGGGAATTCGCTGTAAGTTCAGAGATACTGAATCGCCATAAGCTTGCTTAAGATCTTGCATAAACTGTTCAAGAATACCAACCTTAGATAACTGAAAACCGCTATAAGACTCTTTCGTAATATCAATAGCCTGAATTCGATTCTTCGCATTAGAGTAAAGAGGCTTCTTGATGTAATCGCCCTTTATCGATTTGCTAACCAACATCCCTACATCATCAAGTTGATAACGTGTCGCAAACTTTGCTTTTTTTTGTATATCTCCGTTCTCTAGCGTAAACCAAGACAAGGGAGAAAATGTTTTAGTGTTCATTGATAGTGTTGGTTTGAATCCAAGATCTGCGCATGGTGCTAAGTCGATTTCCACGGCCGTTAGTTCATGGCCAGGGTGACCTTTCGGTAACTTTTTGCTTTTGACTAGATAATATAAACCTTCACTTTCAAAGCGCTTTATCTCTGGCGTAGCGCCATTCAATACTTTTGGTATCGCTTTAATCAGCAAACGAGCCAATTGCCATGTAGGTAGCTCGGTAGCGCTTACTGGCTTGATGGCCAAAGACTTGTCTTCGAGATCTAATTTTGCGTCCTTTGGTAACAATACCCAATAACAGGCTTCTTTATTGCTCCCTTTCACTAAGCAATCAACACTTCCGGATTTATAGATTTCAGACGCCAATGTAACTAAACGCTTAGATCGTTCTGAGTAGTCAATTCCTTTATAACTGACGCAGTAAATCGCGAAGCTTCTATCGACCCAATCAGTATCAATCGATATTTGTTCAATTAAGGTTGATAAGGGTCCGTGTGAGGACGGCTCTAGCTGTTGTGTAACCATTTTATCAACTCCTGTACTGCTGTTAGGTTGGTGTCGGCATTGACATCATCAATTAGTGCCGGAATTTCAATGACTTTAGCTAACTGTGGTGAGGTTTCTACGAAGCATGAGTCCAAGTATCTAATCGGTTTTGAAGCATCCCCTAGCGCATTCACATAAATAAACTTCGAGGGCCGAAACTCTTCTTCCACCAATGAAATTTTCGAGCTGTAGCCTTCGCTGGTCTCATTACCTTCATGCTTCCAGTATTTGCTGTCTAGCCAGATCGGTTGCTCAATCCCTGCAAACATGACTCTATTGTCAAATCGCTCGTAAATTGAATTTGGAACTTCTTCAAACGTAAAATCGAATGCTGTTAATACTGCCTCTACCGCTTGCTCGCCCAACGCTCCCTTATAAATGTTGGTAAACATAACTGGCGTCATTACATAAACTTCTTTTTGCCACGAACAGGCAAAGCCTTTGTGTTCAAACCACGACCTCACATATTGGTTTTGTAGTAACGTAGCTAGGCTGCACGCTTCTTCTGAAACCATGTCACCAGTAGGCACTCTATCAAAGAACTCGAAAGCATTCGGATTACCATCTAAGTTACCTTGGTAACGGTAATACCCTTTGGTCATAGACTGTAAGTACAATCGATTGAATCGCTCAGGTTGAGAGGCGATCGTCGGATATCGAAGTAACTGAGTTCTAATGTCTTGCCACTCTTGAATATCATTATCAGATGCAGGTTGATTATGTAGACGACGAACTAGGGCCTTAATTGACTGCATACCGTCTTTGTTGTTTCTTTGAGCAAGGTTGAATAAACGTCGGACAACCCTGTCCTCAACTACAGACTTATTAGCTGATTTCGCTTTTTCAACCAAAGCAACATACTCGTGCGAGAATAAGCTTGGTTCTCTACTCTCTTCTGCCAAAATTTCTTTTAAACCAGAATCAGCAAACAAGAGAATTTGTTTTCGTTTCAGAGACGTTCTCCCAGCTCTTCCTACCGCTTGCTCAATGTATTTCCTTACTGCGCTTTGGTAATCACTTGTTTGGTAGTATTGCTGTAAAGAGCGCTCTCTGCTCATGCCCATAAGTTGCTGGCGACACCAGCTTTCAGCGCTTTTCGGTGACACCTCCCCGTTCTCTTGCAAAGATAGAATTTGGTGGAATTGACAAAGCTGGTTGGCAGTATGCGAATAATCATCTGACAGGAGTAGCTGAGTAGGTTTTTCAAGATAAATACTGTCTATATCGGTTCGCTGCTGCGTGCTATAAGTGACATCGGCAACGGATATTAGGCTTTCTCCTTCTAACGCTAAATTGACCGCGTAATCGGGATTTTTACCCGCTCCCATTGAAGCATATGTACTAAATACAACGACTTTCCCATGTTCTGTATTTAGGTGATTGGAAATTTCATCATAGCCAATCAACCTCATCCAATCGGCGTTTACGCCAAAAAACGTCTTGGTTTGAACATTAAATTCTTTCGCCCACTTATCGCAGCAGAACTGAATAAAATCATTAATATCCTGACGCGTTGTATCAAGAGTGCGGTTTAACAACGACAGCATATAACGATTATCAGAAACTGAGATAAACGCTTTAATACTGGCTAATAGCTTAGACAACCAGCTCCGAACAAATGCCTGCTCTGATTCCGCGATACCGAGATAATGATTTAGGATAAAGTGGCTTGAACGAGCTTCCGGCTTATACTCTTCTAATAAAGTATCAAGGAACCCATCTCGACTATTAAGGTATTTGACCGTTAAGACCACACCGTTATCTCTATAGTTGCGCTTACTATGATAATAATCATTTACCCACTGCTTTTGCTCTCTCGACAAAGACAGAAGCTTTTTACCCAAACGCTCATTCAAGTATTTAAAATCAAAGTTATGTATTACGGTGTCTGCTCTCGCTGTTGCACTTATACCGAGAATGACAGCTCCGGCATCAACCATATCCGCTAAGACACCCGATGGTGAAAGATTCAGGAATGACGCTTTACAATTTACGGTATCGCGAGTCCCCTGATTATGAGCGACTTCCACAAGTTTCAGGCCGGTATGATGGTAGCTCTTGCTAGAACTTAACTTGCTCGCTTGACCGCCCGCAGATTGCCGTAGCCCCCTAGTATCAAATGACTCGTAAACAGCAGACTCAAACTCTTGCAAATTGAAGTGAGTAAGCAGGGATTGAACGGCTTCTTGAAACGTTCCTTCTAGGCTTTTATTTTCACGCCCTTCAATTTCAAGGCTACGAACGTTCTCCCAGTACTGAAACACTGCTTTACGCATTGTGCCAAGAAACCACTGATATATAACATCCGCTTCGTTGACAAAGCGGGTTAGAAGGCCATTTTTTTCAATGAGAGGGCCTTCCACTTTCTCATCACTAAATATGAGATTTTTCTGTCTCAATAAATCTGATTTTAATGACAGCTTGTGAGTGGCACTGCTTACATGTGTAAAGCTTCTATCTGAAAACAACCGAACAGGTCGCTCATTCAAGTTAGGTCCTTCCGTATTAAATGCGAGCGCTAGATTCCACTTGGTGCCAAACTCTTCGAGCCGCTCACGGAGTGGTTCAAACAGGTCTTCAATTTTATCGTAGCGAGGTGAACTCTCTAGTTGGTGATCTCGAAAGTTTGCTCTCAAAGTTCTTATAGCCCAAATTAAGTCTTGCGCTTGTTGCTTACACAGCTCGGAGAGGATAACCTGATTCTGCTTGTCAATTTCATCAATGATAAGTAGCGCACCACTTAAATCGCGCAATGGACTGTAGCGCGAGCGAGTATTGTGGAAGCCTTTCAAAAATTTACTAGTCGTTAAGAAAATAACATGAGCGCTTCCATTGCGGATTTTTTCTCCCGGAAGTAGTGCTTCTACAGAGGCCAGTAACGTGCCATTAAGCGGGGTTCTATCAGCACCTTTTTGTTTCTTTTGTAAGCGGGCAACTAGATTACGGTAAAAGTAACCAGCCTGCCTGTTCAAAGAAACTTTAACTTCTGGATTGCTCGCATGACGTCTTAGACCTGATATAGCGCTCCACTCAGCTTTAACATCACGCTCGGTGTTCAAGTCAAATCCGACTAACACTTCGTTCAAGACCGCATCAGAACATTGCAATAACTGATCTGACTGATTGGGTAGGTGAACTATTTGCGCTTTAAGGTACTCTTGCTGTTCTAGAGTGAAGCGAGGCTCACCCTTGACAGCTTGCTTTTCAACTAATCTAAACAAGTCCGCTTTCGCGTTCACAACATTATCTACTGAGTCTGTAACGTAATAGAGCAAACGCTTGGTGCTACTACCGAACTCTTCTTCCTGTAATTCATTTTGCACTTGATCAAGCATCTGCTGGAGCAAAAAGTTTAATGCCGTGTATGTTTTCCCAATTCCAGTCTGAAACGGTAATGGAAGCAAAGCTCCAGATTTAGCGCCATTAACTTTAGTGTAATTTTCGAGTGATTCTGTAATGATAAGATCCAAGGGCGAAAGATCGGGAATAAGACTAAAATCAAAACTCGCAAATGCTTCTATCGACACGTTCATACAATTCTACCCCAACAGCTCTTGATGTTTAGTTAACCCAACCATAATATGACGCCATCAACGACAGGTAAATGCTGACTGCATATACATGTAGAATAACTAGACAGGAATCAAACTATGAGCAAATGGCCAATTCGCTGGGACCTACTATTTCGATACCGAATGATAGAAGTGATTGCCTTATGGGAAGGTAGGCTAACAACCAACCATTTGATTAAAAGCTTTGGTATTGGTAGGCAGCAAGCGTCGAAAGACATCAATACCTACTTGAATGATATTGCACCTGGTAGCCTTGTCTACGATAAGCAGTTAAAAGGCTACAAACCCAGTGATAGCTTCGTTCCAAAACTAACGAGCGGTCATGCTGATGAATACTTACACATCCTATCTCGAAGTGAAGATATGACTGTGACTTTCAATGAACTTGATATGGGCTTTGAAAATACGACGATGGTTCGCCCAGTGACACGCAACATTACTCCCGAAGTTTTACGACCATTAGTCCAAGCAATCAGAGAGAAAAAACGTGTCGATTTAAGCTACACATCGTTGAAAAATGGTGAGGAAGTAGAACGGATCATCTCTCCACATACACTCGTTTGCACACCACTACGCTGGCATGTTCGAGCTTATTGCGAACACTCAGAAGACTATCGAGATTTCGTGCTGAGCCGAATTCGAGGTGTTCCAGCTCTTGAGACAAAAAAAATAAAAGAGAGAGAACAAGATGAACTTTGGAATATTCATCTCTCTATTAAGTTAATCCCCGACTCAAGATTAACCGTAGCCCAGGCCAAAGTGATTGCACACGACTACGGTATGGAAAAAGGCAACCTGACAATACCAACGAACGCAGCATTGGTTCGCTATGTTCTGGATGCTTATAATATCGATATTAATGTGTTGAATTCGAACCCCAAAGGGCAACAGATTATTGTGGGGAACTTTGAAGAGCTGAAACCATACCTAGTATTCTAATTACAGTTTAGTTTGGCGAGAGACTGCTTATCCGCTTATAAAAGAGAACTTGCAGTATGGGCAGTCAAAGCCTCTCGTTAATCATCATCGTCACGTAACACTGGAGTAAGCTAAGCCATCACGGATTCGTCAACCTGTGGGGTAAACCTTGCGTTGATGATTTCAACCATACGTTTTGGCGTTAGAACCGTAACATTCAAATCACCATATATATCTGCTCGATCTCTATACCCATCAGGATGCCACTCATGTAGTTCATTCCGCCATATGAGCCAAGGCTTACCTTCTAGCTCTACAAACACCCCATTAGGTAAATTCTCAAGCTTCTCGTTATAGGTAACCTTTTTACCACCTCTAATCGCTCTATCTTGATGAAGAACTTTATCTATTTCATCGACTTTCAATTCGCTTAGCTGAGCCGCACCCCATGCTTGTTTAAACTCATCAAACCTTTGCCTTCTGCACGAAGCGCAAGGTCTATGTCCTGCCGACAATGCGGTAGCCTCATCAAGAAAAAACAGTTCGGAGTAACTATTTTGGCTAAACACCTCACGCTTATGCTCTTTGAAATTTAACTCACAAAGCATCCAATTTTTGTGCTTCCAAGGGCGTATAATTTCTTTCTTTTCATTATGAAGAATGCCTCTGTTACCAAGCCAAGAACCTCGAGCGGTATCAATAAGTAGTTCACCACTTGGGCTTACTCTATTTTGTAATGGCATCATCGAACTCCTCGAGTCGTAATTGGTTTAAATCGCTACTTATTATAGATGCTGATCATCGCAATCGTCTTCATGCACAAACAGCTCATTGATAATCGTAATATAACGTTCAGCTACGGCCCCTACTTCCCTATACGCCATCTCAAGAATCATCTGAACTTGTTCATTGTTCTCTAGTGGTACATAGTTCTGTTTGTCCATATACAACTCGATAATTGCAATTTTATCGTCACTCCCCTCAAGAAACTCTCGAAAGTCTTTACTCGCTTTAGCACTGTTACACTCTTTGCAACTTGGAACCAGATTGCCAAGTTTATGCTCCCCTAAATAGACCTTATTGATAGGGATCGCATGCTCAATGACTAATTCCTTCGCCTCACCACAATAAGCACATTTATGATTAAAGTAGGCTTTAGTTTCTAACCAATCTTCTTCTGAAAACTGCTCTGAGCCCAAGTTGCTAAGGACGTTTCTTACCAGTAAGTTCTGAGCATTGCCTATCGCATTTCCACGGTATCGGCTGTTTGCTTTACGACTTCGAACAGAGGTTCTTTGTTTAGACGTTACCTTCGCGTCTAATAACAAACCCTCAAGCTGTGATTCGTCATAATCAATACCAATCCGTTTAAGGTAATCAATAAAGCATACCGCATCTCTTTCAAACCACTGACTGCAAGCGCGTACTGTTTACCTCGCACCAAATAGATATTTGTCCAGTATCGTTTTGAACTCTCGGGAAGAAGGTCATTCTTACCAACCAAGAATGAAAAGTTGATATTAAATGTTTGCTTCGAATAATCAGCGTCGCAAAGTCTTTCGAATTCCGTGTGATCATTTTGCTCACAGTACTCGATAACTTTAGGTAGAAATGACTGTACAAGTTTGCCAACTTTCATGTGCTAGCCCAATCAAAGTTCGTTAGCGGTACAGTTAAGTGTATAACCACAATTTTTATCTGCATTTTTTCTATATGTAGAACAACTCCAAAACTGACCGTACTTCCCATTTCTTAGCTTCATCTCACTCCCACAACGCTTGCAGAGCGGTCGAATGTCGCCACACTCTTCGTTGATACATTCCTGAAAGCCTGGCTTAGTTGTACTGCTCATTGGGCTGCCACACTGACTACAAGGGGTTTCTTTGTGTTTGCAACGAGGATAGAACGAACAAGACAAGAACTTACCGTAACGACTAACGCGCTCTTTCAAAACGCCGGTCTTGCAACTGTTACAGGAAATTTGTTCAAACAGTTTCTGTACAAACGATGCATCAAATTCATCGGTATCTACGAAGTATTTGTTCTTTATGAGTTCGACAACAAAATCACTGACATCAGTCATATCAGCTAATAGGTACGCTCTATGTTTTGCTCTGGTTAAAGCGACATAAAAAAGGCGCCTCTCTTCAGCAAATTCGTAATCATCACCTTTAGGCAATAGCGCGTCCATCAGCGGAGGAGTTACTTTTTGAGACGGGAAGCCATGCTTACCCGTTGTTAATCCCATAATGATGACATAGTCGGCTTCTTTACCCTTAGAGGCATGGAATGACTGACAAGTAATTTGTAATGATGGGTATTGTCTATTAATTTCTTGAAGCTGCTGGTAATCAGGCATTTGATGCCAAAACCTGGCTAGTATATACACCTTATTCTGCGCTGGTTTACCTGAGGTATGAACGCAAGCCAAAACAGCATTAAGCGCTTTTTCTAGGGGAGATACACCTTGCTCATTTCTGCCTTGTCTGAGTATTGATACAGCAGGCTTATTAACCTTAATCAGGGACTGAATGTCTTTTTTGATTTGTACTGGGTTTCTGGTGACAAATTGCGTTGCCACATCTCCAATCGCACTATTAAAACGAAACGTTAAATCCAATTTTGTTTCCGAAGTCGCACCGAAATACTCAACAAAATTAGTAGTCAGCTTTACGTCCGCGCCACTAAAGCGATAGATAGCCTGCCAATCATCCCCAACGCAAAATAGTGACGTACCAGGCAGTGAATCACGCAACGCTTTGACTAGCCTAGCTCTGGGCTCTGAGATGTCTTGAAACTCATCTACTAAGATGTATTTCCAGGATGAAACAAACTGTCCGGTTTGGACATACATCAATGCTTTACTGATCATGTCATTGAAGTCTATCCACTGCTTTTCGCGAAGAAACAGCTCATAGCGATTGTATAGTGGATACAACAACTCTAATGCTTTCTCTGTTTGCTTAGGATCGATTGAGTTTCTAATGACGTTCTCTATCGCAATATCATCAAGGCAAGCCGCTTTGTACATATCCACCAAAGCACTAAATAATTTAGCCAATTCTGTTACTTGGCCTAACTGGCGAAGGTTATTAAGTAAATCCTGCGGAGGGATGGGGTTAAATTCGACTTCACGGTCCAACAGTTTATTTTCAAGAACCTGAAGAAGCGTTCCAACTTTATGTTGGTGGTAGAACACCTCAACATAACCAGTCTGGTATTGCTTGTGCGTTTGGCGTTTCCATTCAATCGACTCTTGATAGCGATCTTTATCAATCCACGGGGCTGTATTACCGTGCTCATCAGTACCGTAGTATTCAATGTAAATATCGTGGTCTGGTAAATAAAAGTCTGGGTGATATTGGCGATATTGATCTGTACTTACGTCAAATCGATAACTCGCTTCATACTCATAATTAATTCCGTTTCTAAATAACCAGTTGGCAATGACAACCTCACCGTAACTCTTTACCTGGTCCCCTTTCAACGAACGGATGTCATTGTCAGTTAAGTACTGTAGATACTCACCTTCACTTTGAAACTCAAAAGGGTTCTTATCAACAAAGTAATACGAACTGAAGTACTCAAGTAAAGACTCACGGTAGCCATCATCAAGCATGAGGTGCTCTAGGTTATCGTTCATCCATTTTGATTTAGCTTTAATGTCGTCTTCAAATGGGGATAGGTTTGGTTTTGAACCTTCAACTTCAGCGATAATTTTCATACCCAAGCTATGGAAGGTGCTGGCTCTCACGTCATCAAAACCCAGTTTGTCTTTAATGCGCTCGTCCATTTCCTTAGCTGCAATACGGCCATAAGCCAATAACAGTATGTCGTTGGCAGACGCTTGCTCACTATTAATCAGATACCCAGTTCTACCAACCATAACACTCGTTTTACCGGTACCCGCTCCGGCTAAAAGTAGATTGTTGTCGTTATCTGTAATACAAGCGATTCGCTGCTTCTCTGTTAACGGGTTAGATTCAACTTTGTCGAAAAACACTCCGTATTCTGTTAGCTGCTTTTGGACGTAGACATAGCGCATATTCTCAATATCTGACGCCTTCCAGGCACAAATCACATCGAGTGTCTGAGCGACCTTTTGGGCTAGTTCACTTAACCCTAAAGCTGAGCGCCACCCCTTCCACCTTTTCGCTTCTTTATTTGCGATGGTTTGAAAGCTTTGAGTTTCAGACGTTCTAATAAAACTTTCGGCAGAGGCGTTTTCCACTTGGTCCAAAAATGGAATCAGTTTCTGAGCGTTACTGTTGGCCCAAAAAGGAAAGAAAGTGTGTTTGTGTCGATGTGCAAATAGGTAGCTCAACATCGGAACGGACAAACCGGGGTCATTTATTTCAAACGACAAAACGCCACCTGAAAAGCCTAATTTGACTACTGGAGGAGCAACTATCGTATCCCACTTGTACAACGTTTTTATATTGTCTTTGAAGATGGTAATACCGTCTTCGTTAACGTTTACCTGTTGTCGCTTGCCAAGAAGGTGTGCCAAAAAGTTGGTTTTGAGGAGAAGTTTCGTCATTAAAAATACAATCGCAAAGTTGGGATGATAACGTTATATGCAACTGTAGTTTACATGACAAAGTATGAACTATAGTGATCTACATCGGTATTGAAGGGAATAGAGCTCTGACTTTTACCCAGAGCACTCTGAAGGTATTGAGCAAGAATTCAATTAGCATCCTTTAAATAACTCACCTCGATGATAACGAAGGTATGGTCTGTGATCTGGCATGATGCTAAATTTTTACGTTTTCAATCCAATAAATTTCACACACATATCATTTCTATGTATCCACCAGCATAGGAGTTCATTATGCCCACCACGATTATTCAATTAATTTCAATTGTACTCTTTCATCCGACACCAGATGCCCAAGCTACTCATACAATCAACTCACCTTAAAGCCTAGCGTGTAGAGCTTCGTCTCTTGCTATCAACAGAGTGAGAGTGACTTGTTCCAACATCGTTATACCGTCACCTCTATTTTGATCCGCTTAGCTAAAGGTGTGCACGATGAGTAAAACCACTCATGTGAGCACTCGTCAGCATATGATATTAGCGCTTGAGCTATACAAGCGCATACCGTATTGGCACAAAGTCACAGCTTCTGAGCTCAAAGTACAGCTTCAAGAGATAGGTATTGATAGAGATATTCGAACGATTCAACGTAACCTTGATGTGTTACTTGAGTATTTTGATATTGACCGGGATACCCGTGATAAACCTTATGGATACCAACGAAAGCAAACTAAATCTCTTGTTGGCTCCAGTACTCAAGAGGCACTACTTTTGTGTCTGGCTGAGTCTCACTTCCACTACTTAATCCCTACCCATATATCCCATACTCTTCACTCGTTATTTGAAGACGCTAATTACCAACTGAAATCAATCGATCAGGACTCAAAAGAGTCCCAATGGTTACGAAAAGTAGATTTATTCGGCGCTTATGAACTAAGGCGTAATATCAGCCTTGATGCTTACGCAGCTATCAGTCAAGGGCTCTACCATAACCGTTGGTTAAACTTGCACTATTACTCTGAAGGAGAGAAATACAGAAAAGATGTCATGCCATTAGGCCTTTCACAGCAAAACAATACATTGATATTGCTGTACCGCCAGAACGGAGATAAAGACACTACTTTTGTTGATGTCAGCCAGATTCACAAAGTCACATTATCAACCTTCACGTTTGCTTACCCACAAGGCTTTGACTTGCAACAGTCAGCATCGGAATACACCAATACAGTGCATGAGCGTTATACACTCGAATTCACCATTACGAAGCAGGCTGGTGAGCACCTCTACCAAACACCACTTTCCAACGACCAACGTATTTCTGAGTTCGATACGTATTTACACATCACTGCTACGGTTTCCAATACACCACCGTTAGTGGCGTGGCTAGAAGCACATAAAACCCACATCACCTTTGTAGAACAACAACCTATACCGCCGTCAGTCAAAAGCCCCCAACTTCAAACCACTTCTCTAAATAGCGATAGCGGTCTCACTTAGTACAGCCCTATGCGACACCAGGTGCCCAACCTATTGATAACCTGACAACAAACAGGGATGTCACATAGGGTTACCGTCTTTCTATGTGATCCACTACGACATAGACGGGGAGAGAAGTTCATGACCATTAAAGCGATTCGACCATTACTTAACAAGCACCTTTGCCTAGCTTCATTCAGCTGTGAATATTGCGGAGGTAGCCACAGTTCAACCTGTGACATTTGCGATATGCCTCCATGCCGATGTGCTTGCTAGTACCACACGTTTAATACCCACCATTAGCGGTTTACGAAAGTAAGCCGCTTTTGTTTTCTATGTATTTATCCCTGCAAACCAATCTATTAATAAAAAGGAATTCCTATGAAAAAAACGTTAGTTTCTGTGCTTATTGCAAGTGCTACCCTTACTGGTTGCGGCGGTGGTGGCTCATCTGAGCCTTCACAGCCATCCAACTCTACGTTGTTATCCGGTCGTGCTATTGACGGATATATCGTTGGTGCCACGGTTCATTATGATTTCAATTCAAATGGTGTTGTCGATCCTGATGAACCATCGGCTATCACCGAGGCTGGTGGTGTGTTCACTATTGAAGGTAACATCACAGAAGAGCAACAAGCCTGTCTTGAATACGTCCCAGTAATCGTAGGTGTGCCTGTCGGAGCTATTGATGAATACTTAGGGGAAGTAACTCAAGCATATGTACTTAACCTGCCACCAACGTTCACGTTGCCTGAAGAGGTAGCGAATGGCTCCGTTAACATTACTCCACTCACCACAATGTTGTGGGAATCGGCTAAACAGACAGTTGAAAGAGAGCAAGGAGCAGTATATAGCTGTGAATTAGTGAAAGACAATGAACAAGTCCGCAATGCCATAAAAGACGCAATGCGTAACGTAGCAGGTGACTTAGTTTGGCATTTCAATATTTCAGAGGAAGATCTGTGGAGTGATTACATAGCAGATGGTAACAGTGCGGTCTCCAGCATTGCTGAACAGCTTATGGCATCCATTCAACTTTCATTTGAAGAGACTTATGAATTGTCACTTCAGTACCCATATGCACATATCAACGTGGCTCACTATATCTTAACGATCCAACGGACTGGCAACGCCAAGATGATGAACAGTTGTGGTACAAATCGATTTCCATACGTCAAGGTAGCTTCTGGTCTGAATCCGTCTATGCGGTAGATGATAACTGGCTACCCGAGCGCTTGATTAGAAACTACCTACAAGAAGACAGTGTTACTGATTTTGGTACGGTGGGCCATGTAAATGAATACCGTAATATGAGTTCAGATCCAAGCTTTGACGATTACATTTGCAGTAAGTCAGAAACTTTACTTTCAAAGGAGGCTGACACTGATAACCAATACGGTATGAATAATAAGTCATCGTTCTATGGTTTGAGTGAATTGGAGTGTAATGAGGTTAATTTGAGTGATGCTGCTGATAGCCAAAACATGACGCTTTCGACTGCGAGAGTGAGTGGTGTGTACGATGAAGAAAGGAGCCGTTATAAGTGGAATACGGTGCCAAGTGAATATGCTCACTGGTTAGGTTTCAGTGCTGATGTGGCGAGTATAGACCTTGATGCATTAAATGCTGATATCGCAGCACTACCGCAAGTCTATGGAGCTCAAGATTCTGTTGGGGCAGACTGGTGGGAGCACACTAAACGCTATAAAGAAGGTGAGAACAACGTATCTGAGCATCGAACTAACGTGGCGAATGAAATGCCTAATGGCGAGGTGGCAATGCACTATCGATTTGTTTCTTATCCTAATGGGACGTTTAAGTATGAGTGTGATGGTGATGATGGGTGGTATGACTGTATTAAGTAGCCTCACTTAAACTGGCGGCATATAGGGGAGCGATAGCTCCCTTTATTCATTGTTACAACAAGCATTTGGACATTTCCGAGTTGCGTCTTTACTAATTTAGCAAAGAATGAATTAGCTGAAGTATGGTAAGTTTCGCTTAGGTTATCGTTCTGTATTGCTAGAGCGTATCAACGAGGACAGTCCCTTGATGTAGGTCTAATTTACAGCCAAGTGGTCACTTTGCACTCACATCTATTTAACTCTGAATTACTGGGCCTCCAATCTGTAATGTCGACCACATAACAACGACTTGCGTTTGCTCACTCTTTACTAAACGATGTATGTTTAATGCAATGAGTAGTAGCTAAGGCAATGAGCAAGATGAAACTAGTAGCAAACAGTTTGAACCGTGAGTATTTCAGGTCTCTACTTCCACCAACAGGAACAGAGATTGATGGTGTGGTAGCAGCTATCGCATACGGAGACGATAGAACCCAACTATTACAGCACTGTCTCGACAACAAGCATCGATTAGATATCTGGATGCGTTATGACCAAACAGTACCAGTTGCGCCTAGTTTCCTTAGCAAGCTACTTGCGAATGCTAAGAACAATGTATTCTGTAAATTGATTCCCGACTGCCTACACAGCAAGGTCATCTGGTGGAAAGGATACGGTGCTTATGTTGGCTCAGCTAACCTGACTGATCGAGCATGGAACAGCAACATAGAAGCCGGTGTATTCTTTAGTGAGAGCGACCTAAACGAGTCAGGTATGCTAGAGCAATTGGAAGAGTTTTTTGATGGTTTGGAACAATTGGACGTAGCCTTTGAGCTAACCCAAGAGGTCATCGATGAACAGAAGTTGCTGCTCAAACAGAAACGGGAAAAAGAGAAAGAAGAGAGAGCTAAAGCACCTAAACGTAAAGTACCACCCTGGGAAGGTCCTAGCTTCGTTTCAGACAAGAAAGCCAAGGACAAACGCAAAGAAAATTTCCGTATGGAATGGAATAGCACATTATCTTATATCCGAAATATCGCATCTCAAATTAACGACTACAGACCTCACTGGATTAGTGAAGATATCCCGGCATATTGGCAAGTGGACCAATTTCTGCATGCCTACTATTACAACCAAGTCAAACAGAAGGACAATACTTACCCCTATGAAAGCTACCACAAGACTAACAGCAAGAACCCTCAAGTTGCACTTATTGAAATGCTAACATGGTGGAAAGAGCTTCCATCACCACCTTCACATGAAGATATAAACTTATACGACTATGCTCCTCTGATTAGAAAAAGTCTAAATAAAGCCAATATTGATTCCCTAGCAGAGAGCGACCTAACCGGCATCCTAAAGGCAACTCATGCAACCATGGACCATCTAATCAAGATGAGTACAGCATCACTTGGGAAGCCACATGAGAAGTCTCTTACCAAAAATGAAAGGATCCCCCTATTTACCGAATGGCTAATAGCTCAACGAAATGAAAAGGGGCAGACTGTGGCTGATCTTCTAAAGTTCGTTTTGTATGGTGGGAGAGCAGATCAGATGTGGGAACGGATTTACTTAGCGGGTAAGGATCCAGAGTACAGATTTGGTCACTATGGTATCAATTCGATAGCTGAAGTTGCAGGATGGGCAAGACCTGAAGACACTCCACCTAGAAATGGTCGAACAAACAAGGCACTGAGAGCCTTGGGTTACTCAGTTAAGGTTAATATGTAGAGTTCCATACAAATAAGGCTCCAATTAGGGAGTCCATTTCTCTGCCAGATCATCTGGCAGCTTAGCTTTCCTCTCCAAACGGGTAGGCTCAGTATAGCCCTTTGATTCTTTCACCTATCATTAATCAACAATTTTTCTATTGCCGTGCTCCGTATGCAGCCACTGTATATGTAGCTAGTTGAAATATGTCGGCATAACTATTATTTGTTCAAATGGAAGCGCTCAGTAATGTTATGGGTAACAACTCTAAATAGGAACGGGCTTGTTAGAAAAACATGGCATAGAGGAAGCTGTAATAGCTTCCATCCATTATCTGTCAATCAGCATTATCGCGCTCACCAATCCTATCCAATATCCAATCCGTTACCTCTTCTTCTACCCACCCTACCGAACAACAACCTAGTGGTACTGCTTTGGGGAAACCCACCTTCGCTCATGTACTTGTAGATGGTAGAACGTGCAAGGCTGGTTAAAGTCATTACTTCTTTTAGTTTGATTAATCTCATGATGAATTCCTGTTAGTTCAACTCATGAGATAACGAGAATGTGCATTTAATTACTCCACTGCGTAAAACGCCACACTCCAAATTTTTTTAGCCACACATTACCTTTTTGAAGCCAGCTAATCGTAGGTTTCCATTTATGCACTTTTCTTAAATCAAACAGAGCAGGAGGCACTTATGCCGTTTGTTTTCATTGCTGGCTTTATTGTTGGCGCAGGTTTGTACCACATCAACAAGGAGGCGAATGGTGAATTCCCACCAACCAACTAAGACGCTAATCGAATTTTTCATCTATGGCGTAGTGAGCGGTTACAACTGGGCTAAACGACAAGATAAACAACAACCATAACCTAAAGCAGCCCTGCGTGATTGGGCTGCTTATAAAGGGAAGGATTCCATTATTTTTTAACTACATATTACTTGGATGCACATACCTTTAACGCACAAGAAGGAAAGTACATGCATTCAAATCAATACACGCCAAATGAACCTACAGAGCTTCGTCAAATCCTAGAGACCGCCGCGACCATGCTCGCAGCGAAGTATGCTCGGGCAGGGTCATTCACCAGTCCCGAAAACACTAAGCAATATCTACAGATGAAACTGGCGCATTACGACAGAGAAGTGTTTGCCGTGATGTTTCTTGATAATCAAAACCAACTGATTGAATACAAAGAGATGTTTTTTGGCACCATCGATGCTGCTAGTGTTTATCCAAGAGAAGTCGTCAAAGAAGGATTAATGTTGAACTCGGCGGCGGTTATCTTTGGTCATAATCATCCATCTGGATTACCAGAGCCATCACAAGCCGATCGTAGAATCACTCAACGTCTCTCTGATGCTTTAGCATTGGTTGATATCCGAATATTGGACCATGTCGTCGTAGGTGAGCAATGCGTGTCCTTTGCTGAGCGAGGTTTGCTATGAGCCAAACCACACCCCATCGACTGCTGGTGGAATACCTCAATGCTCTTACTGAGCGATTAGATATCCCTGCCTTTGCTACACGTATCGCCCTTAACTTTCGAGTGTCGAGCTACTACGAAGACCGTAGCGGCTTTCATCCTGTCGAGATCCAACTCAACAGAGCTACAAGCCAATCAGACAATACTCATTGGAGCATCGTCTTTGTTGCTAGCTTTGCTTATCCAGACGAACAAACCGAAAAGATGGAGGTCGAGCTTTACTTCAATTTTCTGCGTGGATGGTTCTATCAACCGGACATTGAACGCTGTGAGCTCCACCAGCCCCAAGTAACCAGTCTGTATCAAAGCTATGAACGGTCTTTCCTCAAGCAAATTCAACAAGGCTCCTTTAACGGTATACAAGCAACACTCGTCAATATAGACACGCCCACGGAATCATCAATCCCATAACCACTAACCAAGGAGGCATACCATGCCAGTCTCAACCAAATTTCAAACGATGCAGTTTCACCCTTGTGTGCTGCCTATCTCAACTCGCTTTTACAACGTAATCACTAAACAAGTTCAACAAGGTAATGGGAATAACGACTCTGATTTATTAACCGTTAACTTTCGAGACACAAGTTATAGCGCTGAAGCTGGTGGGTATCATCCAGTAGAAATCATGATCCGCAATGAAGGCAATAAGTGGCGACTCTGTTACATCACCGACTTTGCCTATTCTGGAGGCGTCTATCCAGAACTAACCATTGAGCTCGATTTCAATATTGAGAGCAACATATTCAGACAGATGTTTCTGGCACCTTGCGCTTTAGCACATCGAGAAGTGAAATCTTTCTATCGAACATGGGAAGGTAACTTTTTGGAGTATTTATCTGATGGTGTGTTTGACCAAATCAAAGTCACCAAGAGCTGAAAAGCATTCAAGTTCCCATTTTAGCAATTTGGGAACTTGCCAACCCTTATGGAACAAAGCTTTTGGTTTCAGGCCTGCTTTGAAGTTCCTCTAATCATCATTTTCATCGAAAAAAGGAAGCTGCGTTATGGCAGAAGTTCAAGCGGTGAAAAACCGTGACACAATCCAGCTTATCGGCCACTTATTAGAAATACGGTATAGTAAGCAAATGTCGGACATCTGGAATGTGGGTATTAATCTCGCTTTACGGATTTCTGATTTGTTGGCGATTAAGTTCAGTGACATTGAAGAAGACCGTCTAACCATCCGTGAATCTAAAACGGGCAAAGTGGCCCAAATAGCACTAAACCCTAGAAGCTTAGAAATTATCCACCGAATTAAAAAGGAGAACCCCCACCACGTCTACCTATTCCAATCTTACCGAAATCAGCAAGCAATAAACAAAGCTGCCAATTCATTGAGTCGTCGGGCTGTTAGCCAAGCGTTCTCATCGATTGGTGAAGAGATTAGTTTTCCGTTGGGAACTCACTCAATGCGAAAAACCAGAGGTTACCACTTATACAAAAGCACCAAAGATATTGCACGGGTAATGCGTATGCTTCGCCATAGCTCAGAAGGTGTAACGCTACGCTACATTGGCGTGACACAAGATGATATTGATAATGACTTTAGGGAGTTAGTATTATGAACAACGAAATGACTAATATTAAGCAACCACCAACTTCGAGTCGCCTGATGCGATTAAAAGAGGTAATTCAGGTTACAGGTATATCACGCTCATCACTTTACAAGTATCTCAACGAAGGGCAATTTCCGCCTCCCGTATCATTAGGCGTCCGCTCTGTTGCTTGGGTAGATCATGAAATTCAAACATGGATAACGACAAAAATGAGCCAAAGAAACAATAAAGCAATCCAAACTTTATAGATTAATTTTCCAAAGAGGTTATTTGATACCTATTTTTTTGCACTGACTCATATATATGTCATAAATAACCTACAGAAATTCAACTCTTACTCGTCCCATAAAAACGCATCCTAACATTACCACCATAAGGCTTTGTTTTAAGCTTCGCCAAATAACTCAACCTAAACATTACAGCATAAAATGTGTCATGAAATGAGGGAGATCTCTTATTTAACTCATATACTGGGTTTCCATTAGGAATATTAACCAACCCCTTCACATTATTCACTGAACATTTTATTGCACTCGCCCAAGCCTCTGAAATACGATTGATGGTATTATTTCTAGTACTACCAATCTTTCCAAACCCTCTATACACATTGTAATTTAAAACTAGAGCGACATGGTAATGCCATCCTTCGTTACCACTCAACTCTTTCACCCATACGTAGTTAATACGGCAATTAATACTACGATTCCTGTTTTTACTTTTCCTTTTTAAATCATATTGAATCTTAAAACGCAGAGAATCAAAAAACTTCGATATTATATCACTAGGTCCTGAGTAACCTGTAGGGAACTTCAGCTCAAAGCGCATAACAAGAAGACGGTTATGATCAGACAAAGATTTAACCATCATTAGTTCATTCGCCATTAATATCCTTTGTATTAATGGACCATGATTACGTATAACACTATATCCATTAAAAAATTCAGATTCTATTAACTTCATTCAAAACACCTTCATTTTGAATAATCAACAACATTCACTTCATTCTTAAGGAATGAATAATAAACAACTCTTAACAATTACAAGTACTATATATTACTATAACCGACAAAATATCGTACTTAACCAACAGATAAACTAGGGTATAGATAGAAACACCTTTCTATTTTTAGGCTTACCCCCCCTAGTTCGTTCTAACTTATTACTCTGGACTTATGCACAAACTATCCCACCTGTATTTTTTAGTTCTCACTTATTATCCATGAGTTATTACCTCTATAATTAATCGAGATAATGTAAATCAAATAGAAACATTCAGTCCTAAATCAAGCATGATTTTGACATCATCACGTTGATAATGAGGATAGAAATCGATGACCCTTGTTTTTGGTTTAATCATAATTTCACTTAATATATAATTGGGTTTTAGGTACTCTAATGCTTCTTCTAGGTTTTTTTTGCTTCTTGTCCCATATGGTCCAAATTGAAAAATATCATTTCTTTTAATATATCTAACTCCTGAATTTGAAAGCATCAGAAACCATTGCATTAGATTATGGGCATCTACTGCACACTTCGGAGGCGCAGAAAACACTTTCACAAACTGACCAGAGAAATAACTTATTAAATTCACTGATTCGATGAGTGTCGCCGAAGAAATTTCATCATTTAAATCACCATCAAAGCAATGAATTAAAGCCGCTAACCTTGCGATATTTTCTGGTAACTTTGAGGCATGATCTGCAACTTGCTGAAAGATACCGTTAGGTCTCATCTTTACTTCAATATCGTTGTAAACACCCTGCCATATTTTTTTAGCTTCATTGGAGAATCTAACAATTTTTCTATTAGTGTAGTCAGAAAACCCTTGGGATTCCGATAGCCAATAATAAAGCTTACCGTTAAACTCCTTTATACCGTCTCGTGAATAATCTATCCCTGAGGACTGCCTAAACCCAATATTGGATGATGGTGCACAAACAAGAAGACGAGCCAAGAATCCGTTCCCACGCACACTATCTTTTGATTTTTTAATAAAGCGATCTAGTGCACTTGATTGAGTCATTATATAGACGGTTAACCGAGCGCTTTCCACTGTATATGATCCTGCTGTTTTCCTATTGACAGTAACATCATCACCACTCCAAATTGCATTTAGGCTAGCCGTTTGCGTCATCGCTCGGCTGTTAAGTAACACTCCCCCTTCACTAGACCCAAGAAAAGCATTTGGTACATTCTCACTGAGACCACTCAGCAATGCTTCAATAGTACTATCTTCATATGTGATCAAATTGAGTTTTGGTTTAATTGGTTTTTTTTCTTCAAGTTCGAGTAACTTGTTTGCCATTGATTCACATTCAAGTTCGTCATCCAAATTGACTAACTTTTTTATACGAGCGACTTTTTTTTCATGTAAATCAAGTTGAATTTGGTACCTATCTAATTGTGTTTGGTAGCATTCAATATTTTCTTTTTGAAACGATTTAATTCCTTTTGTAAATAGATTCTCAACCGATGATTTACGCTCTCCTGATTCTGCAATCGTTAACCCCATTAGTGAGACAGGGCTTATTTTACCCGTGGGTATTTCTACATCAATAACACCTTGTAATGCGAGTGAAACGGAACTGATAGCGGTCATATAGACCATTGAATCAGGCGCTTGCGTGATAAGTTTAGCCTCCATATAGGCTTTAGTGATTAATGATGACGGAGATACTAAGGGAAAGACCTCCGACGACGTTGGAAATTGATATAACATGCACACTCCTATCGATAACGACATAAAATGATCAAATATTGATAACCGCCTCTCTAATCACGCCCTGCGATAGAGTTATTTCTCATCAAATTTAGCCAAGTTTGCATATCCCCCATCAACCAACCTACCGCTCTTGCGCCTAGTTTGATTTTCTGAGGAAATGAGGGGTCAAAACGTTTTGATGAAGGGTTTTGTTTGTCATAGATAGTCGACCGAGAAAGGCCCGTCATTAACATGACATCCTTAAGTCGAAGAATTTGGTTTGAACGAAGTTCTGAGTGAGTAGATAACATTTAAAGCTCCTTAGTTGATTTAAGGTGCCATTAAACATTAAAGGACAAAGTTACAAAAAGGAGTGGCGTTGATTTTTCGGCATAAAAACTCATCCAAGCCCTTTATACAAAAGGGCTACGACTCTTTTATTATTTTAATTTTTTGTACTTGTCTGGTCTGATAATTAATTCTATTGCATGAATATATGTGTCATTTGTATCAAGAACTTCATGTAGTTCATCTATAACACTCCTGGCTGTTTCTTGTACCTTTTTCTTGCTGAGCTTAGTATCTGATAGCCAGTGGTGGCTATAAACTTCTTTGACACGATTGAAGTTTTTACCTGTTTTGTCTTTAATCAAAAAAGCTCCCGCTTCACGCTCTCCCTTTTTTTTAAAGCTCTTAAAATTGCGAAATAGATAGCCTGAACAGCCACCGGAGACAACAGTTACGTTTTTAACATACAGAGTATACCCACAATTCGATAACTCCTGTAATGCAGTAGATGCATGGTATTCTGGTTCCAGGTGATATGCGCTTAGTTGATAATCTTCCTTATTGAACACCAGCTTTGAAGCGTCACTTTCTCTAATAACGACTTCTAACACGCTCAATGATAAATCGAGTTCACTTCCTATTGGAAAGTTAAAATCATTGTTACTGCGTGTTGCTTTATCACAAAGTACAAAACGCGAATTACTCATCCCACTTTTGGTTTTCTGCATCATGGAATGATCATTATTGCTCCCAAGCTTAAAGTGATAAGGAGAAACAGGTATTGACTCATATAAGGCAAAGTGTTGCTCTTTTTGATCAAAAGCCACCATACCTTTGAATTGATCAGTCGTGATATTTTCAGAAGCTAAAAGTTTTTCCGTATCACTTTCTGTTACTTGTAGATATTCAACACCGTCAATTAGTGTTGATGCACCTAAAAATAAGGTGTCTATTTCTGGCTGGTGGTAAAGGGGAATGTATTCTTCTTCAAGAAAATAATGCATCAGCCTCACTTTATGAGAATGATCTCTTACGCTTAAAACAACATCTTGCTTTTTCAGTTTGTGCAGTTGCTTATCAATACCCCATACGTTGTAACCATTGGGTACTTTAACTAACAGCGGTATATCAAGCTTTAGACACGTTTGAAGCTTATCTTTCATTGACACTTTCGTATCAATGCCACTTAACTTATAGAAAACCTTGTTGATAAATCTCAAACCATCATCCTTGCAAGCTACCGATAAAGAGGGCTATTCATGCTATTAATAGCATGAATAGCAGAGTATCGGCCTCAATAAAAACTAGGAAATGAAGTCGATGTCAACTTTCTTCTCATACACGAGATAACATTATGGAAGATTTTTCAAATATTAATGGTATTGACACTCAGTATACACTTGAAGCAGATCAACCTAACCCACAGCCTTAAGGCTCTTTTTACCACTCATCGACAAGCTTCCCTTTGCAGCTTCTTCAATGTGATCACTCCACCACGACATTAGAACTTTACGACGTTCAAGGTAATCATCACGACAATAACCTTCTGGTTACTTACCTTGTTCACTCGCATTCGCATCTCAGGCTATCTATAGTAGTAATCAGATATACATCCCTAGAAATCATTAATGTCAGACACAAATTCATCTACTGCTTGTCGGATATTTAAAGCAAAGACTTCAGCAAGCTTTGACATTGGTTTGTGAGCAGGTGTCAGTATTGCGTGATCGTAAGCTATAGCAGGAGCAAAGGGGCGGAATACAACATTCCCTTGATTTCCTTTATATAGTTTATAACTAGCGGCACTGATGGGGTCACAGATACAAGCACATAACTGTTGTTCGACAAACTCAAAGCCAGAGATGTAGTTCTGAAGCTCAAATCTAGGTCGATAAGTGACGTTATGTTCTTCAAATAACAGTCTTGTGTGCTCACTTGCTGAATGACGGGTAAACAGCGCTGCTAGGGGAACATTATCTAAGTCTTTTGGAGTAATGAGCGGTTTACTCGATAAAGGGTGATCCTTGTGTAATGCACACACTCCCTCAAGCTGTATAGGTTCTACATGAAATGAATCTCTGTCCTTGGGCAGCTCTGAATAACCTATATCGTACTGCTGAGATGCAATCCAGTCTTGAACAATAGTAGAACTTCGCATCATCATGGATACTTCAACTTCAGGTCTGTCCTTTACATATTCAGCTATAACATGCGGCATAAAAAATAATGCCGCAGCAGGCATACAAGCAATACGTAACTTCCCTCTAGTCAGGTTTTTCACTTCTGCCATTAACTGAGTTGAACGAGTTAAACGTTCTAAAATCGCATCAGTTTCTTCTAACAAAAAATATGCTTCAGGGTTGGGGATCAAACGCCCCTTTTGTCGTTCAAAGAGTGTTAAACCTAACTCCTTCTCAAGACCTACGATCATAGAGCTCACTGCGGGTTGAGTTCGGCATAAGGTTTTTGCAGCCACAGTCACCGACCCCGAACGCATTACAGCACGGAACGTTTCTAATTGTTTTATCGAAAGATTGCTCATAGCACCCTATAAGTTAAATTTATGACTTTAGAGTAATTTTAAATTTGTTTTTATTGATTGTCACCAATAAAATAACCAAATAATTACAAATACAACAATAAGGAAACATGCAGTGGAGCAAAAATTTCGATACTTACTCACGGCCTTAATTGCATCTGTAGCTCTAATGCAATTTGTTCAGGTTGTGACACGGTATATTTTTGAGGTCCCGATTATGGGACTCGAAGAATCAATGGTCATTCCTACAATCTGGCTATATATGCTTGGGGCCGTTAATGCTTCAAGAGAAGACTCTCAGATACGAGCAAATGTCTTAGAAATTTTCATAAAAAGTGAACGCGGGCACACAATTTTGGCACTAGTCGGAGAAGTTATAAGTTTTATTATTTCGAGCTGGCTTACTTATTGGGCGTGGGACTATGTCAAGTACGCTTGGCGCGTATGGAAAGAAAGCCCTACCCTCTATATCCCTACTTTTTATCATGAATGCTCCGTATTCATCGGACTTCTTCTGATCACTCTTTTTATTGCCATACATATCATAAAGTTGGTTAACCAGCTTAGAACTCCATCGTCTTTCGTAAATAAGGTGAAACAATGATTGAAGTTGCTCTATTAGCCGTCGCAGTTTTGGTCATACTACTAACTATCGGCGTACCCCTTCCATTTTGTTTCGGCGGCGCGTTGATGGTAATGAGTATTGCCGGTGACATGTCGATGAAAGGCAATATGATGTGGGGAGCCGGGCAGCTGATGAACCCCGTATTGTTGGCCATTCCTTTATTTGTTTTAGCTGGAACCATTATGAGTAGGAGCGGGATCGCTGCTAGTTTGTTAGGTTTTGTGAACGTATTTGTCGGTCATATACGTGGTGGGCTAGGTATCGTTGCTTCCGTTAGTTGCGCGATTATAGGGGCCATTTCTGGAAGCGGATTAACTGGTATTGCGGCTATCGGACCACTACTTATCCCCGAGATGGAAAAACGAGGCTACCCGCGAGCCTATGCGACAGCACTCATTGCTAACTCGTCAATATTAGGTCTACTCATTCCGCCAAGCGTGACAATGATTGTTTATGGTTGGGTTACTGACACATCTATTCTGGCTTGTTTCCTCGCGACACTTGGTCCTGGATTACTGGTTACATTCAACTTTGCAGCTATCAATATGTTTATGGCCCGTAAGTTCCCACTTGTTTTAGATGACAAGCCGAGCTTACCTGAGATGTTTAAGAAAGCTTCTAGCCAAACATTTAACGCGGTACCCGCTTTGTTGATGCCAGTGATTATCCTTGGTGGTATTTATGGCGGAATTATGACGCCAACCGAAGCCGCTGCAGTTGCTGTTATCTACGCTGTTCCAGTTGGATTTATGATCTATAAAGGATTGAATTGGAAAACATTATTAGAATCCGGCAAAGAATCTGCAACAGCGGTCGGCTCTATCATGTTTATGATTTTTTTCAGCCTTATTCTTAGTCAAATGTTTGTTGTGGAAGGTATCCCGCAACAATTGGTTGAAGCTATCTTCGATATTACTGATGACAAATTTTTATTATTGATTTTTATTAATCTGTTGCTGTTTGTCGTTGGTATGGTCGTGAACGATCTAACTGCAATCATTCTTATAGCGCCTTTGCTTCTGCCACTAATGACGGCAATTGGCATCAGCCCAATTCAATTTGCTGCAATCATGGGAGTCAATACCGCGATGGGTGGGGTGACCCCACCATATGCGTCAATCCTATACCTTGGTGCTCGCATCGGTAACGTAAAATTCTCTGAAGTTGTTGGGCCGGCAATGCTACTCATTTTATTTGGGTATCTACCTGTCGTAATTCTTACGTCTTTTTGGTCAGAATTATCTCTGTACCTCCCTACTGTGTTTGGTTATTAAAAGGAAATTAACAATGTTAAAAACAAGTAAGTTAAAACCATTAAAAACAATAAAAAATGTCACTCTGTTGGCATCACTTATGGCAGCCGCCCTGAGTACTTTCCCTGCACATGCTACAACGCTAAAAATCAGTCATGTACGCCCACAAGGTACCGTAGTTGATAATGATATCAATCAGTTAAGCAACGATCTCAAAGCCTCGACAGATGGCGACCTTAAACTAAGAGTCTATGCTGCTAACGCTTTGGGAGATTACACGTTAGTACAGGAACGAATTTCAATTGGTGCAATTGATATGGCATTACAACCAGCCTCGACGTCTACCGACCGTAGAATGCAAATTGGCTTATTGCCTTTTTTAGCAAACGATTGGCAAGAAGCTCAAAACATCTACGGTACGAATGCGCCAGTACGTGAAGCAATGGAAGAGCTATTTGCTAAACAAGATATAACATTACTCGCAGCCTACCCTGTTTACTTTGGTGGAATTTCGCTAAACCGTAATGCAGTCGATGCTGGTGATCCCGATGTAACCAAAGGAATTAAACTTCGTGTACCCCCGATCAAGAGTTTCCAGCTATTAGCAGATAATGTCGGCTATATCGGTTCACCCCTACCTTTTTCTGAAGCTTTTACGGCAGTACAAACTGGTGTAGTTGATGGTGTTATTGGTTCTGGAGCTGAAGGCTATTACGCTTCATTCCGTGATGTAACAAAAACCTATATTCCTCTCAATACCCATTTCGAAATCTGGTACCTGATGATCAATTCTGAGCGCTTAGAAGATCTCGATGAAGCAGAGAGAACAGCTCTCAAAACAGCCGCAGCTCAATTTGAAAACCGCCGTTGGGGCGCTGCACAACTAGACCAGAAAGCCAATGAACAAAAACTGGTCGAAGCTGGTGCAACAATCATAGAAATGACTCCAAGTCAGTTGAGCAAAACAGCTAACAAAGTACGCGCTACAGTATGGCCTCAAATTATTGACGATATTGGTTCTGACTGGAGCCAGCCAATCTTAGACAAAGCGCTTAATTAAGAAACACCAACCAAAGGGGGCACTCCTGCCCCCTCAATGAAAGCATAAGAGAATGTTATGAAACCGGAATATATTGTTGTCGGTGGCGGAATTGTGGGTTGCGCACTAGCTTATGGCCTTCTTAAAGCGGGTCATCAGGTAACAGTACTGGATGGCGGCGACCTCGATCATCGTGCATCTCGTGGTAATTTTGGCTTGGTTTGGTTGTCGAGTAAAGGACTCGACGCACCTCACTATGCAGCATGGACTCGCCGATCCGTAAAATTATGGAAAGAGCTCGCAGAAGAATTAGAAAACGTTACCGGACATAAACTTAGCCTAGTACAAGAAGGGGGATACGATTTCCACTTCTGTGAAGAAGAATTAATGGCTAAAGCTAAGCAGTATGAGTACCTACGTAAGCAATTGAATAGCGACCATCCATATGAAATTTGGGATCGCAAACGCCTACTACAGGAGGAGCCCGAAATTGGCCCTGACGTCGTCGGTGCAATTTACGGAGCAGAAGATGGGCATGTCAATCCATTGAAGTTACTCAATGCGTATACTGCCGCGATCCGAAAGCTCGGTGCTAATTTAATTACTGGAACGAATGTGTCTGATATTAGCCAAGATAAGTCGGGAACGTTTCAAGTCACGTTAGAAGATGGGAGGATTTATTCTAGCGACAAAGTTGTTTTGTCTGCAGGTTTAGGAGCGGCTCAATTAGGCCCAAAACTCAACTTCAAAGCATTAGTCTCTCCTCAAAAAGGGCAAGTTTTAATCACTGAAAAGCTCCCCAAAAAGATGAAGCGTCCCTCCGGTATTATTCGTCAGGTAGATGAAGGTGGTATCCAGATAGGAGACTCTAAGGAAAATGCTGGATTTGACAACAATGACACCATCGAAACTACAGCTGCTATAGCTGAGCGAGCGATTGCTGTTTATCCATTTTTAGAGCACACCAGGCTAATTCGAAGTTGGGGCGCGACTCGGATCGTTTCACCTGATGGCCTACCAATATATCAACAATCAAAAACACATCCAGGTGCTTACCTGGTGAGTTGCCACAGCGGTATTACACTAGCCGCAGTTCATAGTTATTTGTTACCGCATTGGCTTGAGCAATCTACTAACGCACCAGATTTGGAGGTATTCAGTGAAGACAGATTCTAGATTCCAACGACTTGCCTCGGATAAAGAGAAAACATCAATTCAGTTTGAATGGGAAGGTCAATATTACAAAGCGTATGACGGAGATACCATAGCTGCAGCATTGCTAGCAGCAACGGTAGATCATACTCGTACAACGCCTCAATCCGGCTCACCAAGAGCACCGTTTTGTATGATGGGTAGTTGCTTTGAGTGCCGCGTTGAAGTCGATGGAGAACCTAACGTTCAAGCTTGCATGAATTTGATTAAAGACGGCATGAAAATTCGCCGACAAACAATGTAATAGGAGGTTTCATGCTGGAACAATCAAACATGAATTTTGATGTGTGTGTGATCGGAGCTGGGCCTGCAGGAATGTCAGCAGCAGTTCAATGCTCTATGGCGGGAGCAAATGTCATGGTTATCGACGAACAAGCTCGTCCAGGAGGTCAAATTTATAGAGCCATACAAGAATCAGGTCACCCACACGGACATATCTTCGGGCCTGATTATTTAAGAGGTGCCGAACTCGTTAAAACTTTTAACCAAGCTAACATCTCTTATTTCTCTGGCGCTACGTTATGGCGAATTGATTCAGACAACGCGGTTTATTGGAGTCGCGATGGGAAAGCTCAAAAAGCGACCGCGAAGAAAATCATCATAGCAACGGGGGCGATTGAGAGACCATTCCCATTCTCAGGTTGGACACTACCAGGGGTGATGACTGCTGGAGCTTGCCAAATCATGATGAAAACATCAGGCATTGTCCCTAAAGATGCAATCTTGGTTGGAACCGGTCCCCTTCTCTACCTACTCGCCGTACAGATGAGCGATGCCGGCGCTACACCTAAGGCCATTGTCGATACTCAGCAAAGCGCAAGTTACTTTAAAGCAGCCGGATATTGGTTGAATGCATGGCAAGGACGCAATTATATAGCCAAAGGCTTAACGCTCCTTTCCAAGATTCATAAGCTTGGGATCAAGCGTTACACATCCTCTACTCACATTGAAGCACTAGGTAGCCAACGTTTAGAAGGTTTAACCTTTCAAAGCTCAGGAAGAACTGTTGAACTTAAAGGCGAAACAATCTTAGCACATATAGGAGTGATTCCTAACGTGCAGCTCACTCGCGCCATGGGGTTGGAACATGTTTGGGATTCGTTACAAGTTTGCTGGAAGCCCAAGTTAGACAGTAACAACATGAGCTCACGTTACGGTGTGTTTGTTGCTGGTGACAGCGGGGGCATTGGAGGAGCACTCGTAGCAGAATTACAAGGGGAACTCGTCGCACAAAAGGCTCTGCAAGATCTTGAGCTTAACGGTAATCCCATAACTAAAAATAACGATAACCCCATAAAAGCAAAAATAAACAAAGAGCTATCAGTACGACCGTTTCTTGATGCGTTGTACGCACCACCTAAGCAAGCACTCGCCCCCAGCGATCATACGATCGTTTGTCGGTGTGAAGAAGTGACAGCAAAAAAAATCCGCGATCACGTAGATCAGGGAGCCTGTGGAATTAATCAAATAAAAACGTTCACTCGTTGTGGCATGGGCCCGTGTCAAGGACGCCATTGCGGCTCAACGGTGGCCCATATTATTAGTGACAAAGCGGGCATTTCAATGGAAAAAGTAGGCTACTACCGACTACGCAACCCTATTAAACCATTGAAACTTGGAGAGCTAGCAAGTCTCACCCCCGCAAAGAGTTCATTTATTAAAAAGTATAACAAAGGAAATACTAAGTATGAGCAAGATACAGAGACTGCATACTAATCAACGTATGAGCAAAATTGTAACCCACAACGATACAGTATATTTATGTGGTCAAGTCGGAGTCCGTGGTACAAGCGTTACGGAGCAAACAAGAGAAGCGCTTAAGAGAGTAGAAAGCCTTCTTATAGAAGCAGGAAGTGATTGTCAGCATGTTTTACAGGTCACAGTATGGCTAGCTGACATGAGTGATTTCAATGAAATGAATGCAGTATGGGATGAATGGTTTGATGAAGGGTTCGCACCTGCGCGAGCTTGTGGTGAAGCGAAACTCGCTAGCCCTGAACTCAAAGTCGAGCTACTTGTGACTGCAGCACGCAAAACCAATATTTAAAATTTGTAGCGATTATCCACCGGTGAAGCCCATGTGTTAACGGTCTAGTTCAATAACTAGACCGTTAACAGAACCATAAATTACATTTTGAAATATATGGGGGCTTATCTAAAACTCTCCCATTAAACGTTTGTACTCCACGTCATCTTCATACATCTTGTGGAATACTTTATATTTCGCGTCATAGAACCGCTTAATCTTTTCAGTTTGTGGCATTACGCTCTTACTGATACGACTCATGGCATTCATAGCGTCTGGGATATCACTGTAGAAGTTAGCGGCGACAGAGCCGAGCATTGCAGAGCCCAGCAATACGGCTTCGCTTTCTTCAGGCAACAAAATCATACAGCCAGTGGCGTTAGCATGTTCCTGTAAGAAGACACTATTCTTAGTACCACCGCCGCAAGCCATAATGGTATCAATCTCGTATCCAGCTTCGTTCATCACTTCAATGATATGACGTGTACCTAAAGCAATACCTTGTAACGTTGCGAGATATTGCATCGCCATATCATCAATGGTTTTCGACATTTTAAGGCCAGTAATAGTGCCAGTTAAATGGGGATTAGCTCGTGGCGAACGGTTGCCATGGAAGTAAGGCAACACATGGATATCTTTCGTCAAAAAAGCTATATCTTCTTTGCTACCAGCAAGTTCTAACAAACGGCTATTAAGCAATTGATAGATGGTTTGACCCAATTTATCAGCCTGCTCTTTAGCTCTGTCATAGATTGGGTGTGAAGTAATAATGTGGTCAATCAAAGCACCCGTTGCTGATTGCCCACCCTCATTAAGCCAGTAACCAGGTATCATTGCACCGTAGTATGCCCCCCAAACCCCATCGATAAAACGTGCCGTTTTTGATGCCGCCATGTGGCAAGAAGAGGTTCCACCGATCAAAGCCAAACGTTTATTGAAATCGGCCTTTTCACCCGTCATCCCCGCAGCACCTAATACTCCTATACCACCAGCGTGTGCATCGATGATTGAGGTACCAACGGCTGTTCCGGCCACCAGGCCGAGATCATCCGCCGCATGAACCGTTAGGCCATCCCCGACAGGCTGACCCATTGGTAAAATACGATCGCCAATGGATTGCGCGTTATCTTCAAGTAAGTCTTCTAAACCTATCAGTTCAAAGAAACTCTTATCCCACTTACTTTCGTGACCAAGGTAAGTCCATTTGCATACAGTTGAACAAAGCGATCGACTAGCATCAAAGGTAGCTTTCCAAGTCAGGAAATCTGGTAAGTCAAAGAAATAGCCTGCTTTAGACCATGTATTGGGCATATTTTGTTTTAACCATAATAGCTTTGGTGTTTGCATTTCTGGCGAAATACGGTTGCCAACATATGCCAACACTGGGTGTTCAGTAGTGTTGATGCGTTCTGCTTGCGTGATAGCACGGTGATCCATCCACATCACAATATTTTGTTCACTACGACCTGTTGGGCTAACTGTTAAAGGTTCGCCTTTGTTGTCCAATACAACAAGCGAGCATGTAGCATCAAAACCAATGCCTTTTACTTGAATAGGATCGATATTCGCTTGTGAAACGGCGTCTTTTACTGCCAAACACACACACTGCCAAATGTTTTCTGAAGATTGCTCAATGAAGTCTGCTTGTGGCTTAAACATTTGGGTATCGCGCTTCGCTTCACCGACTTTACGCCCAAGAGCATCGAATACGCCTGCTCGTGCACTACCACTGCCTACGTCAACACCGATAAAATAAATACTCATATCCTTCCCCGTTAAGCCTTATTTTTTTGTAAGAAGATAAATAGGATCAAGATGCCGCCCCACAGCGCCATAGTGAGATAACTGCTCACTCCCAGTAAATTAAGACCACTTTCTAACGTTTGCAGGACAATCAGTGCTAAGCCAATACCAATAATGCGTCCAAAACCACCATCTGGATTGATGCCACCGAGCACTGAAGCCAAAATCGCAATTAATAGATAAGACTCTCCATAACCAGCTTTAGCTGAGTTGAATTTTGCCATCATTACAATTGCGGCCGCCCAACATAGAATTGAAGAGAGCGCATATACATACAATGTGGCTTTTTGAGTATTGATGCCTGAGAATCGTGTGGCTTTCTCGTTAGAGCCCATCATGTAAATCGTGCGGCCAAGACTGGTATGCTCAAGTAAACCCCACAAACCAATCGCAAAACCGACAAACAAGATAAGCGGCATAGGGATGCCCATTAACGAGCCATTACCTAGAACCAATAGTGCTTCAGGGAATCCTGAGATTACGCTGCCACCTGAAATAAGGACATTAAGGCCATTGATCAACGTCATCATGCCCAAAGTAGCAAGAATTGGAGAGACTCCAACGTAAGCGATTAATGCTCCGTTAAGAAGGCCAATTACTACTGCTGTAATCAGACCACCCGCCAGTGCTAATACCAACATCGCAGAGCTATCTGGTGCTTGGGTTATGATGCTCGCCATAACTAAGCCACATGCATTAGTAGTAGCGATGATTGATAGGTTAATACCACCAGTCAACATACATACTGCCATTGCCAATGCGAGTAAACCCAATAGCGGCATTTGCGATGACATCGATTGTAAGTTGCCGATTGAGAAAAATGCTTGACCGCTGGTAAAGCCCATCACCGCCAAAATACCAACTAAAATAACTAACAAGTACCGAATGTTCTTATCCGTTGGCAGCTTTAAACTATTTAGAACCTGTTCCATTATGCCCCCTGCGCTGCTTGTTTTTTCTCATTAATCGCGGTCATGCTGATACTGCAAACAATAATCAACCCCGTAACAACGGTGTGCCAGTAAGAAGGCACGCTCAATAGTGTTAAACCGTTTTTCACCACCGCTAACAAAATCACACCTAAAATCACACCGAATAAGGTTCCTTTGCCTCCCGTCATACTCGTTCCACCAAGTACTACAGCCGCAAGCACAGTAAGCTCAAAACCCATTAAAGAGTTTGGCGCCACCGATTGAGTAATTTGTGTTTGAACTACTGACGCAATACCCGCTAGCGCTCCCATGTAACCATACACAAACAAATTGATGCCAAAGAGGTTTATACCGATACGGCTCGCGGCATCAGCATTACCACCCACAGCGTATATTTGACGGCCTAAACGCGTTTTCGACATTAAAAACGACGTTAGCGCAATCATGGCAATTAAAGTCAGAATTGGCAGTGACAAGCCATAGTCATAACCATCGCTTCCAGTGAAGCTAAATAACTCAACACCGTCCATAAACCAATCAGGGAAACCATATAACCACTCGCCATTGCTAAAATAAATCAGAAGGCCGAAGAACAGGTTCAACGTGGAAATGGTTATGATAATCGCCGGTACTTTGAGCTTATAAACCAATGTTGCGTTAATCATACCCAATAGCACACCAACCAATGCGGCAATACCAAAGGCAATCATAAAGTTACCGCCAATACTTAGAATGTATGTGGCCGCAACATATTGGGCAATTGCTGCCGTGGCGGGAAATGAAATATCAATCCCACCAGCAATAAGTACTACAAATAGACCACAAGCCATAATGCCAAGTAACGCCGAGCTTACTGACATATCGAAGATATTACCTAACGTAAGAAAATCTTCTGATGCCGCAGTCAGTACCGCTACAATCAGTACGATCATTACGGAGAGATAGAATTCGTGACGCTTGCTAAACGAAGCCAATTGGCGCTTAAATTGATTATGCATTGACGGCCTCCATGATTTGTTGCTCTGAGCAATTAGTCGGTTGGAAGTCATGGGTAAAACGTCCTTCTTTCATCACAATCACTCGGTGACTGTTGTAAAACACTTCAGGGATTTCATCACTCACCATAATGATCGCCATACCACTTGCAGCAAGGTCTTTGGCAATGTTGTAGATGGCTTCTTTGTTAGCGACATCAACACCGACGGTCGGTGAGTCAAGAATCAGAACTTCGGGCTCTGCCGCGATCCACTTGGCAATCGAAATGCGCTGCGCGTTACCACCAGAAAGGCTAGTAACAGGTAATTTTGGATCTGCAACTTTGATTGATAGTGATGAGATAAGCTTTTCCACTAGCTTATTGGCTTTAAGATGGTCCAGTACACCCGATGGCTTTTGTAAACGCTTTAATACCGAAGCAGTAATGTTGTCTTGAATCGACTGGTCCATGACTAATCCAGTTGACATGCGGTCTTCTGATACATAACCAATCCCTTGTGCGATCGCATCACGATTGGAGCGAAACGACGTCGGTTGACCATTAATTAGGATCTCGCCGCTGTCAGGCTTATTCATTCCAAATAATGCCATGCAAAGCTCGGTGCGACCCGCTCCAAGTAATCCAGTAATGGAGACGATTTCACCTGCACGAACCGACAGCGATACATCGTGATATTGACCTTGTTTAGTCAGGTTTTTTACTTCTAGCTTCACATCACCTTGTTGTTGGTATGGCGCTAAAGGCGAAAATTCAAAACGTTGACCTGTCATTAAAAATGCCAACTCGTCGCTATCCACTTCATCGGCTTGATAGGTACCAATGGTACGGCCATCACGGATAACGGTAATGCGATCAGAGATCTCCATCACTTCGTCGAGCTTGTGGCTAACAAAAACAACGGTAACACCTTTCGATTTTAGATCCGCAACAACTTCGATCAGGTGATTGACCTCAGTACGAGTTAACGATGCGGTTGGCTCATCCATGATCATTAGCTTGGCGTCAGACGCCATCGCTCGACAAATTGCAACCAATTGACACTCTGCAATCGAAAGTTGCTCTACACGCTTATCCAATGGTAGCTTCACGCCGACTTTCGCCATTGCTTTAATCGCAATCTCTTCGATACGCTTTTGCTGAACTAATCCCTTTGTCCACTCAACATGATCTTGAATAGCTATGTTTTCTGCGACGGTAAGGTTAGGGAAAAGCGACAAGTCTTGATAAATAACTTGAATGCCATGCTCAATTGATTGCTGCGGATTTAAGCGTGGATATTTTTTACCTTCAAGTAGAATTTCAGCACCTTTTTCCGGCGCATGGACACCCGAAATAACTTTGAACAATGTGCTTTTACCACAGCCATTTTTTCCAGCTAAACAGTGTACTTCGCCTTGATTGAAGGTTAGGTTAATACCATCCAAGGCTTTCACTGAGCCAAAATGTTTTGACACCTTCTTGAGGGTAATGAAAGGAGTACCAGACATATGAATTTCCATAAATCATGGGGTAGAATTGCACTACCCCGAAGTTATTACTTGTTATCAGTAAAACATTAACGAACTTGTCAAAGTTAACGCTTAGAAGCCAAGTTGACGCGCGTTTGTTTTATCGACTTCAAGGATCTTATTAAATTTCACTACGCGTTTTTCTGTATCGATTTCAGCATCACCCAAACCTTTAACGTTTACGCCATCTGTTACTGCTTTGCCATCTAGCATTTGTTTTGCAACAGCGACCATCGCGTAGCCAGCATCAGCAGGGTTCCACAAGTATCCTTTATCAATCTCGCCGCGCATCAAGTAAGGTGCGGCTTGGCTTGGCATTAAGATGCCTACAACACTGATCTTATCTCTAGCTCGTTTCTTCTTAATCGCTTCCCCAGCACCAATGCCACCTAGAGAACCATAAGAAACAATACCTGCCATATCAGGGTGAGCCTTCATCAAGTCGTTGGTCGCTGCGTATGATTGATCGATACTTTCAGCAACAGGCATGCGGCTGGTCACTTCATACATTTCTGGGTAAGTTTGCTTTTGGTAATCTATTGCCAAATTTGCCCAGTTATTATGTAACGGCACCGTAAGTGAACCTACGTAAACAGCGTATCCACCTTTCTCACCCATATTTTTTGCAAGCTCATCCATAGTCACTTTCGCATAGGATTGGTTATCAATAGTTTCGATATCCCAATCAGCTCCGTGCCCATCCGGAGATTCGTGAGTTAAAACGATAATGCCCTTCTCACGTGCCTTCTTGAATACCGGCTCAAGAACCGTTACATCATTTGGCACAACCGTAATTGCATCGACACCTTTAGCAATCAAGTCTTCAATAATTTTTACTTGTTGTGCTGGGTCTGGTGTAGAAGGACCAAGTTGGCGTGCGTTAACACCAAAGTCAGTTGCTGCTTGTTCAATACCTTTGTTCATTTGGTTAAACCAAGGAATACCAGATACTTTAACGACGTTTACAATTTCATAGTCTTTAGCGTGTGCACCTGCAGCAGCAAGAGCAAGAGTTAGTGCAGCAGCTTTTAGTAATACCTTTTTCATGTCCATCAATCCTTTTTTATTATGTGTAGGGTTCAATAAAATTGACGAATACATGCTATCTCATAGTTCAATACAAAAATTACCATGCACAACCAAACCGTGACACAGACACAGTAACGTTAATTATGACGATCGATAATGTTAATGAATAGTTAACATCATACGCTGGGGTATTTAAAGAACGGAAAAATACGAGAATGATAACAATTGAATAACATTGTGCTAACGTAATGTATTCATGTTTTGGCGTGGAGAATGTTAGGTGGAGAGTCAGATTTCAGTGGCTAATATTAATGAGTGTTTTATTGGTAAAAACCAGACAATGGTCACTATGTATGAGTCGGAAATTCAATATATCTTGTATGGAGAGATAACTATTACGGGAACAATGTTATTGAGAATTGATAAATACATTTAGGGGGTGTAATTAAATAACGAATAGTAGTTAAGTTTGCATGGCACTCAACATGATTAGAACCTGTGTAACCATTTCTAACCACTTTGAGCGTATTACATTTTAAAAGTTCGATAAACTTCTATTGGAATATAGTTGTCGTTAAAGTGGATTAGTCAGGACGCAATCTGTCACTTTTCAATCAAGGTTTAATCAGATCTGACAGATTACTTTATCTCATTTATGCCCCAAAGCTTCTCAGAACTGATAGAAACCAGATTATCCTCACTTCATTAGTGCATAACAAAAACCACTTACAACTGCATATCTATGCAAGTCTTATCTCAGAGCTTCTCCTAACGTACTAATCAGAGTCTTTACTTCGGGTAAGTAACGATCTTCGTGATGTGTTACTAGCCATTGGTCATGCCCCAGTTCATCAATAATGTTTCCTATGCGATGAAGTTGACGTTGTGCGTCTCCAATAAAAGTCGGGAGAAGTGCAATACCTTTATTCTGAAGAGCTAGATCAAGGCTATTTCGTGGTTCACTAACTTCACAAATCGAGTTGTAACCTACAAAACGATCGAGCCAACGACCTGAAGGGGTATCTGATAATACCTTTATCCATATTTCAGGGGAATTTTTAGTTGAATAAGGAGCAAACTCAACTCGTTTCAGTTTACGGCAAACTAAGGATTCATCTGTAGGTCTGATATTCCGAATACCTATGACGACCTCTCTATGGGATATATTCAATATTTTTTCTGTAGAGATAAAGCGTATAAGAGTTTTATCTAGAGTAGCTGAAAACTGGTTTATATTTTGTATCAAAAATAACGTAGTCCATGTGCCCGCAGAGATTTTCACTAAAGGTCTATTGTCTTGTGAACACACTCCTGTAATTGTTGTTATTTGTGACTCCAACGCTGTTAGTTCTTTTAGCAACTTTTCTCCAGCAGCAAGCAACTCATATCCCCGATCATGGCGAAAAAATAACTCTTTCCCCAGAGTTTGTTCGAGTGCGTGCATTCTGCGACCAAGTGTAGCGGGGCTGCGTTGACTTGATTTTGCGGCTGCGGATAGACCTCCTTCCTTAGCAACGTAAATAAATAGTTGTAGATCACTCCAGTTTAAATCCATTTCACTCATGAAAAGACCTTTGCATATCGTTTTATTGCTGAAAGTCTATTGTCCTGTAATGTTTAGAACATAGAAAGGGCATACTGATCTTTTTGCCTTAAAAAACACATGTAACTAACTGCTAAGAGGTGCGAATAATGAATGTAGGACTTGGAACTGCAGGCTTTGGGACATCAATATCTGAATCACAAGCTCATGAAATCATGGATACCTTTATTGAAAACGGTGGAACCATAATCGACACTGCTAACAATTATGCATTTTGGGCAGGAAGAGGCGGAGAAAGTGAAAGAGTTATTGGTAACTGGCTTAGAACTAAAGAAAGGAAACAAATCGAAATTCATACAAAAATTGGCGCACAACCCCTTGATGGTAGGAACTTTGATAGAGCAGAAGGCTTGAGCAAAGTAGCTATAGACAGAGCAGTGCAAGCATGTCTTGACCGTTTATCGACAGATTACATTGATGTTCTGTATGCCCACATTGATGATATATCGACACCTTTATTGGAAACATGGTCTGCACTTAGTTCCTTGATTAACGATGGTGTAGTTAAGCGACTTGGAATTTCTAATTTTTCCTTACCCCGAATCAAAGAACTGCAGGACGTCATTAGTGCTCATGATTTAACGCCTATTAGCTATGCACAGTATCGTCACACAGTAATTGAACCGCTAAAAGGAGTCGACTTGGGAGTACAAATTTGTCTTGATACCGAGATCATCAGTGCACTAAGAGAAAGGAACCCAAACATCAACCTGGTCGCTTACTCACCACTACTAGATGGATCCTTCGAGTTTGATGGAGCTTTACCTAATAACTACGACAGCGAAGCTAACAAACACATTGTGAAGAAAACTAGAGAAGAAGCTCGCTGTTATGGGGTAAGCCCATCAGCATTGGTACTAAAAAAGATTTCAGATGAAGGAATAATGCCTTTGACAATGACGGGTAAGGCCGAGCGGCTATTAGGTAATATGCAACTTTTCCAAGACGAAAATTAGTTTAGAACTCGGAGAGCAGATTACTCATAACAGCTGCTATTACAGATAACATGTAATAGTGATGCTACATCCTGCTAAAGATCATTTTGTTACGAATCTAACAAGAGCGTTCTATGGTGGAAACTTTTGTCTAATCCCTGTCATCCCAACCACCACTGAGAACGGTGGTCTATGACTTTTTGCGATACAAAAAGTTATCTGAAAGCGGGACTGTAGAGCTTTTACGTTAAGTTGGTTTTGTCCAAAAGTTTCTTAGGTTGAATAATAATCGATCCCACATGTGTGGAAGTTTAATCGGCAAATTGTTATATCATTAGATTCGCTTAACTATTTTTAAGGCCTAGTAGCAGAGAAGTAAATATTGCTCTCTGGTCTTGTAGGCTCTCGAAGTATAGCTGGTCTAACTCTTCTACCTGAGCGATGGCTTTTTTTGTTAGAGATTCTCCATCTTTCGAGAGTTTGAGCGAAAAACTACGTGTATCTCTAACGCCTTTATCTTTAATTATGATCTCATTAGCGACTAGAGTCTTCATCGACTTGGATAATGTCATCTTATCCAAGCCAGTGATATTGACTATTTCTGCTTGTGTTGTTTCGTTTTTATTCTTGTTACACCATAGTATGGAGGCGAGTATAACGAACTGAGTATGATTAATATTTAGAGGCTTAAGGTGCTTCATTACCTCTGAATGCCATTTATTGTAAACAACCCAGAGTTGTAGACCTACGCTGTTCGAAGGGAGCTCATGCTTAAACATTGTTTTCAGCCCTTTTTTTTAGTCCTTCAAGAGTAGACGGAAGGCCTTTATAGATTTTCTTCCCAACGACTTTCCCAAATAAAAAGCTAGTTAAACCTGAAAACTTAACTCTATGAATTACTTGAGTTACTTTTCCCTTGACCTGCAAATGATGCTCAAACGATAGAATGCAGAATGGTAGTTTACTTGTTACTGTAAAGTGCTTATTTGGTGTGGCATCTGTAATTACAATCCGTGATTTTGGTCCATTACTTGGCTTTAGAATACCTTTAGTTCCTATCTTGAACTCTCCCATGAGATGAGAATAGTCAACTTCTTTATCCCATTTGCTCCAATTTTCCACATCGGTATATAACGAATATATGTCTTGAGGTGAGGCTTCAATGCAAATACGTTCTTCAAAAATCATTCTGTTCCATCTCGATTGGAAGTTAGTAAACTAGTTTACTATATTTTGTTATGGGTATGTTTGCAAGAGCAATATGAGTGTATTAAATAGGAGATAGCAATGCGCTTAATAACTATTATCTATAAGCATTTAAAATGGAATAAAGTTAACAATTTGCCATACCAGTAGTTATTCATCATTTGCTAATTTAGAAAAGCCAATGACACGGAAATGTCCCAAAATGCGTTACGCCTCTAAACACAATACGGATAATCAGTTATGAGCAAAGGCAAGGTTGCCCCACACATTACAATACAAGACCTGCTGATGACTATATTTTCCCTAATTCAGTGCTTGTATCAACATTCTGAAACTTAGAACAAGACACAAAATGCCAACGATCTTCTTGAGTATTTTACTTGGAAAATAGTCAGCGCAACGAACACCAAGGCTAGTAGTTAAGTAACTGCTAATGGAAAAGCTAATCATTGCAGGAAGATATATGTATCCTAAAATTAAGTTGCTCCAATCTGTATTCTCCCAACCATTTAACATATATCCGAGGCTTCCGGACAACGCGATAGGGAAACCTATCGCAGCAGATGTGCCAATAGCACGTTTAACCTCAAAATTTTGTTGGACAAGATAAGGGATGATTAAGCCTGCGCCGCTTATAGAGACAAGTGCAGAAACAGAACCAATTACTGAACCAATAGTGATATTACCAATAGCTCCATGTGGATATTGATTGTACTCATGCTCTGTTTTTAGAAACATCTTATAAGCAACATACAACATAAATACGCTGAAAAATCCTGCCAGATAAACACCCTGTAGATACGATGCTACGAATGTAGCGCAAAATGTCCCGACTATAACCCCGCACAACATTTTTATGACCATGATCGAGTCAACATTCTTTTTTTTGTAGTGAGCTCGCATGCTACCTAATGTTGTAATAATCATCGAAGCCATCGACGTCCCTAATGCTAAGTGAACCACTTCTTGATCAGCTATTCCTTGTATTGAAAACAGAAACGCAAAAATAGGAACTGCCATTCCTCCCCCTCCTACTCCAACGAGTCCTGCGAGAAAGCCAATCCCTAAGCCCGCTGTAATGTAATAAAAGATAAAAATAGGTTCGTTCATAATAGATCTGCCTTCGATAAAACATTCGTTATGAAAATGTTACCAGAACGCTAATTTTCCATGGTAACGTTAAAAGGACAAAAAATAATGAATAGTGGCCAATATTGAACTACGTAGAGAAAACGACAAACTGTGATTACAGTGAATGGAAAAATGGTGCTGTTCTCGTCGCCAAGGAATGGCAGCATGAACGGAGTGACTTTAATCATTTGGATCAACGGCCGCATACTTGGCACAGACACCATCGAGGCCAGTTACTGTGTATAGATGAAGGGCTAATACAGGTTAAAACTGATGAAGGAACTTGGATACTTCCGCCTCACCGCGCGGGTTGGATACCTCCAGGTGCGATGCACAGTGTTTATTTTTGTGGTTCCCTGAAAGGTCGGTCATTATTGTTTGCTCCAGAGATCTGTGAGCAGTTTCCAATGAGACCTTGCGTGATTGAAATGAGCGATATATTGAAAGTTTTATCGATTAGGGCATCCACCTGGAACAAAACAGAGGAGCTACCTGTACAGTGTTTACATATCCTTTCTGTTATTTCTGATGAAATCGGTAACAGCCCTCATGAATCACTTTATATCCCATTGCCCAAAGACCCAAGACTACAAAAGGTAACTCAAGCGATTTTAACTAATCCAAACAGCAAAAACTCAGTTGAACATTGGGCAAGTATGGGGGCCATCTCATCTCGAACATTAAGAAGGTTGATTCGAAGTGAATTGAACATGAGTTTTAGTGAATGGCGGCAACAGATACTGCTGATACATTCATTAGAAATGATGGCACGCGGAGAATCAGTTGGAGACGTAGCATTTACTTTAGGTTATTCAACGCCCAGTAACTTTATCGCTATGTTCCGTCGGGTCTATGGTGAGTCACCCATGCGTTACTTTTCAAATCGTGGCATATAGTTGCCAATAGCCTATCTTGGTTAGCTCTATCGTTTTTGCATACATTTACTAATCCGATACAGGCAAGTTAGACCTTGGGCTTTAGCTCGTTTATGTCCAGTTTTGAGTCACGATGCCAACGGAACGTGTGTACGATTTTATCGTGACTTGTCAGCAAAGCTGTCGGAACGAGTATGACCTAGTGCAGTTGAAGTATGTAAGTTATACGTTGCTTTTGCACTCCCATACAACTAACCCACAGCCTTAAGACTCTTTTTACCACTCATCGACAAGCTTCCCTTTGCAGCTTCTTCAATGTGATCACTCCACCACGCCATGAGAACTTTACGACGTTCAAGGTAATCTGTGCGATTGTATGCGCTTCTTACCTTATCTCTATCCACATGAGAAAGTGCAGCTTCGATAATGTCTGGGTCAAAGTTCTGTTCATTTAGGGTCGTACTGGCCAATGCGCGCAAACCGTGAGACGTTTGCCTGCCCTTCATGCCCATTCGTACCAATGCTTTATTTGCTGTCTCTTTGTTGATGTGATTGTTGTTACTTTTGTCTGCTGGGAAAAGAAATTCACTATCCCCCGTGATGAAATCAATCGTCTCTAATAGGTCTAAAGTTTGTTTTGTTAAAGGAATGGTGTGCATTCTTCCTTTTTTCATTCGTTCAGCAGGAATGACCCAAAGCCTCTTTTCTCTGTCAATTTCATCCCAACGTGCTCCAGCCGTTTCAGAGGGCCTTGTCATGGTGTGAAGTTGCCATTCTAGCAAGCAGCGAGTGATGGGTTTAATGGATGCGTAGTTGATTGTCTTGAGGAGCTCTGGAAGTTCATCGGGTGCTAACGACGCTTGGTTGGTTACCTTGGCAGTTTCAAAAGCTTTACCAATACCTGCGAGCTTGTTGTGCTCAATCACACCTGTGTTTACTGCAAAGGTCATTATCTCATTGAGGTTGCGACACAAGCGCCCTACTGTTTCTAATTTACCTTGGTTCGCAATAGGTTTAATTGTTTTGATCGCTTGTGGTGCCGTAATGTCACCAAGGGGAAACTTACCAAGATCGGGCAAGAGGTATTTCTCAATCCGTTGCTTTAGCTTCTTAGCCGTTTGCTCTTTGACGCTTGTTTTCTTCACTTCAATCCAGTCATCAAATACCGACTGTAACGTATTCGCCAATTCTAACTGTTTTTCTCTAAGAGTAGTGTCACGGTGCTCTTTAGGGTCGATACCATCAGCAAGTAGTTCTCTAGCTTCAATAGCTTTGGTTCGAGCTTTAGCAAGCGATACAGATGGGTATTTACCAATACTGAGGTTTGCTCGTTTACGAGTAATTGGACGGTAATAGTTAAAGAGCCACAATTTGGAACCATTGGGCTTTATTCTCAATGCAAGACCATCACCATCGAGCAGGCTATATTCCTTTTCTTTTGGTTTTGCTTGTAAGATCTGAGTCGCTGTTAATGGGGTTGTTTTCCTAGCCATAGTAACATCACCAATCCGTATTTCTTGTAGTGTTACTAACAGTGTTACTTTAAACGGTGGATTTTACAACACATCATGGGATCTCTTGGGACCAAGAAATGGCTAAGAGTCTGATAAGACAAGGAATTACAGGCACAAAAAAGCCCACACTAGGTGGGCTCTTTCGTATAATGTGGTGCCCGCTACTGGACTCGAACCAGTGACACCTTGCATGTCATGCAAGTACTCTAACCAACTGAGCTAAGCGGGCAATGCTTTGAAACTTAACTAACCGCTTTACTAAGTGGCTAACGCTTCAGAACGAGATGGATAATAACGAGTGAATGGGTAGCGCGCAAGGATAAATTTGCACAAAACGGTTCGTTTGCTTTTAAAAACAACAATCAGAATGAATTTTAAACACAAAGCAGATCAATGGCTTGAAGTAGATCACATTTCGCCTCTAGTTCAATAGCTATATACATCTGCCTGTTTCGTGTCTTACCCCTCTGATAAAGCATTTTAACTCAAGATATTAGTTAGAATCTTCATCCACATCGAATACAACGTTGTAGTTCTCTGTATACGTACAGTTTGGCTGACGGCTACAAGTGAAAAAGCGTCGGCCTTTGTAATCACCTTGGCTGGCCAGTTTGATGATCATTGGGCTGCCACACTTCTTACAGAATCGAACTTCTTTTGATGGCTCGATTAAATCGATGTGTGCTGCCAGTAACCTCTTCAAACGGCTCACTTGGTAGCTGTGTTTAATAGATGCACCAATCAGTGGCAAGCCTGCCGATTTACACACGTGGATCAGTAGCTTTTCTCGATCGGCCTTTCCCTTATTGAGCTCTTTGCCGTTATCAAGTTCGATGATCACGCGGGGCTCTAACGTTCGCGGGTCGCAGACGACAAAATCAAAGTAGCTACGTGAGATTTTGTTGTTGGCGATAAACCAATTCTTCTTGTTGTTCGCCTTAGCAGGAACAAGAACGTTCGACATGCTGACCTTGGCTAACACTTCGCCATGGTTACCCACTGCAGATTTAAGTGCGTTATAAAATGTCGCCTGTTGCGCCGACATCAACGACCCTTTTTTCTGGTAAGCATGATCTTTGGTGTCATCATGCTTCACTAGATACTTTTGGATAAAGTAAAAGAACACAACCAGAACAATTACAACGATAAAGATATTAGTCATTTTCCAACACAATCACGTCTGTATAGGGATTAAGAGAGTGGCTAGCGTATGTAGAAAAGCCTCACGTGGCAAGCAAAAGAGCGAGAGTTGCCAACCAGAATCACGACCTTTGAATGCTGTAATCACCAAGAGGTCACTCATACGCTAGACACACCTCTCCTATTTGCTAATCAAATCATCAATTACACTCTAGATTGATTCAGATCAATTTACCTAAATTTGTGATCAACTAGTCTGAAAAACGTTAGGCAAATGTTAATAAGGAAATTGATATGGAACTCAAACAAGATCCAAGATGTTATACGGACGTATGTGTAGACGGTAAATGGTTCCACTATGACCACTGCGGAACTCGAGCTTATATGTTAAAAGGCGGAGCTTCCGCGGTGATTGAACTTGCGAGAGAACCGGCTACAGAGGGCGAACTGGTTGAAATGCTGCAAGGTGCCGCTAAATAACTCATTAAGAAAATGTTGATATAGATAAGCTCGACATATCGCTAAGTAAACCCTACTTCTCACTCAAATTTTGATATTAGCGATCTCAGAGTGTTCCAGAAGCCATTCTTATCTCACGAAGATCAGAATGGCTTTTTGTTTGCTGATTAGCGATTAACTTTCAGCGATAATGACTTGATTCCTACCCGACTCTTTCGCTTGATATAATGCATCATCCGCGGCTTTGAGGTACTTCTTGTAAGTATCTTGATTGAGTTGCTCATAAGCAATACCAATCGACGCCCCTATCGAGGTGGTGAGGTCTAGAGAGCCGGAGTGCGTATCAATGGGTGTTTCGGAAATAGCTAAACGGATAACGTTCAACTGTTGCTCAGGATCAATGGAACCAGACAGCAGCATAACAAACTCTTCACCACCCCAGCGAGCCACTACATCATTTGGGAATAAGTGCTGCTTTACTCGCCTTGCGACTTCCACTAAAACCTCATCACCAATATCATGGCCAAAGGTGTCATTAACGCGCTTAAAGTGGTCAAGATCTAGAATGACGAGACTGATCCCAAACCGTGAAGTATTAAATGGCATTGGCTGAGTTAACAACTGCTCTAGATAGCGTCGGTTGTATAAACCCGTTAGCGCACACGTTGTAGATTGAGTCACCAGCGCTTTATTTTTACTTTGAATGCTGCGAAGCCTAATCGCCAATAATACAGCACTAATGCTGACCATTATGATCAATGCCACCACGATTCTGTTTCTCAGTTGTTCCTTTTGAAGCAGTAACTCGTTGAGGTCTTTTTCTGTATTGAGTAATTCATTTTCGTTAGCAAGTGTCTGTTTTGCGTAGTCTTGTTCTAGCAAGAAAATGTCACTCTGCCTTTTATCAAACAATAACGCTTTGTTGCCATGATAATATTGTTTGTAGTAACTCAGTGCAGTATCAAGGTCACCTTGAGATTCGTAATATTCAGCCAGTGTTTTTAAGCCTAGTACCTTCCAACTTCTGCTCCCAACCACGTCAAAGATTGCAAGTGCTCGTTCAAGATCATTCAATATGGCGTCATCTTGATCCAGTCCAATGTTAGCTAACGCACGGTTTAGGTAACACTGCCCGTTTTGAAGCGTGTACTTCTTAATATTCGGCGCTTTAAGACATTGATTAGCCACTTGTAATGCTTTGCTGAAATTGCCCTCTGATAGCAGTACATCACTGTAGGTTCTCAGTAATAAGATTTTGTATCGAGCACTGACTCTTTTGCTATCGAGTGCTTTTGCCTTCTCATAAGCAATTCGGCCATTAGTCACGTCACCACTGCTCAAATGCAGAAATGATTCGTTGATGTAAAGAATGCCGATAGCGTCATCTTCAAGTAAGCCACTTTTAAAGTAGAGCTTTTTTGCTTTCTCGATAATACGCAGGGCTTTAGGCCAATCCTCTAAATAGATATAGAGCAACGCCATGTTCGACATCAGCTTGCTGTTATAAATGTGCGTTGGATACTGCTTGCCAAGTTGCAGCCCTTTATAGAAAAAGTACTGAGCGTCTTGCAAGTCGTTCCGCACGTTATTGATCGCCCCCGCGGTGTTATACGCTTTAACCAATAACTTATCGTAACGAATAGATTCAGCAATGCCTATCGCGGACCGAATTTCAATTTCCGCAATTGCAAGTTCCCCTTCCTTGAGATATTCAATCGCAGATTCGACCAATGATTCTGACTTCAACCACAACATACCTTCATGCTCAGACAACGCTTTTATTTGTTCTACGTAGGCCATCACGGCATCGGCATCTCGTTGATGTTGAGCGACATTCGACAAAATCATAAGTCGATAAGCTTGGTATATTGCTTTGTCATTAACGCCAGTGGGCGGCCGTAGTAGAACAAGCTGATGTTTTGCAACTGAGGGGTCACTGCGAGATAAACCGAGAATATGAATTAACTTCTTTCCATATTCAGTTTGAGAGAGTTCTTTTTCTGGGGTGTAGACAGAAGTGTTGTCGGCTTGAGGAGGGCTCAAGTCCACATCATTGAGCGGATACAGCAAATAAAGCCCGAGTACGGCACTCATTGTTACAACGAGTAGAAACGAACCTAAAACGTTGTTTTTATTCATGTATTAAGACCGTTACAAATTGAATGACCATATCACTGCTGTTTATCTATATTAGAAACTTATTATACCCGAGCCCTACACAGATTAAAATGTTGTCATCTCGACGAAGTGAGCAAGGTTATTCTCACTAATTAGAATAATCAGGCAACTTTCTTGATTTAACTCAGATAATCATCTACCTCATTGGCGTTATAGTAATTTTCCTGTTCCTACCTCCGCGGCTTCTTTAGAACAAGCGGAAGCATAATGAGAATTAACAATGACCCAAATTAATGAACAACGTCTTGTAGAACATTTCTGCAATCTAGTGAAAATTGATAGTGAATCTCGTAATGAAAAAGCGATTGCTGAAGCTTTGGCTGAACAACTTGGTGAACTAGGCTTTGAAGTTCACAAACTGGCTGTCCCTACAGAAGTGTCTAACGGTTTCAACATCTACGCTCGTCTAGATGGCACTCTTCCAGGCAGCACAGTATTCAGTTGCCACATGGACACAGTAACGCCAGGTATCGGCATTGAGCCAATCATTGAAGACGGTATCATCCGTTCAAAAGGCAACACAATTCTCGGTGGCGACGACAAGTCTGGTATCGCAGCTATCATGGAAGCGGTTCGTTGCATCAAAGCTGAAGGCCAAGCGCACAAAACTATCGAGATTGCGTTCACTGTCTTCGAAGAAGGCGGCTTGTTCGGCTCTTTGAACTTCGATATGTCTTACATTCAATCTGAGCACGCTATCGTACTGGATACAGGCGGCCCAATTGGCACCATCGTAAACGCAGCTCCGGGTCAGCAGAAAATTGTTGCTAAGATCAAAGGCCGCCCTGCTCACGCTGGTTTAGCGCCAGAAGAAGGCATCAGCGCAATTCAAGTTGCTGCAGACGCTATCACTAAGATGGACCTACTTCGTATCGATGAAGAAACAACGGCAAACGTCGGTATTGTTGAAGGCGGTCAAGCGACCAACATCGTAATGCCAGAGCTTAAAGTCGTGGCTGAAGCACGTTCTCTAAACGGCGAAAAGCTAACGGCTCAAGTTGAGCACATGATTTCTACATTCCAAGAGAGTGCAAAACAGTTCGGCGCTGAAGTAGAAATCGAATCGACTCGTGCTTACGATGCATTCGTTATTGCAGATGATCACCCGCACATTCTTTCTATCAAATCAGCGTTTGAGAAGCTTGGCGTAACCGCAAACACTAAACGCACTGGCGGCGGTAGCGATGCGAACAACTTCAACGCGAAAGGTCTAACAACGGTTAACCTTTCTACTGGTATGGCGAAAGTTCACACCACAGAAGAGTACATTGCAGTGAAAGATATGGTCGCTATCACTGAGTTTGTTGTGGCTTACGTGACTCAATAGTCTTACTGGTTAACTAGCCAGTCTTATTTGTTAACTAGACAACCTTACTCGTTAATGAGATAGAAAATGCCATCTAGTTAATGTCAAAAAGCCGAGTTCACGTATGATCCGTGACTCGGCTTTTTTGTAGTCTGAGTTTAGCTAGAAGATTAAGCTTAAAACCCCCTACGCTTCCAGAATTGGCCTTCGTCTTTTGCAACAAGGTCGAATGTCTTATCGGCAATGATGTTGCCTTTTAACTCCACGGTCATGCGCCACTTGCCTAACTTGTTCGAGACTGGCGCCCAGATGGTGTCACCTAAGTAGAAATCCCAGTCGTTGTTACCGACATGCTCTTCACCATCGAACGGTTCGAGCACTTCGCCCTTGTCTGTAGTGATATCCGGGTGATAGATGCAGTAGCGGATCTTTTCACCTTTGGCTTTCTTGATATTCAAGATATAGCCAAATTCCACATCGATTTCAGCATCAACGGTAGTGGTGAACTCTTGGATTTTTGGTAGATCTTTAGATTTGGAATCCCACGTGGAATAGATACCATAAGAAGTCATGTCGACCACAACAGAGCGCTTTGCCATTTCAATCGTTACCTTGAAGTTGTTCTATTAATTTAATTCTATTTGCCATTCAGCCAAGCTGGATAAGCACGAGACTATTCTTGCCAATCTTTCGCCATGCGCTTAATCACAGACGGTTCGATGTCGTGAATGCTACCAAATTGCTCTCGGCACACTTCGATAATCAATTCTGCTTTGTATTTTCTTGCAAGTTGGCGGTAAGCCTTCATTTCCCAGTGCTTAATAAAGGTATTCGAAACAACAACATCTAACCCTTGCTTCAAGCCATTCTCTGCAGTGTTCTGACACCACTCATGAGCTTGCTGTAACTGCCTAGGATCAAAATGGTAGTTACCTTGCTCATTCACGTAATACATATCCGCTTCGACATGCAATGCATCGTAGGTTTTTGCTTTTGTTGACTTGCCAGAACCTGGCAACCCTCGAATAAGTATTAACTTCATCTGTCACTTTACAGGCTAATTCGAAAACATGAGTTTATCGTAAATGCTAACCGCTTGCTCTGATAACTGCTTGGTTCTACATAACAGAACCAAGCACTTATGCCTTACTCAGGTAGTCGTTAAACATTATAAGACTCCCTTGACGTCGGAAGGTGGCTTCTGATAGAAAACACAAATAATTTACATCTATCCATTTTGGATATCGACAAGCGTATCAAACTACTATAGATTTAGATGTATAGACGTCTACATATCTAGCTTAGGGAGAAAGCTTTGCCTATTCGCATTCCAGACCAATTGCCAGCATCTGATGTTCTTCGTGAAGAAAACATCTTCGTGATGCCGTTATCAAGAGCATCGACACAGGAAATTCGTCCACTTCGAGTCTTGATCCTCAACCTGATGCCGAAGAAGATTGAAACTGAAACTCAATTCTTACGCCTACTATCGAACAGTCCATTGCAAGTGGATGTAGAGCTGCTGCGCATTGATGACCGACCAAGCAAAAACACACCGACTGAACACCTTGATAACTTCTACCGCCAATTTGAAATGGTCAAAGGGAGAAACTTTGATGGATTGATCATTACTGGTGCACCGCTTGGCTTGGTTCAATTTGAAGATGTTATCTACTGGGATCACCTTAAAACCATCATGGAGTGGGCAAACAAGCACGTGACCTCAACCTTGTATGTGTGCTGGGCGGCTCAGGCTGGTTTGAAACTACTGTATGATTTGCCAAAGCGCACTCGTAAAGAGAAGCTTTCTGGTGTTTATAATCACGAGATTCATCACCCTTATCACCCACTTCTGCGCGGCTTTGACGATACCTTCTTAGCACCGCACTCTCGCTATGCAGATTTCTCTCAGGAATACTTAGCCGAGCATACCGACCTTGATGTTCTTGCGACTTCTGATGTGGCTGGCGTATATCTGGCGGCAACCAAAGATAAACGAAACGTGTTTGTAACGGGTCATCCTGAATATGATGCGCATACATTACACGGTGAGTACGTTCGTGATTTAGGCGAAGGCATGGAACCCGTGATTCCAATCAACTACTACCCGAACAACAATCCAGATAATAAGCCTGTCGCAAGCTGGCGTAGTCATGGGCACTTGTTATTCTCAAACTGGTTGAACTACTGCGTTTACCAACAAACACCTTACGATTTGGATCACTTCAGCGAAGACAACTTTACCAAAGACGATTAAGTTGTTTCTTCCGATTCACAAACACATAAAGCCGTGTTCAGTAGGTTGTTGATAAAACGCCAAATTGGACGCGGTTTTTTTATGGTGTTTGAGTCGCATTCCATAATAGATTTACCACTTCAATGGGTTTGATTTCATATGATGGGTTGGTGTTCATAAGGAGCTTCACATGCCCGCTAAGCCGTTATTATCTAAACCTATTTCATTATCCCACCCCCTTTCGTTATCGAGTCTGATACTACTCGCCTCTCTTGCGTTGGTTGGCTGCGTTTCTGTGACTGAAGGACCGCCAAAGATTGAAAGCGACCCTATTGCGATGTCTGAATCTCGTATTGAATTAGGTTTGGGTTATATGGGGCAAGGGAATATGGTGAGAGCACGTGAGAACCTAGAACTCGCCATCAAACACGCACCTAGCTACTATCGAGCTCGCCTTTCCATTGCGCACTATTACGAACAAGTTGGGGAAGTTGACGAAGCAAGAGACGCCTATAAGAAAGCGCTGAGGTTAGACGCAAGAAACGGCAACGTATTGAACAACTACGGTACATTCTTGTGTAAACAGGGCGAATACGAGCAAGCCGATAAATACTTTAACCGTGCCATCGACCAACCCTATTATTATCTCGTCTCTGCCAGTTATGAAAATGCGGCATTCTGCGCGTTTAAAGCCGGAGAGGTCGAGCAAGCAAAATACTACTTCTCTCGTGCGATTGACCACGACCCAAATCGAGCTAGATCCGTACTACAGCTTTCTAAAATTGAAGTCAGTGAGGCCGAATACAATGACGCTAGGCTCCGCTTATTCAAATTCCACCAACGTTATGGCTATCAAATTCCATCACTTCAAATCTTGGTCGAACTCGAAAAGAAGGCGGGTAACCGTGCACTTCAACAGAAATACCAAAGTAAATTAGACGAACTGCTCTCCGTTTAAGGCTGCCTAAGCTTAGAGTCGTTGCGATAGATATAAAAAACGGGCTTGTTGCGTTAACAACAAGCCCGTTCGTAATTTCAGCTTAATATCTTAACTAAGTACAGTCTGTTATTTAAGCTCAATCCACTCTTGTCTTTGTTCGTCGTCCATAAAGGTCCATGCGATAAAACGACTCACCTTCTGGCCTTGCGACATCTCAACCACTTTTACTTGTTTAGCTCTCAGCTTGCCAAGCTCTGAACGAACCATATCAACGTTGTCTTTCTTAGAGATCAATGTCGTAAACCACAATACTTGAGTAGCAAAAAGCTGGCTCTCTCTCGCCATTTTCATGATGAAAGCGGCTTCACCACCCGGACACCAAAGTTCAGACTTTTGTCCACCAAAGTTTAAGGTTGGTTTATTTTGCGTGGTTAATTTGTCTAACTTAGCTGGCTGCTTATTCGTTTCTGGCTTGAATGACTTACCCGCTTTCTTAGCACGGTTTGCCGCTAGGTTATCCAGTTTACGTTGTGATCCCTTTTCCGCCTCTTCTAGAGAGCTATGGAATGGAGGGTTACAAATTGTGACATCGTAACGTTCATTATCCTTAATCACGCCCTTAAAGATAGATTCTGAGTCGGCTTGCAGGCGAGCTCGAATCTTACCTTTTAGATTAGGGTTACTTTCCGCAATGAAGTTCGCTGTTTTGATGGAGACTGAATCGACATCAGTACCTGTCCAGCGCCACTTATACTCTGTCGCACCAATGATTGGGTAAATACAGTTTGCACCAACACCTATATCTAATGCTTTCACAGAAGCATGGTTATAGGGTTCACCTTGGCCATCGCTATTAAGGATGTCTGCCACTCTGTGAATATAATCTGCACGGCCAGGAATTGGCGGGCACAAGTAACCAGCAGGAATATCCCAATGCTTAACGCCATAGTGATGCGCCAGTAAAGCCTTGTTAAGTAGCTTAACGGCTAATGGATCTGAGAAATTAATGGTGTCTTCGCCCACCGGGTTCTTGATCAGATGTTCTTTTAGCTCAGGCAAGGCTGCAACCAATAACTCGAAGTCATAGCGACCTGTATGTTGATTTCTTGGGTGTAATCCACCTTGAGGCTTTTCAGTCGAGCGTCTTTTCTGGGCTGCGTTTTTGTTAAAAGCAGTTTTATTGAAAGAACCCTTATTCGATGACCCTTTATTCGCACCCGGTTTACCTTTGCTATCTTTTGCAAAAGGTCGCTTTGCTTTGTTGTTGTCAGCACCTTTGGGAGCACTGTTTTTGCGGTCCGATGTGTTCTTTGTAGAAATACGCTTGTCGCTGCTTGGCTTGCCTGCATTTGGCTTAATATCACCGTGCTTACGGTTACCTTGATCAGCTTGGTTGTCTTTTGTTTTTGTTGATGAGGTACTGTTTTTCGACAGGCTTAGCGTAGTTCTATTTTGTGATTGGCTCATTGGGCTACTTCTTTAAGTCTAAATTCATCATGAATAAACGGGCATCTAACTCAAGTTGATGATATTCCGGCTCCATGTGACAGCATAGTTGGTAAAAGGCTTTGTCGTGTTCTTTCTCTTTGATGTGCGCCAGTTCATGCACCACCAGCATTCTCAGCAAAGGTTCTGGTGCATTTTTAAAAACACTGGCGATACGAATCTCGTTCTTCGATTTGATCTTTCCACCGTGATTCTTCGCGACGTAAGAGTGCAGACCTAATGCATTATTAATTAGGTGTATCTTACCGTCATAAATCACTTTACTGATCGGTGGCGTTTTTTTCATGTAGCGATTTTTAATCTCAATCGCATAGTCAAACAGGGCTTTCTCGCTTTTGATTTCATGATTCTTTGGGTAGCGAGCTTCAAACCACGGCACCAATTTACCTGATTCAACAAGTTGAGTTACCGGGTCGAGAATGTGCTTCGGGTAGCCTTGAATATAGCGTAAAGAAGGATGCATGCTGAAAGACCGTACAAGTTACACCACGACAATATGTTGTGGTCTTGAAAATTGAGCCGCATAGTGTAACTGATCACACTTTTCTAATCACCTAGGATTCGTTACACTTTAGCGAGATTCACCAAGAGCTACACTCAAAAAGAGATTGTAAAAATGAAACGTGTTGTATTGTACGTCGCAGACAAATGCCCGCACTGTAAAGATGCACAACGCTATTTGGATTCGAAGAAAATTGAATATCGCCTAACGAATGCAAAAATGCAGCGTGGCCGTAAAGAATTACAGGCGATGGGTGCTCGCTCTATCCCTGTGCTGAAAATCGGTGACCAAGTGATGGTCGGCTGGAATCAGAAAAACTTCGATAAGATGTATAACTCAAAGAACACCTAACGTGCTCTGAGCCAGTCATACTTCTATACAACAAAGCCCGAATATCCAATCTAGGATACTCGGGCTTTGTTTATTTAAATCTTACTCAATCACACATACCGCTTAACGAAATCAATAAAGGTTCTGTCGGCTTTCGACAAATACCCTTCCTTTCTCCAGGCCAAAGATAGATTCAGTTTTACAGGGTCTTTAAATGGCACGCCTATCACGTCTTTCTCATATTCCGTCACTAAGCTCAACAGCGCGGTGATCGCAAACTCTCGTTTAACGATAGAAAGAATCATCGGGAGCAAGTTGGTTTCAAACGCAATGGTCATATCAAGATCGTACTTCTTACAGGTCGCATCAATAAAATCGCGGTGGAAATAGCCCGATTTGAACATGATCAGCTCTTGAGCAAAGAATTCTTCAAAGGTCATCGAAGGCTGTTGTGCTAACGGATGCTCCTTACCGACAACGGCGACCATCTCAGAACTTAACAGATGATCCGTTTCCAAATCATCAGGCACGTTCTCATGATTAATTACACCAATATCGAGTTCGCCGTTTAACAACATTTCACGAATAGAAGCGGTGCCTGCATCGATCAAGGTCAACTTTAGGTTTGGGTATTGGCTTTTAAATGCCATCACGACTTGCGGGAAAAAGTAGCTCCCCATCATACTTGGTGCTCCTAAACGCACCTCTCCTTTCTCTAACCCCTTTAACTCGTTCATCGCGAGCTGAGTATCATCAAACTGCTGGGCGATTCGCTTCGCATGCTCGAACAACACTTTTCCCTCTTCCGTTAAGGTGACGGATTTATCGCCTCGACGAAATAGAATCAACTCCAATGTCTGTTCTAGTTTCTTAATGGAAATACTCAATGCAGGCTGTGCGATATGCAGCGCTTTGGCCGCCTGAGTAAAATTACCAAACTGAGCAACGGCCAGAAAATGTCGAAGAGGTTTTGATTCAAGCATGGCGATATATTTAATATATAGAGGTGATATTTTTAATATATTTCTTTAATCACACTTGTGCTGATAACTTGTTCACAAATAGCTTACTTACTCGCGCAGGCACAACGTAAATGTTTGATAAAGGCAGTCCTCAATACAAACGCATCACCCAATCATTGGCAATTGGCTCGTTTATCATTTTCTGTAACCTTTACCTCTTTCAGCCAATCTTGCCGCACATGGCGGAGCACTTCCAAGTATCTGAAACTCAGATCAACTGGCTGTTTGCCGCGACAACGCTGGGGCTTTCCATCAGTTTGGTGCCTTGGGCAATCGCTTCTGAAACCTTTGGCCGAAAACCCATCATTCTGTTCAGTCTGTTCGCTATTCCTTTGATTGGATTGAGCATGGCGTTCACAACCACTCTACTGCAACTTGTTATTGCCAGAGCATTCATGGGTGTCGCAGTCGCTGCTTTTGCGGGCGTGGCGGTTGCCTATATGGTCGAAGAGTTATCACCCAAAGCATTCGCAGTCGCGATCGGCGGTTATATTGCGGCTAACTCACTAGGTGGAATCTTCGGGCGTGTACTCGGGGGCTTAATCACAGATTACTTTGACTGGCACGCTACGGTATTGTTTTTCGTTGTCGGCTCTTTGCTTGGCGCACTCTATATTGCTTATAGCCTGCCTGACCAACAAAACTTCAAACCTCAGAAAGGGTTGTTCTTTCATCATAACCGCTCGGTAGTGATGCATTTAAGAAACCGTACCTTGTGGCTCGCGATGTTGATTGGTGGCGCTAACTTTGCCCTGTTCGTTAACTTGTATTCAGTAATGGGCTTCAGGCTAGTATCTGCGCCTCACTCGGTACCCGTTGGTTTAGCTTCACTGATATTCCTATGTTATCTGGCCGGAACGGTAAGTTCTAAGCTATCCAACAAATGGACACTTCGCTTTGATCCGTTAAACGGAATATTGATGGGCGTGTGTATTAGCTTAATCGGAATGCTAATTTCTGCCGTCGACAAAGTCCCGTTCATGTTAGCAGGCTTGCTATTGATTAGTGGCGGCGCGTTCTTCGCCCATACCCTTGCCTACTCTTGGGTAAGTCAAAAAGCACCGAGCGCTAAGGCAACGGCAACCGCTCTTTACTTAGTACACTATTACATAGGCGGGAGCTTAGGTGGTTTCTTACTCTTGTATTGCTGGCAACTGTTCGGTTGGAATGGCGTGATTGCGGGCGGTTCAATCTTCTATGTTGCGATATTTGCTTGGGTCTATCAGTTGAAACAACTTCAAGGATCAACCTCGAAGCTAGCTGAAGCTTAAGTAACACAAGCTGTCTGATTGAATTATTGCTTTTGATTGACGTCCGTTCTGATATCCTACGCAAAATTTCATTTCGGAACCTGTTATGTCGAACACTCAAAGCACAGATCTTCAAACCATCCACGACCAAGTAAAACAGTGGTTAGACGATGTCGTTATTGGCCTAAACCTGTGTCCATTCGCAGCCAAGCCACAACGTAATAAACAGATTAAGATCTTTGTGAGTGAAGCAAATACGGAAGAAGCGTTGTTGGAAGACATCATGACGCATTTCGTAGAGTTAGATAACACGCCAGTCGCCGAGTTGGAGACAACTTTGGTGGTTGTACCTAACATGCTGCAAGATTTCTTCGACTACAACATGTTCATTGATTGGATTGAAGCGTTGATCAAGCAAGAAGATTGGGAAGGCGTTTACCAAGTGGCAACCTTCCACCCAGACTATTGTTTTGGTGGTGCGGATCCAGAAGACGATGAAAACCTAACGAACCGTTCTCCGTATCCGGTTTACCATTTGATTCGTGAAGCGAGTATGGAAAAAGTGTTGAAGCACTACCCTAACCCTGAAGCGATTCCTGATACCAACATCGCGAGAGTTGAATCTTTAACTCCTGAAGAACGTCGTCAACTGTTCCCTTACCTGTTCAGTTAATCGCTAACAAGATGGCTCATATTCCTGACCGTTCTTGATGATATGGACGAGAAATGAACTGATCTCGTCCATTTTGTTTCGCAATGTACAGGCATTCATCGGCAACTTTGATGAGCTTATCTAACGCCGACATCCTTTCCCCTTTGGTATCCCCTGTACTCAACTCAAAATGACACGCACCGATTGATATAGTGACTGGCTTTCTATCAAGCGTGATTTTCTTCATCTCTTGTAAAAGAGTCATGAACTTATCTTCAACACAACTTGGGGTTTTATTGGGGTACCAAAGAATGAACTCCTCGCCACCAAAGCGCGCCACAAACTCACCTTCTTGAGTGTTATTGCTCAGCACGTTCGCCACTTTCTTTAAGACAACATCACCCATTTGGTGGCCATAAGTGTCATTGACCTGTTTAAAGAAATCGATGTCGACAACGGCCAAGGTTCCCTTTCCTAAAGATCCTTTTAACTGCTCCACTTCTGCATTCAACGTTTTGAACAAGCAACGTCTATTCGGCAAGTGTGTCAGAGGATCGTACAGAGCTTGGTACTCTAACTTCTCATTCAGCTCTTTGAGTTTTCGTTCTTGCTGCCTTCTAACCAGTTCCACTTCGATCCATGAGGCCATTAACCTCATAACGTCGATATCGAACTCTTTGAATTCACGATGATAAGGAGCCGGGCTTGAAAAGTTTAAGGTGCCATAAAGCTCATCATTAACGAAAATCGGGATGCCAATATAAGACTCTAAACCAAAAGACTGGTAAGCGGGATGCGTCGCATACTTATCGTGTTTGCCACAATGCTCTATGCAGATAGGACCAATCGATTTACAGGTAATTTCGCAATAGGTTGAACGATAATCAAAGATATCGCCACTATTGAGTTCAACCCCTTCAGGTGTGACAGAGTGTTCAACTAAGTAAGTATTACCCTCGACTTTAGATAAAATACCGATATCAAGGTTGAAGCGTTCAAGCCCCATGATAAGCAGCTGAGCGATCTGAATATCGAAGCCCTTCCGGTAATCATTGGTGATTTGATACAAGCGACGTATAACAATTTCGCTTTCACTGGCTTGGTTCATAAATGAGGTCCCACTGCAGCCGAAGTTAATGGCAACATTAATATTTGGTATATTAAGAAGAGTAAAGTGTAAAAAAACATAATAATCAATTGGTTTGTATGCAAAATACCTCATTGGTCCAATGAATAAAAGTCGACTTCTTCGACTTTGCGTTAGCACCCTATTCCTAGCTTTGGTAAAATAATCCATTAACGAAACAGAATGGATAGGAAAATGAACCTTTCTCAACTAAGCCAAGAAATCTACGATCACCTTTACCGCGACATTGAAGAGTTCCGCAGTACTTTTGATCTGCCTGTTGCTGCTCCTGAAACAATGGACGAAAAGGGCGATACGCTACATACCTCTCTAGCGATCGAAGAACTGACAGAACTTGCAGAAGCTGACTCAAAAATCGAACAAGCGGACGCTATTGTAGACAGCGTTTATGTTTTGATGGGGCGTCTGGTTCACCTTGGCCAAGCTAAGGTTGAAGACAACCTAGCAATCAGCTACCTGATCGACCTGCTATTGAATGTTTCTAAAAACCGCTCAATTGACTTCTTACCTTGCTGGGACGAAGTACACTCAAGCAACATGAGCAAAGTATGTCGCAACGAAACAGAATACGCTGAAACAGAAGCCTTCTATGCTGAGCAGAACATCAAGCTGATGGCGGTTCAAAAAGGCGAATACATCATCGCTAAGTGCGCGGAAGATTTCGTATCTGAAGGCAAGACAGTTCGCCAAGGTAAAGTACTAAAATCTGTACACTACCGCCCTGCGAACCTTGAGCCACTCACGGCTTAACTAAGTTTACGACTGAACTGAGGTTAAGACTGGTTGTCTAAACCGGCCAGCGCACCAAAATAGTAAACGCCACGTTTAAATAACGTGGCGTTTTATTATCTGTCAGTTAATTCTAACTGTGTTAATCGTAGCTTTGTGTTAAATGCAGCCGAGTGTCAGGTGCACCTGTATGTTAATTGTAGCTAAATGCTATACCAGTCGCGCCATGTGGTAAGCCGCCACATATTCGCCATTTCTGAAAGCGAACCCTGCGGACTCTCCTTCAATCACGAAACCGAACTTCTTATACAGGCTGATCGCTCTTTCGTTATCGGTGTATACCGTTAACTCCATTCGTTTGATGTTAATCCAGTTATCACACAAGTCGATCGCGGTCGCGAGCAGCTGACTACCCACACCTTTGCCTAACACATCGTCTTTAACACCCATACCAAATGAAGCCACATGTCGTCTTCTTGGATTCACACACACTTCCATTCCCAAGTTGCCAACAATCTCATCGTCGATCATCGCGACATACGAGTACACGTTGTCAGGCATATTAGAGATTCGTTTTTGCCAGCTTTCCAGAGATGGATTTGGGAGTTGCAGCGTACCGGTATAAGCATTAGTGCATTCGTAAACTTCTTTGATTCCCTTTGCATCTGACGGTTCAGACCGTCTCACTATAATACTCATCGCAACTCCTACTATTTTCATCGCTAAATATGAAACACATCCTTAATGTGCACCTAGACACACTATCAAATAGTAAATATTTAACAATAGGTTAGATGAAATTGTTTCAAATTAAGGAATTAGCAAGTGGAGGGAAACAGTATTTTGACGAAGGCGTATTAATAATATGGTTTTACTTGTAGTGGCTAACGGAAAGTTTCCGATGGAGAGAGTAAAGACTAGGTTATTATGTTGATGTGATATGGACACAAAGGTATGTGCCCATATTGTTTAACTAGCTCTCTTGATTAGTCACGTTCACATTGAACTTGCATGACTTTAAGGTCCGTAGCATTGAGCTTCTTAGCTAACGCTGCGCCTTCTTCATTACATTGCTCAAGAGTCGTAAATTGGGTGTTAACTTCCATTTCTGCTGTGCTGTCAGCGCCACCCATCATTAGGCTTAGAATCAGTGTGAGTTCGTACATAAAATAATCCTCTTTCGAGCTTTCAAAGCATCCATTCGAATAAGATAAAGTGACTAGAATCCGCCCTAATTCACTTGTTTCGTTTGAGATAATTCTAGTCATTCACTCGAATCGAGTCTTACCATTTTGTGCCAAGAGGTAACAAAGTAAGTACGCTTATCTTATTGGGCTTAGTTGATACTGAGTAAACGACCTCGTTCGATATCTTGCTCAAGCACCTCTGGTGTCAAGTCGCCATGTCCATGGTGATCGTGATTATGGTTATGGTTATGGTTATGGTTATGTCCATGATCGTGGCCGTGTGAATGACTTTGATGTTCATTTGATCTTTGAGCTAACTTATCTGAATCCAAATAAGTGTCAGTCAAATCAGCACAATAATCTTGAGTCCATAAGCGACGAGCGTCGTCATCACTCATGATTTGCTCAGCTTTAGGGCCCAACTTATCCATGTAGTACATCCCCAACTCCTCACCTTCTACATTGGCGTGGTTGATAAGGTTCATAAACGCAGGCTCTTGATTCTCATCTGATAGATGACCATTTTTGTAACACACGGTTAGACCAATAATGTCGTCGCCAAGTTGCTCTAATTCAGGGTTAAAATGATTGTGACTGTGATTATGTTCGGCAGCGGCGACAAGCATTGGAGTAAGTAAAACACATGCGATAGCCAGTAGCTTAATGGTATTTTTCATAGGATAGACCTTCTGTATTTTCGAATACAAATTTGATTAGTTGGCTGACTTAGCTTCTTGTGAGGTGAGCTAAGCTGAGGGGAACTTCAAGACCATTTCAGCCTGAGTACCCCTCTGTCTCACTACAAATAATCAATATGATTGGATAACGAGGCTCGATATAACGAGTGTTCTGTAGACAAAAATCACTTATCAACTACGATTCTTGCTGGTGCGATGGTGTAAGTCATTGGCTTCACCTCCCATTCACCTTTTGCTTCCAATGCAACCGCTAGTGCTTGCGCCTCTTCACATACCTTCGCTGGTTTTCCGTCAGCCCAGTATGATGGGCCCGAGGTGTAGCCGCACATTACTGAAAACGTGTGTTGCCCATTCTTTGTGGTGTATTCCGTCATAATGACACCACCTTCTCCATGCGTTATTTTTAGCGAGCCTTCATCGGCTACATGCATTGCATCGGAAGGGTTCGGTTTGACATACGTTGTGTAGGTCCCGCCATCAGACATGGATTGGTTGTCATACATGGTGTAGCCTTCTTTTTTTGAAGGTAAGGTCAGTTCGTAGTTAGGATCAATATCCGCTAAACGTTCTGAGTTATTCGTCGCACCAGGTTGATAGTTGTGAGCATTGGATTGTCCGTTAGCGAAAACAGACGCTGACACTAAAGATAGAATGACGACCGCTAAAATTGATTTTTTCATAATGAACTCCAGATATTCTAAGCAAAGAAGTTGTAAGCAATAGCTTTATGATTGAGTAAGATAATGGGTTTGTTTACCTAACTTTTTAGGATGTGAGGGCAATATCAGCCCTCACTGCAAATACCCTATTTGTTATCGGTTCCTGCTCCTTCACCAGGCTCAGTTGGACGACTTACCGACTTGCGCTCAAGGTTGTGGTGAGCACGCACTCTATCCATGTATTCTTGCTTGGTGTTCATACCTTGCTTCATTGCTTCTGGTACTTGTTCAGCTGGGATCACGATGTCACGGTCGACAGGCCACTCTGTTAACAGCTCTGGGTGGTAGCCTTCTGGGTAGTACAGTTTTGGATCCAACTCTAAATCACGAATCTCTTGTTCTTGTATGTCTTCACGGCTGTTTTTCGGCAGCGGGATTCTAAAGTCAGACCCATCGGCCATATCAAATTGTGGCGCTCTCGCATTCGGGAAGTCAGGTAAAATACCTTCACGAACCCACGCATTATCTTTAGTCATGTTAACGACAATGCCATCTGGCGCACCGAAGTGGTAAGGCCCTTGCCAATGGTGGCGAACCTCTGCAACGGTTTCCTCATTGAGATATGGGTCGAATGTCATGTGCGTTGTCATGAACAAGCGCGGTTGTACTTCATTCGCCACATAACCCGCCGCGTACGCTGGTGTATGGTGAGTATCAACGGTGTAACGAGCTAAGAATGGCGGCACACCTTGAATAATCGAAGACACACCAAACGTTTCGGTTTGCAGCTCAGTAATGAACAAGTCTGCACCTTTTGCGTATTTCAAATCCAACTCGGTTGGGCGACCGTCTCCTGTCCAAACAAACGAAAGCACTCGACCGTCATCTTGAGTCCAATTCAAGCGGTAACCAGACGCGCCATCTTTTGCGTGACTGCGTCGCCAGTGAATCACTTCCACATTGTCTTGGTCATAGATAACGCCACCGTCGTCGCGGAAATCAAACTCGTGTACCACTATGTCGTTGCCTGATGGGAACACATCAAATGCATCGGTGTGCCAGTTCAACATTTGCTGCATGCCTTCAATCATATGACGAGTGCCATATTCTGGGGTCGCACCACTCGGACCATAAATGTTAAGCGGCTTTTCCCAGCGACCATTCCAACCACCAAATTGATACAGGTAAGGTAACGAGCCGTAGTGATCTACGTGTAAGTGAGTAATGAAGATATGGTCGAGTTCATTCATCGCGACACCCGCCGCTACGTAGTTCGCAATTGATCCTTCACCCAAATCAAAGACAAAGTTAGAGCCGTTACCCAATTCGACGTATATCGAGGTGTTTGCCTGCCCCGGGCGAATCATTGGTGATGTCCCCATGAACGTGACACGCATTTCATCCGGTTGAACTTCTTCAGTTCGTGGGAACCAGTTGGCGCCCGACACCATGTGATCTCCATAAGGTGCAATGCCCTCAAACATCAGGCCTTCTTTCCAACCTGAATTGGTTTCTTTGCGATAGTCACCATTGTTTACACCGCCCATTAACACAGAAAGCACTTCTTCTTCTGAAGAGTACAAGTTCCCCTTAGGTTGAGTGCTCAGATACTCTTCAAGGGTTTCACCCTCGTGATATTCAAATTTCTCGAGTTTTTGAATATCAGAGTTAGTCTGCTTGGTGTTGTATTGCATCATTGGGTCAGCAGCAAAAGCGGTTGTCGTGATGATCATTGCTGTAGAGATGATTGATAATTTTGCGAAAGTTCTCATAGTTTCACCTATCGGTCTGAGTATTTAGTAAATGAATGAAGTTCCTTCCTCACTCCGATGCAAACAAGTTTATTAATAAACAGAACCTTGATATATAGTGTAAACTTTACTTAAAACCTCCATTTCATTTATGAGTTAATAACGACTCCACCATGATTTGGATGAGTGGCAATAAGAATAGAGGGAACTGAATTTGGACCTTAATCTACTGACGACATTTTTGGCCGTTTACAAACACAGCTCTATCACCGTGGCATCAGAGCAGCTCGATATTTCTCAACCCGCGGTAAGCGCGGCTATTAAGAGACTCGAAGGTGTCGTGGGCAAGGCTTTATTTGTGAGAGAAGGACGAGGTATCGCGCCCACTGGAGCAGCGGTATCACTCGCTAATAAGATAGAAGACCCATTGAACATCATTGGAACGGTTGAGCAGCAAAAGAATGACCTTAAAGTCTATTGCACAGAGAGCTTGCTTCATTTCGTTAGCCAGGTTGAAGGCGTAAGCTTTACGGAAGCGCCGCTCGAAGAGGAAGAACTGTTTGATGCGCTTACTGCACAAAAAGTGGATATCGTCATTGATGTACTTTCGAGTAAGAAACACTCATTGATTGAAGAAACCATCGTCGATGAGGAGCCCGTGTGTCTGACTCGAATCAACCACCCTCGAATTGGTGAGACACTGAGTAAAGAGGAGTATTTCCAAGAGGAGCATATTGCGCTCAAGATCAAACGCGCCAACATGAACACAGTCGAGTTTTTATCAGAGAGCGATATCGAGCCGAGAAAAGTCAGAATTGAAACCAGCTCAATTTCAAGCATGCTGATTTTGGCAAGCACGACAGATTATATCGCCGCTTCTACTCGTTCTTTTGCAGAAATGCTCGCACCAGCGCTTGGCTTACGCGTTCACCCTATCCCCATCAAATTGAAACCGCTCACGTTTCGAATGCTCTATCACCGCCGTTATGCTAATGACGAACAGCACATCAAAACCCGTGAAGCAATCAAATCAGCATTAAGGAAACATAAATGAAACTGAGGTTTTAACTAAAGTTAACCCTATTAATATAAATTCAGTTTAATCACATACTCTCCAGCAAGTTAATTCAATAGAACGACACTGGAGAATCCATGAAAAAACTTAACCTTATTGCTCTACCACTTACGTTACTCAGCAGCGCAGCGTTTGCGACTTCGACTCAAGTTTACATCGAACAAAACGTTGCCTCTAATGCTGCTGATTACGGTGTCTACACCACAGAAGCTGGCGCATTAATCGATACCTCAGAAAATGGACAAGTCTATATAGGTTTTGATGACCAAGGTTGGTTAGCAGCGGGTTACGGCCACGACTTTCACATCAGCGAGTCCTTCACGTTCAACCTATACGGTGAACTCGGTAAATGGGACAACGGTGAAGAGTTATTAATCGAAGGTATTATCGATTATCAAGTGAACGACAACTTCAATGTATTCAGTGGATTGGGATATAACCAGTCAGGGCAAGTACCCGAAAAACTAAGCGACACCACGATCAACACCAATAAGTTCATCGCCGGTGCGGGGTATTCTCTCGCAGGTTGGGATTTAGCTTACCAATACACTCACGAGAACCGTGACGGATCCAATGTTGGCACCGATCTCATTGACCAAGACGATTACCGCACTAACGAACACGAAGTCGTCCTATCAAAGAGCATTGACGACTGGACACCCTACGTGAAATACACCTACTTCAATACCAACGAGGGTGACTTACAAATTGGCGGTGGTCCAATGATACCAATCGACAACGACAGCATCATCACACTTGGTTTGTCTTACGACTTCTAAATATCTCAGATTCAATTCTCATAGGCAGATGGATTTGCCCACCTTTCGAGGGCACTACTATGAAAATTACTTCTCAACGTAACAAAGTCATTAATATCGCTGCAGCGATCAGTATCGTTTTGTTTTCTGCGATTCCCACCTACGCAACTGCTGATCACTTAGATTTCCATTATCTAGAGTCGAGTTATCTAGAAACCAGCTATCTAGACTCCTCCTCCGTCGAATTCATGACACCAGATTTTGGTCAGGGGTATCTTAACGATGAGATTAAAGAAAACCTTACTCTGGAATAATTCTTCAACACATTACAAAACGTAAAAGACCAGAAACTCACACTTCTGGTCTTTTTATATAGCTCTTGTTTTCTATATAACTCTCATCTTCTTATAGAGCCCTGCTCAGCGATTAGACTCCGTTTCTGAATCACCTTTTTCTAGGCTGATGACATTCAAAACCGCAAATGCACAGGCTAGGAATAAGCCCAATATCCAAACAAAATACCACATGAAAAACTCCTTAATACAGTGAATGGCCATTACGTTCGACATACTCGCTATCGAGTCGCCCAAACATGGTTCGATAACTGAACGCGGTATAACACAGAATGATTGGCACCATCACGAATGCTACGCCTGTCATGATGTTCAAGGTCAGTTCGCTCGATGTTGAATCCCACAGCGTTAGGCTATTACTCGGGTTAACGCTAGACGGGATAATGAACGGGAACATCGAGAAACCCGCCGTTAAGATGATGCAAGCGTTAGTCAGGCTTGAACTAATAAAAGCAATCGCATCCCACTTCAACCTTACGCCAATCAAAGCCAGTAATGGAATAGTCACGCTGCCGATCGGTGCAAACCACATCCAAGGGTACGTATCGAAGTTGGTTAACCAAGCGCCTGTTTGTGTGATGACTTCTTTGTTCAAAGGATTCGAAGCCGAGCTATGATCCATCGCACTGACTATCACATACCCGTCAATATGGTTTATCGCCATACAGCCAATCACCATAAGGAAAGCGACAAATACAGCACTCGCCTGCGTCACTGTTCTTGCCTTTTTGTACACTGCGTCTGTGGCTTTCATCATCAACCACGCACCGCCTTGTAACAGCGCCATCAATAACCCGACTAGACCACACAAAAGCGCGAATGGGTTGATCAAATCGATAAACGAACCATGGTACTCAACCATCAAGAAACTATTGAGCGTAAAAGGTAAGCCTTGTATCAAATTGCCAAACGCCACCCCAAACAAGATAGGAGGGAAGAAGCCTGAGAACGAAATTGCCAAGTCACATACTTGTCGCCACTGATCGCTGTCGATCTTTGCTCGATACTCAAGCGCCAAAGGACGCAACCACAATGAAATAAGCACCAAATACATCGCCACATAAAGGCTTGAAAACGATGTCGCATAAACCAGAGGCCAAGCCGCAAACAACGCACCACCTGCGGTAATTAACCACACTTGGTTGCCGTCCCAATGGGGCGCGATAGAGTTGATCATGACTCGTCTTTCAGCGTTCGTTTTACCAATAAACGGCAACAACGCCCCCACTCCCATATCAAAACCATCGGTGATCATAAAACCAATCAGCAGTACACCAATCAGAACCCACCAAATTAAACGCAATGTGTCATATTCGAACATCAGTCAGTCACCTTATTGTTGAACTTTTTGTGCCAATTTGGCTTCAAGCGAAGTTGTATTTTGTTCATAGTGATAGCGGCCCGCTTTTAAACTGCTTGGGCCTTTTTTAGCCACGGTAATCATCAAGTAACTTTCAACAATGATGAATACGGTATATAGGCTGATAATGAGAGCAAGAGACGTAAGCAGGTTTTCAACGGTTTGAGAAGAAGCCGCTACCGTCACAGGAAGAATTTCACCTACTGCCCAAGGCTGACGGCCGTATTCCGCAACAAACCAGCCAGCTTCAATCGCAATCCAAGGTAATGGAATTGACCATAGCGCCGCTTTCAGTAACCAAGGCTTTTGCGTAATGTTTTTACGGTAGGTTTGCAGGAAGGCCGCACCAAAAACAAACAACATAATGAAGCCACAACCCACCATGATTCGGAATGACCAGAAAAGTGGCCACACTGTTGGAATGGAATCATCTGCCGCTTGTTGGATTTGCTGTTCAGTCGCATCGGTCACGGTATCGGTGTAACGCTTAAGTAATAAGCCATAGCCGAGATCGTGCTTGGTTTGATCAAAGGCTTGTTCCGTCTCATAAGAGGTGTCGCCAGCTCGTAAACGCTCTAGCAATTCATAAGCGATGATTCCGTTGCGAATGCGGACGAGGTGTTGGTCTCGTAGGTCATGAAGACCAGTGACTTGCTCATCCAAAGATCGCGTTGCAATAATTCCCATCACATAAGGGATTTTGACCGCGAAGTCGGTTTTGCCTTCTTCTTGGTTCGGTAATCCAAACAAGGTAAACGCCGCAGGTGCAGGTTCTGTGTGCCATTCAGCTTCAATAGCGGCCAGCTTTACTTTTTGAACATCGCCCAGTTCATAGCCCGACTCATCACCTAATACGATCACCGAGATAATAGAAGCAATGCCGAACGAAGCTGCGACAGCAAACGAACGTTTTGCAAAAGCAACGTCACGACCTTTAAGCAAATAGTAAGAGCTCACACCAAGGATAAACATTGAGCCACAGGTATACGCTGAGGCCACGGTATGCAGGAATTTAACTTGAGCGACAGGGTTGAGCACCACTTCGGCAAAGCTGATCATTTCCATACGCATAGTTTGGTAATTGAACTCTGCTCCAATCGGATTTTGCATCCAACCATTGGCAACCAAAATCCAAAGTGCAGAGAAGCTTGAGCCCAGAGCCACTAGCCAAGTCACTACAAGGTGTTGGCGTTTCGATAGCCTTTCCCAACCGAAGAAGAACAATCCAACAAAGGTGGATTCTAGGAAGAACGCGACAAGCGCTTCGATGGCTAAAGGTGCACCGAAAATATCGCCAACATAGTGAGAATAATAAGACCAGTTGGTGCCAAACTGGAATTCCATGGTTAAACCGGTCGTGACACCCAAAGCAAAGTTAATGCCGAACAGTTTGCCCCAGAAGCGGGTCATGTCTTGATAGATTTGTTTACCGGTGAGTACATAGATCGACTCCATGATCGCCAGTAAACACGACATACCGATAGTCAGAGGGACGAAAAGAAAGTGGAACATAGCGGTTAGCGCAAACTGTAAACGCGACAATTCAACTACATCAAACATTTAAGCTCCAAACATCATAATGATGGCTTTCATATTAAGAATTGGAGCGTATTTCAGCACAGTTCTCGCGAACCAAACTAGAACAGATTGATTGTTAAAAAACAGAACAGATTTACTTATTAGACGAACGACTGGTCAGAGTTTAGCTGCAACTATTGGCTTGCAATTCCATTGTCTGAATCAAGCCGCCTAGTGTTTGAATGGCTTCTGCTATTTTGTCGTCACAAGCGTACGAACAGTTGAGTCGAATGTGATGAGAGAACTTTTTGTCACTGCTGAATATGATTCCCGGAGCGACAGAGATGTTTTGTTCAAGGGCTAGCTCATACAGCTTCTCAACACAAACAGAGTGAGGCAGTTCTATCCAAATGAAGTAGCCACCTTGGCTTTTATGAATCAGAGCACTCTTAGGCAAACTGGATTCTAACAATGCTATATGCGCCTTCTTCCTTTCATTCAAAAGCTTGCGAAGTTTTTTAAGATGGTTGTCATAGCTATAAAATGTCAGATAGTGAGACAAGCCAAGCTGAATCGGAATACTGCTCGAGAGCGTCGAAAGGTGCTGCAATCTCTGAATCTTTAACGCTTGTTTCCTTGCAACTACCCAACCGATTCGAAAGCCAGGCGACAATGATTTGGAAAACGAACCACACAACATGATTTGCTCGCCAGTGTCATAGGCTTTAGCAGGCAATGAGCTTTGATTACCAACGTGCAGTTCTCGATACACATCGTCTTCGATCATCGGGATCTTATGTTGGTTCACCAACTCGGCCAATCGCTGCTTGTTGCCATCACTCATCGAATAGCCTACTGGGTTTTGCGACTCTGTCATGAACCAGCACGCTTTGATGTCCATTGAAGCGAAAACCGACTCCAACACATCTAAATCAATCCCTGTTGTCGGGTCTGTTGGAATCTCAACAGCAGTGAGGTTTAGCCTTTCTATGGTCTGTAACACACCATAAAACGCTGGGTACTCGATAGCGACTAAGTCACCCGGTTCGGTACAGGATTGCAGGCATAGATTAAGCGCTTCCATCGCCCCAGAAGTAATCACAATATCGTCAGGCAGTACGTTCAAGCCTTGAACTTGATAGCGTTGGGCAATTTGTCTACGAAGTGTTTCACTGCCTGGAGGTAAATTAGTGAGCATGCTGTTATCGGGCATTTGGCGGCTGGCATTGGCTAAACTGCGCGACAATGCTTGATGCGGAAACAGAGCAGGATCTGGGAATGCCGAGCTAAGTGGAATGATGCTAGGGTCTTTGGCACGTTGGAGCACATCGTAAAGCAAATCACTGATTTTAACGGGATACGGCTTAATGGCTTTTTGTTGTGCGAGTTCTGAGGTGAACACATTTCTACGCGGTAACACGAAATAGCCGGACTTGGGCTTTGAGCGGACATAGCCTTGATCTTCAAGCTGCTGATAGGCTTGCAGTACCGTCTCGATACTGAGTTTATAGCGCTTACACGCATCTCTAATTGATGGGATCTTCTCACCACTCAACCAGATATTTTGCTCTATCTGATTCTTAATTGTATTGGCGAGTATCTGTGATTTTTTCATCAAAAAGTTCTTTCTTATCCAGTGCGCTTAAGCTTCCCGAACTCCCGATATTCAAAGCATTCGAGGTGAACTGAGCATTCGAGGTAAACCAAAGCCCTACCCTAAACGCAATTCTCTTCACGGTCGACTTGTTTATTTCTCCCATAAGAAAAGACACCACACTCATCAATAGAGTGTGGTGTCTTAGTTATTACTTTAAAGCTAACTAACGTTAATTGAGATTAGTTGGCTGGACGCCACACGCCCCACTGATCATTTTCGTAGGTCGCTTTAGGGTTTGTACCACCTTGAACCCACCATTGTGCTTTCCATGACTGGTTCGAGTAAGTCACAACTTCGCCACCTAGGTAAGTCGCTGATGAGTCCCACGTTCCTGGGTCTGGCGTAGGGTCTGGGTCAGGAGTCGGATCAGGAGTCGGATCAGGATCCGGCGTTGGATCTGGGTCTGGTGTTACGCCACCGTCATCGGCAATCACTTCAAAAGTGAAGGTTTCAACACTCTCGCTTTCAATAGAGCTAGCCATAAACGATAGAGTTTCGTTTGCAGTGATGCCAGTGGTATCAACTACGATAGAATCCGTGCCATTGTTTTGAATGCTTACTGCAGAACCTTGAGTTTGAGTCAATGTCGCCGCTTCACTTGTTGCAATCACAACCTTATCGCCAGCATTCACTACATTGTCACTCTTCACTAGCTCGTAGATGTCACCTTTCAATGGTTCAACACCACCGTCGCCACCGTCAATCAGCGTTAACTGACCAGAAGCACGGCTATCTTTTGAGTTGAAGAAGTTACGTGAAGGGTCGTTTTGGAAATACATGTAGTGCTGCATTTCAGCGTGCCAGTCACCAATGAAGATCGCGCCATCCTTAAACTCTTCGTGCCAGCCGTTAATTTCTGAAGCCAACAAACGAGCCCAATCGTTAACGTTTGAAGCGTCGATAACGATGTCGAAGCTACGCGCTACTTCACCGTACTTGTTGATGATGTCGTACTTAACGGTGTCGCCAACTTGTGGAGTACCAAATTGGTCAGAAACAAACAGGTCGCCACGGACTAGATCAGGCTCAGGACCCGGCTCTGGTGGAGGGGTTGTACCACCTGCGATAGTGATGTCAGAACAGTTATAGAAGCCTTCACCCGCGGCATCGTCACGTTGCCAACGTACGTATAAGATTGCGTCGCCAGAGCGGTCTGAAGGAATCGTCACGTTGATACGGTATTTGCCACCGCTTACAGGAACATTCCCCACTTCTTGGATAAGATCTAAGTCCCCCCACGCTAGGCCTTTGCTCAGGTCTGCGTTCGGCTTCGTTAGGTAGAACTCCCAAAATGAAGGGTTGTGTGGTGCAGTCGCGTTGAATACATATTCAAATGTACCAGTATTTAGCTCGGTTCGAGTCCAGCCTGTATGAGGTGCACCCATGCCGCGTTTTTGCGAATCATTGGCGTAACATAACGTGCCGTCAGGAATCGCCGCTTTTACAGCATTGATGTTGTTGAAATCTTGGATATTTTTCGCGTACTCGTTACGTTGAACGAACGGGTATGAACCAGAAATATCTTTTGCTTGAGCACATGCAGCATTTGGTGGTGTACCTGACCAAACCCCTCCTTGCTCGTAACAGGTGTTCTGACGTGCACTTGGAAATTCAGACCAACCATGAGCATTTGCCACTGACGGCACACTCGATAGCATAGCCATACCCACTGCTATTTTTAGAATATTATTATTTATTGTTGTCACTTTCCCACTCTCTATTATTTTACCCTAAACACAAAACCAATTGGTTACTAATCAACCAGTACTGCAATTCGAGGGTTTATAGTTTCTGACTTAAAGAACAACGAAAAATATATACGTCAATTTTATCAATAACAGCGGGTTTTATATTGATAGGAATCAGCATCACACAACTCAAACAAATGCGTTGTAGATAGATGATGTTGCTTCGAATTATGACATTTCAGTATTCTGTGTTGATTGAGGGAACATTATTCAAAATGAATAAAAAAGCGGCTTTATGATTAAGCCGCTTTGGGGATATAAAGGCGTTAGGTAGTAAGAAGATATTTAATAACGGCTATGCATGCCCATGCGATGTGACATGTCATCGTCCATGCGACCGCCTTTCCAACCACCGCCACCCAAAAGATTGAGCACATCACGCGCGGTGTAATTCTCGCCGCCGAAGAAATCATTAGACACATCATTACGTAACAGCTGGATAGTGGGAACCAATTCAACATCTAAATCTTGTGGATCAGCAAACAAAGCCAATGCGATTTGTTGTTGGCGCTTACTCAATTCACGAGAACTCGTTTCTACCTGACCAATCGAGAAAAAGTCACGGCTTCCATAGCTCTTTACCAACCTTGCAGACAGTAGCTTAATAACCTTTTTGATCCTTCGTCGCTGAATATATCTAAACACTCTAATTCCCCTTCCAATTTACAAATATCACATCAAGTGTTGTTCAGATTTGAGCAACACTTAGAATGTCACTCTTAATGACGATGCTCAATATATAACGTCAGTAATATACTGATTAACAATGCGAAAAAGCAATTTCGAGACGAATACTCTTTGCACCGCTTCTCATTGAAACGGATCAAAAAGTAAATTCTTAGGCAAACCATGGTTCAGAACACTAAGCACTTTCTCACGCAACCATAACGTACCTTGATCACGTTGATGGCGCACATGCCAAGACATCGAAATGGGCCCCGGCGGCATGGTGAATGGCGTTTTCTTAATCACCAGATCTCCCTTGCTCACGCTCTCCAATATTATCGGTAATGGAATCGTCGTGATCATGTCAGTATTGATTAACAACCTAGGTATGGAGTAACAGTGGTTCACCGTCATGGCGATGCGCCGTTTCATTCCCTTCTGTCCTAGTAGCATGTCTACCCCGCCTGTCGCCTCACCTGATAACGAGAGCAACAAATGATCAGCACTAGCAAAAGCACTTAGCGATAGCTCTTCACTAGCCAACGGGTGATCGGCACGCATTGCACACACAAAGTGATTATCAAACAGATGTTGAGTTTGTACTTGAGCTGAATTGCCTTCGAAATAATCCAAGACCATATCGACATCGGCACTGAGTAATAACTTTTCTCCATTGACGTTGTAAGGTACGGCGTGAATATTAACGTCTGGCGCTTCACGCTCTATTCGTTGCTTTAACGGCAACCAAAACAGATCTGCCATCCAATCTGTAGTCGCGATTCTAAACGTGCGCTTTAACGTCGCAGGATTAAACTCATCACGCTCAGTTGCAATCCGTATTGATTCTAACGGCTCTCCAATCGTTTTCCACAACTCGACGGCGTAAGGGGTTGGGCGAATCCCTCTTCCTTGTTTCACGAATAAAGGATCTTTCCAAGCATGGCGCATTCGAGAGACTGCGTTCGATACCGACGGTTGCGTCATCGACAATCGTTCTGCAGCCACTGTAATCGAGCTTTCCTGCATGATTGCATCAAAAATGACCATTAAATTCAGATCGACATTCGCCATCTTACTTGCCTAATTACACAGGGAGTTAGTGAATGAGTATCGACAAACTCATCATATTAATCAATGCATATTATACCAATCATCAATTAGACGATAAGTAACAAGTTGGGCAAAGTGAGTTCCACAAGCAGATTAACCCGCTGTTAGAAAAACAAATCAGATGACTCACTTATAAGGAAATACGATGAAAGCCGTGTATTTAGAAGAGTATGGAAGTGCGCAGAACTTAACGTTCGGCGATATAGCTAAACCCACCATCACCCCAAATCAAGTGCTGATCAAAGTACAAGGCGCGGGGGTAAACCCTGTCGACTGGATGGTAAGAGAGGGATTCTTACAGGCTAGCGGTCAACATGAAATGCCACTCATTGTTGGCTGGGATGCAGCAGGGCAAGTTGTCGAAAAAGGCAACAATGTAAGCAACCTCAAACTTGGGGAGCAGGTCTATGTATATGCGCCCATTTCTGAACAAGGCGCCTACGCCGAATATCTTGCTGTCGATAGTGATTTAGTAGCGAGAGCGCCCAAGTCTCTCGACATCGTGACCGCTGCAGCAGTGCCATTGGCCGCAACAACAGCATGGCAAGCACTTGTTGAAGGCTGCCAACTCAAAGCCGGTCAACGTGTCCTTATTCACAATGCATCCGGAGGTGTAGGCAGCTTTGCGGTTCAAATAGCGAAAGCGCTCGGGGCTTATGTTATCGGAACAGCATCATCTAGCAACAAAGCCTACTTAATGGCTTTAGGGGTCGATCAATTCATCGATTACCAAACTCAACGCTTTGAAGACCTTGTTGATGAGTTAGATGCTGTGCTCGTCGCTGTTGGGGGTGATGGCATCGCGGAGCGTTCACTCGAAGTCGTACGAAAAGGTGGCAACGTAGTTTCACTGTTAGATGACATTGAAAGCGCATTACCACTGCAACTCGGCGTAAATTTTCAACGTTGGTGGGTTTCACCCAATGCCAGAGATCTACAACGTATTGCCGCTTTAATTGATGATGGCGTAATTAAAGTGAACATCGATAAGGTGTTCCCACTATCTAAAGCCGCTCAAGCACAGGAGTTAAGTCAATCGAAACGTGCTCGTGGCAAAATCGTATTGGAAGTTTCGCTGTAAACACGATCAAGTAAAGAGAATATAAAATGGCCATTAAACAAGCTTTTCGTAATAAGAACCTACCCGATATGAGCAATGCGTTTAGTTGGGGACTGAAACTAAGTGAGTTCAGCGAAGTATTCTTTGTAACAGGACATGCTGACTGTAACCCGGACTTTATTACTCAACACCCTAATGATCCTGTTGCTCAAACACGATTGATTTTAGACCAAATGAAGGCATTTTTAGAAGAAGCTGACTTTAGTGTTAACGACATTGTCAGGACGGATTGGACATTTACCAACGAAGTAAACTCTGCACAATTCGAAGGTATTGCTCATGTCTGGGAAGAGTTTTTAGGGGATGTTGAAGTAAAACCAGCGACAGGCACGTTGCGCTATGTTCAGCGTTTAGGGATGCCAGATATGATGGTTGAATATGAGATGATGTTAGCCCGATAACTGCCGAGCTTTCCAATCCTAAGATTCAACCGTCTTACCCAAACGATAAAGGCTTAACCAAACAACAGATAAGTTTGATTATCGACTGAAATACTTTTGACTTCAGTGTTGAACACGGACTCTAGCTGTTCAGGCGTAAGAACTTGTTCTGCACGACCTGATGCTTGAAGTACACCTTTGTCGAGCAACAACACTTGGTCTGCATGTCTTAAGGTCCGGTTTAGGTCGTGGTTAGCCATGATCACGGCGATGCCCTTCTCTGCCACTCGTTCAATGAGTTTGTAGAGTAACGCTTCTTGCGCAATATCTAGTGGAGCTGCGGGTTCATCGAGGATCAGCAGCTTTGCGTATGGATTAAGCGACGGCCAAATTTGCAGGCACATTCCGGCCAAACGAACGCGTTGCCATTCACCACCAGACAGTGTCTGAATTGAACGATGAAGTTTGTCTGTGATGTCCAACATTTGGCTGATTTCGTCCAAAGCTGCGTTGATTTCAATATCAAGTCCGTGTGAGGAGCTTGGCAGTGACAACGCTAGGTATTGGAACACTTCTAAGTTGAAGGCAGGTCTTGCACTTTGACAAAGATAAGCACGATGTAATGACAAGTCTTGCAGTGATAATACTGACAAGTCTTGTCCGTCGAGCTTTATATCACCTTTGTAGCCATCACCAACGCCAGATATCGCTTCGAGTAAGGTACTTTTGCCACTGCCATTAGGACCGATGACATGAGTCACCTGCCCTTGCTTGAGCTCAAATGATAATGGTAATAAACGAGCGCCGACGCTCAGGCTCTTAATTTGAATCATGATTTTTAATTAACATCCAAATGAAGATAGGCGCACCGATACTGGTGGTCATCACACCCAAGGGGAGTTCTGCTGAATCTAGTAAAGTTCTTGCACAAATATCAGCAAACACCAGTAACGCGGCACCTGCAACGGCAGACAAAGGAAGAAGGTATCGGTTATCGGTACCAATCGCTAAACGGAGTAAGTGTGGCACAACCAAACCCACAAAGCTGATCACGCCACCTAACGCTACTGCGCAACCTACTAAAATAGACACAGCGAAGATTAGACGCCAACGTAATCTCGGAACGTTCACGCCTAACTGCGCAGCATGGGTCTCGCCAATCATCAGTTTGTCTAGCTTGCTACCTTGAAGGCACAGCCAGATAATAACGGGGATCATTACTAACGTGAGCGAGTGTTGGTACCAAGTTACACCACCCAAGCTGCCCATTAGCCAATACATCAATAAGCGTAGGCTTAAGTCATCACTAAAATAGAACGCCCATGTCACCATCGCTCCTGAAAGAATGCCCAACGCGACACCCACCAGCAATAATTTAGCCGTAGTCAGTCGCATCGTCTTGACCATGCTCACTAGAATCACGGTAAAACAGAGCGAGCCTAAAACGGCGGCAATCATGAACAGTTCTGGTGTAGGAGCAAACGGTAAGAAGAACAGTACGATAACCATCGCCAAACTTGCGCCACCAGAAATGCCGAGCACACCTGGCTCTGCTAATACGTTACCCAATAAGACTTGTAAGCTTGCGCCAGATACAGCTAACCCTGCCCCGATGGCAATAGCCGCCAATAATCGAGGTAAGCGTAAATCAATCAGTAGTTTTTGTTCTAACGTGGACAAGGTACCCAGAGGGGAAATGAAAAGATCGCCAACCATTAGGTAAATCGCACTCAGCGCGACAAGCAGTGCTGTCATCAGATAAATGGCTCGGGTCCATTTGCGCTGTTTTTGGTGAAGAAGTTGTTGGAAATCCATATCAAGCTACTTTGAAATTGTTCGCGTAACCTTACCTGTATCCCTAAATAAACTCAAGGCTCACACCGTAATGTGAACCTTGATATTTCAACCAGTTGAGCGGTTGTTTTCGTCGCTTTAACCCGGCTCGGTATTAATCGTACACAAGCTGACCGTGGTCGAATCGTGTTTCAACTTCGCACACCATTAAAGCCGCTCGTTGACCGATAGCCACGTTACGATTTGGGAATACCACCGCTTCGTTTTCATTCTTCGCCATCAATGGCTTATCACCATCATGACCAAACACTTCACCGTGCTTGAATGCCGTAAAGTTTTCTACGTCATCAGAGAACATGAAATCAAAGTCATCGTGCAAACGAACAATGGTTCGGCTTACGCGATAAGTAATGGTTTTCTTTGGTAAATGCTCTGGTTCTATTTCAGCAATCAGATTGCGCATTGCCAAATCGAAAGCCGTTAGCTTATCAAGCTGGTTCTCACCAATTCGTGCTACCTGCCCTAGCTCCATTGTCAGAGCTTGCGCTTCGAAGTTTTCAGCGCTGTACCAACTGAAAGTGCTCGTTGGCGCATTCGACAACAACACCGCTTCAACGTGAGCACTGTTAATGAAATCGAACAAGGCTTTACTGCGAACTTCGTGGCGAACCTTAGGGCTTACGGCGAAAGAGTAATGCTTAGACAAACGGATCGCACAGTGCAGATCTAAGTGCCAACGAGTGGCTGGTACCGTTTCCTTGTAAAACTCAGTAACCAAGTACTTGAGGTTCTTCGCGATATCCACTTCTCGATTACTCTCGTGCTGTTTTTCATCAAACAGACGGTTCATATTCACATCAAGAAAACGAGTATGCGCGTTGGTTGCTTCTGGGTGAGCAATGATGAACAAACACCTTGCTGTCACTACTTGGAAGCCTGTTTCAATATCCTCAATGAGCTTGTCTATCAGCTCCATTGGTGAAGTTTCGTCCCCATGAACACCTGTTGAAAAGATGATGTTCTTGGTTTCAGAATTATACTCCACGGGAATCACTTCCAATACACCGCGTTGATGAAGCTTAATTTGAACACCGTTACTCAGTACGGTCTGTCCTGCAACCACTTCTTGCTCAAGATCTAGGCTGTCAAAAAGAAATGATTGGCGAAAGAGGGTCTTCGTCATGCGTTACTCCTTAATTGCACGGCCGTATGTTAATAAATTGTACATAGAAATTGTGTTGCTAGGATCGCACTTATCAATAGAAACTCCGTTATCACTCACAAATACTACCCATATATTTTTATATTACCTGCTGACTTTACTAACCGACATCTGTTCCAAATAACTTTCTCTATTTAAAGCAACTTTTGGCTGTCTCAGCTTTTCTCAAGTCATGTCAGCAAGATAAGAGCCACGTAAGCTAACACAGCTCTTACCTGCCATGAACAGATTGAGATCAATTAATCTTCCTGATCGAGCAATCTTTCAAATTCATCGATTTGAACTTTGACCATGTCGATGCTTTGTTGCCAAAAATCAGCTTGAGTCAGGTCCATTCCTAAGTGCTTTTGAACGACTTCTTCCGCCATCATGCTGCCCGTATCACGAAGCAACGAAACGTAATCGCCGTAGAATTGCTCACCTTTCGCATCGCGCTGAGCGTAAACACCTTTACTGAACAGGTAACCGAACAAGTATGGGTAGTTGTAGAAGCTTACTTGAGAGATGCTGAAGTGCAGCTTGCTCGCCCAGAAGTAAGGATCGGCTTCTGTCATTGCAGCGCCGTACCACTCTTTCCAAGTCGTTTCCATCAGGTCACACAGCTGCTGAGCCGTGAGTTCACCTTTTTCACGCTGCTCGTAGAAGGCTTTCTCAAACTCAAAACGAACGGGAATGTTCACCATTAATGCCAAAGAAGAAGAAAGCTCTTCCCACAGCATTTCAAGTTTCTCATTACGTGTTTCTGCTTGCTTCAATAGATGGTCACGAACGATGTTTTCGGCAAAGATTGAAGCGGTTTCTGCTAACGTCATTGGGTAGCGTGTTTGACACAACGGCATGTCTTTCATCACCCAGTTGTGGAACGCGTGGCCTAGCTCGTGCGCTAATGTCATTAAGTCTGAGCGGCTACCACTCCATGTCATGAACACAAGCGGGGTGCGTGTCGCAGCAAATTTAGTGCAGTACGCACCTAGACGTTTATTGGCTGCTGGAGCGGCATCAATCCAACCGTTCTCAACCATTAATGCGACGAAATCAGCCATCTCTGGATTGACTTCAGCGAAGGCGGTTTTAATCACTTCGATCGCTTCATCAAATGGGTAAACCTTAGATTCAGCATCACCAAGTGGTGGCATGGCTGCTAAATGGTTCCATGGCTTCATTTCATCGAGCCCGTGAACTCTTGCCATTAACAGGCCTGCTTTCTGGCCTACTGCTCGATTAGCTTTGGCTACCGACATCATGGTGTCTAGCGTTTCTGGCACAATTCGGCTGCCGTGTAGGCTTGGATCTAGGAAATGTACATCGCTAATCTTCGAGCGCTTTTTGTTTTCAGTCAGTCGCCAACCCGCCAATGCATTTAGGATCGAAGCAAAAGACTCTTGATGCGTTTTCATCGCGCCTTGAACGGAGCGCCATGCAGGTTCTTGTTTGTCGAATTCGCTGCCGTACAACAGGCTCGCGGCTTGTGAAAAACCTAGAGCTTCGTCTTCACCGTCCAGCTTTAGCGATAGTTTTAAAGAACCGGTTAGGTTGTCGTATAAACGCCCCCACCCATCACGGCCATCAACCTTCATCGCCGCTAACAACTGCTCTTCAGCAACACTGAGTCGGCTGCTTGATAACTTACGTGAGCTTTCAATCGCAAAGCGTTGCCCTGCAACATCCGCACTCTCATGCTCTAATACTGCATCAATAAATTCTGGTTCTGCGTGAATTAGCGTGTCTTCGTAAGGGCTAAACGCTTGAGACATTTCAGAGTTCAGCTTCGCTACACGACCAAGCAGTGCTTTAGCTTCTGTGTGCGTCGCGTCTACCGATGCGTGGCAATTAGCAAAGGTGTTGATTGTGCTCAGTAACGTGCCTGCCGCTTCAGAAGTTTGAATGGCGTTTTGCATCGCTAGGATAATATGACGCTTTTCAACGTGTAGGTACAACAGCTCAATACATTGTTGAATGAGTTCAATGTCCTGTTCGATTTTTGCATCATTAAGATCGCGATAAGCAATGCTTAGATCCCAACTCGGTGTTGTCATGACTAAATTCCTTTCACGTAGGTAGTAATACCAATCTGGTATAGCGGCTGTAAACGCCGCTTTATACTTCTATTTATATTTCTGTTTCTATTTCTATTTCTATTTACAGTTTTAATAGATTGTTAATTCTTAAACTGTGTTTTTTGAAAACTCAGAGAACAGGTAGCCCTATCGATTTAACGCTGATAAAGCTCTGCGCAAACTGAGTGATTTGAATATGCGTTATCGACGCGTTTTCTATCGATAGCTTCGAGTACAAACTCGGATTTTTCCAATCAATATCAAGGCAGTGTGCTAACAATATGCGAATCACACCACCATGGGTAACCAACAATATATTGTCACTTGGATCATTCAAAAGTTGTGACCAAGCTTGAGTTACTCTGCCGTGGAAGCTCTGTAAACTTTCTGCGCCAGTTAATTGATGATTAACAGGGTCTTGCCAAAAGGTTTCTAGCATTCCCCACTTGTCTTCAAGTGCATCAAATGGGACACCGTCAACTTCACCGAAGTTCATTTCCTGAAAGTCTGGTGCAACTGATAAAGGCACTGACATACGCTCTGCAAACAAGCTCGCAAGATCACCACATCGTCTGAGTGGCGAGGAAACCACACTATCAAAGATAATGTCTTGTTTAGCGAGAGCTCCACAGATCTGATATTGAAGATCAGGGTTGACCAACACGTCTGACAATCCGTTAAGTGCTGCTTCGCCTTCGACCTTGCCATGTCTTAATAAATAGATGTTTTTAGTTGTTCCATTAACCATGTGTGCGACCTAGCCTTGAGTATCAAGCAAGTGATTAGATGGTTTTAAGCTCAGTGGTAATCCTGCTGCAACCAGCGTAACGCGTTCAACGACCCGAGCTAACGCTTGGTTCATGCGTCCCGCATTGTCTACAAACAAGCGTGACACTTTACCCAGCGGCACCACACCTAAGCCAACTTCGTTAGACACCATAATAATTTGTGCCGGGCTTTGCTCGACGCTTTTGACCAATACTTCAACCACGGTTTCAACCTGTTCATTGGTTGCCTCATCTCCCAGTTCAAAGATGATGTTATTCAACCACAAGGTTAGGCAGTCAATCAGCACCACATCTTCTTTCTCAAAAGACTGCAGTTTTTCGGCCAATTCGACGGGGGCTTCATGCTCAATCCACTGCTCGCCACGACGTTGTTGATGGTGCGCGATTCTTTCTCGCATTTCGTCATCAAGATATGTCGCTGTCGCAATATAATTGAGGCGTCCATTTGAACATGCTTCAAGCGCACATAATGCTTGTTGCTCTGCAAAACTCGACTTGCCAGAACGAGCCCCGCCCAATACCAGATGGCTGTTTCGCTGTCTTGCTTGATTAGTTTGATTGGTGTTCGTCATAGGGAACCGTTATAGAAAGCCATTGTAAAATGCAGTGATAAATACAAGGTAAGTCAGCAACTCCATTAACTGTTGAGCCGCCCCCAAACAGTCGCCAGTAAAGCCGCCAATTCGAGCCATTAACCACTTTTTGAAACCTGTTCTGAACAGATAGGCGACGACAGATAAAACCAAAGCGAATTCAAGACCAAACCACAGGCTAGGCAGCACGCCTACAGTCAGCAAAAAGACAAGTTCGCCTTTGGTTTGTTTGTTGGCCAAAGGCTTACTTTTACTGGTATCTAAATCGCTGACATAAGGCATGTCGTAAATCAGCGATGCAGCAATCGCGCGACTAAAGGTATAGCTGGTCACGATAACCATGAACAAGGCTGTCATGTTGACCAGCTCATTCAACAACACCCACTTGCCAAGCAAAGCCATAACCAGTGCAGACGCGCCATAAGTACCAATTCGACTGTCTTTCATGATGGTCAAACGGCGTTCTAAGGTCATGCCGCCGCCAATGCCATCCGCCATATCGGTTAAGCCGTCTTCATGAAAAGCACCAGTGAGCATCAAGCTAAAACTCATCATCAAAAAGATCGCCACCGCACTCGGCAATATGGTATCAAGTAGCAAGAACACACCGCCACACAGAACACCAAGTAACAAACCAACCGTTGAAAAGTAGCGACCAGAACGATTCATTCGCTCTGATGAATAGGGCGTGTTCTTCGGCATTGGTAAGCGAGAAAAGAAGCCCATCGCCAGCGCAAACAGTTCCCACTGATAAGTGACTCGACCTTTCAACGATCTTTCTGATGCATCACTCATTAAACCGTGACTCCAGCACTTTCGAAGCTCGCCATGTTGTTATAGAACTCGGCTGCCGCACGAATAATGGGCATAGCTAGCGCAGCACCCGTGCCCTCGCCCAATCTCAATCCAAGATCGAGCAGTGGCTCAGCGTCTAGCAGTTCTAATAGAATTTTGTGCCCTGACTCTTCAGAGCGATGAGCAAAGATCATGTAATCACGGCAACTCGGTTCAATTAAAGTCGCGACATACGCCGCAACCGACACGATAAAGCCATCGACCAATACCGGTGTTCTGTTTTGGTATGCGCCCAGGAAACCACCGACCATTTGAACGATTTCATAGCCGCCGACTTGTGCTAGTACCTCTTTAATATCTTTAACTTCTTTAAGATCCAAGCCTTTGCAGCGAGCGACACCTTGCTCAACCACAGCCACTTTACGTTCAAGCTGTTCATTGTTGATACCAGTGCCTAGGCCAACACACTCCGCTGCAGCACGATTCGCTAATGCACTTAAAATCGCTGATGCGCTGCTGGTATTACCGATGCCCATTTCACCAAACATGATGATATTGGTGCCATTCGAAATGGTTCTAGATACAAGCTCGGTACCCAATTCAATTCCACGTTCAACCGTTTCTAAACTCATTGCCGCTTCATTGGCAAAGTTATTGGTTCGCGTACCCAAGCGCTGAGAGATCAACATGTCACTGTCAGATTCCACAGGCAACAATATCCCCGTGTCGACTACCGTGATATCGATATTATTCACCGTACAGAAGCAATTGATCGCCGCGCCACCGCTTAAGAAGTTCAACACCATCTGCTGTGTCACGGCACTTGGAGCAATACTCACGCCTTCATCTGCTATGCCATGGTCGCCAGCAAAAATGATGATACTTGGCTTATTCAATTCGATGTGTTCAACCGCAGCTTCTTTGCCTTGGCTCTGAATCAATGCCAATTGATGAGCGACTTTTTCTAGTAAGCCAAGCGCACCGAGCGGCTTGGTTTTTTGGTCAATTCGGTGTTGGATGTACTGCGAGTATTGGGTATCTAACATAGTTTTTAAAAACGCTTATTCTGGGTACGTTAATTTAGGGACTGCTACTTAGGGATTGTTACTTAGGGCGTGCGACAGAAAACACATTGGAAAGCGTCGCGTATTCACCGCCACCAAGGCGAGACAAAGGGTCCAATGCCAACGCATCAACCTTAAGACGTTCACTCTCTTTATCGATCACATCTTCGGAAATGTACACGGTTTCGACTTGAGCAAAGATGAGGCTTTGTGGCACATCTCCAACTTCTTTTACTTCGTACAAAGTGCAGCCAAAAGCGACCGCGCACTCTTTTACTCTCGGTAAAGAAAAGCCCTCAAATTCAACCAGTTCAATATTATTCACGGTGACTTCAGAATCACCATGATCGAGAGTGGCAGCTGTCGCCGTCATTGTTTCGGCAGAACTTGAAGAAGCAATGTGAATCACTAGCTTACCCGTTTCTAGGGCATTACGAGTGGTATCTTTGATTTCGCCGGACGGCTTCTTTCCGACCGATAACATCAGTAGCGGCGGATTACTAGAAACAGGCGTGAAATAAGAGAAAGGCGCTAGGTTGTACTCTTGGTCAGAAGATTCCGTCAATGCCCACGCAATAGGGCGAGGGACAACGGTTTGTGTCATCAGGTGATAAATCTGAGTGGGAGCAAGAGTATCAAGCTTGAGGTTCATAGCACGTCCTTGGTCTATGTGAATTACGACTCAGTTTACGTGTTAAGCAATGCTGTATCTATGCCTAATCAACAGAAACCGTAGAGAGTGTTCTTAATTTAAACAGATCACACTGGTTTTTTCTCAAATTGACAATCAAATTGACGAACCCTAAAACACCTACAATACTGATAATAGATTTATCAATAACTTACATTTTGGCATCGTTTATGCTTTATCTAAAGTACTTGTTAATCTCTCCATTGATAAGTACCCATACAGTGAATGCCCACAACACTGACGCTACACAAAGAAAGACAATCGATTGAAAGACAAAACAGAGCAACGATTTAGGAGGTGTAATGATTCCAAACTCAAGTAAAAGAAAACCAAATAAATCAAGTAAGAAAACCAGCAAAAAGGTAAGGAAAATCCCACTATCCTTCACCTAGAAAGCAGCAAAGTAAGTAACAAAGCCCGTCGCCCAGCGGGCTTTGTTATGTTTAACATCTTAGTTATGTTTGACGTCGTACTTATGTTTCAGACCGCATTTATATTTCACACCACAATTATGTTTCATACTGGACTTATGCTTCAGACCATGCTTATGCGTCAAGCCAAACTAAACCATCTCTTTTTCCATAAACAGGCGACTCCCCACACACTACTGACCACTCGTTTAACAAACTTTTATTCGCTTAAAATTCAAACACTGTTTATATTAAACAAGCACTTGTGGAGTGAATAAGGGATTAAAATGAGCATTTCTGGAGACAAAACATCGGTTGTTGTGGCTGGTGCAACAGGGCTAATTGGTCATCATGTGATGAGGCAGCTCATTGATGAGCCCGCTGTCGACAATATCTATGCGTTATCCCGAAGATCACTCAATGCACAGTTTGACTCCAATAAACTCCACACACTCATTCACAATGACCTGCAAGTCACGAGTTGGGATGATACGAATGCGACGCCTAAACTTGGCGTTATCTGCTTAGGTACGACTAAGAAAAAGGCAGGATCAAAAGAAGCACTTCGCAAAGTCGATGTTGAATTGGTTAGCCAGGTTGCACAATCGATGAAGTTTCTTGGGGTACAACGCGTTGCCGTCGTTTCGAGCTATGGCGCTTCACCAGATTCTTATTCACACTACCTTCGTTGCAAAGGGCAAATGGAGCAAAACTTAAAACGTATTGGCTTCAAGCAACTTTTCATCGCACGTCCGGGGCCGCTGGTTGGTGAACGTGATGAACCAAGAGCCGATGAAAAACTCCTGCAAAGCATCTTTCCTTTAGTCTCTCCCTTTATGTTTGGTCAGTTCAAAAACCTACGCCCTATTCAAGCGGAAGACGTCGCGAAGGCAATGTTGTTCCGATTATTCGAAAATAATTTCAAAAATACCGAAATTTACTCGTCAAGTGACATGCTCAATTTATTGGCAAAATATCGCTAAAAAGCTCACCTATTCATCACAATGTTGAATATCCACCCATACCATTGAGTGGATATTACTAATCGTTCTAATAAATTACTTTTCCTTATTTTACGTTTTGTAACAGAACGTTATTTTAGCAGCAGTACTGACACCTATACATCTAGGTGCCTAATTGATCTAGAGTTATTCATAAGGAAAACAAATGTCATTTTCAGCTATCGCTGCCTTAGCGGTATTCACTGGTATCCTCTTTTTTCTCTACGGACAGCAGAAAAAAGAAAACACACTTTCTCGCCTCGTTTTACTCGGTTTAGTTTTTGGTAGCGCATTCGGCCTAGGCTTACAGCTGCTATTTGGCGAAGGCAATCCAGCCATCAAAGAAACGTTGGATTGGGTAAATGTTGTTGGCAGTGGCTATGTTGGCCTACTAAAAATGGTGATCATGCCATTAGTCTTGGTTTCAATGATTGCAGCCGTGGTGAAGCTTGAGAAAGGCGGTTCACTGGGCAAGATTTCTGGTATCACTATTTCAGTATTACTGGCAACAACGGCGATCTCTGCGATTGTGGGTATTGCAGTGGCTCAAGCATTCGGCCTTTCGGCTGAAGGCTTAACCGAAGGTGCTCGTGAAACGGCTCGTATCGCAACACTAGAAAGCCGCATGGGAAGCGTGTCTGACCTAACTATTCCACAAATGCTGATTAGCTTCATTCCAACTAACCCGTTTGCTGATCTAACCGGTGCTCGCTCTACGTCTATCATCGCGGTGGTTATCTTCGGTGTGCTTACAGGCATTGCTGCTCGTAAAGTAATGGCTGAGAAAGAAGAGCTAGAATCACCGATCCGTACTTTCGTTGACGCTGCACAATCTATCGTTATGCGCTTAGTTAAGATGATCATGGCACTCACACCATACGGCATCGCTGCGTTAATGGCGAAAGTAGTCGCAACATCGAGTGCTTCAGACATCCTAAGCCTACTCGGTTTCATCGTTGCTTCTTACGTAGCAATCATCCTGATGTTTGTTGTTCACGGTGTGTTGGTCTCTTTTGTTGGTGTAAACCCGAAAGAGTACTTCCAAAAAATCTGGCCTGTTCTAACGTTCGCTTTCACTTCGCGTAGTTCTGCTGCAACGATTCCACTAAACGTTGAAGCTCAAATCACTAAGCTAAATGTGCCACCAGCGATTGCTAACCTGTCTGCAACTTTCGGTGCGACGATTGGTCAAAACGGTTGTGCGGGTATCTACCCTGCCATGCTAGCAGTCATGGTTGCACCTACGGTTGGCATCGACCCAATGGACATCAACTTCATTCTGTCTCTAATTGCTATCATTACAGTGAGCTCATTCGGTATTGCCGGCGTAGGTGGCGGTGCAACGTTCGCGGCACTTATCGTACTTCCTGCTATGGGGCTTCCAGTAACGATTGCAGCACTGCTTATCTCTATCGAGCCACTTATCGATATGGCACGTACAGCGCTTAACGTATCTGGTGCAATGACAGCCGGTACGATCACAAGCCGCCTAATGGGTAAGAAAGACAAGCAACAAGATCTGGAACAAGCGAACGCTTAATGGATTCGATTGATTCAATAACTTGAGTCTCGTTAAACAAAAAAGCCGATGCACATGCATCGGTTTTTTATTATCTGTTGTTTCTAGCTTCAGTTACTTCACGAGTAACAGCGCTTAGAGCACTCGTTGGATCACTTTTTCGGCGAGCGCTTCATCGTCATCTTCACTCAATCCGCTGATGCCAATTGCGCCAATCACCTGCCCCTTTATCTCAATGGGAACACCGCCTTTAAAGCCAGTGATCTTTGAGTCGGTCCAGTAACTTAAGTCTTTACCGGTTTCTCTCGCCCAAGCGCCTAAGTTACCGCTTGGCTGTCTGTCTCTTGCAGACGTATAAGCTTTGTTCTGTGCTAACAACCCGGCTTGTACGCTCACATTATCCATGCGAATAAACGCCAATAGCTCTCCGTGCGTATCACACACGCTCACCGCAATTGCTTGTTGATTATGCTCAGCAATATCGAGAGCGTTAGACACCAATTGTTGTGCGATCTTTTGATTCAACATGTTCATTCCTTATGGCAATGCTTGACCACGTGAGTACACGTATAAGTTGTACCACTCTTCACGAGACAGACTTATCTGAGTCGCTACTGATGAAGCTTTGATTCGCTCTAGGTTTGTGGTGCCAATAACAGGTTGGATACGAGCAGGGTGACGAAGCAAAAATGCCAACACAATCGCTTCACTTTCTACGCCATATTGATTTGCTAACTGAGCCACGTAGTGCGCCGTCTTCTTCACGTGTTCATGTTCTGAATACAAACCTTGCTCAGCAAATCGGCCTTGTGCCAAACAACCCCAAGCTTGCAGTTGGATGTTATTCATTTGGCAATGTTCAAGGGTGCCTGCGGCGAAGTCTGATTGATGGTGCCCTTGCGAGTTAATCATCACCCCATCGTTCAACCAATCCAGCTTGGCTAAGCTCATCTCAACTTGATTCGCGACAATGGGCTGCCCGAGCGCAGATTGTAGGTACTCAACTTGATGGCTGTTCATGTTCGACACACCAAAGAAATCGACCTTACCTTGCGCTTTTAAGTTCTCTAACACTCTTGCCAGCTCATCAAGTTCCATCAAAGGATCAGGACGATGTAATAGCAGTACATCGAGCTTTTCAGTATTCAATCGGTTGAGAATACCGTCTACCGATTGGCTTACCCAATCAGCCGAGAAATCATAACGACCAACATTGCCCCCGCCTTCAAAACGAATCCCACACTTAGATTGAATGAACATCTGTTCACGCAGATCAGGCGCTTGTTGTAATGCTTGACCAAAGGCTTGCTCAGCTTTGCTGAAGGTATAGATGTCCGCATGGTCGAATAAATTAATACCCGATTCTAATGCTGTATCGATTACGTTTCGTGTTTGAGCAACATCCGCACTATTCACTGGATTATCATTCCATCCACCACCTAAGCCCATGCAACCATAGGCAATTTGCCCAACATTCGGTAGATGGTTTGATAATGGGATACTCTTTTTATCACTCGTTTTGTTTGTAGATTCAGTGCTGTTCGTCATATCGATTCTCGCTTAGAAGATTTGCTGACCAGAAATATGCCTCTATCATATTGTTCTTTTTAAAAAACAGAATATGCTAGTTACGAAATGATTGTTTGATATGACGAACAATAGATTGGTAGGAATGCGCGAATGAACGAACACAAAAGAATAGAACGACTGATCCTGTTTGTAGAACTTGCTCAACAACTTAACTTTACCAAGGCAGCAGAAAAGCTCGGTATCTCTAAGAGCTACCTTTCTGAACAGATCAAACGTTTAGAAAACGACTTACAGTGCCCGCTTTTGGTCAGAACCACGCGCAGTGTTCGTTTAACTCAAGAAGGCGAACGCGCGTTACAACAAGGCTTAACGATTCGTTCGCAAGTCTTACAGCTTGAACGCAGCGTTTCAGAGCAACACGACATCGTTAAAGGCCTATTACGACTCACCGCGCCAAAGATGTTTACTGAGGTATATCTATTCGATATCTGCCAACAGTTTAGGCAGCAATATCCAGAAATCCGCTTTGAGATAAACAGCAGCTACACCAACTTTAATCTCAATCAAGATGATATCGATATCGCGTTTCGTGCCACCAACACGCCACCTGACAACATGGTGGCGAAACACTTGATTAGCTATCAGCATGATTTAGTCGCGACTCCTGGCTATCTTGATCAGTTTGGCCGCCCCAACAATGCCAACGACTTAAATGACCATCAATGCTTAGCAACGCTGCACCAAACCGAGTGGCCTTTAAAATCGGCAAATATTGATGTGTCCGGCTGGCTTTCAAGCAATGACAACCACTTACTTAAGCAACAAGCTATGGCAGGCGGTGGCATCATCCGTATCGCAAGTTATTACGTCGCGAAAGAGGTCGAGCTTGGAGAATTAGAGCGAGTGCTGCCTGATGAATGTCTGCAACAAGGCAACAGTATTTACCTTTTCTATCCGCAAGTTATTTATCCGGCAAAGAAACACCAAGTGTTCGTTAAATTTGTTCAGCATTACTTCGAAAACTTGAGAGCTTGATAACTTGAAAGCTTGAAAACTGGAGAGCTTGATAACTTGAAAGCTTGAAAACTGGAGAGCTCGATCATTTAAGAGCTTGAAGATTTGGTAGTTTAAGAATATGAGAGCAGATCTAACGAATTGAAAAAATGAGAAGCCGATGAACAGATAAATTAAATAACACGAAATAAGGTTTAAATAACCCTCTTGATTTATATACCTATATTTAGAATGGTATTATCGAACAATAATAAAGCGATTTTTTCGAATGCTCTCATCGATGATTGTTCTTGATAGAAGGAAATCGTGCATTTGTTCAATAATACAATGAGTTATCTATGAATGATTAACATAACTGATATATGATGCACCGCTTCAGTATGTCACATCATCTTGGCACCAGTTCGATAACAGGATCCTCATGAGCTTTATTATATTATTACTTCTTCTGCTATTCGTAGGCTTTACACGTTTACTTCAGTGGCGAAAAACCTCTCTGTTTTTATCTCTTGTTCTTATATCGTCATTTGTGTTGATTGGTTCAGGCTTAATTCCTCGTTATTTACTGAACGACCTACAAGCCGATTACGAAAGTAAGCCTGACATCCAATGGTCTGACAATAACGCTATTGTTCTTCTGGGTGCGGGAACGCAGTTAATTAAAAGCAAGCAAGAGTTCGAGCCAGCCTTTTTCTCTTTCGGCAGAATCAACGAAGCCGCAAGCCAATATAAAGATTGCGCCAAAACCCAAACCACATGCAAAGTGATCATCAGTGGTGGCGATGCACAAAATAACGGTGTAACTGAAGCAGAAGTTTATCAACAACAATTGCTGAGACTTGGCGTTCCAATAGGTGACATCATTCAAGAGCCGAATAGCGTCAACACTTGGAAGAATGCACAGCTCACTAGTGACCTAATGAAGCATCATAAATTCGACAACATTGTGTTGGTTTCATCTGGCCTACATATTCGTCGTAGCGAGCTCTATTTCAACCACTTCGGCTTGAATGTTATTCCAGTGAGAGCCGACTATATGGCGGCTCAAATTTCATGGTTGCCATTGTGGTACAACTTTGCGGTCACAGATTTTGCTTTGCATGAACAGATTGGCTTTGCTCGTTACAACATCTACAACTTTATGGGTTGGAACAGCAAACGCGAAAAACCAGGTGATGCTTAATCTCTTTCAATTAAGTTAACTAGAATCATACAAAATGCAGCAGCAATCGAACGGTTGTTGGCTGCATTTTTTGATCTTGCTTATCACAACATCCTTCCTTATTTGGCTTACTCAAATACTTCCCCATCCTTTAAGCAATAAACCTCTCTAATCCATCTTGCTGGCCTAAATGTTCCAAGCCAACATACCAAATAACGAGGCTTCAAAAACAGAAACGTTCAACAATTAATCACTCATAGATTGGATTGTTGAAACTAATTGAAGTCATCAAGATAAGCATTTATCAAACAACAAGTTGATCAGTACAACCTCCTGATATCTATAAGTATTTATTTTCAATTCATTTCAGTATTTTTGGCATTGTTTTATATGACAGAGTACACCCCGCTAGTAGCCCTCGGCTTTAAATAATATCAATAAAATCTAATAACTCGATTCTAATAAAAATAGCCAAATAATGGCATTTAGGAACTTATTAATGATTAACGTCAGTAGAACCATTCTATTTAGCACTGCCCTATCGGTAATCTCTTTTACAGCTCATGCGAAGATATACTCAGACCAAATCGTCTTAGATAAACTTGGAGAAGATATCTGTCGTTTCGACTATCGCGCTCTCAACAATTCAGAAGCTCAAGAACATAAAACAGCACTGATATCCCGCATGAATGTTTGGGACATTGTTGGCCTTCAGCATGATTGGGTGATCATGGGCTCCGGCTATCATGGCCTCATTAAACCAGGTCAACCAAGCGACAAAACCTGGTGCTACCCCAATACACCAGAAGCGGGCTTGCCATACTACGAAGCACAAGCTATTCAAGAGAACAGTAACCTTGAAGTGCAACGAGTTTTAGTCAATGACGACACGAACTTTATCAGGCCGCTAAGTTACTTGGCTCATAGCCTTGGCTACGCTTGGGTTAGCGGCAATAACGGGCGTTACGTCGGTCAAGATATGGCAATAGAGCAACTTAACCATGGTTGGGAGATCAAAGGGAATAACAATGGAAGCTGTACCGGTGAGCGTTGTAATGAGAAGACAAGCATCACTGTCGATAGCTTCTCTTACGTGCTCGATAACACTGCGTTTTGGCACGGCTCGGTAGAAGAAACTGACCAAGACCTGGTCAATACCCTTACAGCTTATGCTATTAACAAGACTGATCAGCCGAAACAAATCGTCGTTGACCTTCATTTTAAGCAATCAACACAATGGAGAAAAACACAGCGCTTCGACCTTGCTGATTCAGTCGTCATTGATGAGACCTTTCATTGGCCACAAGTTGGAAAAACAGATGTAAGAGTCGCGCTAGAAGAAGGCCAGAGCTTCTCTGATACCAACAGTGGCTCTCGCTTTGAGCCGACCGACCTACAAGCCATCATCACTGTACCAGCGAACTCAGTACTTCCCTTTCAGGTTGAGTTCTTGCGCTCTACCATTTCATACCCATACCGTATCAAAACCAACATGAGTTACGACGTGAGCTTCACAGGTTTTCTTCGTTATAGCGGCAATGCGCTGAGCTCGCATCCAACAAACCGCCCTACTGTCTCACACACCTTTACCATGGGAACCACCAGCGAAGATCAAGCCAATATCCGCTACCAATGGGACCATCGCTATATTCCTGGAGAGATGAAATGGTGGGACTGGAGTTGGGCAATCAACACCAATGGCTTGAGTAGCATGCAGTACGCCGCAGGAGCAAGTGTCCGTCCGTTCTATTCTCACGTGTCTGGTCAATTCAGTGCTGAATCTCAATATTCAGGGATGATAGATATCGGCGCTGAGCATTCTGTTGATTCATTTAATGCCATGACACTTTCAGGCGATTACACAACCTACTACGCGGGTGACATCGAAGTTCTGACTGACTTCGACCCTGCAACCCTAGCAGAACTGGGTTATAACAGCGCTCAGCTAACGCTTACCCCAATGCAGAAATAACCCCATAGAAAGTGTCATCTGTTATTCCAAGTCCATTGCGCCTGCTCTGGGCTTGATTCGCCTTATATTCTCTCGGTCGAACATCTGCATTGATGCCTAGGTATTCACTCTCTGAATCGTTTTTCACTGACTTAAAAGTGAAATCATAACGACACACTAATTTGCGTAACTTAGGGTGCAAATAGGCAATTAGATTACAGTGCCTATCAGGAGGATGTATGAAACCAAATCGATCTACGGGACTCACTGGACATATAAGACATTGCCCATGTTGTTCTACCGAACTGGTCATCAAAGACCACATTCACGTTTGCCCGCGTAATGAAATTGGCGATTGTTACTTCGATGGCTATGACCAACACGAACAGCGCGCTAATGCTGATTTTATCAATCATGCAAATGCTTCTGACAGCCTTGTTTACGGCATGTCAGAACACTAAACGTAATTAAAGATTTGTTGAAGTCATTTCGCGCCAAAAAAAATGCAGCGCCAATCGAGTGATTGTTCGCTGCATTCTTAGATCCTGTAAACTTAGCTAGCCATTAGAATGGAGCTAGGTAAAACGGATTACCACATTAGATCATCTGGGATCACGAAGTCTTTGTACGGGTCATCTTCGTCTACTTCATCAGAGCTTGAAGCTTGAGTATCAACGATAGATTCTTCGTCACGCATCGCGATCTTGTTCGCTACCGCAGTAGGGATAACAACATAGCTTTCGCCTTGACGCGCGATACTTAGAATGCCTTTACTTAGTTGCTTTTGAGTCAGATCTTCTACGTAAAGGTATTTAACTAGCGTACCGTCGGTGAAGTTGTATTTGATCTCACCATTCTTCTGTTCGATCTTGTTCATCTCAATCAGTTGCTTCACTTGAGCTTTAATTTCTTTGCTCAACTGCTGTTCTTTCAACTGTTGGTTTAACTCTTTGTCTTTCGCTTGCTGCGCCAGTTTAGTTTCTTCTGCTGCCGCTTTTGCTTCACGAGACTGAACGCGAGACTTTTTAGAGCCCTTCTTCGCCTTCTTTAATTTTTTCTCATTTACCAAGCCAGCTTTAAGCATTTGCTCTTGGAGTGTTAACTTTGCCATGACTTTCCCAGTTCAGGATTAAAAACGACACTATCATACCTGTTTTTGAGGAATCTGTTTACTGAACAATGGCAAAATTTATGCTGATAGAGCAAGGCGGTTAGCGTTTTCCCTTATCGTGATTCACAGCATCCATTTCTGGTTATTTACCGACCTATGATTTCCACGAAAACAACCAGTAGTGACTTACCCTCAAACCCAAATCGTTCCTCTATTTTTTAGCGTGCGCGCGTATCACTTATCATTCAGGCAAAGCAATATGTTAATTTTCAATGAGTAATCTAATTTATAAAACCATGGCATATATCTAATATTTGGATAATTCCCATAGAGTTATAACTCCAATGTCACAACTCTTTACTACGTTATTCTTTAAACCAATCAGTAAGGATAACGTGAAAATGAAAACTCAATGGACTTGCCTGAGTGCGATACTTGCATCAGCTTCATTCATTTCAACCTCGGCTATTGCAGATACCGATGTGTACCTGACCAATAACACTAGCCAAGTAATGACGATTCAAACCAATCACACGGGTACCGACCAGCTTCAACTCGGTGATGAGTGGCAACAGCATGTAGAACAGATTGGCCCTTGGGAGACGAAGAAGCTGATCAGTTTCAATCGCTGGACTGGAGTGAAATCTGGGAAGACCTACGAGTTTGACACTGTGGTATCGAACGCTGTGGGCGAGAGTGTCACGCTCAACCAAACCATGAAGGGTCATTGGTATAACTCGACACTACAACATGGCTTGAGTGCCGCAGACGTCAACCTAACGTTGCATGACGATCGTAATATTCATCGCAGCACGACCGATGCATTCGGGGTCAATGCAGAACTAGCACTTAAAGCCGATTCTACGGCGCGCTACGATGATATTTATTACACCATCACCCCGCCAAAAGTGGATGAACAGCCAGAACCGGATGCCAATACACTGAAAGTCATGACCTACAACATCTGGGCGCTGCCAGCCATCGCTTCGCATATTGGTGACCGCTATGACCTGATCCCTCAATACGTAAAGGGCTATGACGTGTTGGCGCTACAAGAGGTGTTTGCTAACGGCAGAGATGAATTCTTGCGTGAGCTTTCGAAGGAGTATCCTTATCAAACCAAAATGCTCGATAAAGACGGGATTAACATCTATGACGGCGGCGTAATCATTGTCAGCCGCTACCCTATCGTCAACGAAGCGCAATACGTGTTCCCTGATTGTACAGGCACAGATTGTTTCGCTGATAAGGGCGTGAATTACGCCGAGATCATCAAGAATGGTCAGGCTTACCATGTGTTTGGCACTCACACCGCATCATTCGATACGGACACCGCTCGTGACTACCGACAACGTCAATTCAAGCAGATGCGTCAGCTTGCTCAATCACTGGAAATACCAACCTCTGAAACGGTTATTTACAGCGGTGACTTCAACGTGAACAAGCTGAAGTTCCCAGACGACTACCAACAGATGTTCGCTAACCTGCAGGCTGATGAACCAACATACTCTGGTTACACCGCTTCTACCTTTGACCCACGCATCAACAACTTTGCGGGCGAACCTATGTCGGGTGGGGAAAATGTCGAATACTTGGATTACGTAGTGGTGAGTTCGGAGTACGCACAAAAAACTCACAACAATAACCGCGTTGATGTTCCTCGCTCAACCAGCAGTGAATTATGGAAGCACTACAACCTTTCAGACCACTTCCCTGTCAGTGCCGTGATTAAGTAGCGCGGTGAACCAATAATGCATCGAGTTATATTAATCCTAATGCTCGTCGCGGTGACGAGCATTGTTGGCTACTCATGGTCATCAAAATCGAATGAAACACCGCTATCTTCTGCTCAACACACAGAAGCTAAGCCGCGTGTTTCTACGACAACTGATGACGATAATTTCACACCAACTGCAACCGCCAGTTCGGAAAACTCCGCATCGCACAGCAATCAAGCCCAAGCTGGAGCACTGGACGGTAAAATTCTTGCTGAAAACTTGAGTGAATTCGAAGGTAAGGCTTTATTCGATGAACTCGATGGGTTCTGGAAGCTTTGCCAACAACGTGATGACTGCACTGAGCAACTCGCACGATTAAAATCGGAGTTGCCGAGTATATGGTTTGAGTTACTGACCGACTATCCACAACTATCAGTCGACTGGCAATTAACTCAAAGCACTATCCCACTAGAATCCATAGAGACACTTGAAGAGCGTGTTGCCCTATTCAAGCAGTCTGCACAGCAAGTATGGGGAGAGTTGGCCCACCAGCTATTCGCAGACCAGTTTACTCATCTGGATTTTACGCTTGACGCAAACACCCTTAAAGAAAACGAAGCGAGCCAGTTTTTGACCAACTATCAAGATTTGCTTAGTGAATGGCAAAACAATACGAACACGTTAAACGCCGAAACACCGCTTCAAAAATATGAATTGGCAGTCTCTTTGATACCCAACAGCTATAGCCCTGCTGAGATAGTATCAGTCAAAGCCGACCTTCAAGAGACCTACCTAGATGAAATGCAGGCCAGCAACATTACCGAAAGAGAACAGCAAGTCGCGCAACAGCAACAAACCGTGATGAGTTATCACGAGCAACTGGATCAGCTCAAAGCGACCTTAGGCTCTCAGCGCTCTTCAAGTTATGCCACTTGGACTCAACACGATTGGGACAGTTACTATCAGCAGCAAGTCACCGATTTCAGGGAGCAGTTTTTTAGCAAGTAACGCTTTAACTTAAACCGTCACGAAACTGCGCGGGCGTTTTATTGAGCCAACCTTTAAACGCCCTTCTGAAATTTGCGGGGTCGCTATAACCGAGCCTTTCACCGATATCATCGATACTCATGGTTGTGCCGAGTAACAGCTCTTTGGCCAGTTCCACTCGAACTTCGGTAAGCAATATTTGATAACTGGAATCATGGGTCACTAGCTCTCGCCTGAGTGTACGAGAGCTACAACCAAACTCATCCGTGAGTTGTTCAATATTCGGGAAACTGCCTGCGGTTTGATAAAAGATCGTTTTGATTTGGTTAGTCAGCAGATGCTCAGAGTCCAGCGTTTCCACTATCGACTGGCAAGACGCAAGATAGCGCTTCAGTGTCGCGGCATCATGAGTCAATAAGGTTTGTGATAAAACCGAGGCATCAAAACGCAGTTCACAATGGCTTTGCTCAAAAATCACCGGGCACTGGAAACTGTCGTCATAGAGCTTGGCGTAGTTAGGGCGAGCATAAGGTAAAGCCAAAGTGTGAATATCCAATTCATGACCAGTGAGTTCTTTGAACAAAGAGACGATGGAACTCAAGAAATACTCACTGCAGAAAGGTAGGAGATCGCCCACTTCCAAGGTGTTCTCAATCTGAATCACTGCTTGCTCGGAATCTAGAAACAATTTAACCGAGAAAATAGGACCGTTCAGGCGCAGATATTTGAAGCCCGACTTGATGGCCTCCCTGACATTTTGACTGGTTGATAGCGCATAACCCAACACACCAAAATGGCTCAAGCTAGCGTGTTCTCCCAACCAAAGCCCCAAGCCATCGTGAGGAAAACTCTGATTAGCCGCGCTAAATAACGCAAGCTTGTCAGCGTAAGTCAGCTTTCCATTCGAGTCTCGCCAATCCATATTCGGCAAACCCACATCATTGAGTAGCCTTTCAATATCGATACCTCGTTGCTCTAACGTATTCAACAGCAGCGCGATATCTAATGTCCCCAACTGATGCCGATGTCCGGTTGGCTTATACTCCGCGATAATCTCCAATAGTCTCTCCTTATATCGAGCCCATTCACATCAACATGACTACTCAGCTTCAACAACACTACTGACAAAATCGTGATTGGCAACGCGCTCTTGTCCGAATATGACCTCCCAATTCTACGCTACTCATCGCACAATGGCTTTAGTTGTTAAATTAATGTGAACTATCGCAATGATAAAAACGAATCCTGCTCCACACAGTTTGATTGATTCTAATGGTCAGCCGATCATTGGGCATTTCGATGGCATCCCAAAGCACCTGAACATCGAGAACTTTGACTACCGAAACTCGATGGATTCAAAAGCAAACCTTTGGCAGAAGCACTTCAACTACAAGCAATTTCAATTTGTCAGCATCGTCACCGAAACGCACATTATCGGCGTGGCAATCGCGGATATTCGCTACTTAGGCTCGGCATTTTGTTATCTGTACGATATTGAAAACAACCATCTGGAAGAGTCATCTTGGTTGAGGCTATTAGGGTTTGATAAGCATGTAACGCCTTCACCATTCGAAGGAAAGACAAGCATTGCAGATCAAAGCATCACCTTTGATATTGAAGACGGACAATGGCGAGTTTGCTTGAATACCAAACTCATCAAGGCCGATATCGCTTTAGAGCCTGAAGCCGACAGCTTGCCCTTGGCGATGTGCAGCCCAACGGGTTATTCAGGTTGGACTTACACCCAAAAGCACAATGCTTTGCGCATCAGCGGTGAAATCCAAATCAAAGGAGAATCACTCGTTCTCGAACAAGCTCGTGCCGGTTATGACTTTTCAGCGGGCTACATGAGACGTGAAACCAGTTGGCGCTGGGCAAGTATCAACACGCAATCCAATGGCACAGATATTGGCCTAAATCTCGCTGCGGGCGTGAATGAAACCGGAGGCTGCGAAAACGTATTGTGGGTCAGTGGAACCAGACACTTACTTAACCCGGTACAGTTTACGTTTAGTCGCCAAGACACGAATTTACCTTGGCAGATAACATCACAAGATGGACGTATAAACCTGACCTTTACGCCCTTAAATAACCGCAGCGAAAAGCTCAATTTATGGCTGTTAAAGAGTAACTTTCGTCAGTTCATTGGTCACTTTTCTGGCTCGATTGAAGACAACAATGGAGTGACACATCAACTCGATGGTGTTCTTGGCCTAACAGAAGATCACTTTGCTCGCTGGTAACGTAATTCTGCTGATTGAATCTCAGGCGAGCAAGTCTAAGTAAACTTGATACTAAGAACGCGTATGGCGTCTCAACAAGGATAAAACATGAATATCGACGCATTAATCAATCACCCAGAATGGCTACTGCTGGTATTAGCGCCCTTATTCGTGGTGTGCATGTTGGCTGAGTATTTTATCGGTCAGAAGCAAGGTCGATTGCCAGATAATTCCAACTATAAACTTTCAGAAGTGATGTGTAACTTCACGCTGGCGGGAATGCATCAACTCTCCGATTTGCTCACCGGGTTATTGGTCGTGCAGCTGTATCTATGGCTGTTTGGTTGGCGCTTAATGGACATTGAAATGGGCGTGCTGAGTTTTGTCGTATTGATGGTGTTACAAGACTTTTTCTATTATTGGTTCCATAGAGCAAGCCATCGTATTCGCTGGATGTGGGCCGCGCACGTCGCGCACCACAGTTCAGAACAGATGAACTTCAGTACGGCTTTCCGTCAGAGTTTGATGTACCCATTCGCAGGCATGTGGCTATTTTGGGTACCGCTCGTCATCATCGGTTTCGACCCTAAATGGGTCATCTTTGTGGTGCTTCTCAATCTAGGTTTGCAGTTCTTCGTCCATACACAATGGATACGAAGCTTGGGGCCACTTGAATACATCTTTAACACCCCTTCGCATCATCGAGTACATCACGGCAAAAACCCGCAATACATCGATAAGAACTACGCCGGTGTTTTGATCATTTGGGATAAATTGTTTGGTACGTTCGAGCCTGAAATTGAAACCGTGCGTTACGGCGTCACTAAGCCCGTAAACAGTTTTAACCCGATAGTGGTCACCTTTCAAGAATGGAAGGCCATATTCAAAGATTTGAAGAACCGAGAGCTAACCACGAAACAGAAAGTGCGATTGATACTGTCGCCTCCTTCAGACTAATCAAAACGATCGGATTTAGTACACCTTATGAAAATCAATGAGGTTGAATGTGAGGTCGCTTACCCAGAAATCGCCGTCCAAGTCAGCACCTTGCACGTATCGCTTGTCGCCCATTTCTAAAGTCACAATGTATTTGCCCGCGATGAGCCCCTCTACCATGTAAAAGCCATCGCTCTCAATCTCGCTCGAATACTCGGTGCCTTTCTGGATATGTTTAAAGTGCAGATAAGCACTGTTTTCTAGATCGCCTTCCACTGTGCCATCGACGCCAAATGACACCACCATTTCGATGTGAGCATGAGTTAGCCCGACTTGCTTAGTGTTTACAAACACAGGGTTTTGAATCGGCGTGAGGTTAAGGTCGAGCGCCCCTTCATCAATATAGATAGGTAGATTCTCTCGAGCTGGAACACTTGAGAATTCAAATCGGCCCTTTGCATCACTGACCGCTCGTTGGTCTAAGATTTGTAGGCTTACGCCTTGTATGGGTTGTTTGTGGTGATCGTAGACAACGCCCGTCAGCTTAGAATGGTTGTATCGATTCCACTCAACAAACTCACCAATGCTTTCATCAAAGTAAGTTTTAGCACCGAATTCGGTTGTCATCTCGACACCGTATCGGTCTTCGGTTCCTTCTAGCTTAAAGAGTAAATAAGGGTTCACTCGAGCTTCTAAAGAGGCGGAAAACGAAACTTCCTGTTTTTGATAGCGAGCCGATACGTTCGTCGTGAGCTCTTGAAAAACCTCCAGAGGATCGAGCAGGCACTCTTTACAGGCATTCCTTAGGGATAATTCTGTTCGTTCATGATGACCAGATCCATCAACAGTTCCAGAAATATTCCACGACGTATCCGAAAAACCGCTTTTAGCCAAACCAATAGTGTGTAGATAGTCTTCTTGATGAGAAGCTTTGATGTATCGATAGTCACCGGCGTATGAGACAAACAGATTACGAGCCACTTTCGAGTTCAACTTGGGTTCAACGCTCAACTCATCTTCATCATCCCTTACCGTCAAAAAGGCCGTTAGATTGGCAAGCGACAGGTTGTATTTGAAAACATCGTACTCCATCGACTCTAAGTCCAATTCATCGGTTTTATTAAGCTCTATCGATGCCGACTGATCACCATTGATCAAAATATCAAACTCCATTGGAAACCGATTGAACTCCGGCAACCAACCGATATGACCCGCGAACCAATGCGCCGGTAAGTATCGTCCTTGAACACCAATCAAGTCTTTGCCATTTTGCCTCATAAAGGCACTACCCACGGTGAAGTAATCGGCAAGCCCATATTCGAGCGACACAGCGCCAGCTCGGTCTGCACCTTCATTGCCCACCACTTGCACGCCCCACTCGTTGCTTGGCAGAAATGCATCTTCTAAACCGGCGACGGTGATCTCTTCTTCCTGCCAGACACCTTTCGATAAGTAGTAGCGAAACTTGATGGTGTCACCGGGGGAGATGTTGTCTTCTTCAACCACGAAACGTCCAAACTCATCAGAGCGATAAGTGGTTTGATAAATGCCATTGACTAAAACATCGATGCTGATATTAGGTTGAGTAGTTCGTTCGAGTTGAAGGTTGCCGAACTCTGTCTGTCGCTTTCGGTTGGTGTAATAGAGCCCATCTTCGAGGGTTTGATTCACGGTAAAGACGCTGCCATCTAATAACACATGGCCTACTTCCAAAGAGCCTTCACCGTCATGAGCTTCTACCGCAATGTTGTAATAAACGATAGGGTTATCTTCTCGTGAATCAATCGACAAGCGAGACAAGGAGTGTTCAGTGCTTAATATGGTGTCTGAAATTGCGTAAACATCACCGCCAGTTTCACTGTCGTGATAAACCGAAGTCGCTAACCGAGTCGCCAAACCCACGGCGGCAACAGGTTCGAAAGCTGGCGTGTTTTCAGCTCGCTTGAGATCCTCGGCCTTTTTACGTGATTCATTTTTCATCTTAGAAATAGCGGCTTCCAGTTCAGTCAATGAACTGAATTCTGGAGTAACAGTAAGCCGATAATCATCAATATCCCAACGCACTTTTGCCGGGATACAAGCTTGCAAGCTGTACCAGTGGATGTAAGTTTCTGAGTCGATGACTTGATATTTGATCGACTGGATATTGGTGTCATCGCGATAACAAATGGCTTGTTCGGTATCTAAAATGTACGGAGGAGATTCTCTTCCCACATCTTGAGGCAAATACAGTTCGCAATATCCGCTTTCATCACACTGACCATTCATTTCGAGTAGATAAAAAGCGGCATTGGATATCGAAATGAAGGGTTCTTCGTAGTCATCCATCATGACACGATAAAAGCTATCCCCGACTTTCCCGACTCGAACTTCAACATGGGCTGGATAGAGTTCACTCGCCTCACTTTCTGCTTTAGATTGCGAATACGCACCAAAAGGAAACAGTGAAGCGAGCAACAAAAGTCGCCAAACCATGCAATTGAACACTGGCTTTTACAGAGTTCGCTTAAATGAAACGAGCACTACAGAACACATTCGTACAGAGGCTGTTCGTTCTGGACCAGTGAGATCTTTGAGCCTTTTGGGAAAGGCTTGGTTAATTCAGCATTACGAAGTAGCACCACTTTTTCGCTATGCTCGTCTACATTCAATTTCGCAGTAAACTGAAAGTTACCATCGTTACGAATCTTGATGCTTTGGTTGTCACACGCAAACTTAACATCTTGCACCTGCTCACCTTTCTGAACATAAACGGGTACATAACTGTTGATGTGAAAGTTCAGTTGAAAGGCTGAACCATCATTGTTGGTTTTACTTGAAGACAACGCAATGTCTGATAGCTCTGCAGCTTTTGCTATTGGGGAAAACCACAAGTAAGCACGATATTCACCATCAGCCATGTCAGCAGGCAGAGCATTCATACGTAAGCGAACCGTGCGTCTTTGATTGGGTTTAAGTTCACGAATTATTGGTGGTGACACTTTAATCCAACTCGCGATATCTTCTGATTGCGCGATATTAGCGTCAGTTCGAACTAAGCCACTCGCCTTTACCGGGCGATAAATCGGTTTTATCTCCAAGCGAATCGGTTGATCTGAATTGTTTTCGACGACGATTTTTTCAGTCACCGAAGTGTCGGCATCCAGCACAAAACGAGTCGGTGCGATGAGTAACTGAGCATAGGCTTGTGTTGTGAAGATTAAGCCGAGAACACATGAGATAAACAACTTCATTTATAATTAACCTCAAAAGGGATTGTACTGGTGTAAAGGCCTGCTGGGTGGTTAGCGCCGATTTTCACTTTGGCACCAATACACAATAATTTGCTTCTTCCATTCCCTTTGATTTTGGCTCTACCACGCTTTGATAAGCCACAACCAAAATAGAACTTTCTAATACGCAGGCGTTTGGATTTACGAGAATGGTTTAGATATTGCTTGGAAGGGAGAGAAACCACGATTTTTTTACCAGGCTCACCTTCAACATAAAAACGAACCACATAAACCTGACTATTGGATGGGTTTGAATCCGCATTCTGGCCCGACCCAGAGATATACATGCCCGGAAATTTCACTTCCATATTCTCAGGAATAATTTCTAGCGCATGAAAAGGGCTGGAGTAAATCATCAGACCAATATAAATCGCGTATTTGAATAGAACACTCATAGTAAAAGCGGCTGCTTTATAGCAGCCACAATATTACACTGGTTTCATTTAATTACTGGTAAGTTACATCTACTGCAACGTTAGCAGTATATGTACCAGCAACTAATGTCGCACTTGAAGTACGTGCAGTACCACCAATATTAAGAGCCGCAGTACCACCGGTAAGAGTAATAGCGTTATTAAAGTCGAATTCAGCTGCAATCGTATTTACGCCGTTAACCAAGTTAGTATCAGAAATACTTACTGTTACTGCATCACCAGATTCTCCAGAAAGAGTAAATGCCGCCGCTCCAGCATCACCTTGAGCGATAACAACGTCCGTTGTGTTGTCTGAAGTGATGATACCGAAGTCAAGATCACTTGTTTTTGTCATTGTAATTGCTTGTTTTACTTCTAGTGTTGCATCAAAAGTGTCACTCACAGCGAAAACGTTCGCTGAAGAGATAGAAAGTGCAGATACAGCAACAACCTTAAAGACTTTGTTCATTTCTTTAATCCTTTATATAAAATCGGCTTTATTATTAGGGTTACCTAATAGTCAATCAAAGTTAACAATTAAGTAACAACAATCCTATTTAGAAAATATATATATTGACACTTATTTATAAAGAAATGAGGCGCAGTGAGAATAAGATCACGCAAATTGATATAAATAACACTAACAATAATAATGGTATTGGATCATTTTTACCAATTATATATAAAACTGGTTTTACACTTAATTCCTTTATTTTTGTATGTAATTACTTCTATAAAAAGACCTTAATTAAAGTAACCCTAAAATAAAGAACAAGAATAAAGGACAAGAATAAAGCCTTATTATATTCAGGTTAATTACTATATAGATCACCGTGTTGCAATACAGTCTCAGAAGTGAAACACGATGACAATTAAAATAAATTGTAATAAAAATGAAATATTAGAGTTTCATTTTTATCAAATTCAAACACAGATTATAGAAAGTATTAAAAATGAGACCGACATAACGCTCCAGTCAAATTAACCCCGACAATCATAAATACCAAAAAATTAATTAAATCTAAGGGATTGTATTGCGAAAAACACCTTGATTGGACAGCGCCAAGACAGGCAAGTGAAGCAGTTTAAACATCTGCGCTGCGGTTTAGACACAAGCACAGCGGATTAGCCTCAGGTACAGCCGATTAGCCACCAGTCAAAAAACAACGAGATGTTTCTAATCACACAGCTTTAGAGTACAAGACAAACAAACTCATTCGCGGTAAACCTGAAACCCGACTCATCGCCTTACAACAGCTAAGGTGACAAGATAGGTTAAAAAAGAGGTACACAGGCAGAATTGTGACCATAGAAAAGCCACAATTGGATTCAAAACCTTCCCCACCGACTCGATTGAATAGTAAAGCACCGTTTTCCGGCAATTTATTTGTGATCTGGGTTGCACGCGTACCGCATACTATCAGATACTGAACAAAACTAACCTTCAGCCACAGTAAACGTTCCGCGCTTGCTGTTCAGGAAATTCAATGAGTTCAGATAATCAGCCGACCTACTTCTTTTTCGATTACGAAACGTGGGGCGTTAGCCCAGCAAAAGACCGTCCGAGTCAATTTGCGGGTGTTCGTACCGACCAAGATTTCAATGTTATTGGAGAGCCTCTGGTTATCTATTGCCAACCTCCCGCTGATTACCTCCCTGCGCCTGAAGCTGCACTGATCACCCGTATCACACCACAAAAAGCGGCTTCACAAGGTCTTCCTGAACCAGAGTTTATCGCTAAGATCCATGCTGAGTTGGCGAAACCAAACACCACAAGCCTTGGCTACAACAGTATTCGATTCGATGATGAAGTAACGCGTTACACCTGTTACCGAAACTTCATCGACCCATATGCGTGGAGTTGGCAGAACGGCAACTCGCGTTGGGATCTGTTAGATGTAATGCGCGCTGTTCACGCACTGCGCCCTGAAGGCATTGTTTGGCCAGAGAACGAAGAAGGTTATCCAAGCTTCAAACTGGAACACCTATCTGTGGCAAACGGCATTGAACATGAGAACGCGCACGATGCGATGGCCGATGTTATTGCGACCATCGAGTTAGCGAAGAAGCTGAAAGCTGCACAACCTAAGATGTTCGATTACCTCTACAACATGCGTCATAAGCGTAAGCTGAATGACCTGGTTGATATTGTAAACATGACACCATTGATGCACGTTTCGGGCATGTTTGGCCGTGACTGCAACTACACAAGTTGGATTGTGCCTATGGCTTGGCACCCAACCAATCAAAATGCCGTTATCGTGGTTGATTTAGCCAAAGATCCAAGCCCACTGTTAGAACTGGACGCTGATGAACTCAGAGACAGACTCTACACCAAACGCAGTGAACTGGGTGAAGACGAGCTACCCGTACCAATCAAATTGGTTCAACTGAACAAGTGCCCCATTCTTGCGCCAGCGAAAACCCTAACGGCTGAAAATGCGGAAACTATTGGTATCGATCGTCAACAGTGCTTAAAGAACTTAGCGCTATTACGCGAACACCCAGAGATCCGCGAAAAACTGATCTGCCTGTACTCACAAGAGCGAGAGTACGAAAAGAGTGATGATGTTGATACACACCTTTATGACGGTTTCTTCTCACCTGCTGATAAAACAGCGATGAACATCATTCGCGAAACTGACCCAAATAACTTGGCAGCTTTAGATATCACCTTCGGTGATGAACGTATTAAACCGTTACTGTTCCGTTACCGTGCTCGTCATTTCCCATGGACGCTCGACGAAGCTGAGCAATTGAAATGGGCGAACCATTGTCGTGAGTTTTATGAAAGCCGTTTAGAAGAGTACATGCTCAACCTTGAAAACCTCGCGCATGAACATGAAAGCGACGAGAAGAAAATGGCTATCTTGAAGGCGGTTTATCAATACGTAGAAAAGTTAGCTAGCTAATTCCATTATCAAGAGACGTAACACTTTGAAAGAAAGATTGATCCAACTGGTTTACTGCTTAATCTCCTTCACCTTAATCATAGGTGCACTTACAGCAGGTAACGCGTTACAGCACTTTTTGGATACCTCAATCCCAGGCAGTATTTTTGGCATGTTGATTCTGTTTGCCGCCATGGTGATTGGTATTGTTCCTTCGCACTGGGTACAGCCCGGTGCAAGCTTGATTATCCGCCTAATGATCTTACTGTTTGTTCCGATCAGTGTTGGGTTGATGGATCACTTCGACATGCTCATCGCGAACGCATTGCCAATTATGGCAAGCGCCGTTGGTGGCACGTTGCTGGTGTTGGTGTCCTTATCATGGTTTTTAGACCGCTTGCTTTCGAGAGGTAACTGATCATGTGGATTCTACTCACCATCGTGGTATTCCTGTTTGCTCGCTGGGTAAGTCAAAAAGTAAACTCACCGCTGTGTAATCCCCTGCTTATCAGCATTGGTATCATCATTCCGATACTCACGTTCTTTAGAGTACCGTTTGAGACTTACTATGCCGACAACACCTGGATTACCTACATGCTTCAGCCTGCGGTTGTTGCACTTGCTTACCCGCTTTATGAACAGCTACCTCAAATCAGAGCCAACTGGCGCATTATTACCTTTGCTTGCACGCTAGGCAGTGTGATGTCGATGACAACGACAGCATTAATCGCAGTGGCTTTTAAAGCGGACTTAACTTTGATTGCGAGTTTATTAGGTAAGTCAGTCACCACACCAATTGCGATGGAAGTATCGAGCCATTTAGGTGGTGAAGCAGCAATTGCGGCAATACTGGTATTGATTGTTGGTCTGTTTGGGGCAATTTTTGCTTACCCAATCTACAATCTCATTGGTATTAAGAGCCCTATCGCGCGTGGTTTAACCATGGGTACTGTGTCTCACGCTTTAGGCACGGCAACCTGTGCTGAAAAGAATCAGGAAGATGCTGCATTCAGTTCGTTGGCATTGGTTCTTTGTGGGGTTATCACCTCAATCATTGCACCGAGTATATTTTCGCTCGTGGTTTGGTTCTATTCTTAACCACTTTGATTACAGTTTATACGCGCTCTAATAGATGAGTTGGTAAATAGCTAAACTCACTGGTTCGCGACTTTTAGGCGTTACAGATATCAATAAGCCCAAGCATAACCTGATTATTTCAGTGATAGCTTGGGCTTTTTTCTCTCATTTATTCATCAATACGTGACAAACCAAACTCAATTTCAAGCAATAAGTGCGATATCAATGGTAGTTTTTACTCTTGCAATCGATTTCATCTGTGACCTCACTCTAATTATGCAAACCAATGTAACAACAACAACGCAGTAGTGATCAAGGTCACAGAAAATTCCTGAGCATTGCATAGAATTAAAGCCTAAGGTCAATTAAGGATTCAACATGAACAGTCGTATTACCCTGGCGCTGGAAAGTGCTCCAACAGCAATCAAAGCACTTTTGAGTGACATCGTATTAGCAGACAACTTTGACGCGACATTGTCTCCAGAACAATTTGCTAGCCTACTGCAAGCAAGTGGTTTAGCGGATGACGAGCTACGTATTGCGCTACTTCCTTTTGCCGCAGCCTATTCTTACGCTCCGTTATCTGACTTTTATGTTGGTGCAATCGTGCGTGGTTTGTCTGGCACTCTGTATTTTGGTGCAAACCTTGAAATCGCTGGTGCTCAACTTGGCCAAACAGTACACGCTGAGCAATCTGCAATCAGCCACGCTTGGATGAAAGGCGAGCAAGGTATCTCTGATATCACAATCAATTTCAGCCCTTGTGGTCACTGTCGTCAATTCATGAACGAACTGACCACAGCAAAAGAACTTAAAGTTCAACTTCCACAACGTGATGAAATGTCTCTGCAAGAGTACCTACCAGACTCATTCGGCCCTGCTGACTTAGGTGTGACGACTGGCCTAATGACTAAGCTTGATCATAAGCACACGACTGAAGAAACAACGCCTATTGTTGTAGAAGCGCTAGCAGCACTAAACCGCAGCCATGCTCCTTACACCAAAAACCTAAGTGGTGTTTCACTGCAATTGACGTCGGGTGAGATTTTCACCGGTGCTTACGCTGAAAACGCAGCGTTCAACCCGAGCTTACCTCCTCTACAAGTGGCGTTGATTCAACTTAAACTCGCTGGCTTCGATTTTGAACAGATTGAAAGTGCAGCGTTGGTTGAAATTGCCGAAGGTAGCATCAGTCACCTAGCGGATACGCAATCTACATTAGAAGCGATTAATCCCGACATTCCAGTGACTTACTTAGCAATCTAAGTACATCTAATTAACAAAATTTTAAATAAGCAGCCCTATTTAACGGGGCTGCTTTTTTTATACCTGTAATTAACGCAACAACTTGCGCAAACGTTTGCTTTTATCATTGAAATAAGTATGATCACCCCGTTTTCAATCAATCGTTCAAAAGATCGGAAGGAATTTCTATGTTTGGTACTGCTACTCGTGAAAATGCTACTCGTGTACTTCTATTAGGTTCAGGTGAACTCGGCAAAGAAGTTGCTATCGAGTGCCAACGTTTAGGTTTGGAAGTTATTGCTTGTGATCGTTATGCAGATGCACCAGCAATGCAAGTTGCGCATCGTAGCCATGTATTAGACATGTTAGACGGCGATGCACTTCAAGCAGTCATTGAACTAGAAAAGCCAGATTATGTGGTTCCTGAAATTGAAGCTATTGCCACCAGCAAGTTGGTAGAGCTAGAAGCACAAGGCTTGAATGTCGTTCCCACTGCAAATGCGACCAAGCTAACGATGAACCGCGAAGGTATCCGTCGTCTAGCCGCAGAAGAACTAAAACTGAGCACTTCTCCTTACCGCTTCGCAGACACCTTTGAAGACTTCGCTGCCGCTGTTGAATTCGTGGGCATGCCTTGCGTTGTTAAGCCGGTAATGAGCTCTTCAGGTAAAGGTCAAAGCGTTATCAAAACAGAAGAAGACATTCAGAAGTCTTGGGACTACGCACAAGAAGGCGGTCGTACTGGCGCAGGTCGTGTGATCGTTGAAGGCTTCATCGACTTTGATTACGAGATCACCCTTCTAACCGTTCGCGCAGTCGACGGTGTTCACTTCTGTGCGCCTATCGGTCACCGCCAAGAAGACGGAGATTACCGTGAATCATGGCAGCCACAAGTGATGTCAGACAATGCACTTAAAGCCGCGCAATACACGGCTGAACAAGTGGTTAACGCACTAGGTGGTCACGGTATCTTTGGTGTCGAGCTGTTTGTTAAAGGCGATCACGTTATCTTCAATGAAGTATCCCCTCGCCCACACGATACTGGCTTAGTGACATTGATGTCTCAAGACTCATCTGAATTCGCACTGCACGTACGCGCCTTTACCGGTATGCCTATCAAATCCATCACGCAATACGGCCCATGTGCATCAGCGGTTATTCTTGGTCAAGGCACTTCAACCAACATTCGTTTTGAAGGTCTTACAGAGGCGCTAGACGCACCACAGACGCAAGTTCGCTTGTTTGGTAAACCTGATATCGATGGTCGCCGTCGTCTAGGTGTGGCGCTTACTCGTCGCAACAGCACTGAGACTGCGATTGAAGATGCAATTGAGAGTGCTTCTAAAGTAAAAGTAATTTACTAACCTGCTATTCAATTCTGAACAATCACGATTTCAAATCTGAACAACAAAAAAGACGGGCTATCGAGCCCGTCTTTTTGTTGGTGTTATCTTTTTTATTGAAGCGGTCTTTTCGCTAGAGAGCTCACTGAACTTAAGCGTCTGACTCAATCAAGTACACTTCTTCACTAAATCGAGACAAGCCTTTTTGGGCAATCTTCGGATGTTCATCGTCTGCAATATCTTGATTCAACAATGTGATTTTGTATCCCGCGAACAACTGATCAATCTCTAGTTTAGGTACGCTAAACGGAGGCCCTGCCATCTCGCTTTGGTCGTAATCCAGAGTCACTAGAAGGATCTTACCACCCGGTTTCAGTAGTTGTTTCAAACGCTCTACATACTGCACTCGCATCTCTTCAGGCAATGCGACTAAAGACGCGCGATCATAAATGGTATCGACAGGCTGGATTGGCGCTGAGAAGTAGTCGCCCGTGTAGATGTTCAGTTCATCGAATTGATACAGCTCGTGCTGACCACTGATTTGAGTCACAGTCGGGGTGTAAAGGTGCTCTGCAAAAAATGCGCGAACCGCAATCTGGCTGAGTTCGACACCTTGAACATCTTCATGCTTTGAAGCTAGCCAAATCAGATCTTCACTTTTGCCACAAAGTGGAACAAACACACTCTTCTCGTAACTAGGCTCAGTCTTTTCCCAAAATTTAATCAGAAGTGGGTTTACATCTTCAAGGTGGAAACCAATTTGGTTGGCTGCCCATTTATTGTGCCAAAATTCAGGATTATTCATCTTTCGTTCATGTTAAACAGTCATAATGCAAGGGTACAGTATAGAGAAGTAAGAGCAACCTTAGCTTGGTTTAAAGTACCACATTGGTTTCGATGAAATCAGAAACTGGCTAAGTTCAAAGTTCTAATAATTGCGGAACTAACGGTTGGATTATTTGTCTATATCTTCACATTTTAGAGCAATATTAAACGTTAAAGTTGGTTTCTGTCTTAGCTAGCCCCATTGAATATGTAGTGAGTTTAGTTAAGCTGTTTTTACTCTTGTGCGTTACTGGTTACCCCTTTTGACTACCCGTTTTTGTAACCTTGTATTTTGGAGTTTGAATGAGTGTATTTCTCCGTACGACGGCCCTAATGCTATTGGTATTGAGCCGAGCGCCTGCATTCGCAGCAGCACCTGTTTCAACAAGTTCGACTGATCAAACGCGCACTCCTGCGCAAAACCAAGTTTCATCAAACGTATTCCGTCATAGTTTGAGCGGCCTTTACGGCATCAAAGCCTTCGACTCACGCCCGACTCAGCCTTACACCGACTTCGATATTCTGTACAGCAAAGCGCATCAAGGCCAAGCTGAACTAGAAACTATCTGTAAAAGTACTGCCCTACTCACTAATTCTGAAGCGCTATTTGCTGGCGTTAAATCTCAAGCTCGTGCAGAAGAAAAAATCGCCCTTGAGCTTGATGGTGATGTGACAAAAATTACCGACTTAGCCCGTGCAACTATCATCGCGAATGATGTCGAGAGCTTGGTTGAAGTTTACGAAGCACTAAGCCGTGAAGCAGACGTTGTTAAACTGAAAAACAAGTTTAAATCACCGGCTGACTCTGGTTACCGTGACCTTAACTTGTTGGTTCGTTTGCCTAAAACCAACATCATTGCAGAGGTTCAACTTCACTTAAAAGCAATTGCTGATGTGAAAAGTGGTCCTGAGCACGAGCTGTACGAAATTATCCAAGGTATTGAGCGTCACGCAATTGCAGAACAACGCCCTATCAATGACATTGAAGCGGCACAAATTAATAGCCTAAGACGCCAATCTTTAGAGCTTTACCAACAAGCATGGCAACCTTACATTACCACGCACATCAAAGCGGCTTAACCACTGGCATAAACGCTTATCACAAACAAGAACGACAAAGGGCTGCATAATCTCAGCCCTTTGTTTTATTTACTGTTTTACCTATCGAGCCTCGTAAAAACCAACTTAACCAACGTCCCAGAAAGCCTCACCTATTGGTGATAATACTCTTTAGTGCGATTGTATAAATCCAATGGCTTCAACGTGCTATAAAACGCAGCCGCATCTTGTAAGTCTTCATCCGAAAGGTGTTTCACCACCGACTGCATGTACAAATCTTGGCGCTCATCGCTTTTAAAATTGCGCAGCTGCTTAAGAATATACCCAGCTTTCTGACCTTTGATGTTGGGATAAGATTGTACGAAGGGAATAATTTTGTCGCCATGGCACTGACTACATAAGTTCTGAACCAACTTTTCACCTGAAACTAAACTAGGTATGTAATCTTTGGTGGTTACCTTGCTATCGACAAGCGTTTCAACCTCAGTTTTAGCTTCCGCTTTAAGCTTCGGTGCTGGTTCCAACTCTATCCCTAATGATTCGACTCGCGAGGCAACTTTATCTTCAGTGCTCGGCTGTTCATCAGTACACGCCGATAACGACAAAACTACTGCTGCAGCGGCTATCGCAATAGCTCTATTAGCAACAACTCTATTAACAATAGCTCTATTAACAACAGCTCTATTAACTATAGCTCCATTCGCAACAATTCCATTTACAAGAGAGGTCCGTTTTAATCGATTGATGATCATTGGCTCTCTCCCGGCATAGGTGGCATCAAGGCGCTATCAATTGGCTTACGACGATACTTGTTCATATCGATGCCTTTGTTTTGATAGTAAGTACTGAGGTAGTCCAATACTGGATCCCAAGTATCAGACAGATCCCACAGCCCTTGAGTGTCGACCATCCACTGAATGGTTTCACGCCATTGCTCTCTGTTGCCACTGTTCTGAGCAACGATTAAGCTGGTATGGCAGGCGTTACATTGCCCTTTCACTGTCTCCCAACCGGGTGCCATGATCAGACCCGACGCTTTATCTACGCCGTAGTACTCTTTTGGGTTCTCTGGAATGTCTTCAGCATGAACAAGCATCGACGTTAACAAGCTGCACACCAATGCCGCTCTCATTATGCCTTTACGGTAACTGCGCTGACTGACAGGAGTGGAGTCTGCATGAAATGAGAGGCCATCGATCAAATTGACTTGTTTCGAACGGCCATAATTAGGCTTATTGGAAATAGACAGCATCACGACACTCTTACAGCGATACGGTGGCAACCATTAAACAGGTAACCTTTAGGATTCCATTGCGGTTGCACAACTGGCTGGCTATCGCCTTCGCTATCGGTCGCCTTCGCCCAGATCTCATAATAACCAATCGTATGAAGGTCTAAATCAGCTTCCCATTGTTGCCACGCGCCCTTGTTTACTGGCTTGTTCAGCTTTGCATCATGCCAAGTGGTGCCGTAGTCGTAACTCACTTGTAGCTTCTCGACGGTTCTCAAGCCAGCCCAAGCATGACCACTGACTTTAACCTTCTTACCAAACGCAAACTCAGTGCCACTCTTTGGCGAAGTAATCAGCGATTTCACAATCATCTCTTCAATGATTCGGAAATCTTTATTATCTACTTTCTCACCCGGTGCGATTGGGTTCTTAGGCACTTGATAGGCAGGAGCTGCCATCTTGTGTCCATCATGGATCTTATTTCGAATACTGATACCGGTCGTGCATTTCTGAGAAACAGAAGCCGGTCGACCGCCAAATACCGTTCGTAGCGGGTAACCATGAAGATAAGGGATCGGCTCGCCATTCATTTCCCATGCGATTAACGCGTTATCGTTCATCGCCGCAGCAATAGGAACGCCACGTGAAATCGCCTCACCTTTACCACTCAAGTGCTTATCAAAGCCATGGTTACCGACGTAAACCGCATCATCTTTAATACCACAGTCTTTAAGCACATCGCTCAACAACACACCTGTCCACTGTGAACAATAGACGCCAGCATTGCTCCATTGATTGCCTTTAGTACTCGGATAAAAATTGTTACGGCTGTTACCACCACACTCCAACACAAGGCTTTGCGTGTGATGCTTAAACTTCGATTTCAACTCTGCGATCGTATAGGTTTTGCTTTGCTTTACCGATTCACCTTTCACTTCGAAGGTCCAAATATCAGGGTCCATCTCCGTAAAATCTGGCATCAAGCCATTCCAACGAACAAAGGGAACATCTGCAGGAGTCACAGCAGGCGCAAGCATACTTTCTGGCGGATACGCATTCAAAGGGTTGGTATTTAAAACGGTGTAGTAATCCGGTAGATCTTCTGCTTTTGCCCACGTTAATGCATTGATGTCCAGTGCAGCTAAACCTTCAGGTCGATTCGCGGCAAATACCCACGACACCGGCAATGCAGATACTGCGGTTGCTGAAAGCGCGGCTTTAAGGAACTGTCTTCTATCTAAACTCATTGCGGTGACCCCGTGTTATTCAGTTGGTAAAAGTAATTGGCTAACTTCTTGATGTCTTCTTCTGACAATAGTTGCGCGACTTTGGACATCGTTTTGTCCTCACGCTTACCACTTTTAAAGTCAGTCAGTTGCTCAGTAAGGTAGACTTGGTTTTGCCACTTAAGGTTAGGGATAGAGGGAAACGAGGTGTCGTTGTTACTGCCATGACAAGCAATGCACATATTGGCGAGTTGCTGGTACTCCGCTGCCGAAGCGACAGTCGATAAAAAGAGTAACATCAAAGCTAAAGCGGACTTACGCAAAGCTTCTCCTTAGATTTAGATCAACAAAATAGATTAACTGGCTGTTTATTGCGCGCATTACAGCAAATCACTCGAGTGATTTAAATTCAATTAGATTTAACCTCTGTTCAATTTCACTGAACGGATTTAAAAAACAAATAAGGTGCGTTGAATACATACTGCCTAGCTGTCCATTTTAAATGTACGGGTAATAAATAAAGACGGGCGTCGATGTATGGAGACAAGATAAGGTGCTGGGAACAAAGTTGTATGACTGAGCTGAAGTAGTAGGTATTGATCGACTGTGGAGAGTCACTAGAACAAAAGAGCTCTGCTTGACGGGCGTAAACAGAGCTCATGCGATGGTAATTGGTAATTGGTAATTGGTAATTGGTAAAGTATAGATATAGTTATATATACAGACTTACTGGAACCGCTTAGCAAACACATAGCGCTTCTAGTAAAAACAGCCCCTACTTCGATACTGCTCCGCCAAGGGTTTTGCTTAATCGAAAGTTAATGATCTTGTGAGATATTGCGTTATCGCCGTAATGCAGTTCCGACATATCGACAATGTCGTTATAGAGCACAATCACCTTGCCCTCTTGCTCGATAACAAGAACCTTTTGACCAAAAGCATCTAAACCAATACTAGGAAAATCAGTCATTGCGGTCGCGCCAGGAGCTGGCCCCCCAAACACCAACAAAGTTGCTTTAGGAAGCGATTGTCCAATCGATTCGGCCCGAGCTTTGTAGTCCCAATTCATAAACCAAACAGTGTCATCTTGTTCAAGAACATCTCGCTTAATGTTCTTTAACGTCGTCTCAAAGTCATAATCAGATTCAAGCGCTTCAATGCCATACCCTTGATCTAAGGTGTCACTATTAACCGCAGAAGCGTTGTCTAGCCCACGAACAAGCTGTTCAATCTGCAATTGGTATTGTGTAAGCGTGGCGTCATCTGTGATCCCATGTCTTTTTCGAATAAACTCTGCGTCTGTGTAGACCGTTTTTTGAATCCCGCCTTCCATGTAGTTTAAAACTCGAAAAGGCAGATCGAGTCCTACTTCCGGGTTGAGTTTTAGTAATGCGGTATTAAGAGCGTCATTGGTATAGAAATCCACACGACTTGGAGCCAAATACTCTCCTGCTTGTTCCGCTAAACGAGAATGGTCGATAGTCAGCACATGATCCAAACTTTGCCCTTGGGCATTAGCTTCGACTGTCAAAGCATTCTGATCGACAGCTTGTAGGTCAGAGACATAAGCAATGGGATCGACTGTTGACTCACATCCCATCAAAGGTAACGCCAGCAACATCATTAAAGAACGATTTTTCATTGATAACCTCTTAATTTTTAATCACATACCCAACAAAGCTATGCCTATAGCTATACAGTATCAGTATCAGTATCAGTATCAGTAGAGTGAACGCAGATTCACGCTAAGAAATGAGCTGATTCATCGCAACCGAATTCAATCTTTCGACCTGATTAGAATGAGGCATCATCGATATCTTCAAAATGCTTTGAGCAATAACTGACGACTCAATCGGGACATACTTACTTAGATTGCCGATCATTAGCGGCTTAACAATTTTCAATAAACCTTGCAGAAATTTTTCATCCGTTCTTTTCTCATCACGGTCGCCCGCTAAAGGCCCGGGATGTAAAAAAGTCGTTTGTTCAAAACCCAGAGATTCGACCTTTGCTTCCATTTCACCTTTGCAACGAAGGTAATGGGAACGAGCGTTAATATCCGCTCCAAGGCATGACACAACAATGATGTGACCTACGCCAAGCTGCTGCATTTTCTCAGCGGTCGCTGTGACTAAATTGACATCAATTTCGCGCAGTTTTTCTTTCGTGCCAGCTTTCTTAATCGTGCTACCCAAAGCAATGATGCCAATCTCAGGCGGTTGATCCATTGTGATGTCTGGAGAGACTGATAGCGCTTCGTCAATCACTTGAGTCAACTTAGAACCTTCAACAGCCAATCGATGTCGAGACAATGCATAAACGCGATTTACCTCATCACTTTTAAGCAGTGCAGCAAGCGTTTCTTTACCGACTAGGCCACTCGCACCAGCAATAATTATTGATTTGTTCATATTGGTCTCACCATTTAGTCGATTAACACTTACTGTGTACTATTTAATTTCTTCAAGCATTGCGTTAGGTATGATGCTTTCGATGGCAATGTACTGCTCAACATCGAGTAACAAGAAACAGCCATAAGCCAAACCACTCCAACCTAGGATCGACAACGTCAGCATGGCGAACGTCTTTCTCCAATCTTGATTAAGCCGCTTCGAAACAAAGGTGTAGCTTGGAATTCCCACCAGAACAGGGGCTAAAACAGCCATCGTGAGTTGACCGTATTTATTCCATCGCTTCATAAAGCGTCTCAGCTTGGGCTTAAAAGCAACGGTTTTTTGTCGATTAAAAATGCTCGAATAAACTGGCGCGACCTTCCACCCAACATAAGCTGCCAGTAATGCGGGAAGTAGATTAAATAATAGCATTTCAGGGTATGAATATGACATGAGCGCTGCCAGAGCAGGCCCTGAATACGTTTTCCAAAGACTCAATAGCGCCATTGAAAACCCAATGAATAGATAACTTTCCAATGCTAGTGTCATAGATGCGATTCTCTCTTTGAACTACCTGTTTGAAAGGCTCTGTGCAGAAATGCGCTGATTTTCAGTCACCCTTTCACTCTGTACTGCTGACACAATAAACAAAACAAACCGATCGGTCTAGTGTTTTTTTTGTATCTGTTTACATTGAGCTCCTAGTACAAGCATAAGAAGCAAACTAGTTAATTGGGTGAGCTTTAAAAGTATATGGTGCAGATTAAGTTATGACAGAAGCAGAAATACATCAGTCTTAAACAGTGGGATTGAGAGAACCAACCGTGAAATCAACGAATCTTAAGAGATGGGCATAATGATGTTGAATGGTGAATCTAGGATTGGGTTTGGTATTTGGAATTTGGAATTTGGAATTTGGAATTTGGAATTTGGAATTTGGAATTTGGAATTTGGAAGCTTAAGGCCGTTAGAAATTGAATGGGTGTTTTCCTTGGGATAGATACAAAAAGACCACGCTAGGCGTGGTCTATTGCTTGGCTACTTCTCGATTTTAATATTCTCGACTCGGGCCTTTAGTTTTTGTCCCGGTCTAAAAGTAACAACACGTCGAGCAGAAATTGGAATGTCTTCACCAGTTTTCGGGTTACGACCAGGTCGCTCGTTTTTCTCACGAAGATCAAAGTTACCAAAACCAGACAGTTTTACCTGTTCGCCATTTTCAAGTGCCTTACGAACTTCTTCGAAAAACACTTCAACCGTTTCCTTGGCATCCCGCTTGCTGTATCCGAGTGTTTCAAACAGGTTCTCAGCCAAATCGGCTTTAGTGAGTGCCATAAAACTTTCCTCAAAGCTATGTTATACATTGCTACCATCGCCAGTAGCGCCAAAGCATTTACCCTATTCAATCAATGAGATAAGGTCGTTTACAAGGAAAGTGTATGCCAAGCTTCTGATTTTCGCCAACTTTTTTATCTCAACTATTTAATTATTCTTTCAAATCAGAAAGATAAGTCGCTTGTAAAGTCACATATATGGCTAAAAAACATCTACTTAACCATCATCAAATAGAACAACATACCTGTTAGTTGACTAAAAATAGAATTTAATACTTTAGAGACCTAAATGATAATTTTTGAGACTTTTCTCCGATACCCAATAAAATCAGCCACTTGATTTGATATCGAACTCAACAGAGGTTATTAAATAAGCGTTATTAAATATGAGATTTGTATCATTTCAGCATTTAATTCGAATTAGCCTATATCAACACGTGTGCATTTAGGATTTTACCCGACAATCACAACGTCATAAAAAAGCTTCTTTGGAACAACATGCAAAATGATTGGCAATAAACAGATAATATTCATCTACAAAGTAAGCTTGAAAAGAGAGATCCCACCTAAGAGGTTCTTTAAGTAAAAGTTCGTTCCTTGCGACTGGTTGTTATGTTATAACATATCTACATCATCACTAATTTTGTGGATTGAATGAGAGACATCGAAGCGATCATCGAGCACGTAAAACATGGCTGTAAAACAAACGGAAAACAGTTTACCGCTAAGAGACTGTTGATACTGCGTGCACTGGTTCATGCCGACAGAGCGCTGTCTGCGTATGAACTCGTTGAATATTGTAAGGAACACTTTGATCAACACGTTCAAGCGATGTCGGTTTACCGGGTATTAGAATTTCTCGAAGAGCAGCACTTAGCGCACAAACTAAAAGTCTCCAATAAGTACATACTTTGCGACCATATCCTTTGCGATCATGAACACGGTATCCCGCAATTTTTGATTTGCTCTAAGTGCGACAAAATCAGCGAGCAAACCATCGCCCCTTCCATTATTCGCGATCTTCAATCTCACGCAAAGCAAGAAGGCTTCACCGTAATAAGCCCGCAGTTAGAGATCAGCTGCGTATGTGATGAATGCGTCGATACATAAATGCCCAGTGGCATTACGAAAAAATAAAAGAGCTCAATATGTTAAGAAGAAACCCTAGCGGCCATATGCCAAACGTGTCCGAAACCGCCTTCATTGACCCGACCGCCATCATCTGTGGCAAAGTCATCATTGAAGATAACGTGTTTATCGGCCCCTACGCCGTCATTCGTGCCGACGAGGTTAACGAACAAGGTGACATGGAAGCGATTGTGATTAAGCGCGACACCAATATTCAAGATGGTGTGGTTATTCACTCTAAAGCAGGAGCAGCGGTTACCATCGGAGAACGCTCTTCTATCGCTCACCGCTCCATCATTCATGGTCCTTGTGAAGTCTGTGACGATGTCTTTATTGGCTTCAACTCGGTGGTATTTAATGCTGTGATTGGTAAAGGTTGCGTGATTCGCCACAACTGTGTGGTAGATGGGCTCGATTTACCGGAAAGCTTCCATGTGCCACCAATGACCAATATAGGCTCAGGGTTTGATTTAAATAGCATCTCCAAAGTACCGCCTGAATACTCTGCATTTTCAGAGTCTGTAGTTTCAGCCAACCACACCCTAGTTCAAGGCTATAGGAGAATTGCCAATGAGCTCTGATAAGTCACCAATGTTAGGCATTCCTACCAACATTATTACCGGGTTCCTGGGAGTAGGAAAAACCTCTGCGATTCTCAACTTAATGAAGAACAAGCCAGTAAATGAACGCTGGGCTGTGTTAGTGAATGAGTTTGGAGAAATCGGCGTTGATGGCAGCTTGATTCAAGGCAACCAGACCACACAACAAGTGTTCATTCGTGAAGTACCCGGTGGTTGCATGTGTTGCGCGGCAGGTTTACCGATGCAAATCGCACTCAATCAACTGCTTACCGAAGCCAAACCAGATCGCTTGTTAATCGAACCAACAGGGCTTGGGCACCCTAAAGAAGTGCTGCAAGTTTTGTCTTCTGAGCACTACCGTAAAGTCCTGTCACTACAGAAGAACGTCACCTTAGTCGATGCGCGTAAGCTCTCTGATTTTCGCTACTCAAATCACGATACCTTCAATCAGCAAATATCTATTGCCGATACGGTGGTTGGTAACAAGGTCGACTTATATCAAGATCGCGACGCAGAGAAACTGGCTGAATACGTTACTGAAATTTGTCACCCGAATACCAAGCTAGTCTTCGCTCATCATGGAAAAATCCCTTTTGAAGAGTTCGAAGGAGACACTAGTTTCTTCAGTCAACAAGCATATCACCATCATCAACACCACGCCCATAAACAAGAAAAGCCGCTCGCTTCAGAATTACCGATGCCAGAAAGCGGCATGATCAAAGCGACTAACCAAGGTGAAGGTTTTGAAAGCGTTGGTTGGCGATTCTCAGCAGAGAAACTGTTTGACCACCAGCGTTTGAGACACTTTTTAGTTGGATTAAAAGCAGAGCGAATGAAAGCGGTATTCATTACCCCAAGTGGTATCTTCGGCTACAACTTAACAGAAGATGGTTTGACGGAATCAGAGCTCGATGAGTGTGCCGAAACCAGAATTGAAGTGATCGGGCACCAAATAGATGAAGACCTAGAGTGCCAATTGCTCAAATGTATGGTGACTTGATCGCTTAGTTACTTGATCGCCTAGTTTCCTGATCGTTTAGTTAATAGAGTTCTGAATTAAGAGCTAGTTAATTGAGAGCAAGTGAATAGAGTGCTGTTAATTGATGCTTTAAGTAACTTCACTTCTTCGACATAAACTAAGACCTCGCAAGTGCGAGGCCTTATTTGTTATTCAAAGCATTTGAACTCTATCCGTTTCATTGAATGCTGCCCGCTTATCAATCACTTTTGTTCTGCGAGTTTCGTTGTAGCTTGGGTATTCGATGCCTTAGCAGGCTTCACAATCAAACCGATACCGATTAGAAACAGTACAGATGCAACAACTTGAGCGACTGACAATACTTCGTCATACATAAAGTAACCACTTATCAACGCGAATATTGGCACTAGCAAGGTTAACGGCGCTGTGGTGCTTAACGGGTATTGGATTAATAACTTATTCCACACCCAATAACCAAATAGCGTGGTTGGATAAGCCTGAAACAGCACTGCAATCGTCGTGTTCCAATCCCATTGTTCAATACCCTGCCAGATAATTTGGTCACCGTGTAACATCACGGCAAACAACACCAATGGCACCGGAGCAAACAGCATCCCCCACACATTAAATGCAAAAGCCTGAGTGGTTTTAGATGCCTTAACAATCACGCCCATCAAGGTCCAGCTGCATGCCGCGATCATAATCAAGATAACACCATTGAGTGTCACGTTGCCCGTTGCTGCGGAAACCAACACCGCTAACGCACACATCGCTAGCATCGCACCCATTAATTTACGAACGGAAGCACTCTCCTTGAACACCCACACGCCAACCGCCATGCCAATTAATACGTTGGTTGAAAGCAAGACCGATGAAAGCCCCGAAGACAAACCCGCAGTAATCGACCATGAAGCCATACCCCAAATTCCCACACCGAACACAAAGCCATAACTGACTAAGTAGCGCCAAGCGACATTAGGTCTCGCCACAAAAAATATCACCGGAATCACCGCGAGCGAAAAACGCGCAGCAGTGGCCAATAATGGATGAACGTTGGTCACACCCATTTTGATCATCGAGAAATTGAACCCCCAAATTGCCATAACGAATACCGCTAACAACAAATCATTTCTTTTCATACTCACCCCTCCTTTGTTTTGAATGAGTATCCCTTGAACAATAAAACCAGTACAGATACAATTTTCATAATAAAAACCAGTACAGTTAATAACGGTCGTGACAATGAGCATCTACAGAAAGCTAGCCAATCAATTTATCGATGAAATAGAAACAGGCAAAAGACCGGAAGGCGGACGCATGCCTTCGCTTCGTCAATTGGCCAAGCAACAGGCGATCAGCATGTCGACCGTGGTGAGCTGCTACCAAGAATTAGAATCACAAGGTTGGATCCATTCTCGACCGCAAGCGGGATATTTTGTTTCTCCTCATAAACCTGCTCACTCAACCCCAGAGTGGGCACAGTTTGAGAGTAAGGTGTCCAGCGTTAGGCAAACCTCATCGACTCACAACTCAATCAATGGGCCTTTAGGGGTCTCTAGCACCACCAATGATGAACAATCGATTGTAGAACTGGAACGTAGTTTCCGCCGCGCTATTAGGCGTATGAGCAACAGGCTCAACCATTACCCAGATACACAAGGTGAGCCGATGTTACGACAGGCATTATCCACTCATTTTGCCAAGCTCGATGTTCACTTTTCACCTGAAGAGATGGTGATTACGGCTGGCTGTATGTCTGCGATTAAGGCCGCACTTGAATCTTGCACTAAAGAAGGCGACACCATCGCTATTAGCTCGCCATGTTTCAACGGTATTCTGGAGTTGCTCGGACAAATGTCGCGACAAATCATCGAGATCCCGTCTCTAGATGATGGTGTCGACTTGCAACAACTGGAAGCGCATTTGAAGAATAAACGAGTGGATGCCGCGATCTTTTGTACCTCTCATATGAACCCTCAAGGGATCAACATGTCGGCTAGTCAAAAGCAAAAGCTTGCTGAATTAGCGAATCACTATCGAGTGCCGATCATTGAAGATGATGTGTATCTGGAACTGTCCTACTCCTCACACACGCCGCTGCCAGCAAAATACTATGACAAAGGCGGCTATGTATTATGGTGTGGATCGGTATCGAAAAGCCTCTCACCGAGCTACCGATTAGGATGGTGCTTACCGGGTAGGTTTATCAACGAATACAAGGCTCAGTTTTCTGCAGCAAGCTATGGCGTTGCCCTGCCGACTCAGCTTGCGGTTGCTGACTTTATCGAATCTGGTCAATACGCAAAACACGTTCGAAGAAGGTGTGCTCAAATCCTTTCATTACGCCAGCAATACCTAAGCTATTTAGCTCAGCATCTTCCTCAAGATGTGAAGATAAGTAACCCACAAGGTGGCATGGTGCTTTGGCTGCAAATACCCAACTTGAACCAATCAACCTTTGCTCAGGCAGTTGCCGACCAGAACATTGATATCAGGCTTGGACACCTGTTCAGCACTCTCGACCTTTACAGCAATTGCTTACGCATCAATATTGGTTACTCGTTAGAGAGGAAAGCCAAGCAGCAATTGGACGACTTAATAGAACTGATTCACATTCATAGTTAATACGTGCTAATCCATAGCTAATACGTGCTAGTTAATAAACAAAGCTAGCACACCGTAGCTTTTCATAATCGACCTTTTCATAGCCATTCGAACACCGAATTTTAATAGCCTTTTATCATAAAAAAGAAGGCTATTATTCCCATCTGAACTAGGTTAAAGCCCCGAACCGTAAGGAAAATCACTCGCCTCAAAACCCTTAAATACTGAGTTTGCAAGCACGCACAAAAATATGCAACTTGGCTAATGACACCTCACTTTTAATCGTCAATATACAGCCGTCAGCGCTGGCGTTTTCCTGTATTTGAAGAGAACTATTATGAGTGATAAAACAAAAACCAAACCACTACCTTCCTTTATCGAAGAACGCTTGAACTTCTATATTCAAGACCTAATTACCCAGAACCAAAGCCAAAAGCATTTGGTTTTGGGTAAACGTCCACCACGCAACGCTGTTGTCATGCAGAGCAATGATTACCTAGCGCTGTCACACAACAAGCCGATCCAACAAGCTCACCAAGCGGCGATCAGTGAACACGATGACAACGTGGTGATGTCTGCAATTTTCTTACAAGATGTGCAGTCTAAACCTGCGTTCGAAACTGAGCTCGCGAACTATGTCGGAATGGAGAGCTGTTTGCTTTCTCAGTCTGGCTGGGCTGCTAATATGGGGCTATTGCAAACCATCTGCCCACCGGGCACACCGGTGTACATTGACTTCTTTGCACACATGTCGTTATGGGAAGGCATTCGCGCTGCAGGCGCCCTCGCCCACCCGTTTATGCATAACAATATGAATCACCTGCGCAAACAGCTAGAGCGCCACGGCTCAGGCGTTATTGTGGTCGATTCAATTTACAGCACCATTGGGACAATCGCCCCACTACGCGACATCTACGAAATGGCGCAAGAGTTTGATTGTGCCGTTGTCGTTGATGAATCGCATTCACTGGGTACGCATGGGGAAAATGGTGCTGGCTTAGTTCACGCATTGGGTCTCACTAACCAAGTCGACTTCATTACCGTTAGCTTGGCTAAAACCTTTGCCTATCGTGCAGGTGCTATCCTTGGGCCAAAGCAGCTTTCAGAAACCTTACCTTTTGTCGCGTATCCAGCTATTTTCAGCTCGACCGTGTTACCACAAGAGGTGGTTCGTTTAGAGAAAACATTAGAGGTAATAAAAGGCGCAGAAGACAAACGAGAAGCCTTATTCAAAAGCGCTAAATCGCTTACTACTGGCCTCAAACGGATTGGCTTTAACATCCGCAGCGAGTCTCAAATCGTGGCACTAGAATGTGGTAGTGAAAAAAACACCGAACGTGTTCGTGATTTCCTCGAAGCGCGTGATGTATTCGGTGCCGTTTTCTGCCGCCCCGCGACGGGCAAGAACAAAAACATCATCCGCTTTTCGGTCAATGCCGACATGACACCAAGAGATATTGACCATGTGCTCACCGTTTGTCATGAAGCGTACAATCATCCGGAATTAGAGTTCGTGTGATTGTAAGGGCAATTCACACAACAGGATTCTTTGAAAGATAAGACCCCTTCCGATAATCAATATAAACGGCAGGACTGAATGGACGCTATCACGTCGTTAAACAAAAAGAGCCCAGCAATTCGCTGAGCTCTTTCTTGTGTTTATGTTCGCTGACAAAATGGCCGTGCGCATCAATCTATAGCATTCACTAAATCCAGTGAGCAATCTTATCGAACAGTCTGTTTTTATCTGCCGGTTTGACGATAAAGTCTGACATGCCTGACGATTCCATTTTCTCTAAAGTGACTGGCGAGCTGTCACCCGTGTGAGCAATAATTGGCACTGAAGAGTATGCTTTGTTAGCGCTTCGAATTCGACGAGAAGCTTCCACTCCATCCATGATGGGCATTTCGATATCCATCAGAATTAGATCGATATCATCGCTGTCCAACGCGTCTAAGGCTTGTTGCCCATCTTCTTTCTGCACGACATCAAAACCCTGCTTTTCCAATAACATCGCGGTAAATCGGCGCAGAGATTCGTTATCATCGACCACCATGATCGTGCGCTTATTGGTAGCCTCTAACGGTTTTACAGAAACTGATGGCATCACATAGTTGGAGTCGAAAAGTAAGCGTTCAATGGTCGCCTTGGTATTCAGTAGCCAAACTTGTGTTTCCACCCAAATAGGTTCAAAAGCAACGTTTCGGACACGTTTAATTGGGTGATGTTCATACAAATAGATGATTCGAGCTTCAGTGAATGAAAGTAAAGATTCAATCCTATCGAGGCAACTTGCTCTTAAATCCAAGCTCTCCATGTCAACGAAGATCAAGTCGAATTCGAACTGGTATTCCTTATTTTTAAGCGCTGATGCTACATCCAACACCGTGAGCTCAAAACCCATAAAACGGGCTACCTCAGTCATTTTATTGGTGAGAACTTTCTGATCACTCACCATTAGCACAGTCTTAAGTTTAGTCAGTTCACTCTTGATTTCTTTCACCGAATGGGAAGACAACGATGGAAAAGTCATCGTGAACTGTGTCCATTGATCCACTTCAGACTGACATTTAATTTCACCACCAAACGAGCGCATTACCTTCTGACAAAATGGCAAACCTAAGCCGTAATTACCCGATTGGCCAGTAGTATAAAAGTCCTGGAAAATGCGTCGAATCACATCATTTGAGATGCCTGATCCGTTATCGGTAACCATTATTTGATTGGCCACTTCATCACTACACATAGTGACATGAATATGAAAATCTTCAGGGCTGCGATGGTGGAATGCGTTCTTGAACAAGTTATACATCACGTACTTCAACAAAGTGTCGCTACCCAAGAAATCAAAGTTACTCTGTACGTCTAAAGATATTGCTGATTTATCGGCTGAACGCTTGTAGTTAAAGCTGTCTATCGCACCCTCAATCACCGCTTGAGCTGAATGCTTCTTGAAGGTAGATCGAGATACTCGGTTTTCATCAATTGAAGTCAGTAACAGGTCAATCGTCTCGTTACCTGAGTGAATGATCTCCATCGCTTCATCGCCCACTTCACGTAACTGTATGACTTCTTCGTTGCTTAAAGCATATTGCCCTTTGTGATCACCACTTTTAGGGTTCGGCAATATGGACTGCATAACATCAATAGAGGTCAACAAACCGCTCAGGGGGTTTCGCATCTCGTGCGCGATACCGGCTCCAAAAGATTTCGCCAACGACACCTTATTCTCGTGTTCCATCTGATTGCGGAAGTAGAACAAGTTGCCAAATAAGTAGATAAACAAAAAGATTGGCACATGCGTCCAATCCATTGTGAGTTCTAGGTAGAAATCTTGTGCAACCCAAGCGCACAAGGTCGCCATCCCAATACCGGCAAAGGTTTGTGCAAACATCACTCTCGTCACGTGCACTAATAAAATATGGAGAAAAATGGCCGACATGAATGACATAACCCAAACGTTGGACCAATTATTCATGAGTAGCATGTAGAAGAAGAAACCTGGCAAACAGATAGTTACAGCAACTTGATAATAAGCCGGAAGATATTTTCGCCATTCAAATGGGACACGATTGCGATAGATAATGCCGAAAAATAACACTGAGCAAAACAGACGCAGCATTAAGTTTTCATAAGGTTGAGGAAACAAGAACTCCCACACTATGTAGTAAATTGGGAAGCCGACAAAGCCCATCCAACCCACGAGAGTAAGGTTTGGTTCTGCGTACTGATAAACTTTACGAATAGCGTTCATACGAAATTCTTTATTCTCTAAGCCCTAACGTTTACTAATTCTATGGTTTGATTTTTATTCTTATATTTTGGCGTCGATTATATTACACATCACCTCCGAGCAGTGAGGTTTCAATCAAATATGTATCAACGCTTTTGTTTTAATTATTGACTTAGATGAATGAAGTCTCAGTTTTATACTTTAATTCAGACACTAAACCTGAGTTCCTAAGATTTGTCCGCTAGCGCTTACACCAATTCCCCCTCTTACTTACCATTATGTCACTGTAACGCGATGCATCTTTCTTGGGGTATCGTCGTAATCGATCACCGCATAGTGCTGAGTCACTCGATTATCCCATATCGCTATTGATCCCTTTTCCCATTTGAAGCGCACCTGATACTCTGGACGTCGTGCAATTTCAAACAACTGGTTAAGCAAAACATCACTCTCTTGTCGGTCGAGTTCATTGATATAACGAGTAAACTGCTCATTGATATAAAGTGTTTCTTTACCTGTTTCTGGATGGCTCTGAACAACAGGATGGATTACTGGTGGATTTTCCTGTGCGGTTTTAATTAACGACTTATGCCAATCAAGCTCAATTTGATCCGACTCTATGCCTTCAAAAGCCACCAGCGAGTGAGTCGCCGATAAGCCCCTCAGCTTTGCTTTCATATTTTCATCTAATGAATCAAACACAGCGGTCATCGAACACCAAATCGTATCTCCGCCTACGCTTGGAATATGTTGAGCATGCAGCAACGACGCTTTCGATGGCAGTTTTCGCCAGGTTAAGTCGGTATGCCAATAACTTTCCATCGGAGCATTGCCCCGCGTTGTTTCAATCACACTGACCTGAGGTGCACTTTCCACGCGAGGAAAAAACGGATGTGCTGGCTCAAGTTGTCCAAAACGATCTGCAATCATCAAATGCTGTTCTGGTGAGAGTACTTGATCACCTAGGAAGATGACTTGATGGGTAATCAGTGCCTGATACACCTTATCGAGTTCATCAGCACTGCATGTGGCGAGATCGACTCCATGGATTTGCGCACCGATATGAGGGGTAACTTGTTCTATTTTCAACATACTTTCGCTTATTGATGATGTGACATTTCAGAGTCAATTTGGATACTGACTAGTAAACCGGACAAATACGCCATTTCTTTCAATCCTACTCGCTATAAAAGCAAAAAGCAGTTTTCCGAATAAGATCAATGATCTTGTCTCGCCTAAAACTTAAAAGCCCCAGTCTTCAAGCTGTTAAGAACAGCGTCAATACTGAGGCTCTGAGTTTGTTATGTTTTTATCTATTCACTATTCACTATTCACTATTCACTATTCACTATTCACTTAGGATATCGACTAGCGAGTCGTTGGTTTAACCATTTGCCATTGAGATAACGCTTTGTCAGCAACACTGCACTCCTGCATATACAAGCTTCTCCATCGGTGCGCCGCACTGTAGGTCACTTTAGATACATCGCCGGCAGTAATACAAAGGTTAGAACCCACCAACTGGACCTGTTTATCCTCTGTAAACTCAAACGTTTGGAACTGAGTGGCTTTCAAAAATGGTTCGTCGACGTGGCAGCGTTTTAACATCAGCGCATTGTAAGGTAACGAATTATTATTAACGCCCATAACCGTTACGCATGCCTCGAAAGCCGGAAAGAACAATGTCCCATCATCTCTATGGGTCACCGCCTCATCAGCGTACAAGCCTTCTTTGCAATTGTGCGTCAATAACGGCAAATCGAATCTTACATAGTCACCACTTCCAGCAACATCAATACAATAGCCGTCTTCCCTGTCTAACAGATCAACCAACTTTAAGTGTGAGCCCGTTTCCTTCCAATCTGCGCTTGCTGGGCCAGTAAACAGAAGCGATAGCAGCGATATCATCCCCACTAGCAATGCAGGGTACGGTGTTTGATACATTTGAGTGTCCTTCTAATATCGACTCTACAGGGCAGTGATAGATTTGGCGTAATCCAACATTTCGTCAAAATATGGATTGTAGGTTAGCCTCGCATGAACTTTCCCTTCTTCCTTGTATCCCCAAGCCGAATACCACGGTTCATCACTATTTAAACAAGCTTCATAATCAAGAGGATCGGTGCTGTTATGGCACATTTGGAATTCACCATTAGCGCCATAATAGAAATTATCTTCACGGTACAACAAGCTCATGTGAGAGAAGTTACTGATGCGTTTTGACGGCACACGACTGTCGAAATGAACAACGCGTTTATCTAGAGTATCTGGCTTATCTCCAAACCAAATAAATCGGCTGTTTGCATTGGTAAACTGTGTTTCAAACAGTCGAAGGACCTCAGTCACATTAACGACACTGTCATCTTGGGTGACGGCTAAAAATGCGGGCCTGTCGAAAGGTTTCCTTTCTAGGGATTTTTGAACCTCGTAACTACTCCAGTAATACTGCGCAAAGCCATTCAAAGGTACGCTGTTGTATTTCATTTGATTGTTGTGATTTTGCGGATCGTCTTGGAACACCCAATCCACAAATAGAGCGCCAGCAGGTGCAAGGAAATCAATGTCACTGTCAGATTTAAACGCGGGAGAAAACAGATACAGAGCCTCTATGCTTGGATCGCTATTCGCATAATCTGTCACCAAATTCGCGCCAGTAGAGAACCCAGATAAAGAAACCTCGAGCCCCTCTTCCTGCATAATTTCAACTTGATTTTTAACCGTATTTTCCCAATCAGATATACTTATCGGCACTAAATCGGCGGGACGACTGCCATGTCCCGGAAGCAACACACTACGTACTAAGTAACCGTCATCAGCGAACTCTTTAGCAACATCGACAAAAGACCATGGAGAGTCACCTAAGCCATGCACAAAAATAATGCCTTTTTTCACCGAATTTGCTTGGTTTGGCAAGATTTCAAAAGGGGTATTATACGAAAGCTCCGCTGCATGATCGTCTTGCAAAAACACTCGATTCACTTCGAGCCAAGCTTGAACGTTTTGTTGATATTCGGAAAACGAATCAAACTGTTGCACTGGAAATGCACTTGCTGAGGTGTCATAGAGCGGATGATCATATTCTTGCTCGCTGCTAATACATCCAATCAGCAATAAAGCACAACCTATGATCACAAGAGCATTGAACTTATATTTCATAAAAATATTAACCTTAATGTATAACGAAACTTCATTTCTATTTTCCAGATAACTTAATGTCACACGCTTGCAGGTAAGGTGCGGTAATCGATTCAAGTTGGTCCCACAGCTTCCTAGAACCAGACGCATCACAACCAGGATCACTCTCAGGTAAATCAACCAAACCAAATACATTGTGCCAATAACTTCCTCTTGGGAGATCTTGCGTTGCAGCAATCAGAGAGGAATGGGAACCTTGCTCTTCCGACACAAGCTGCTTAGTACGAAGCCATGCGAGAAGCCCTTTTTTACTTCCCGCAAAACCACTGGCAACCACTCCGGGATGAACCGCAATTGAGTGGATATTTGGGTAACGCTCTGATAACTCCCGCACTTGCCATAAATTCCCCAGCTTGCTTCGTGAATAAGTACTGGATGTGCCATCAAAAGGAATATCAGCCGCACATTCATTTTCCATAATGTAAATATCCCCACTGGCAATAACCAGACGAGCACCGTCAACCAACATGTTTTTCTGCATAAGAAGCCGATAAAGAATGTGATGACCTAACACATTGACTGAAAATGTTTTTTCATAACCAGAAGGCGATATTTCAGCCTTTTTAGACACCAGCCCCGCGTTACAAATGATAATGTCGAATGGCGTCTCCCCTAGTTGTTTTACAGCAGTGACAATACTCTTGGGATCCGCAAGATCCATATAGATTGACTCGGCATGAAGAATGTCATCCGTCGCATCCGATAAGCCTCTCGCTAACGATGTCACCCTCGCACCTTGAGCAAGTAAGGAACGAGTAATGAACTCGCCAATGCCAGCGGTTCCGCCCGTTACAAGTACCCTTTTCCCATCAAGCCTTGGTAACTCAGAGCAAGCATGATGTTTTCTTTTCTGTCCAATAATGGCCGATATCACTCGGCGATGCCTGCCCTTCGGGGGAGGGCTGGCAATCAAACTTAATGGCATAGTGATGCTCCTAATGGATTAGATAGTAACAAATGACAATTTACAATAAATGTCATTTGTTACATTGTCAACGCACCAATTTGATACAAGAACACATTAACTCTTATGTCTAACGGCAAGAACTTATGTATAACGGCAATAACCTTTGCATTAAACGATGACCTCGTTTGACTGAGTAGACGGTAATCGATAGCATCAAGCTAATACTGTCGTTATCGAAAGTTCTTACTTTCAAAGCCTTAAATAAGGGTTTAGACACAATTTATTGGTAATTAGAAATGCTTACTAAAGAAAAGATATTAGATGCATCGGAAATCGTTTTACGTAAGTTCGGCCCTAGAAAAACGACTGTTGTTGACGTAGCTCGTGCCCTTGATGTGAGTCACGGCACTGTTTACCGACACTTTGCAACTAAAGCGGAATTGCATGAGGCGATAACATTAAGATGGTTGGAGCGTGTGACTGCGCCATTAACTGAGATCACACTTAGATCTGAAAGCGCATCAATAAGACTTCGAGAGTGGTTTGAGGCATTAACGGCCATTAAGAGAAGCATTTTTATTGGCGAGCCTGAGTTGTTTGAGTCGTATTCATCATTGGCACAACAAACACCAGAGCACGTAAAATCAAAACACATCAACCATCTGTTGCAGCAAGTTGAGTCGATTTTGAATGATGGCGTTACAGAAGGTGCCTTTGAGATTGAGGATTGCGCTATTACTGCGCGCTGCTTCTTTTTCGGTACCGTGCGTTACCACCACCCACTTCATTCATCAGAATGGAAGAGCGACACCATTGAACAAGAATTTACACAGCTTTTTTCTTTGTTAGAGAAAGCTATTTATAAACACTGATTCCTAATCGTTCTCTGTAATAGCCGATTAGATGGGAGAGGATGATGGTGAAGCGTACACGGTTTCTATGTGGGTTGGTGGTCAGCCAATTGCTATCGCTGAATCATGCATTCGCCTCTCCTCAACAAGAGATTGACCATCTGCTTACCTTTGTTGAATCAACGCAATGCAAATACGAACGAAATGGCACAATTCATAACGGACCAGAAGCGGCCGCACATATAAAAAAGAAAGCCGATTATTACGCCGACGATATTGAGTCTGCTGAAGATTTTATCGCGTATTCAGCAACAAAAAGTATGTTGAGTGGGCGCCATTACCAAGTTCACTGTGAAGGCAATACATCGGTTAGTAGTGAAGTTTGGCTAAAATCCGAACTTGATGATTTTAGGTCTCGCTAACTTTTTAGCTTTCTTACTCTCTAATGTTCAGCCCTGTTAACTTACTGCCTTGCTAAAGACTAAACAACAAGTACACAAACAAAAAAAGAGCCCCTAAATAGGCGCTCTTTTCGTTTTTTGATACTTCCTGTATCCATAGACAAGTCCAATCTGTAGTACTTTCACTGAAAGCCAGATCATCGATATCTCCAGTTGTGTATCAACTTAAATCTAGCACACAATCTTAAAGCTTTTCTGAGACACAACCGAGATAATGAATTTAGTGCCACTCCATCTCACCACTTAGCACTTTGGAACCCAGTTCTAGGTCGCCTTCCGTTGCCTTGAATTGTGGGTATGCTTTCTTCATGTAATCACTGATATCAACAGACGTTGGATTGCTTGTGTTTACCAGTGCGTTTTCAATATCTGCAAGATGCAAGCAAGCTCTAAATTAACAATACTGATGTGGGATAAGTATTATTAATTTTACTTATGCAGAGCTAAATTCTATCTTGGCTGCATTATCCAACACCATAAACAAACGCGATTACACAGGGAAAAAGACGATGACTGCCATTACCGATTTAGACATTTTGTTAAAGTCCATGTCACCAGAGCTCATTGAAGGTGATTATGTTTTTTGTACTGTAGACGGGGGATTGGCAGATTATGTTCAACTCGACCCAATAGCGACCTTTCGTGAAAAAGAAGGCTTAACACTTGTTCTGAAAGAAGAAGTTGCGACCAAAGCTCAGCTAGACTTCGACGGTGTATTTGGCCTGATAACTTTATCGGTACATTCGAGCCTCGAGGCGGTTGGATTAACAGCGGCCTTTGCCACCAAGCTTGGTTCTTACGGCATTAGCGCCAACGTGATTGCTGGCTTTTATCACGACCATATCTTCGTTCAGAAAGACAAAGCTGAAGCCGCAATGAGTGCGCTTAGAGAATTTTCAGAAACGGATTAGTATAGAATTCTATTGTTCACAGACACAAAAAAAGCGACGTAATCTACGTCGCTTTGGCTTATTGCTTTCTGTTCATTCACTGATCAGGCATCAGCGAGTGGAACAGTTAAGCAAGCTTAAAAGTCGCCACTTTGTCACTTAAACCAGCGGCTTGGCTCTTAAGTTCGTTCGACTCAGTTAAGCTGTCCTGTGCGCCCACAACTAGGTGGTCGGTAACATCTTTAATGGTCGTCACGTTCTGGGTAATTTCACCCGTCACATGTGTTTGCTCTTCAGCAGCCGTCGCGATTTGAGTCGCCATATCGCTGATCAAAGCAACCGCCGTGTTGATCTCTTCAAGCGCATGCGAAGCTCTGTCTGCATCTTCTACTGAATGTATCGCCAGTTTAGAACTGCTCTCCATAAGCTCAACCGCTTGCGCCGTTGTGCGCTGCAGAATATCAATTGTTGATTTGATCTCTTCCGTTGAAGAGTGGGTACGCTGTGAAAGCACACGTACTTCATCCGCTACCACAGCAAAGCCACGACCTTGTTCACCAGCACGAGCCGCTTCAATCGCCGCATTCAAAGCAAGCAAGTTGGTTTGCTCAGCAATACCTTGAATCGTGGCGAGTACTGTCGAGATCTCTTGAGCATGCTTGTTTAGCTCGCTGATCACATTACCTGCTTCGTTCACTTCATTGGCTAGGTTATTGATAGAACCTTTAGTGTCGACGACCAGAGCGTGACCACTGTTAGTGCTTGTCGCTGAGTCTTGTGCCGCTTTTGCTGTTTGCTCGGCATGCGATGCAATCTCTTGAGTTGCACAGGCCATTTCCGTTACAGCCGTTGCCACCATTGTGATTTCTTGCTGTTGATGGTTAAGCTCATCCACAGAACGGTTCGCACGTTGAGTACTTTGCTCTGACTGGCTATTTAGCTGTTCTGACTGCCCACGGATATGGCCAATCAACTGCTGTAAGCTTCCAACAAAGGTATTGAAGTTATGAGCCAACTCGCCCACTTCATCTTGGTTTTCTACATGAATGCGTTGAGTCAAATCACCGCTACCATTCGCGATTTGCGCCAATGCTTGAGATACGTGGTTCAACGGACGGAATAGAATAGTACACAAAAGGTTAAACAGTATGGTACATACAATGACGACCAGCAGTGTCACTAAAACTTGACCAATCACTGCATCAAATAACGGTGCAACCAGAGAGTCATGATTAACAACACTCACTGTAATCAGGCTCGTTCCGTCAATAGCACGTGCGTACAGAACATAGTCGCTGCCATTCAGCTCGATAGAAGTGTCTTTACCGCTAGTCAGAGCCTTTTGTACATCGGAGAAATTTAACCCAAGTGAACTGATATTCTTGTTCAGTAACTTAGTGTCAGGGTGCGTATAAACCGTGCCTTTGTTGGTCGCGATGAACATGTAACCTTCACCTGGAAGAATCACCTGCTCTAGACTGTTTAAGATGTCTGTAATTTCTACATCAGCACCCAACACAACCTGTTGCCCATGCAGTTGCATTGCTGTTCCTAATGAAACAACGTTCGCCCCAGTTGCTGCAGCAACCGTTGGGTTATCCATGAACACCTTGCTTGGGTTCGCAACCGCATTGGTGTACCACCCCCATAAACGGGGATCATCATTGCCCGGCGGCAGTACTACTCCGTTCGCGTTCTTTTGCGAACCATCAGGAAATGCCAAGAAGACATTATCAAAAGAAGCTGAGTCACGAACCTGTTTTAGATGAGTCACCAAGCTTTCTTGTTTGGATTCTTTCGAAAGAGAAGTAAGCGCACGCTCTTTGGATAAGATCCAATCCGATACATATTGATTGTAAGAAGCCGATGCGCCCTCTAAACGCTGTTCAACTTCTGTATCCAACCTTTGCAATGAAGCACGAAAAGACAATGCCTCGACCAAAATCCCCCCCAGGATAATGGCCATACTGGCTGAAATCGCCAGCTTATTTTTAAGCGAGAGTTTCTTGAACATAGGAAACCTATAATTTGGAAGTAAAAAACCGTGGCGAACAAATTGGTTGCCAAAGCGGTTTGCAAGCGGGATATATTTTACGCTTTAAAATAAATTAAGAAACCAGCTAACCGGTTGAATTATTCATATGTGTGAGTAAGAGCACGCATCGTAACCCATTGATTTAGAGAATGGTGAACTCTAAGTTTTGAATTAATGTGCTAAACAAGGTCAGCTGATGGGTGTCTTTGTTTGGCAGTAATAACGGCACAGCTCGCGCTATGCCGTTAGCTCATTAGGAAGGTATTTAAATGTGTTGAACGTCTGAAAAGAAACAGGCCGTGGACTAAATAGTCAAAAGTTGATCAACCAAAGTCCAACGTCAGCAATAATCGTGTCTCGTCAGATGAAGTAACGGGAGAACGATGCACAAGACCTGCATTTTCGTTGCCACTCCAGCGCTCCCCTTTTAGTAACGCCACATCACCGCTCGAAAGTTGTTGGATATCTGACTCATGATTGTATAAGCCTGACGCTGAATCTGGCTGTCCGTTAGCCCCTCGCCCTAGCTTAGAACGGTCGACTAAGTCGTTTGACAACCATTGAGTCGCAACACCATGATAAGTGGTCACTAAGCGGCAAGGTACTTGGTCAAAATGGAAACGAGGACACATCGCCTTATTCAGAACCGCCAAACGGAGCCCTACTTCTTCAAGATCGAACAAACAACAGAACATATCCACCAGCTCTGCCATGTTTTCTAATAACGCTTTAGAAGCGGTTCCGTCGGTAGCAAATTCCAATTTATCGTAAGCCTTGTCTGGTGACAGGCTAATAGACTTACTGAAGCTAGGATTCGAGGCGATGAATTCACTAATTGCCATAGTTAAATCTTCATTAAACTGTCGCTGCCATACCACTATATTAATATCACTTTGGTAGATATCCGCTAATACCGTTGGCTGCTCAGAAGCGCTAAGTCCTGGCTTATGATGCGCCTGATCCTTGATACTCACAACGGAACTAATGTTAAGTGGCTGATTGCTATTCGTTATCAAAGGCTTTGTTAACACGGCATTCATTACGTCATCTCCTTGATGCATGCTTATCGTTTCTCTTTTAACACTGCAAACGTCGTTCACAGTAATAGTGACTTTTGGTTATGTTATAACATAACCAAATTTGCACAAGTAACTTTGCCGATCATGGTTCCAATAATATGGCGATGCTCTAGCTTCGTCAGGTAATTTGATGAATGCTGAACTAAGCTTCTATCTATCTTTTTCTAATTTACCTTTAGTTCAAATAAAGACTCCAAAAATGCACGACTCGAGAACGTTAAACTTGTGAATTCATCAATGTGGTGACAACTTATGAAAAAACTAATCTCTACACTCGGCCTCCTATGCACCGTTATCTCCGCTCAATCTTTCGCGGAAACGGGCTACACGTTAGACCCCAATTTATCGAATATCACGTTCGCAACCATCAAGAAGCAGTTTGTTGTTGAGCCCGCATCCATCAAGCCTTTATCTGGTGGCCTTACCGAAGCGGGTCAATTTGCCATATTGTTGGATATGAAAAGTTTGAGTACTGGCGTGGCTATTCGCGATCAGAGGCTCAATGAGCTTTACTTTGAATCGATGACTTTCCCTGAAGTGAAAATCTCTGGAAAAGTTGAACCGTCAATGTTGTCTGGTGACCCAAAAAGAACAACCATTGCAGCGGAGGTTACCTTGCACGGCGTAACAAAAACGATTGATTTTCCCGTTTTAATCGTTCCATCAGAAGAGTTAGTGATGGTCAGTTCAGCCTCGACAATCATCGTCAATGGCGCTGATTTTGGAATATCGACAGACAACTTGAACAAGCTATCAGCTACCGTTGGTGGGTTAGCGATTTCCGACAAAATCCCTTTAAGCTTCAATCTGCTCTTCGATAAATAATGGGTTCACACCTAGCCAGTTAGATCTTTCTTAATTCACATTCATCTATCGTTTAAGGTGGATGAATGTGAGTTAGAGCCGGCAAGTCAGTACACAGTTCTAGATAAACAAATCACTCATGTTCAATTAAAGCGGCCGGTCGTCCAACTTTAGTCTAACCATTAATCACTCAATTCTACGGTGATTAAAACAATCGCTTATTGCCGCCCCCTAGGCAGAACAACACATCCACCTAAGTGTTTAAACACACTCGCTATTTACCTATCTCAAACTGGTTTTAGATGAGAAAATTATATGACTAACCGCCTAGTGATATTGATGGTGAATGATGTCAATATGCAAAACTAAACAAAGATCTTGTCCTAGTGCTAGAACATCTAGCTAAACCTAAAAAGAGCCCTTTTCATGCTGAATAAACACATCGTTAATCGAGACAGCTTGGCTGGAATGGGGGCCACTCTAATAGGCAACGGGATCGGTAGGTTTGCCTATATAGCATTAATGCCGGCGCTCATTCAAAGTGGTTGGTTTAGCGAAAGTGATGCATCTTACCTTGGTGTCGCGACCCTTCTTGGGTACATATTGGGTGCACCTGCTGCCAACATACTGCTGCGTTACTTTAGTGCTGGGCAGTTAATTCGATTCGCTATGTTGATAAGCAGTTTTAGTTACTTAGGCTGTGCGCTACAGGAGGCGCCCTTAACATGGTTCTATGTTTGGCGAACTTTGGCTGGAATTGCGGGTGCCTTATTAATGGTTGTCGCCCCACCAGTGATTGTCCGAAAGTTTAATCCCGATGTGAAGGCGCGTGTCAGCGGTGTCATATTTTCAGGCATTGGAGTTGGTGCGATGTTATCAGGCACATTAATCCCAGTACTGATCTATTTTAGTGTGGTGTCGGCTTGGATTGGCATGGGAGTGATCGCATTAGTCACAACGATACTGACTTGGAATGCATGGCAAACCCAACCTAATACGTCTAAAGCGCCTTATATAAAGTCCTCCTTCTCTCAGCTCTCAAAGCCAAAACTAATCAGCGTTGCGCTTATTCTGGCGGCGTATACCTTCGATGCTATCGGCTACTTACCCCATACCTTGTTTTGGGTTGATTACATCGTGCGAGAACTGGGTATGTCGTTCAGCAGCGGTGGTTTGTTCTGGGCAACCTTTGGTATTGGCGCCGCCATTGGACCATTGATTACAGGCATCTTAGGAGACAAGTTAGGGCTTAAAAAATCCCTCTGCATTGCATTTAGCCTCAAGGCTTTAGGCGTCGCATTACCGCTTGTTAGTACACACCCTATCGCGCTGTTAATTTCTTCATTACTGGTTGGTATTTTCACGCCGGGAACGGTAACTCTAGTGTCGACTTACACGTTGGAGATTGTAGGCTATGAACTGCATACCAAAGCGTGGGCAGGAATGACACTCTCTTTTGCTGTATCACAAGGTGTGGTTGGGCTTTTGATGGCGTACTACTTAAATCATATGGCTTCATACGACGTGTTGTTCACCGTTAGTACTGCTGCTTTGATGCTGTCTTCGGTGTGTACCTTAATGACTGTAACTCACTCTAAGCCTGAACACTTGACCTAGATCTAAGCTAGCTTCCTCAGTTCATCTGACGAATACAATAAAGGATTATCATGCAACTCTACTTAAATGAAACCTCCCCGTTTTCACGCGTGGTCGCAGCAACTGCGCTTCTATCACGCTGCTCTCCTTTGTCTTTTGTTTGGGTTGATCCATGGAGCTCCCCGGCCAATCTAAAAAGCGTCAATCCGTTTTGTTTAATTCCAGCACTCAAACTTGAAGACGGAACAGCACTAACGGAAAGCTTATGCATTTGCCAATACCTAATTGAAACGTACCAGCCTCAAACGCTACGTCAGGTAACGTTAAGTCGTGCCAATGAAATGCAAACATTAGGAACAGCGAAGACCTTAATGGAGATCGCGTTTAGAACCGTGGCATTGACTCGCTATACAGACAGTGACAATGCGCTTATCCATAGAGGGCAAGAAGGTATGGTTGCCGCCCTAGAGCAACTTGACCAAGAGATAAAAAAACAAGGACTAGAATCCCTTCTGAACGACAACTTGGCCACCTTGTATCTCCATGTCGCTTTAGATTACATCCAGTTTCGACATACTGAATTGTTTGATGAAGTGGACAGCCGCAACATCATCGATTTTTTACACCTTTCTCCGTTCGCAGACGTACTGAAACTTATAAGCATTGAGAGTTTGGCAAACAAGTCTGATTATGAAACGTTGCTTGGTTCGTTCGGTCGGGATACCTAAAAGCATCCAGAACTAGAATGCGTAAAGTCTTGAATTCAACGTGACATAGGCTCAGAGATGTCGTTGATGTCACATGTCGTTACACAGCATGACGTGTTAAGGCTTTACATCTTGGGCGAGGTAAACAACAATCCCTGAGAATAAATCCATAACATAATGTATTTAGAAATTATGAGTAGTACAGAAAACAAAAAATCGAGTCCTCTTTTCGAAGTCGTATTTAACGTCCTTCTTCCTTCATTCATCTTAATGAAGTTCAGTGGAGAGGAGCATCTCGGAACAGGCTTAGCATTACTTGTCGCCCTTGCCTTCCCTATTGCTTACGGTGGCATGGAGTTAATCCGCAACAAGAAGTTCAACTTCATCGCGGCGCTTGGCTTCATCAGCGTGTTATTAACGGGTGGCATTGGTTTCTTCGAACTAGACACTCGTTGGTTAGCGCTAAAAGAAGCATTAATCCCCGGCCTAATTGGTTTAGCGGTTCTTGGATCGACCTTCACTCGCTACCCGTTTATCCAAAAAGTTATCTTTACACCAGCTCTGTTAAACATCTCTCTTATTGAAGAGCGTTTAAGACAGTTCGGTAACCAAGCAAAGTTTGATCGTTGTCTAATGACATCGAACTACCTATTCGCAAGTACCTTCGCTTTCTCTTCTGCGATGAACTATTTCCTAGCGACTTGGATTGTGACAAGCCCTGCCGGCACTGCAGCCTTTAATGAAGAGTTGGGTAAGCTCACGCTATACAGCTACCCAGCCATAGCTATCCCTAGCATGCTGATGATGTTAGGTATTTTCTATTACATTTGGCGCCAAGTTCGCGCTATGACGTCACTAGAAACAGAGAAAATCTTTATTACTAAGTAGATCTTACCGAACTAACTTAGTGTCTCGTCCTAAAATAGAAACACACACCAAAAGCTCAGCACATTCGCTGGGCTTTTTTGTTTCTGCTCTCTCATTTATCCGACAAGTGATACGCTGAATTATGATTAGCTTTCTCAAAAAATGAGAGATAACGTTCACCTTTCCCATACTAGCTTGATAGCTAGCATTTAAATTACTGATAGCTAAAGAACTGCATTCGGTTATACTGAAAGATGATTTAACGCTCAATCTTGTTGATTACTTTACAAAACCCTGCCTAGGTGTTAACACTATTTCAGCCCTTATTGCTAAGATAGAACAAGCTTGGCCTTAAAGTTAAGCGCCAGCCGTACTCAATAAGGAATATAGAATATGAACAAATCTCAGTTGGTTGAACACATCGCAACTTCAGCAGACATCTCAAAAGATCAAGCAGGTTCAGCGTTAAACGCACTTGTTGAAGGTATCTCTAACACATTGGCTAAGGGTGATGATGTTGCCATCCTTGGTTTCGGTAGTTTCAAAGTTAATTCTCGTGCAGCTCGCACTGGTCGTAACCCACGAACCGGAGAAGAGATTCAAATCTCAGCATCAAAAACGCCTGCGTTTAAAGCAGGTAAAGCACTAAAAGAGTCATGTAACGCTTAGAGTAAATACGATCTCAAAGCAGAATCCAAGGAAGATTACTATGTCTATAACCAAAGAAAAAGTTAAAGCTAGCCGCAGTAAAAAAGCAGGCAAGTCAACCAAAGCACAAGCCGAAACGCCCAAGACTCGTCAACGCATTGAAGAGCTTATGGAAGAGCGTGAATTGGCAAAACTGTTAGAGTTATAGTTTGTTATTCTTCTAATGCCACTGCAGCCTTGCAGTGGCATTTTTGATTTAAGAAACAGCGCTTCACTAATCAAGTGCTTATACCGATTAACCCTTTCAAGCGACCTCTTTCTGCAATTCAGTCACCCCATTAATGCGTTGATGCAATTTGGTATCGATAGTCAACGAGATTAGAAAACTCAGCAATGCAATAATAGCTCCTGTAACAAACACCCATTGATAGCCAGACATCCACACCACTCCCAATAGGATCGGTAAATACAACATTGCTATATGAACGTTACTTTTTCAACTACCAAACCGCGTGAAGTGTGATGACACAGTTGTTCAATTTTTGAATATTAGGTAAGTAATTCAGTCAGATTGTCATACGTACCCAAACCACCCTTTTCACTATCATCATTTTCATTGTTAGTTATAAGAGTCAGGAAAATGTTCGCAACACTAATGTGTTGGTGCAGCGTTTCTTTTTTGAGGTGAATATGAATGTCGTTCGCATGGGAATAGAAGCCAATACCCATAAAAATAAGGGTAAGTACAAGGCGATAATTAAGTTTACTATTCGTGCCCTGTTTTACGATAGTCATTCTTTTTCTTACTCGTACGAATCAATAAAGGCTCGGAGTGCTTGCTGGTCAACAATTTCCAACCCTTGGTCTCCTTTTCTGATGAAACCCTTGTCTAGTAGGTCTTTAACCGCTCTTCGATACACTCTGCTCGATGTGCCAAAACGTTCCGCTTCTTGATTCACTTTATCGAAACCGCCTAACACAGTATTTGTCTGGCTTTGAACCAATAAGTCGTAGGCAATGTTGTAGGTAATTGAGTGTAAAAGACGGTTAGTGTAAATGCCCATAGAGTCTTGATAATCTTCCGCTAATGCAGAGGCAAAGAAGAACATCATCTCCGGATTTTCATGTAGTGCTTCTGCTAGTTTCTGAATGCAAATGACATCAACTTGCATGTGTTCGTCAGCCACTACGTTCCACTGACAAGGTGTCTGAGTGAAAAACTCCATCTCACCGAAGATATGGTAATCGCAATTCACCTCACCCAATTGAAAGCGTCGCCCATTAGCCGCAGAAATACTCATAGAGACTCTCCCTGCGGGCACTACATAAAGATACTGAAGCTGCTCACCTTGACGTAGGATTTCATCGTTTTGATTGAAGTAACGAGAGTTAACTTGGTGTTGGTAGATGAGATCTCTAAACTCAGAGCTTTTTTGTTCTAAGTAGTTTTTAAAGCGTCCGCTTGAGTATGGTGCAATCTTCATACTTACTCTCTCATTGCATTACTGCTGTTTATATTCAAACGATTGTAACCACTTAAACCACAGGAGAGAACCCAATAAAAAAGCGACGGTCTCCCATCGCTTTCGTCTTGCATTTATTCAGGCTCTTATTGAGTAATTAATGCTTCCAGTGCCGCTAATGATGCTAGCCGCTCTCCTTGCATCATTGCCTCTGCCTCATCGACATATTGCCCAACGCCCTCCTTTACATCTTGTTCGTACAAGACAACATTGTTCAAGATAGAAGCTACATTAAGCCCTCTCAAGCGTCCCACGGTAAACAGCGCGGATGTTTCCATGTCTGCACCTAAAATGCCTTTGCCATTCCAGTACTGACAAAGCGCCTGCTCGTCATCGGTATAAAAACTGTCGTGTGAGCGTACCGTGCCCAAATAGTAAGGTGTTGTTTGCTGCTGCAAGAACTTGTCTAGCTCTTTAAGCAGAGAGAAGCTTGCATAGGCGGGATACGACGGCTTAACGTAAGCGGTAGAACCACCCTCATCGCGAACCGCGCCCTCTGCAATAATTAGCTCACCAAGCCCGATATGTGACTGCATCGCACCTGCAGACCCTACTCGAACGATATGAGTGACACCACAAAACTTAAGTTCTTCTACCGCAATGATCATTGAAGGTGCGCCAATACCAGTGCTGCAAACTGACATCGCTTTCCCTTGATAGGCACCAGTGAAGATTCGATACTCTCTGTTCTCAGAAACCATCTCGGCATCTTCAAGCAAGCTCGCGATTCGATTCGCTCTATCAGGCTCGCCACAAACAATGACTAACGGAGCAATTTGCGTTTCATCAACGCCGATATGAGGTTGCTTTGCCATCTTCACTCCTAAGAAGCCGTTGCTTGAGTTAACGATTTATCACTGTTTCGTTTAGCTGTGCGTGCCCACTCACGAGTACCGTTTGCCGCAATAAACATTAAGATTGCGTATTGAACAGACATTGCGTACACACCCTGCGTCGCATAAATACCAACACTGATAATGTTAATCACAATCCACAGTATCCAGTTTTCAACATACTTACGTGTCATAAGAACTTGAGCAACAATAGATAGAATGGTCATCGTGGCATCCCAGAATGGGAACGCATCAGGTTCAAGTACTGGTTCCGTTAAATCAGCACCAAATAGATTCAAGCTATCAACCACGATGTTTGCCAACGCAAAGAAGAATGGGTCGATATACATTGTGAGCAGTGCAATCGAAATCGCACAGGCTGCAGCCGTTGCCACCAGTTTATTTTGGCTCAACCAGCGAACTTCTAGCGTTTCACCTTGCTCATTAGGGCGTGTCCATGCGTACCAGCCGTAAATGTTGGCGCAGAAGAAAAAGAGTTGAAGCAGTAACAGTCCGTATAACTGAATTTGGAAAAAGATAACCGCAAATAAGGTGACATTCAGTAACCCGAACAGGTAATTAATGGTTTTTTCTTGGCTTGCAAACCAAATACACAGCAAACCAAATACGGTGCCGAATGCTTCAATCCAGCTCATCGCGTAGCCATCCCCTATTGGGATATTGACTAAGGTATTATTGATATCAAGTAGGGCGAATAGGTCCATCGGGGTGTCCTTTATTATTTGATTTTTGTAGCACCTATCTTATTGCGCCGATAGAAACAAAGAGGAGGACATTTGTCCCCCCTAGATTGCATGCGATCATAAATCAGAATAATAATTCGGGAAAATCAAATTCACAGAAAGGTGTCATCGCCCTCCCAACAGTCTTGAACTCGAAACTCCAACAGCAGAACAAATCACTTCCAAAAACGAAACTTTAGCTTACTGGCTTTAAGCTGATATCGCGTTGACGGGCGCTCTTGATAAGCGCATGCTTTTATTTCGAGCAGAATCGTTTTTGGCCGTGTAATCGCCCACATAACTCATTCTGTGCAACGTACTCAATTGAATGGCAGGTCACATGAATAAGATTGTTATGTTAGTAATGGGGCTGTTTTTTACCAGTCGATTGTTTGCCAGTATTGTGCCGCATGTTGGTCAACTTGAACATGATGCTCCTATTCTCCTTCGCTCTGCATTGATTGTGGGCGTTGCGGCTTATGTCGTTTGGACAGCGTTCAAATATTTCAAAAAGAACAAAGCCTCTGGTTCAGAACAACTCTAGGGAGAGGCATTAGAAATGCTTGAGAGTTAGCAGTTAAACTCGGTTACTTATCTGCAAAATAGTCGACCAAGATTTTACGCCACTTTCGCGATTCACGAATTTTCAGCAGAGCGCGGTTAATTTCTTCTTCATACGAGTTATTTTCAGTGATGATAAAGCCATAATTCTGCTTTTCGAGTTGATACGGCAACACCTCTAGATCATCGAACTGCCCGCTTATTCTGCCATTACCAATCATATATTTGAGCACCACATCATCAGCGACAATCGCCTCCACTTCGCCTTCCTCTAAAGCCGCCAACAGTCTTGGCATATCGATATAACTCTTGTGTCGAATACCAAAGCTTGTGAGCATCAAAGAAGACGTCGTCGCGACTTTTGCCCCTACTTCAACATCCGCTAGATCATTCACGCCTTTAATATGGGAAGAGCCTTGGCTGAGCGTAAGCTTGCTGGCTAATACCGCCGTAATACTGGCGATAAACAGCATACTCAGCACACCAATGAACACCGTAGCAATTCGTCCGGTTAAGCTCTTAAACTCAAAATAATTGAATGGGCCTCGAGTGATAAAAAGCAAACCCAATATGAAACTTTCTAACCAACGGCCCGTTCGGCTTTTCATCGAATAGAGCTTTTCATTTTCACCGTGCTCCAATACGTAAAAAAAGGCACCAATCACACCAGAGATAAAGACGATAACGCCAATGATCAGCCACAATGCAGGGTTTAAGAAAATGGCGTGTAAGGTATGAAGGTAACCTTGCTTCTTCACTGCGATAGCGAGGTGAGTTTCATAAAAGGAATGGGAAAAGTCAGCAAACAACTCACGCTCTGGGGTGATTGAAATACAAGAAACACCGATGTCGATTTGCTCTGTTTCAATCGCATTGAGTAATTCATCCAAACGGTGATTCTCTATCGTGTACTCAACGTCCATTTCTTTAGCGATCTGTTCCCAAAGCTCGACACTCAGGCCATTCCATTGACTTTCCATCGAACTGATCACAAAAGGAGGACACGGGTACACTCCGACTTTAAGTGGAGAAGAAGAGGCAAAAGTACTGAAGAATAGAAAAAGAGAAACGATTGAAGTGACACCGTATCGGAGTGTCGATTTGAAGTATTTGTGCATCAGCAGCCCTCCAGAAGAAGGCAGCAATGAATTGAATCGAGTACGAAGGCTCGACTAATGAACACACATCAGCGCGATCAGAAGTGAAGAAAGATTATGATAAATTCAATACTGCCCTAGCTTTATTCGTTATAACCTTAACTATAGAAAACCTCTATTTATTGTGCAAAAGAATGGGCGTAACAAACTAACGGCATAGGGAACATCAGATCGATAACTAGTGGGATGACATAAACTGGCTTTGTGCCGACGAACATAACTTTCCGCACTGCGTAATTTGGCTTTCTAGGAAGTAGATATTACGTCTGCTTTTGACCCATAGGGCACGAACTTCCAGTTCTTGACCAATGGAAATAGGATGATGAAAGCGAGACGCCAAACTCACCGTCATTGCAGTGATGTTATTTTGGAACAAACAATGCAGCATCGCACTGTCGTGTAACGCGGTGACAATGCCACCCTGCATGATGCCATCGTAGCCCTCAGCTTTATCTGTTGGTACAATCTTGGCCCTGGTTTTATATTTAGCTAAAGCTTCAGACTTGGATAAAGTCTCATGCTTAACTAAAGCCTCGTGCTCACCAATAGCTTCAAATATTATTGGATTGTCTGAAAAAAAACCTTGGCTGCACACTTGGCAACGCCGATGGTTGTGTGGAATGAAAACCTTCATACTTACCTTTTAACCTTAAATACCTAGAGATTGATATGGCTCGACCAAAAAAACATCGCCAATTATGCACCCGAGCGGCTTACTCTTGCTTTAAGCCTAATGGTGTTCCTATGGACGAGCTTCATAAAGAAGAATTGCTATTAGAAGAGTTAGAAGCCTTACGCTTGGCTGATCAAGAAGGATTGAGCCAACTTGAAGCCGCAGAACAAATGCAGGTGTCTCGCCAAACGTTCGGCAACATCATCAAGCGTGCAAGAGCCAAAGTCGCCAAGTGCATCGTCAACGGTCACGCGTTGGTGATTCAAAGCGCTTAACTCGCGAACTAGCCCAACGTTAGTTAACCCAACGTTAGTTAACCCAACGTTAGCTAGCTCAACGACAGTGAATTCTCGATACTTAGCTTGATGGCTCAGAGATCTGATACAGCTTTCGACTCTGCCCTTCACACACATCTTTGCAATTGCATTCACGCTCAATATCTAACTGCGCAAGTCCTCCACAGCTGCCTTTGATTGGCTTGCGAGAAAAAATCACACCTATCGCCATCAACGCGACAATTCCGACAAACCCCAATAGCGTCAACAAAAAGGTCATCTTCGGAACCCTCGAATACTCCCTAAGTGATTCGGCTGTGCCATAAGAATCGCGGCGTCTTTCTTGCGCCCTTCCTCACCGCACCCTTTCTTACTACTCCCTTTATTGCTGCACCCTCTCTGACTGTGCCCTTTTTTACTGTGACAAACGTTGCGAGGCTCCCGACCGTAATCTAAATCGGTCACTTCCCGTAGATTGTCGAAATCCAAAGTCCCGATTTCTGCCTTACCTGTTGATGCCAAGACTCTAATATCGTGGTTGAACAAGTGCGCTAGCATCTTCTTCCCTATGTGACGGACGACTACAGATTTCACATCGTAAGAACGGAGGACAGAGATCCATTGCTTCTTTTTATTGCAAGCGGTGTCGGAATCAACCAAAGGAACAATCTGTTTTATTTGTCGTTGCTCATCGACAATCGCGATCTGTGGGGAACGAGCAAAATGGTTGCCGACATGAAGGTCGCGACAAGGTACTGCGTATAACATAGTAACTTCCTGTTATTAATGATCAGAAGTTCAGCATACGCCTCATTATTGGCATATGCCAATAACTATCATGTGAAAAATAAGATTTACTGGATCGATAACTAAGATCAAAAGCTACAAGCTACAAGCAGCCAATAGGGTTGGCGCAGGTTACTCTACCTCCCGAACCTTTTCATGGAGAGCCTCCCTTCCCCAAAAACAAGAATGCCCCACTAGTGCGGGGCATTCTTTGTACGTAAGAGTTGAAATTTCAAAGACAGAAGTGACGATATAAATCGTTGTTACAACGAAAGAGTAAAAGTACTCCCCACACCCAACTCAGATTTCACAACTAAGGTGCCTTCAAGATTATCAACCATAGCAAGCGCTAAAGACAAACCTAAGCCGTATCCCTCGACATTGCTTCGACTACTGTCGACTCGGTAAAGCCGCTCGAAAATCAGGTCCTGATACTTCTGCTCTATGCCGACACCAGTATCTTGGATATTTATAGAAACCTTGCCCTCTGAACTTTGCTCGGCTTTGACCGTCACTCTTCCTTCGGGCTCGGTGTACTTAATCGCGTTATCAACAAGGTTAACCAACACCTGAGTCAATTTGTCAGGATCTGACTGAATAACAAGAGCATCAGCGCTCTCAACCTCAAGCTCAACTTGTTTATCTTCTGCGACATCTTCATACCAACTCACCACATTGGCAATCACATCAGAGACCTGAGTCGGCACTTTCTGTGGTATGCGCTTTCCGGTCAGCTCGTCGTTCAACTTCATCAAGGCGGTTAACATATTGCTTGCCTGCATGGCGTGTTCAGAACAATCTGCCAATGCGTCTTTCATCGCTTGTTGGTCGGCGTTATTGAGCAATGCCGTTTGGGAAGCTAACGTAATACGCGACAAAGGAGTTCGAATATCATGAGCGATCGCATCGACGGTCGTATTCAAGGTTGTCGTCACGTGCTGTAACTTGGCAACCGCAGTATGGACACTAGAGCTGATCACGTTGAGCCCTTTCGGTAAATCAGATTCGGCTTCATTTTTAGTGCTAGTGCTAGGAAATTCTAACTGCCCTTTTTTCAGCTTATCGAGCAGGTCGCCAAAGGTCACTAACGGAGACATCGCACTCTGGATGATGTTACGAGTGAATACTGCGGTCACGGCCACGAGAGCAAGCAACGCATATAAGGTCATTAGCCATTGATTATAGGCGATAAAGTCTCTTGCTCGGTTATCCAAAACCAACCAGAAATCATACTGCTCCCCTTCAATAGGTAACGACATATAGGGACTCAAGATGAAGCTCTCTAGCCATGAACGGTTCTCATCAATTTGGTAGCTAGAAAAAGGCTGTGCTGTTGATAAATGTTGAACACCAGCGATAAACACGCCATCAGATGAAGCGCCCTTCTCAAGCTTATACGCCGCAATGTTGTTTTCGAGTAGCCGGTGAGGGTTGGCCTCTAAAACATGAATCAATCGCTCACTCGAATCGTAAGTCAAAATACGCTGATACTCGGTCGACATAGACGTAAGGATCTTCTTTTCCGTTTGGTAAAGGTCGAAAAAGAAGATAGTCCCAACAATCAGTTCCACCAGCAGCAAGCAGAGCAGTAAGGTCGACATAAAGCGAACCAACAAATGTCTCTGCGTTTTAGCGAGCGCCTGTTCAATACTACGACTTGAGGACATAGCCAACACCTCGAAGTGTGTGAATTAATGGCTTAGAAAAACCCTTATCAACTTTGCTGCGAAGCCTACAAACCAAAACATCGACCACGTTGGTTTGCGGATCAAACTGATGCCCCCAAACATGCTCAAGAATCGCGGTTTTCGACATCACAGCCTCTCGGTTTTCAAGCAGTAATTTCATCAACATAAACTCGCGCTGATTAATGGTGATCGTTTGTTTATCTCTTTGTAGCGTGTGTTTAAGTAGGTCTAGGCTAAGCGGGCCGTAATGCAATTCTAATGGCTGAGGGGTCGGTTGCTTGCCTCGACGCACCAAGGTTTGGCAACGGGCCAATAACTCAGGAAACGCAAAAGGTTTTACCAAATAATCATCAGCACCTGACTGTAGCCCTTGCACTCGTTCTTCCACTGAGTGTTTGGCACTTAATATGATGACGGGCGTCGCGTAGCCTTGCCCTCTGAGTTCAGCCAACACTTCAAACCCATCTTTCTTTGGCAACATGATATCGAGAATGATCACGTCATACTCTTCGGTTACGGCCTCGTGTAATCCATCAACACCATCTGTTGCGTGCGTCACCGTTATCCCTTCTTGCTGAAAACCATTCACCAAAAATCTCGCGATATGAATGTCATCTTCAATCAATAGTATTTTCATCAACGTCCGTTCATTTATTTGCCGTGGTCTGAATACACTCTATCAATATCCTTTCTCGAATATAACCAACATTGCAACTTTGTAATGTTCAAGAAAGCCAGTCGTAATCATGCATTCGTTAGTATGAACCTGTTGATTAAAAACACCCTTTCTAAACAAACAAAAAATAGAATTCGGAATTTGAAAACGAATATTTTTTGAAAACAGATTCTTTTTGAAAACAGATGCTTTAACGGAGTAAACATGAAAACGACAAAACTAACAGTACTAGCAGCAACCCTTGGTTTCCTTAGCCTTTCTCACAATGCAATGGCAGCAGAAACACAAACGGTCTCTTTCACTCAAATCTCATCAGAAGCGGCCTTCAATCTTGCCCATGAAGCCGTTAATCAATGTGAAGCCGATGGCTACAAGGTTTCTGCGACTGTTGTCGACTTGTCGGGCAATGTGATTGCTCAGCTACGTTCTGACGGCGCAGGCATCCACACTCTTGATAGCTCACGCAAAAAAGCGTTCACAGTGGCAAGCATGAAGCAGCCGTCAGGTAACCTGATGAAACTCATCGCCGACAAACCTATCATGCAACCCTTGCAGAATATGGACGACAACTTGTTGTTCCTAGCGGGTGGTGTTCCGGTGCAACTGAACAATGCCATGATTGGCGCGATTGGTGTGGGTGGCGCTCCGGGTGGCCACTTAGATGTCGCTTGTGCTGAAAAAGCGATTAAGAAGTTCTTCTAAGCAAGTCCATTCACTCGCCTAATTTAGTTATACCTTTGCCCACCCCAACAATAAATGCCTCGCACTTGCGGGGCATTGCTGCAAATTAAAGCAGTTGCGAATGAAAGCAGTTGCAAATAAAAGCAACTCCGAATTGAAACCGATAGTAGAAACGTAAACAGGCAAAACATGACACAAATTTGATGTGAACAACCCACTCAATTGTTATATTATAACATTACACTTAATGACCATTCTTTCTCATGAAACAGCTATTTATTCTAATCGATGTCATCAATCGCTTCTTCTCTCGCTACGTAAGCCGTTTCTCGACATGCTGTCGTTCTCTAAAGGGTTTGCCTTTTGGCCTAGTATTACTGTTTTTTGCGCCAAATCTATATGCCCACCCTCACTCTTGGATAGAGATGAAAACTCATATTGAGGGGGAGAATGGCATGATCACTGGTCTCTCTATGGAGTGGTCTTTTGATGCAATGACATCCATGTACATGTTGGATGGCGAAAATGTCTCTGCCGATACAGAAGCTGAAACATTCAAAAAGCTCGCTGCGTCTGTTATTGAAAACATGAAGTATGAGCACTACTTCACGTACTTTTATGATGGTGAAGAGCCCATCAAATATCAGGTTGCTGAACACGCCAAGTTTGAGCGTGACAAAGCCAAAATGGTTCTAACATTTGACCTACCACTTTCTAAGCCTAAACCTGTGACACGAGACTCGCTCCGCGTACTCATTTTTGACCCTAGCTACTTCGTCGACATGTCGTGGTTATCGAATAGCGACGTGACCTTGTCACCTGAACTAGCGAGACAATGTCAGTTGGAATTAATCGAGCCCAACCCGACGCCAGAACAGATGAGTTATGCGATGTCTTTACCAGCCGATGCTGACCCAGATAACACGCTAGGCCAACTGTTTACACAATCGGTTGAGCTTCATTGCGCTGCGGTTCCCGCGTCCTAATAAAGCGACTCTTTACCGCCATTACGTAAGCTTCTCAATTCATTTCGAGAAAAATATCTGATATAGGTTCTTGTGAAATGCAGACAAATCAACTTAAAACAAACTATTACCTTATTGGCGCCGGAGCTTTACTGCTTGTTGCTGTCGGTGCATATCAAGTGTGGTCCATGTGGCCATCGTTAGTTATCTCTAGCATCCAATGGCAAAGAGAAGTCAATTCAGAGCTTGCAGACCTACTTTATGAAGCTAAATCCAACCCTTGGGGTGCAGGCAGTTACCTTATCGGATTCAGCTTTATCTACGGTATGCTCCACTCTCTGGGGCCTGGGCACGGCAAGGTTATTGTATCTACCTACTTAGCCACTCACCCAACCAAAGCAAAAGCGAGTTTGGTACTTACGGTCGTCTCCGCTTTTTTACAAGCACTGGTCGCAATCTTATTGGTAAGCGTGTTGATCTGGGGCTTTAGTGCTTCAATGCGAGTGGTGAATGACAAAGCGAATATGTTTGTTTCATTAAGCTTTGCATTAGTGGCCGTGGTAGGTGCGTTGATTTGCTGGAAAGCTCTGAAAAACATCCACTCAACGATGCGTAAACCGCAACCAACTCTGAGAGTGAAAGCCATCACTCCATTAGCAACAGGCACAGCTTCGTCAGTGCCAGTTCGTACGCCAATGGCGCTTCGTTCATCTGGTTCAATGGTTATGGGCGCTACCAATGCATTGCAAGCCGCTGACCACACTCATGCAGATCATTCTCATGCCGACTGTGGGTGCGGCCACCAACACGTCGCTGATCCAGAAGCCATCAATAAAGCTTCAACATTCCGAGAGTACGCGGGAATCATCGTGACGATTGGCATCAGGCCATGCACCGGAGCCATCATGGTTCTGCTTTTCGCAAACATGGTTGGCCTATATTGGATGGGCGTTCTGAGTGCCTTTGCAATGGCAGTAGGCACAGCATTAACAACCTCATTAATTGCAATGATGACGCTAACAGGCAAGCATCTAGTGAAGCGCTATTTGGCAGCAGGTAACAAGAACAGTAGTGAATCATTGAAAGCCGCAGGTCATTACTTGCAACTCTTTGGCGGCATTTTACTTGTGTTGATTGGCTTGCTGTTAATGAACGGCCAAGACAGTGGCATGTCGCCTGTTTTCACCATGTAGAGCGCAAGAACGTAGCAATATATCTGAGGTTCTTTCCACCCGCTCCGGACATATCAAGGCCTCGAAACCGTGAGGCCTTAGTTTTAGTCATTATTTAATATTAAATCAGGTAAACAAGTGGGCTATGCCGAGAGCAAACCCCGTCAGTATTATTGATTTACAAAAGAGCATCAAAACCGCTAAAGAAAAGTACCGACAAGCGATACAATGTTGGTGTTACTAGATTGCAGCGTAGTAGCCCCTTTATAGAAAGCTCATTCACAGAAAACATTAAAGTAGCCAGACATGTCTAAAGATCCCGGTTTCACCACAGAATACATCCTCGACAAGACGTTTTTCACAGAGTGTTATGATCAAACTAGCCTTCCGACTCAATTTCCAAAAGCCTATTTAAAAGGAATACTGTTTCTTATTTTTGGTGTGGTTTTATTAGAGTTTGAACTACTACCTAACGGTTACGTTGGCTGGTTTTTTATTGTATTAAGTGTGATTGAAGCGTTCAGCGTTTACTGCAAGAGAACCTGGTGGATATGGCGACAAAAAATCAGCTCAGGTGCTGGCAGCAAAGTAGTCTTTCAAGGGGACGTTAACGGCGTAAGTTATAAAAACGCTAAAAACACCAATACTATCGCTTGGACTGACATCTCCCAGCTGCAACAAACCGATTTAGGTTTTATCCTTCATATTGGAAAGCAGCGCCAATACGTCAGTAAGTCTTGTTTAAACGATGAAGCCATTGCATTCATGGTTGAGCAACACGAAGCGTCCAAAGCACCCAAAGCACCCAAAGCACCCAAAGCAAATTAGCATCAATAAATGCCTGCCAATTTGGCAGGCATTTTTCTATCATCTTCAATAATTCGTATGGCATAACCGGACAACAACAATGAACACCGTTTACCAAATCAGTGATTGTCACCTTTCCGATAAATCCAGCTATGAAAACCTGCGTAGAGCCCTGGAATACGTCAGCAAAGACACAGCATGCAAGACCATTTTTCTGACTGGTGACATCTGTTGTAACCCAAAATCGGGAGACTACATTCGATTAGAGACGTTCATTAGGCAACACATTAGCGAACAATCTATTTACGCGATTGCGGGCAATCATGATGACTCTCGCTTAATGCGTACAGAGTTAAAAGGATCGTCGATTTTCGTCACCAATAAAGCAATGACCAATGAACGAGAGTTTGTGTTCCTAGACTCAAGCTTCAAGCCGCTGGATAAACGTCATCCACTCGGTTCTGGGCGCATTGATAACCGCGGCATGGTTCAGCTAAAACGACAATTAAGAAAGGCCAATGATCCTATCGTGGTTGTTCACCACCCTGTCATTCCAGTCGGTGCTGATTGGATGAAAGCTATCTGTCTAGAGAACGATGCTGATGTGATGAACGTGCTTCGGAAATATCGCGTTCGTGACGTGATCTGCGGTCATGGCCATGATGGAATAACGGCGACACAACAAGGCATAACTCAATATATGGGTCCTTCGACAGCCTATGGCTTTGACCACTCGATCAATGAATACAATCGCAGCGAGAAGGTAGGATTGAGTCGAATCTCGTTCTCTGCTGATTCCATCGACTACCAAGCTGTCTATTTTTGAACCCTCTATCTTGAATCTTGCTGTCTTAAACCTTGTGGATTCGCTTTCGAATAAACCAATCTATATAGCGTTCTATGCCAATAGAAGAGGCTTGCAGCGATTCAATTTATCAATCTGTGATTGAAGACAGCACGCGAAGAAGTTTGGCGTTACACTCATTAAGGTCAAACAAATAACGAGGGTCTATGACGTTTTCTCCTGCCATTTTGCGTAAAGTCTGGTACTCCCCTTCTATTAACCTTGGGCTTCGCGCCACCAGTGCCATTGTGCTGTTTCTCGGTTTAGGGGTTTTGTCGAATCAAACCACTATCGCCATGACCGCTCTCATGACTATGCCAGCCGCCCTGATTAGTGGCCTCGATGCAGCAGGGCCAAGGCGGTGGACACGTTTTGCGATTACCGCAACCGCTTGGGGAATGACTCTGGCCATCAGTTACGCTCTGCTGAAAAGCGGACTGCCTTTATGGGTGACTTATGGTGCTATGGGTGCTTTGCTTGCCAGTGCTGCGGTCAATGGTCCTTTTTGGGCACGGCTCGGTATGTCGAGCCTATTGATAGCAGTCGTCACTCTCTCACTTCACAATTCCAACACAGCGCTAAGCTTGTACCCTATGTTGGTACTCGGGCCTCTTACTTTTGCACTGTTTAGCTGGCTTTGGTTTGCGTTGTGGAAGCACTATGCATTGCGTGTGTGTCTGTCCGCGATTTACGAAACGTTGGCAGACTACATCCAATATCGCCAAGCATTCCTGCTAGGTAGCGAAAGTGATGCACCGAAAAGACGCATCAAATACCAACTCATCGAGTTGTTCCAACAGTCTCTTCAATCTGAATCTTTTCGATCTAAACAAGAAGATGCTAACTCGCTTCGACAAGCCTTGTTCCTCGCTCTTGATACGTTTGAAGTGATACTCAGCAGCCACACAACGAATCCCGATCTATTGAACCAATTTCAGTCCAGCAAACACAAACGAGACTTGCTATTGGTTTGGAGCCAACATTGTCAGCAAAGACTAAGACACAAAGCCAAACAGCTTCTACACAACACAAACGAAGAGGTGAAGCACTTAAGCTCATTAGAGCAAGAAGCTAATGACTTGATTGAAGCGGTCAAGCTCGAAGACCAACCCCGCTTTCGTTATTGGGCATACGCAGTGAAGCATATTTCCCGTCGTATTGAGCTTAATGAACCCGCTTATGAACGTTCTTTTGAAGTGCAGCCGTTCGAGTTGTCTTTTCGCCTACCAAGCCGAGGCAATCCGATTTGGCGTCATGTTACCCGTGTCGGTTTGATGTTCGCACTTGGTGCTGGAATTGCGGAATACTTTGAATTGATTCGCCCTGATTGGGTTCTGATTTCGATGTTAATGGTGATTCAACCAAGCTTCTTGGCGACACGCAGTAAAACGTGGCAACGCTGTTTAGGTACGGCGCTTGGTGTGCTATTCGCGACGTCTTTAATTCACATTGGCGTACCAACGACCGCGATGTATACGCTTATCGTTATCCTCTTGCCTGTCGCAATGCTTAATATCATGCGCCATTACTCGCTAGCCATTGGTTGCATTACAGCGCTATTGATTTTGGTGTATCAGACCATGGCGCATCAAGGGCTCGATTTTGCAGCACCACGTTTGCTCGACAACATAGTCGGGGGCGCGATTGTCCTACTCGGATACAGCTTGTTATGGCCGCAATGGCGAGGCAAAGAGATCCACACTCAAGCGTTAAAGGCGCTGAATAGTTCAAAAAGCTTATTTGTGTATTGTTACGAACAGCTGCAAATTGGCACCGAACAACATGACCATACTGCACTAACCAAGCAACGTGCCGCTATGCTAACCGCCGAAAGCGACCTTGAGCTGATTTACAATGAGATGCAGCAAGAGCCAAAACACACTCGTGCCGATCCTCATTATTATGAAGATATGCTGAGTCACTATCGATTATTAAGCCATTATCTCTGCTTGCTGATTCCGCTGGTCAGGAAAGGCACGCAATACCAAGGTTCACAACAAGTCGAACGCTTAATTCATGATGCGATGGATGCGTTAATCAACACCATTCGTGATAACCGCGTCCATGAGCTGCCCGCGCTAACCAATCAATCCGACGCCGGTCACCCAACTTCCACAACGGGTCAACGCTCGGTAGAAGAAATCATCTGGTTAGCACTGATGACAGTAAAACAAATGCACGATTTAGTTCGGCGTAATCTAGAAGGCTAAATCAGGGCTTAACGATCAAAGGACTTAAATACCAAAGATCTTAAACACCAATGGCCACTCAGATTTTGATCTGTATTTTTAGAGCTAAGCGTTTGACACACTTTGAGGAACAGGCTTGTTAAAAAATGACCGACACGTCTTTGCTCCAGAACAAGTTAGATTAAATATCTATACACAATTTAAGGATCATTAAACACGGAAATCTCCGATTCTGATTCAACACATTTGCTATCATCTTGTGCTGATACATGTTGGCGCTGCGATTTGAATCCGTGTGGAACTTAGAGGTTGTAGTAAAATCGACCAGACATCACATAAGAAAGTTCAAGCTCGGCTCTATATCGAACATCTTCATCATTTATCCCAAATTCTCTAATCTCTTTAAGTACGGGAAACGACATGGCAGTTAGCACTTCAGATAGACTATCTCTATCGGGTTGAGATCCTAACAAATCTTTAATTTTCTCACTGAAGAACTCAGGGTGTCTTTTCAGGATTTCTTTGCTTATCAGATACTTGGTGGATTTGTGAGGGTGGTAATGTGCAATTTCACTAGTGTATGGGGTGTATACGACATTACCACCACGACCAGATAAAGGACGCGGAATAGGTGGAGATGAAAGACGTTGTTGGATAATTCGATTAGGTTCCTTAATGTCTACTTCGTAAGTATGATTACTATATGAAAACTCACAAAAATATGGTTCTTTAATCCTATCGTCTGAATCTCGAGTTTGAATTGTAGATACCTTTTTACAACATTTTTCAGAAATATTAATAGAGTATTTTTTGCATGCCTTGATAGCATCGAATAACGCACTTTCCTCTGTTTCACCTCTGCCGGATATCGGCACAAGGTTGAATTTCCCCCAATTTTGTTGCCATTCATTAACCATTGCCAGTGGTTCAACCCCATTAGAAGCTACATCCTCAATGAAGTAGATGATCAAACTAACTACATGCTTGGGCTTTTGTTCGTTGACGTCTAGATACATACTTTTCCTTGTTATTTATCTAACTTATTTCATTTATTTTGATACCAAATTATAACCTGAGATAACAATATTCAGTACAGTTGAAGACGCATACTATGATTTTTCTGCTTGGTTACTGTTTTTGTGAATGAATGATCTTAGCCAACTACATTTAGGCAGTCCATGTAATTTCAACACTAAGAGTAATACGATAAGTTGGGATTATTGAAACGTCGTAACTCGGAATTATCCAAGAGTTTGTTATCACTACCCGAAAAACTAAGACCTCGCAAACGCGAGGTCTTAGTTTTATCCATAAATAGTGAGTACACCTCTAACCTAGGGAAGAGCCCCTAGCCTCCGAATTTTCTGTTATTTTTGCGCGTCTAGATTCGCTTGATGTTTTAAGTGCTCAATGAACATCGGAATCTTTTTTGCTATGTGCTTTCTCGACGCATAAAAGGCGTACAGCACCAAATCTTCAGGTTTGTATTCAAGTGTTATAACTTCCAGAGAGCCAATCTCTATTTCATCGCGACAAAATTCAGCAGGGAGTATCGCAAACCCCAAACCAGCCAATGCACCTGCTTTAGCGAGTTGCCCACTATTCACTTTAAATGTAGATTTTACTCTTTGAGTAATTACCGGACCTGTTTCGTTCTTAAATACCCATGGCGTACCATTTAACGCGGTAAAGCTGCTAATACAAGGTACATGTTTCAAATCCGTAATCTTAAAAGGCTTAGAAGATGTATGAAGAAGTTTGGGTGAAGCCACAACAACACTAGGCCAACGCTTAATCTCTTTCGCTATCCAATTGTTATCCTCTAGCTTCCCTCGATGAAAACTCAAAATAACGTCAAATCCGTCAAGCGGATCCTCTTTAGGGCTGATACTCGTATCACAACATAATGAAATAGATGGATACTGAGTACAAAACGAAACGACGGCTTGGGCCAAGTCAGGTGAGTCTGGCATTAAAACATTGAGTTGCCCTATGACTTCACGAGAGTGTTGTGTCACCTCCTCAAGAGCGTCGTTGAGTTTATCCAACAATGGCTGAGTTCGTAGATAAAGGTGGTCCCCTGCTTCTGTCGAAGAAATTCGGCGAGTTGTTCTATCAAAAAGTCGAGCATCTAGCTGCTCTTCTAGCAACGCGATATGACGACTGACGTTTGATGTCGGTAAACACAGAAACTCTGCAGCTCTCTTAAAGCTATTGTTCTCATAGACACAGTGAAAGCTTTTTAGCCATTGTTGATCAATCTTCTCAAGCATTCCCATTAATCTCATCCATATCAATAATCCGCCCACACCAGCAATCCCATTAAATAGGATTATATAGCCAATATTAAGCACTTTATTACCAAAAACAGGCTTATACAATACTCATCATTAAAAGTGAACTGGATAAGGTTTCCAATGAGTTGGATAGAAAAACTATTAGATAAGAAAAATATAATCAGTACGCGTAAAGCGAATATTCCAGAAGGAGTATGGACAAAATGCCCCTCTTGCGACCAGATCCTGTATAGCATAGCCCTTAATGAAAATCTGGAGGTATGTCCAAAATGCGATCACCACATGAGGATGTCGGCACGCTGTCGCTTAGACAGTTTTTTAGATAAAGGTATGAAAACTGAGTTAGGCAAACAACACGAGCCGAAAGATTTGCTCAGTTTCAAAGACAATAAACGCTACACAGAACGCCTTGCCCTAGCCCAAAAAAGTACAGGTGAGAAAGATGCAATAGTCGCGATGCAGGGAGAGTTGTTAGGGATGCCTGTTGTGGCGTGCGCTTTCGAATTTTCTTTTATGGCTGGCTCAATGGGTGCCGTTGTGGGCGCTCGCTTTGTTGATGCTGTTAATGCAGCCATCGAGGCTAACTGTGGATTGGTATGCTTTTCGGCTTGTGGTGGAGCGCGTATGCAAGAGTCACTGATGGCTTTAATGCAAATGGCAAAAACGAGTGCTGCTTTAAAACGGCTATCAGATGCAAAGCTCCCTTATATCTCCGTATTGACCGATCAAACTTTTGGCGGTGTATCGGCAAGTATTGCGATGTTAGGTGATATCAATATCGGTGAACCTAAAGCGAGAATTGGTTTTGCCGGACGAAGAGTGATTGAACAAACGGTACGAGAAAAATTACCTGAAGATTTTCAGCAGAGTGAGTTCCTATTAGAGCATGGCGCATTAGACATGATTATTGATAGACGTGACATGCGTAAACGAGTAGCTAAACTGATCGCGATGATGACCAATACTCAGATTCAAGTCGAGCATTAGACCACTACACCTCGCCCTATAGCTCCCCCCAAAATGAAGTTCAGCGATCTATTTAGATTAACGACCGCGGGGGAGAACATTCTTTGCCGCTAAACTGAAGCCGCACTTGTCTCGTACCTATCACGATCGGTATTCCTTTCCTTCAAGTCCCACGCACAAAAATCAAACTCTATTCTAGAGTGAACTAATTATCGTGGTGCAAACAGAATAGTCCCCTTATTTAAACAATATCGATTTGTAAAACCTTTAACTGGAAATGTGAACTAAGAACGCAAAAATGGTGGCGTAGATCTTAAGAGTGATGCTTGAAATGCGACGAATACCACTAGCAAACATATTGCATACGATTATGTTGTTATGATTAAATATATCAATGACTTGGGCATTATGGATTGAATTAAATTATATGACATGGAATAAGTTTTATCAGATATCGTCCGCTTTATCTGTATTGGCTCTAACTGGCTGTGGTGGTAGTGATAGTAGTCCATCATCTAGTGCCGTCAATGTTGCACAAACCAGTTATCAAATGGAGTCTGGTGCGTTTGAACAAACCTATGTAAATATCCCTTTCAGTGTGAAATATGACGCAGGAGACGATCTCTACTATGGCATCATGAGTGACAGTGGAAGTTTGATATCTCGGGTTGAGTACAACATCAATAACGATGCAACGGGTCACGTCAGCGTATACATGAAGCCAGGTTATGAAGTCGGCAACGGCACAAACTCCACAACAGCTCAGTTCGCTGTTTGTTACGATGAGTATTGTAGCCAACACTATTCTGGCTCGCCAGTCGCCCTCACTTTAACCAACAAAGTGACACTAGATCATAAAGTAGAGCTAGCCGTTCCGAACATTGAAACAGTAGCGGAACTCACTGATGTGAACGTATACCAAAATGTATCTGACACCATCAATCTTTCTGGTTCTGATCTGCACAACCTTCGCGTAGAAGCTCGAGCCAATAGTTCATTTGTTACATCCGTTACGCCTTTTATTAGTCCCTCTAATATCGGGCTCAATATGAGCTTAGAAACGCCATCCGTAGTTGGTTTGGGCTCATTTAGCTCAACTCTCAATGTGGACGTCTGTTACGACTATAACTGTAGCTATCCGATCGAAGGCAGCCCACTAACCGTTCCCGTCAGCTACAAGATCAATAACACTTCACCAAACCCTGATCCAAGCCCAGATCCAGATGGAGGCTCTCCAACAACACCAAGTATTTCTGTTATCGATTTTGATAGCGCACCGACCCACAACACTGTCGATGCAATTTATTCCGATTCATTAAATGTAATTGCTGTTGTATCTGATAGCCCAAAGAACGCGATCTACTTTTATAGCCTGAACGATGCTACAGCTTATGAGATAGACCTTCATAGATCGCCATCAGCTGTCACTGTCGATAACATTAGTGGTACTAATCGCTTTGTGGTCGGCCACGATGCGATGATAACGACACTTGAATACAACGCCTCTTCTCCAATAGATACCCAAGTATCGAATATCTACCATTCCCATGATATTTTTGATTTAACCACCAATGGTAACTACGCTTGGACTTTACCTAAAACGGATCAATGGGTTGACCTACAAGTCATTAATCTTGAAAGCGGTTCTGTAGAGTCTAAAAGTGACTGGGGGTACTACGAAAAAACGGTACTCAAAATCAGCCCTAGCAGCCAAGCTTTCTACAGTTTAGATACAAATATTAGCCCTGAAGATGTCGCTAAGACGGACATTTCGGATCCGGAAAACCCAGCAAGACCTGTCGATTCCCCTTACCATGGCGACTACAGTTTCTGCGATAATTTCTGGTTCAACCATACTGGCACATTCATCTACACGCAGTGTGGAGTGAGATTGAATACGTCAAGTGACGCTGGGCTTGACATGACTTACGCAGGAAAAATAACTTTACCTGAACTCAATTCGTGGCCTTACTCTTCTACAATTCAAACACTGGATGAGTCTCACGACACTACCAAAATTGCTTACTCTCTTGAAGGGCAAAGCAACAAGGTATTGGTGTTGACTTCAAACCATTTGAACCTGTCAGAAACGATTACTCTCCCTAATACCACAATAGGAAATAGCACTTACACCACTGTGCCTAAGTTTGTATTTTATGGCGCTGACGGTAAACTAAATATCGTCGCCAATGCTACGGTAAACGGCATAACACGCACATCGATATTGCAACACTAAATATATAGCCAGTAATAATAAAAGGCCTCGCAAACTCGAGGCCTCATTTTTATCACTCCACTGATTGCTACTGAACAACTACACACTGCGTCCCTACTTCACGGTCTTAACTGCTTACATCAGGGGGGGCGTGAAATGTTCTGATACTCTAGCATTGGGATATACCCTAGATCTCATTGTAGTAAACTCATAGCCTCCCTTAAAACTCCCTTATTTTAAAAGCTATATTGTTATATTCATGTAAAAATCTACCAATATCAAAAATTGGTTTAAATGATGAAACAAAGTCGTGCTTTATTAACGCCAATGTCGCTGCTATTGTCAGTTAATGCTTTGACGTTAGACCTTTAACTCAATCAAATTTTGTTAATATGTATCTGTGCTGCTAAAAGTTATCTGCACCCTGTAAATATCAATTTTATGTATCACAAAGTAATATTAATTTGCAGTCTGCTTTATGACCTATGGATTAGTCATTGACTGAGAAAGACTGCCTTTAGAAGAGATAGATCGCACGACCTTTTTCTTTTTTAAGGCTAGATAGATATGCGTATATCGTATTCAACGACATGGTTTGAGTTATTTTGCTGCCTCATTGTCAAATATGAACCCGTCGCACAGTTTATATTGGGTTAGATTGCTGTAAATGATGATCTTCGTTAGTGTGCGGAAAATCACCTGCAGTAATAAGATTTCTGAGTTTTTTATGTTAAAGCGTTTTGGCTTCAAATTATGTATATGCTTCGTTAGCCTCTCATTGCTTTCGGCTTGCGGCGGAGAAGATAGCAGTTCGGGAAATGGTGGAACTCCTGAACCTGCTTCCCTGACTCAAGATCAGCGTTACGACCTTCTCTATCGTTCGACATTTGGCCCACAGCCAAACTCCTATCAAGAATTAGAAAACTTAGGCTATATCAATTGGCTAGATAAGCAGTTTTCTGCGGCCCCAAGTTTGCACTCAACACGCCTGAAATCTTACTCACTGGAAGCTGATAAAGACACTTACAACCAAGCAGATCGCGTGGCAGTTTGGTGGGATATCAGCATTAATGCAGCAGACCAATTACGACAACGAGTCGCGTTTGCATTGAGTGAAATTTTTGTGATTTCACGGTATGGCGCTAGCTTGGGTGGTCGCGCGCTAGAGATGACCGACTACTACGACATGCTCATCAAGCATGCTTTTGGCAATTATCGTGATCTGATTGAATCAGTGACGCTTCATGCCGCGATGGGCGATTATTTGTCAATGATGGCTAATCAAAAGGCTGATCCAGAAAGTAATCGCTTCCCTGATGAAAACTATGCACGAGAAGTTATGCAATTGTTTAGCATCGGGCTTTATGAATTAAATTCCGATGGTACAGAGAAACTTGATAGTCAGGGGCAATTGATTCCAACTTACTCGCAGGATGACATAGAAAACCTTGCACGAGTATTTACTGGTTGGCACATAGCTGAGAAAGCTAGACCATCGTGGGGTTCTAAAGATGGGAATTGGTTCCTGCCAATGGTCGCTTATCCTGATCGCCATGATGATGAAGAAAAGGTGGTAATAGGCGAAGTATTTGCACAAGGACAAACCGCTGAGCAAGATATGGCGCAGGCGATGGATATGTTGCTTAATCACCCCAATACGGCTCCGTTAATCAGTAAACACCTTATCCAAAGATTGGTGACCTCGAACCCTTCTCCTGCTTATATTGCTCGAATTAGTGCACTATTCGCCGATAATGGTGAGGGAGTTAGAGGTGATCTTAAAGCGGTAATTCGCGGGATTCTAACTGATCGTGAAGCGCTTAGCGGCAGTGTTCGATCGCCCGCCAAGATGAAAGAGCCTTTAATCGCGATGACCAATTTTTTCCGCGCATTTGAAGCAAAGTCAGCTGATCCTTCGGGGCGATTCCATAACTCTATCGACATGTTCAGGTCATATGGCCAGTCTCCACTTGGTTCGCCAAGTGTGTTTAATTTCTTTTCTCCTGACTACGCCCCAAATGGTGAGATCGCTGCCGCAAATGATGTTGCACCAGAGTTCGAGATACTGAGCTGGAATAATTTCATTCTCACCAATAATCAGCTTTGGAATGCAACGGGCAGAACAAATTACGAGGGTGAAGATAATCCTAAACGCATTGTCATAAATACAGCACCTTTAGAAGCGGTCGCTAATGACCACATAGCATTGATCGAAGAAGTTGAGAGGCGTTTACTGTCTCAGAGAATGAGTGAGCCACTCAGAGCCGTGGTATTGGAGTCTTTAGAAAGCCTTCGCGATACGCAGCAAAGTTTAAAGGTCCGCAATGCACTGTATATTGTTGTGACTAGCCAAGAGTTTCATATTGAGGAATTAGCCCAATGATTTCACGTCGTCAACTATTAGCGGCTATGGCCTCGACACCAGTTGTCTCAATGATGGGAACTGGCTCTGCACATGCGCTGCCAAATAATAATTATAAAGCGCTAGTTTGTGTCTTTTTGTTCGGCGGAAATGATGGCTTTAACATGTTGGTGCCCAACGATAATGCACACTATGATGAATACGCAGCAGCTCGTCCAGATATTGCCATCTCACAAGCATCATTATTGCCTTTGTCATTGAATACAGGCTCAGGTCTGACATTAGGTTTACACCCATCAATGATTGATGCTCAAGGTCTGTTCAATAGCGGGAAAATGGTCGCCATTTCAAACAGCGGAGTGTTGATTGAACCTTCAACAAAAACGGGGTTAAAGGACGGAACGCATGCGATGCCACCGTTTTTATTCTCTCATAATTCGCAGCAAACTGAGTGGCAACGCGGTTGGTCTGGAAGTACAACAACGTTAGGCTGGGCAGGTCGAATGATGGACGTACTCAGTAGCGATACTGATACAATTAGCCCAACATTTAGCCTTAATGGATACGCTCAGCTATTAAATGGCAGCGACTATAGTGCCAATCTTATTAATGCTTCGTCGTTGCCTAAAGTGAATGCTATAAACAGCGCTCAGCGCCGTAAGAGCTTTGATCAGGTGATGAACCTATCTCCTCTGACGGCGTTTGGAAGAGAGTTTGATCGTGTGAAGAGTGATTCAATTTCAATACGAGATACACTAGCTTCAGCGATTGATTCAATACCTGAAGAAGGGCATTTCCCTGATATTTCTCTAAGTCATCAGTTACATACGGTTGCGCGATTGATTAAGTCGAGCGATCAACTAGGGCATCAGAAGCAAGTTTATTTTGTCGGCTTAGGTGGCTTTGATACACATGCCAACCAGTTGAATGACCATGCGGAATTGATGAGTGCTTTGAGTCAGTCGCTTGCAGCGTTCAATCAGTCAATGGAAGCCGCGGGGCTGAGCGATAAAGTAACAACAATGACAATGTCTGACTTTGGTCGACGCTTAGCGAGCAATGGCACCGGAACAGACCATGGCTGGGCAAGCAATCATCTTGTGATGGGCGGAGCATTAAATAGTGGGCAGCTATACGGACAGTGGCCATCGTTAATCTTGGATGGAGATAATGATTTCAATAAAGGGCGAATGATTCCAACGACTTCTGTGGAGCAAATTGGTGCGACAATCGCAAAATGGATGGGAGTGACAAGTGATAGTGCAATGGATTATATCTTTCCAAACTTAGCCAATTTCACGGTACAAGATTTAGGGTTCTTAAGAGTATAAAAATTGAATGTTCATTAGAACCACCAGTACCCTTTGGCCAACATGTTATTGAATTTCAGGCATAGTTAAATAGTACGTACGTTCTAGGGAACTTTGCTGATTGACATATCATTAAAACGACGACTAGTGATAACGATTTTAAAGTCCATTATCAGAATCTTACCAAGACAAAAGATGTACTACTCCATTAAGACAGGCGTGTGTTCTCCCCCCAAAATGAAGTTCAGCGATCTATTTAGATTAACGACCGCGGGGGAGAACATTCTTTGCCGCTAAACTGAAGCCGCACTTGTCTCGTACCTATCACGATCGGTATTCAGTTCCTCCCCTTTCCTACTGTCAAAAAGAGATTGAGAATACGAACCGCACCCAGTACATTCCTTTGGATTACTGTATTTTCACTAGCTTCTTATAGTTAAAATGCCGTATGGTACAAACCATAAAATTATAAAGACTCGCGGCCTTTGCCACAGAGACTCTCCATTTAAAACGAAAAGACTTACTATGAATTTTGATATCAATGCACTGAAACACCACCAGCTGGTCGAAGATGGTCAATTAGAAGGGTGTTACATTCATCAGCCTGTGCAAGGCAGTCAGCCAGATGACAAAGCGGTTTTAGTGGAGCGCCAAGCGCTAGAAAGCCTGGGATATAAGGTGGTTCAGGTTAAAGCGAAAGGCGGGACAACAACGTTTGCCGAGGCTATGCAAAAGTTTGCGAGGAAGACGGGTCACCAGCCCAAAGAGTAAGCAGATGAGTAGAGGGCGTGACTCAGTTCGCTAACAACAGTCTTTCGACTACCCTGTCGAGCGACCTTAATAAGCACCATTTCATGCTGACAGCATGGGCTGTAGCGAAAGCTTTTTTCCTCAGTTAGCGCTTGCTGTCACCGTTGCCCCCAGAGCAATTTATCCAGGATTTGAACGAGTCGCTTCCTTTCCCTTCTTTTGATTCTTCCCCCCCTCTTTCCATGTTTTTCATTGTTTTCATCATCGATACAAATTTGGGGCTTTATAGATTCTCTAGATTTAGGTCTTTGACATCACCCATCCAAAACACTCTATCTTTATGATCTAACAAATCATTTCCACTTATGGGGTGAAAAAGTATCGTTAAACCTTTTCGGTTGAACGTCAACCAAGTGACTACATCACTTAATAAATGTGGCTTAAAGTAAAGCTGACAGCTCCAACAAGGATGAGGGCCAACCAATTTTCGATGCAGTTGGCCTTGTCTTAGATCTGTAATTTCTAATGCTATATCGTTAATTACCCTTTGAGCCGTTTGCTCGGTAAGGTCATTAAAATAAATATGTGCATGCCAACCTTTTAACCTTGGAGAAGATATTGCTTCTTGGTGATTACCATACGCAACTGGTAATTGAGGAGTGAAACTGGGCATAAAATACCTCTATAAACTGGAATTCTTTATTCACGATTAACTCGAAAATATCGTTCATTCCGGTGAGTCAATCTTTGGTTCTGTTTTATCGAGAAAGAGTATGTTACAACCTATATCATTAATACACTGCATAAGTTGAATGTTACCTATGAACACTTTCGATTACTCTACGTTGGATGGACGACTACTTCGCATGTTTATTAGCGTTTATGAACACCAATCAGTAACAAAGGCAGCGGATAGTATGGGGGTTACTCAATCAACAGTTAGCCATGGGCTTAACCAACTTCGCAAAATAGTAAAAGATGAATTGTTTGTCACTTCAGGAAGAGGTATCGCGCCTACGCCAAAGGCGGGAGAACTTATTGAAAAGGCCAGAGAAATCGTAATAGCGATGCAAGCTTTCGCAAGCTCACAACAATACAACCCACTAATAGATGATAAAGTTTTTTCCATCGCGGCTAACGACTATGAAATAGAAACCGTTATAAAACCTATGTTTCATGATTTCCAGAAAGCAGCGCCGATGAGTTCATTGCACATAGCCCCAGCCAGAACTCAACTTCAGTGGGCTTCATTACTTAGGTCTGGTGATGTAGATTTTGTTTTGTCACCTGAACTAACGAGTAACGAGTCGGATTTAATTCAAACTAAGCTGTTTTCTGACCAAGAGGTCTGTTTTTACAACCCTCAAAAGCAAACACCGCCAACAACGATAGAGCAATATTGCTCCAAACCTCACGCCATCATGTCTTTTGAGCATTCTCACCAAACCGAAATAGACACAATACTTAAAAAACGAGGAGTGAAGAGAAAAATCGTGGCTAGTGCGCCGAGTTTTGGGGCGATAGCGTCTTTAATTAAAGATACAAACATCATAGTGACAATGCCTTCTCGCTTGTCAGAAACGTTATTTAGAGACTTTAAGCAGGTCCCCTTACCTTTCGAGCTTCCTCACTTCAATATTGTTAAAGTCTGGCACAATAGAAATAAGCAGTCAGAGCGTCATTCTTGGCTTAAAAATCGATTACAGTGAGTATTAATTGGGATTGATATTCTTAGTTTTTTGGCTGTACGTTAAAAAGACCGACCAAGGTATAAGGTTTCTGTTTTTTGAAACCAAGTAAACGCCTGTGTATTGAACCCACCTATTCATTTATTCATTTATTCATCTATTCATCTATTCATCTATTCATCTATTCATCTATTCATCTATTCATCTATTCATCTATTCATCTATTCATCTATTCAGAGTAATTATATTGCTCTGATTTGCCCTTTAAAATAAGTAGTTATCAGATCCCAGTCAGTATCCCGTGACCATCATTAGATCTCGATTTAAGTAATAGACTTCACCTACCACCTCGCCACAACTACAACTACAACTACAACTAATCGAATTTATTCATGATAAGTATGAACAATACCCTATTTTTTTAATTAATTAGAGTGGCTAGCATACAGGTGCTCAAACAAAACAAACCTAAAAAGGAAGAATCATGTCTATTAAATCTGTTGCAATCGGAATGGCTGTTTGTCTATTTACTGCCCCAAGCTTTGCTAACCTAAGCACCATTGACGCTCAAACTAATCAATCCATTAAACTAGCAGAAGGCTTCTATGAAGATGTACTGGTTTATAGGAATTTGAACAACTTTGGAAAGTACGTTGGTGACACTTACATCCAACACGCTACAGCGTATGGCGATGGACCAGCAGAACTGATTAAAGCGGTAGCTGGCGAGTTAACTGCTGATCCTGGCGTGCAAGTAGATATCTACCGTACCATTGCAGAAGGTCCTTATGTCGCAATACACTCTGTTTGGACAACTTCAGACGGTGCGGAATATGTTTATGTTGATATCTGGAGAGAAGAAAATGGCATGCTGGTAGAGCATTGGGATCACTACCAACAAGTTCCAGAAAAATCTGAAAACAAAAACACCATGTACCAAGGGCCAGACGCGAATATCTATGATTCAACTCAAGACATCGAGCGCAATCGAGGCAGAGCCATTGCTGTGTTGAAAAGCTTTGATAATCCAGCGGATACAAGTGCTTTAAAAAAGTATATTTCTAGCGATACCTACATTCAACACAACCCAGAGGTTCCAAATGGTAGAAAAGCATTGGTTGGTTACCTTGATTACTTAAACAGTAACGGGACCAAGCTAAAAACGGAGATAGCAAAAACAATCGCGATGGGTGACATGGTTCTTGTTCATTCTAAGCAAACTGACCTAAGTAAAAAAGGCGATTTAGGTGTTGGTTACATTGATATCTTCCGCTTTAATAGCGAAGGGAAAATAGTAGAGCATTGGGATATTGCAGAAACTCAAACTGGAGAGTCAGCCAACGAAAACGATGTGTTTGGTTACCCTAGCCAACGTTAATTGCAGCTTCATTGAGTGGAAAAAGTGCTCAACATCAGTGTTGTCCAAAAACTTCTTTTTCCGCTCATATTTGCCTTATTTTATAGAAAATGACCAATTAACATTTGAATATAGCCACCTCTGTGGCTAATTTCTTTTTCTAGCCGTTAACAACTCATATCACTTGACCTGTCTACAGGTAACGACTTTAGAATGATTAGCCTTATGCTTATCATGACTAAAGAGGCACATTTCGTTGTACCAATTACGAGACTTACAACAGTCAAAGCTATTTCAGCTCTTCGACCATCTACCATCGACAATGAAAGGGATCACTCTTGCCCTTATATCTACAGCACTGTTTACGATCGTTGGGGTATTTGTTCGACAGCTCAGCACAGACTATGACACCTTTCAGATCCTCTTCTTTCGCCAGTTCATTTTTATGTTGTTGCTCATGCCTGCGATCAGCAAAAATATCGGCGTGCTACTTAAGCCCAACAAAATATCGCTTCACCTACTAAGAATACTAGGCGCTTTTACCGCTCTATATTTTGGCTTTATTTCAGTGAGCAATATTCCATTTGCTGACGCAACAGCACTCGGTTTCTTGCAGGTGCTTTTTGTAGCTCTAATCTCTCATTTCGTATTGGCAGAGCAGATCACCCGCAGTCGAATTTTCACGATTGTGGTTGGATTTATCGGGGTAATGACGGTTGTTCGACCGACCTTTGCTGCAAGCCATAGCCTTTATGTTTTATCTGGCGTGATTGCCGCGCTGGGCGCGTCGGTAGCGGTAGTGTGTGTTAGGAAAGTGGCACAGAGCGAACCAAAAATAACATTGATGGCATACCAAGCTCTGGCAATTGGTTTGATAACATTAATACCAACCCTTTACTTATGGCGCACACCAACAGTCGAAGACTTTATGTTACTGCTGTTAGTTGGCATCATCTCTTCGTTTGCTCAGTATGTTGGTATCTCTGCATATAAATGGGCGCAAGCCAACATCATTGCCAATGTTGAGTATGTAAAGATTATCTATTCACTTATTATTGGCTTAGTTGTCTTTTCTGAAATTCCTGATTTATGGTCAATGATTGGCGCACTGATTATTCTTATTAGTGCATTGATTCCATTGATTTGGTCTCACTATCAAACCACCAAAGAGGATAGCCCTAAGTGTTGAGCATCAAACAATTTTGTGAACAACTAGAGGTATCTCGAACAACGGTTCTCTACTACGAACGAAAGGGGCTAATCACTCCCGCAGCTAGAACACCTAACGGTTATCGCCAATATGGCGAACGAGAGCTTGAAAGGTTTAGAGCAATACTTGCCTATCGCTCTTATGGTATTCCCGTCAGTGAGATTGAGAGCCTGCTACAGCAATCTCAGGATGAAGACCGAGATGTGGTACTAAGACAACAGTTTGCTGCCCTCGATCTAGAAATTCAAAAGTTGCGCCAGCAGCAACAATCCATAATGGCTTTACTTAAAGAGCCTGAACTTCGTAATCAAGGCCTACTCACCAAAGAGCGTTGGACAGAAATACTTAAAGAATCAGGAATGGATGAACAGGGTATGATCAATTGGCACAAACGCTTTGAGCAGATGGAGCCACTAGGACATCTCAAATTCCTCCAATCTTTAAATATCGATGAAGATGAAATTGAGCAAATAAGGGCGTGGTCACGAAAGCCGTGAGGTGTTGAAATGAATTGCCCACATTCCACGAGTTAAAGGCTATTAGGTGATTCATCGACGCATTTTTCTAGGATTTGTTCTCGATTGGTTTATGCTGCTACCTAAAACCCAAAAGGCCTCGCACACGCGAGGCCTTACGTTTTTCATTTAACGTTTACAGCTACCCTACTTCACTGACTTCTCTTGTTAACTTTCCTTACTGACCTAAGTTACTGAGTAAGCTGACTGAACTTCGGCAAGCTCTTCACAAACCTCTGGTGTACATCCATATAAGTTTGCATATAGATTTCATCGATATTGTCACCACTCGGGAAACTCGATGAGAAGTCTGCGTGTTTGTGGTCAATCGACAATTTAGCGGCCTCGACAATATGAGCGATGAACATTCGAGGATCTTCTAAGCCGATAGAGATACGCATTGTGGTCGGTTTGATGCCTGCTTCATTTAACGCTTCATCGCTGAGCTCTGAGTGCGTGGTCAGTGCTGGGCACAAGGCCACGGTGTTGGTTTGCCCTAAGCTCACTTGCATGCCGATTGCTGGCTCAAGCATGTCGAAGAACTGTTTAAACCCATCTCGATTGATTGGTGCACGGTCGCCGTTGCCTTCCATATCGATGGTAAAAAGCGCCGCTGGTAAACCCAAGTACATGTTGTTCTGGCAGTGTTCATAGTTATCGCTGTCTGGCAAAGCTGGACACGACACATTGATGTCTGGGTGAGCATCAAAGATCTTCGCGAGAGTCAGGGTGTTGATGGTCTTTTGCACCACTCGCATCTCATACGTTTTCATACCATTGAGCACTTCAAACGCTTTGTCTGCGTCTAGGAATGCGCCCTTAATGTAGTACACATTCCAAAACAGCGTTTCGTTCCATGGAATGGTGACCTCATCGCCGTTAGGTTTGGTGAAAGTGACCTCCTCTCCTTTTGGAATAAACATGGTCTCGTTGCGGCCAATCACAACTCCAGCGGTTGTGGTGCCAGAACCCGCCAGTTCTTTGGTGTAAGAGTGAATGACATAATCGGGTCTTTCCGCCACATCGTCGCGTTTTAGTACTGGATGCAGCAATGGAGTCCCCACTGTCGAGTCAACAATCACATCCCAACCACGAGAGTGACCAGCTTTACTGATGCTAGCAACATCCAACACGTATCCATGCGGGTTACACGGTGACTCAAGGTAAACGTAGATTTTCTTACCCGCAGCGAGACGGTCTGCGTATTTGTCGGCAACTTCATCAAGGCGCGTCGCGAACTCATCACCGGAGTAACCATCCACCCACTCTACTGCAACATTCAGGTTAGACGGTTTACCAAACCAATCTTCCAACAGCTGGTAAGAACCGCCATAGATATTACGTGAAGCCAAGACAATGTCTTCATGTCCAAGTAAATGGCTCAATAACCCATCAATGGCCGCCATACCCGAATTAAAGTTCCATGCGAGGTATTCGCTGGCTCTAGAGCCTGCCTCAATATCAACCATGTGATTAGCCAGTGAAATCGATGTTGGATTAAGCAGTCGAGAGTAAATATCGTGCAGCGGCTCTTTTCCGTTAAACGCATCTTCAATCCATTCTGTACACGCAAACAAATACGTGGCGGTACGCGTAATAACCGGGCTTGCCGAGAAGATAGCCGCCACATTATCGAAGATAGGATACGCGCCTTTAGACGCAAAATTACCATTATTGGTGGCAATAGATTGGTAAGTAGCACGCATTGGGTTTTGCAGGTTGTCGAGGATCTTAGCGATCTGGAATGACAAGAAACGTTTGGCGTTGAACCAAGCGATTCGGTCACTCTTGTCGAGATCTGAAAGCCCATCAACCGTCAATGCCCAAAGATCGTGTGTCTTGGTATTGGCTTTGTACAGTGTCGTCGCCAGTTCGATAAGCGTGACGCCGTAATCACTGTTTGGGTCGATACCAAAATGCTTTGCCTGCTCAATGGCAAGGGCTTCTGCTTGTTCATGTTTGGTTGTTTTACGCAGCGGGCTAAGTTGAGTTGATGTATTCATAATTCCTAAGTCATTCCATGCTTATTGTTCCTCCTTTAATTTTAGTTTTGTACAGATGCTAAAAATTGCTATTTGCGAAGTAAGACATACACTTTGAGCAATAATATTGCCGAATAAACTTCAATATTGATGGGATATGCCAATGGATGAGATCGACAAGAAAATACTGGCTGAACTGCAAAGCAACGCCCGCCTGACTAATCAAGAGTTAGCCGATCGCGTGTCGCTATCGCCCTCTCCTTGCTTGCGTCGAGTTCGCTCATTAGAGAAACAAGGGATTATTCGCGGCTATCACGCCAGTGTCGACCAAGAAGCATGCGGCTTGCCTGTGAATGTGTTTGTGTTGGTGAAGCTTGAAAAGCCAACTGAAGAGAACATGCGAGACTTTGAACAGCACATTGAAGTAATTGATGAAGTATTAGAGTGCTTTCTGATGACGGGCAATCATGACTACCTGTTGCATGTGGTGAGTGAATCGCTCAAAAGCTACGAGCAGTTCATCCGTAAACAACTAACTCGCCTGCCCAATATTGCTTCTATTGAATCCAGCTTCGCCTTCGGTCAGGTAAAAACAAAGACCAAGCTGCCCGTGAGGTAATTAGAAACAACTTAATTTAGCTGTGCTGATGGCATTGGATAGTCATCTCCAATCATACAGATAAGTGCGCCGCCAAAAGCTTTGTCGTAACGTATTTTTCCTGTCGCATCCGAGCTTTCTATGCTCGAACTGCCGTCCACAATGTGATTAATTTCTTGTGCGATTTTTGTTGGTACCAACCAGATACAAGCCGCAACAGAGCAAGTGGATGATGACGATTCGCAACCTGTCTCGGTGCTTCCTCGTGCCCATTGGCTGCCCTTTTCCTTAAGCAGTAATTGCGTTGCTATGTAATCTGGGTGGTCGATGTACTGATCACCACCTATCCATGTATCGTCATAAGGTAAGTATGGTCCTTTCCATGTTGATAAGCCCGGATTTTCGATTAAGTGATTGATGTTTAAGTAGCCGAAGTTCGTGTCGGTATCGGAAGTGATTGAAGGCAAAGAGCTATTATCACGAGAATATTGCTCAGCAGCATCCAAAACAGTATTAAGTTGCCCGATTAGAAATTTTGCCTCGTCGACACGGGACATACGGTTCCCGAACTGGTTGTAGATAAAAAAAGCGGCAATGAGCATTAGTAAACTAAACGCGGCAAGTTTCCATTTTTCTATCTGACGCAAAAGTTTCAACATCTATTTTTATCTCTCATAAAGAAGGTTCTAATAACGCTAAGGCTGCTCTTATAGGAAAGATTATACCAGAGTAAAATCAAGCGTTTTGCATTGAAACGTACTTGTCCATATCTGTGGTAAATAGGCTTAACTCTTAAATGCCCAATTTAAAGCTAGAACTTCCTCAAAAACCAATAATCAAAACCGCACTACTTCACTGACTTAATCACTTACATCAAGCTTGTGTTGATTGATTCAGTAAAACAAACCTAAGAGATGGGAATCGATTCCGAAGTGATCGTTTTATCTGACTGTCATCTAATTTTTGTACTTTGATATAACAAATAGCTTAAAAGATATTGAGCGATCGTTCAAATATGTTGAAATTTCCACTATAGTTGATTGGTCAAACAACTCACAACAAGGAAAAGTTATGAATCAAAGTACCGAATCTCAATCAGATCCGACTCGATCTATCCCTCAAGAAGCATTTGATTGGTACGACGAATATGCGCACGGTCTGATTGATCGCAGAGAGTTTATGGCTCGACTATCCGGGCTAGCTGTACTTGGCTTAACTATGACGACGCTAACTTCTGCACTGATCCCTAATTATGCGCAGGCAGAGCAAGTCTCTTTCAATGATCCTTCCATCAAAGCAACCTACGAGAAGTTTCCTTCACCTAAAGGACACGGAGAAGGCTATGGCTACTTGGTGGTACCCAAAGAGTTAGAGGGTAATGCGCCTGTTGTCTTGGTCATTCATGAAAATAGAGGCTTAAATCCATACGTAAAGGATGTGGCAAGACGACTCGCGGCCGCGGGGTTTATTGCGTTTGCACCTGATGCACTCTATTCGCTTGGTGGGTATCCAGGTAATGATGATGAAGGTAGATCAATGCAAAAATCATTATCCAAAGAGAAAATCGAAGAAGACTTTATCGCCGCTGCAAAATTTTTGAAATCTCATGAAAAAAGTAACGGCAAGCTAGGCGCTGTAGGATTTTGCTTCGGTGGCTATATCGTGAATATGTTGGCGGCGGTAATGCCAGAACAGCTGGATGCGGGCGTTCCCTTTTATGGCACTCCTGCCGCACCTGATTTAAGAAAGAATGTTAAAGGGCCATTGCTCATCCAATTCGCTGGAATCGATAAACGTGTGAACGCGACTTGGCCAGACTATGAAACCGAACTCAAAGAGAACGGAGCAGACTACACCGCTTACATCTATGACGGTGTGAATCATGGCTTCCATAACGATTCAACAGGTCGATATGCTGAAGAAGAAGCGGAGTTAGCATGGACACGTACACTTGAGTTCTTTAATCAAAAGCTTTCTTAATAGGTAGCTTTACCTAACTCGTTTTCTTTAGATTCCAAGTGACAGCCCTATACCTTATTCAACGAAACCCAAAAGGCCTCATACGTGCGAGGCCTTGTTTTCTCAATCTAACTTTGCTTCTAACAAACCTATTGACCCGATCTTATAAATAGATAATATAGACATCCAGACGCCCAAATGTCTTTTTGATCAATTAAATGGAGTTATCATGAACAGCTACAAAAAAATCACAGCATCCCTGTTGGCATTAGCTTTCGTATTCGGTGTAACAGGATGTGGAAAAAAAGACGAGGCTATCATCAAGATTGGGGCGACAGTTGGCCCACATGCACAAGTTGTACAGGCAGTCGCCAAAGAAGCAGCAAAGCAAGGGATTAACATTGAACTCGTTGAATTCTCAGACTATATCACCCCTAACGCAGCATTAGACGATGGAAGTATCCAACTGAATAGCTACCAACATCAACCATTTCTCGACAACTTTAACGACAATCACGATAGCAAGTTAGTTTCTATCGGACGTTCAATTTTGATGCGTATGGGCGTTTACTCTAACAAGTACACTTCGCTTGACTCTATCCCCGATAACGCTCGAATCGCGATTCCAAACGATCCAACGAATGGCGGGCGTGGACTATTACTGCTTGAAGATGCCGGGCTGATTTCATTAAAAGACAACGCTGGTTTCAACGCATCTTTAAACGATATTGTTAGCAACCCGAAGAACATTCGATTTGTTGAAGTGGATGCCGCGCAGTTACCCCGCTCTCTTGACGATGTAGATGCTGCTGCAATCACCATGAACTATGTGATGTCGGCTGGACTCGATCCTAAGAAACAAGGCATTTACTTAGAGCAAAAAGACGCACCTTTAGCAGTGATGGTTGTTGCGGCGCGAGAAGAAGACAAAAATAATGAAACGTATAAAAAGATCATCTCAATTTACCACTCACAAGAGATCAATGACTTTTTAGACAGCACTTTCAAAGGCACCATAGAAGCCGCTAATTAAGCTAAATCATTTCAGATTTGGCGTTGCATGATACCTATGAAGCAACGCCAGACTTGAGTTGGCGGGTTGTCGCTGACGCATTCCAGCCCCCTTTTCAAATTAGAGAGCAAAGCATAAATTACTTAAATCGAGGTTGAAAACCGTATCGTCAGAGCGGATTATGTAAGCATGAAATTCAATTAAATCTGGGTTCTTCGCATGAAAAAAGAAGTGATACTGTTTGATATAAACGAAACGGTTTTAAATTTGGAGTCATTACAGCCTAAATTTAAAGCGGTATTTGGCAGTGAGGATACACTATCGCTTTGGTTTTCAAAGCTTTTGCACTCTTCAACGGTTTGCATCGCAACAAACGTAAAATCTACTTTTTTTGAATTAGCGAATGCAGCGCTCGATGCTATTGCACAGCGGTACAAGTGTGATTTAACGGCGGAAAGCAAAGATGCTTTGTTAACTTCCTTTGCCAATCTACCACCGCACACTGATATCAAAGAGTCTTTACTTAAACTACGTAAGAACGGGTTTAAAACCGTCGCTTTTTCCAACTCATCCCTCGATCTCATCACTTCTCAAATCAAGAACTCGGGCTTAAACGATTATTTCGACACCGTCATTTCTGTTGAGGAAACAGGCAGTTTCAAACCAAATTCAGACGTGTATAAATTTGCAGCCGAAACCTTACAAGAACCTGTCGAAAACCTTCGTCTTGTCGCTACTCATGATTGGGACACTCATGGTGCGCTATCCGCTGGCTTACAAGCAGCCTATATAGACCGTACAGGCGTTGAGTATCATTCCTTGTATTTGAAGCCGGAGATTAGCTCAAAGACGATGAATGGTGTGGTGGAACAGATAATTAAGCACAATTTAGACAAGTAAAACCTCAAGAGGCTTTTGCTACTCCCGATCGGTACAAACAAAAAGGCCTCGCACACGCGAGGCCTTAATTCTATCTACAGAGCAATTAACACGCCCGCCCAATATTGCTTCTATTGAATCCAGCTTCGCCTTCGGTCTGGTAAAAACTAAGACCAAGCTTTCTGTGAGATAAATGTGTGACGCTGTTGTTTGGGTTTATGGGGCGCTAGAGGCTGATCTTCATCATGTCTTGAATCGGAAGCAATATGTGCTTGCACGGTCTTCAACTAGAAATTAGAACCAAACTGAATTGTGCGCATAATTTTCAGTTGGTTAGGTAAGGGCTGGATCGAACTTTAGTAGAGGTTACATTTACTATAAGCAGGGCTTGTGAATAAGCGCTTATTTTTGGTTCATCGCAGCTTTCCCCTGAAAGCCAAGATGAACCTTTTTTCAATAATCTAGCGTGTGAAAGCATTAGACAGGTCGATATCACATTGCTTCACATCACATATATTAATAAAAGTAATGTTACTTACATTTATAAATGTGATGTTTATCTCCATTCATCTTTTGATTACTTTCTAAGCTTAGTTGGTTTTTATCCAATTAAACAGAAGGTTATATGATAAATAGAATAATAACACTAAGTGGCGTTGCATTACTTTGTTCAGCGAGTGCGCATGCGCAAATGCAAAATGGAAGTTTCGAAAACTGGGAAGGAAACGTACCATCTGGATGGAGTGTAATTGATTCCGGCATTGCGATATCACCCTCTACCGACCCTGTAAATAACGGCAGTTTCTCTGCACAAGTCACAGTGAATACAAGTACTCAAAGTAATACCGATTTTCTTCAAACAATAAGTGTTGAACAAGGGAAAACTTATGATTTCTCTGTCGATGTTTATCACACTGAAGGTAACGTGAAAGCTCGCCTTTTTGTTGATGGCTATTTAGGCTACTCGAATAATGGTTTAACGAATCAGTGGCAAGCATTGACTCACTCGTACAGTGCTACCAGCACTAAAGATATCGTTGTGGGCATACGATTTTATGATGATGCCGGTTTTGATGGTTCGGAAGTGGTGTATTTAGATAACTTTCAGCCTACGGAGGCTCCACCAACACAAAGCTGCAATGACACAAGTGCCGCACTCACGCTAGTGACGGATAACTATGGCTCTGAAACCAGTTGGTCTCTCAAAAACTCAGTTTCTCAAACTCTTTATTCTGGTTCAGACTATCAAAGTAACACCAACAATGAAGTGGAAATGTGTTTAGCAGATGGTAGCTACACCCTAGAAGTCTCAGACTCTTATGGAGATGGAATGTGCTGCAGTGTGGGGAATGGTTCATACAGTTTGTCGGTAAACGGGACCGTTGTGGCATCTGGTGGTGATTTCCAAGCAAGTCAGAGTACAGAATTTACGATTGGTGGCTCAACTACTACACCACCAACTGAACCACCAGTGTTAGGTGAGTATTACAAAGACGCTGAAGGCAAAGTGGGCTTTGCGTTAAAAACGGCCTTATATCAAATTATTGATAACCATAGTAGTCAGGGTTACACCGCTATTTGGACGTTAGTGTCTGAGGCTGACCTAGACGCATACTATGACACTGATGGGGCGATTCTCGATATGTATTCGGAGAAACCTTCAGGCTCAGATTCAATCCAATTTACTAAGGTGGCCGATCAATGTGGTCAATACAGCAAAGAAGGTGATTGCTACAACCGTGAGCACTCATTCCCGAAAAGCTGGTTTGGTGGGAAAGTCGAGCCAATGAACTCTGACGGTCACCATTTATTTGCCACTGATGGCTACGTTAACTCGAAACGTAGTAATTGGCCATTTGGTGAGGTGAGTAGCACGACATACACATCAAGCAATGGTTCTAAGTTAGGTAGTGCAGCGAACTCTCTTGGTTATGTAGGTACGGTGTTTGAGCCAATTGATGAGTTTAAAGGTGATTTCGCAAGAGCATATTTCTACATGGCAACACGCTATGAAAATGAAATCGCTAATTGGGAAGGAAACTCTACAAGCTCGGATGCCGTTCTGGATGGAACCAATACAACCGTTTTTGAACCTTGGCTACTTACTATGCTAAAGCGTTGGCATTCTGAAGATCCAGTAAGCCAAAAAGAAATCGACCGAAACAAGGCGGTACATGATTTCCAAGGGAATCGTAATCCGTTTATTGACCATCCAGAGTTTGTAAGCCAAATCTGGGGAAATTAATCGGAATATAACCACCATGACAATGGTTTAATGATTATTGAATTGAGCCCAATCCTTTGTTTGGGCTTTTTTATTGATAGGCATTAGAGAGCATGATTTAAAATATTTGAAAAAGCATATTGTCATGAAGGTCCGTATACTTGTCAGTGATCGGCACCATCAATACTGGACGCTACGTTAAGCCACTTTCCATACCTATAGTTATTCATGATCGATCATATTCAATTTTTCCCTCACACATTTTTGTCCAATACCTTCATCGGCTGAGTTTTTACTCGTGGCACTTTCTAGCTCACAGGTGCCCTTTTGTCGGGCTCAAAACGGGCAAAACTTGTAACAGAACCGTATTTTTCTTTTGCCGTCCTGCCATTAAAAGGATACATAGCTGATCTTCATAGCAAGTCGGACGTATAGCTCTTTAAAAGGAAGGTAATACTATGGCCACCGTCTACGTCAGCATCGGAAGCAACATTAACCGCGAACACCACGTCACAGAATCTCTCAAAGCATTGAATGACCGCTTTGCACCGCTGCACATTTCTAATTTCTACGATTGCGAGCCTGTCGGTTTTAAAGGGGATAATTTCCTTAACCTAGTCGTTGGGTTCGAATGTACCCTTCCTGTCGCAGAGCTGGTTAAGGTTCTACATCAAATCGAATCAGAGAACGATCGCAAGCGTCAGACCAAAGCCTATGCTTCACGGACGATGGACATCGACATCCTTCTTTATGGTAATCAAGTGGGCGTTATCGATGGTGTAGAGCTGCCTAGAGGCGAAATCACCGAGTACGCTTTTGTGCTCAGGCCGTTAGTCGATATTGCTGCGCAAGAACGTCACCCCACTCTAGACATCTCATATCAGCAGCTCTGGGAAAACTTCGATCAGTTAAGTCAGAAAACCGAACCCATCCCTTTCGATATCAGTTTCACCTAGCCTTTAAATGACTGAAAAAAGAACGGCTGCAACAGGAACAATTGCGAAAAGAACAATTGCGAAAGGAACAGCTGCAAAAGGAACAACTGAACTCTTAATCGCGTGAGCTTTACTGATCTTTTCTTAAAACAAGCACGTACCTGACTTTACTCTCTAAGGATTGGACACTGTTATGAATCACAACGCCATTATCACCATTACAAACCTGAGACTAAGAACCTTCATCGGCTTCAACGAAGAAGAAAAGTCTAAGCAGCAAGACATCGTTATCAATGCAGAGATCCACTACCCCGCTAACAACCTTTGCCTCTCAGATGATGTGGAGAACGCACTCAACTACAAAAACATCTGCAAGAAGATCATTCAACATGTCGAATCCGGAAGATTTCTGCTTTTAGAAAAGTTAACCAGCGACGTACTCGGCATTTGTATCGATCATCCATGGGTACGATACGCTCAAGTGAGAATTGATAAGCCTCATGCCCTACGTTTTGCCGACTCCGTTTCACTCACGCTTAGCTATGAAGCAGAGCTCGAAAATTAACTCATAAGGAGAGAGTCATGCTGAATACAGAAGCCGAAAAAGTAAGAGAAGCTTTGCTCGCAAAAGGACTTGAAACCCCAATGACACCGAGCGAAATGAATCCCAACCAGAAGTACAACCGCATCAAAGGACTTTTGACAGAAGTGGTCAGTACGCTTGGACTGGATTTAACCGATGACAGCCTCGCTGAAACACCCCATCGTATTGCAAAGATGTACGTCCACGAGATATTTTCAGGGCTCGATTACGATAACTTCCCAAAAATCAGTGTGATAGAAAACAAAATGTCGGTTGATGAAATGGTCAAGGTGTCGAACATAGACTTAACGTCGACGTGCGAACATCACTTCATTACCATCGATGGTTTAGCAGAAGTGGCCTATATCCCTGAAAACAAGATTCTTGGGCTGTCTAAAATCAACCGTATTGTTCGATTTTTTGCTCAGCGTCCTCAAGTGCAAGAACGCCTTACTCAGCAAATCCTGGTCGCGATACAGACTCTAGTCGAAACAGAAAATGTGGCCGTGACAATTAAAGCCACTCACTATTGCGTTAAATCCAGAGGCGTCATGGATGCAAACTCTGAAACCTCAACGACCGCTCTCGGTGGTATTTTCAAAACTAACCCTCAAACCAGAGCTGAGTTTTTACGATGAGTGAAACGATACTAATAACCGGCGTGGGAAAACGACTCGGCTTCGCACTGGCGCAGCAACTTTTAACGGATGGATACAGCGTGGTTGGCACCTACCGCAGCGACTATCCTCAACTGCAACTGTTGCGCGATAGTGGAGCCGACTTGCAGCAGGTAGACTTTTATCAACAAAGCAGCCTAGAGGGCTTTCTTCATTACGTTGGTCAAGAATATAAGACACTTCGAGCCATCATACATAACGCTTCAGACTGGAAGCCTGAGAACAAGACAAACCCCAGTGACAATGCCTCACAAATCATGCACCAGATGATGACGATCCACGCCACCGTGCCTTATCTGTTCAATTTAACGCTCAAAGACCAACTGATGTCTGGCGATAAAACGTCAGACATCATCCACATCAGTGATTACGTTGCTGAAAAAGGCAGTAAAAAGCACATTGCTTACGCGGCCAGTAAAGCTGCACTCAACAACCTGACGCTATCGTTTTCAGCGATGCTGGCTCCCAAGGTCAAAGTAAATACCCTCTCTCCAGCCATGATTAAGTTCAATGAACATGACGATGAGGCATACAAAACCAAAGCGCTGAAAAAAGCTCTGATCCCCACAGAAGCGGGTTTTGAGGAAATAATAGATGGCATCAAGTTTGTGTTGGCCAGTCACTACATGACAGGAAGAACCTTGCACCTTGATGGCGGCAGGCATTTGAAGTGAAGTCCATATCTTGTGGGCTTACGTCAACACAGAAACTCAAAAGACTAACTACTGCTGTTACCAAGAAACCGCTAGAAGCTAGAAGCTAGAAGCTAGAAGCTAGAAGCTAGAAGCTAGAAGCTAGAAGCTACTATGACCTAGAAACTGCTAAAAGAGTGAGGAAGGCGTTTTTCTTCGTCCCAGCCGGATAACTCAATATTGGTCAATGACTTGCGCTTCTCATTACACAGTGAAGCGAGATTGATGATAGGCAGTTGGCTACGAAACTGCGCGGTAAGTATGACCTTTTTACTTTCACTCAGGCTGCTTCGGCATTGCGCCAAAACCGCTTCAGTATCTAATTGGTGAGCGTTCTCGATAATCTGGATATCAGCGTTCTCTTGATAGCACTCTATCAGCCAAGATACCGCAGGCTCTTCTATGCTGGTGAGTACGATGACATCTTTTGTTGCCATAAGCTCTTGGAGTTCAAGCTCTTTTAGTTCAGTTTCCATAATTACTCTCATTCAGCAGCAAATACATTAAAGTCGGTTGCCCAGTTTAGCCTGTGCCAAATGGTAGCCTCTGTCTATCATCTCTTGTGAGCGATCAAACTCTAAGGTGCCACAAGCATTACGTGGGATCTCAAGCGTAATATCGGCGGGATAAGCGGCCAGCTTCTGGCGAGCAATGGTCGATTGCATCGCATCGAACGCTTGGTTGGCAATGTCGTAGGCAGCAAAATTGAAGCTCATTTTACTTTTTACACTGCTACCGAGATTATCGATAAAGTGAACAACCTTCTCATGCAGGTTACTCTCTTTTGTTGGTAGGGAAACCGGTATCACTTCCTGTTGAAGCATCTCAGGTTCACCACCTAAGTTCACAGCCAGAGTAAAGTCTGTCTTATCACTAAAGGTAGGCGCAATCGGTACGGGATTGAGCACTCCTCCATCAATCAGCACTTCACCATTAATGACATGTGGAGTGAAGAACAGTGGCAAAGAGATCGAGGCGCGAATGGCGTCAAACAGAGAACCTGATTGAAGCCAAACCTCTTTTTCATCGGCGACGTTGGCAGCAACTGCGGTATAAGGGATGGGCAGATCTTCAATTGAAATCTCGCCGATCAGCCCACGCAGCGTTTCGATGATCTTGTCCCCTTTGAAGATACCACTCGATTGCCATGAAAAGTCCAACATCATAGCCATATCCGATTGGTCGATACTGGTGACCCATTCTTCAAATTCATCCAACTTGCCCGCAGCGTAGACACCACCGATAAGTGCGCCAATTGAACAGCCAGAGATGGATTTTATCTGATAGCCATGCTCGATTAACCAACGGATGATTCCAACGTGAACCAAGCCTCTTGCGCCACCACTGCCAAGTACCAATGAGACCGTTTTTGCCATCGTATTAATCCTTTAGTTTTTAATTCTAGGGGAGCTAACTCGCCGATTTACCAATTCGCAGATCTCAACTCACTGAGTCACTATCAGTCCATACGGGTAATGAAGGTTTGCTCGTCATCCACAAAAGCCACATAGTCGCCGTGATAGATAAACACCCGACCACGCCCTTCCACTATACACGCTAGCTGTGGGTTCAAATCTTCTTCAAGATTTTCACTTTGATACGTGCCGGTATCGGTGATCACACCGCGGAGTTTAGGCAAAAATCCATAGCTACGCTTGGCTTGATCAATCAGGCTCAATTCACTGGTGGTAGAGAAGTAAGCTGGGATAGGACCAGCATCTTCGATAAACATCGGTTTCAGTTCTTCAAAAGCTGTAATCACCAGCCAGTCGATGCCGTTTACGTGATGGATAAACATTGTTTATAAATACCTAATTTCTCGATAATTCTGATGCGGAGATTCTAACACTATCAGGGGCCAAACGTAGGAGAAATTGAGTTACTAGAGGCAATCCCTACCCCTGTTTATCGCCCCATTATATCCAGCATAAAACCGGACCAGATATCACGATCAAATCACACCAGAACGCAACCAAGCATGCAGCCAAACGTAAGTCGTTGGACTTTTTTCTAGGCCTTTAGAGTCGAACCATTTGTTGTTGAAAGTGACTTTGTTATTCCTGAAATTAAGAGTCTACCAATAAACAGACACATACTATCTACAGGGTCTAATACTCGTCGTCCGACTCTACGACTAATGTCTAACCGACTGAGTCTATTTGTTTTTTTTGGTTTGGTATAAGGTACTAACAACTAAATGTTAATGAATTTTTAATTATAAGTTGACGCATTGTTTACACTTCATGCCGTGAGTCAACAACGTTTGTTGGAATAACACACCTTAGAGTGTGAACGAAAGGAATCAAAATGAGCACTACTTTAGAGTCCGCACATATACAAACAGAGAAGCCTCAAGCCAATGAGGATGAACTCACCTATGAACAACAACATAAACCAAGATCGGAATTTGATTCCCGAGAACAGTATCTAGAACACGAATTGCAAATCATGTCGCCTAAGCGCTGGCGTCCAAATTTGCCGTTTAAAGATTATCGATTTGAGATAGAAGACACCATCCCAGCGATGGCGGCGACCATTGGTAAAGTGGTAATGGTGGGCGCTATTGCAGCCACCTTCGCTGGGGCTCTCGGATTAAATGAAGACTTCATTCTAGAAAACGTTCGTTATGAACTCCTCATCGCCTCTGTTTTCATTATTATTTTCTCTGGCTTCCTGTTGCCGACCGCGAACCTCGCAGGTACACACGGTCCACTCATCCCGTTAATTCCAATTGTGGTTGCAGCAGGCGGACACCCTATGGCGTTTGGGTTATTGATTGGCGCTTTTGGCCTCATCTTAGCCATCAGTAAAGGTGGCAGCATGTTGGCCAACCTCACCAGTAAAGGCGTATGTGGCGGATTATTGCTCTACCTTGGCTTTGTTGGAACCGCTTCTCAAGTGAAAAAGCTGTTCGCTTGGGCTGAGGGAATCGGCATGAGCCATATCGCTTTTGTCGTGATCTTTTGCACCATTATTTTGTACGCGCTATTGGAACACTTCCGTAAACGTTGGTTAGCCGTCCCTCTTAGCTGCTTGCTAGGCGGTACGATTGCATTTGCCATGGGTGCCCCATTCGCTTTCCACACTGAGCCAGGCTTACCTAACATGAACCCTATGTATTGGTGGGGAGAAGATACAGGTTGGATGTTAGGCCTACCAACGATTGAGCACTTCATGGTGGTATTGCCGTTTGCAATTTTGGCTGTCGCTATGTGGTCTCCAGATTTCTTAGGGCATCAAGTATTCCAAAAGATCAGCTACCCAGAGCGTACCGAAAAAGTACACATGAACATCGACGACACCATGACCACGGCTTCAATTCGTCAAACGTTCGGTTCTCTGCTCGGTGGTACTAACTTTACTTCTTCATGGGGTACTTACATCGTACCGGCGGCGATTGCTAAACGCCCTATTCCTGCTGGCGCTTTACTGACGGCTCTGTTCTGTATTATCGCCGCGGTTTGGGGCTACCCGATGGATTTAGCTATCTGGCAACCTGTACTGTGTGTGGCGCTGATTGTTGGGGTATTTGTTCCATTGCTAGAAGCTGGAATGGAAATGACGCGTGAAGGGAAAACCACACAGTCGGCCGCGATTGTTGTGTTCTCTTCAGCACTGGTTAACCCTGCATTTGGTTGGGCTCTCACCATGCTGTTGGACAACTTAGGCTTAGTCGGTTGTAAAGAACGTAGTAGTGAACTCAGTAAAATGAGCCGCTGGGTGTTGCCTGGAACTATGTTCATTGTGCTAAGTGGTGTGATGGCGTTGGTTGGTCTTCTACCGGGTATACCGGCGATTATCCCAAGTTTTCGCTAGCCTCTAAATGAGAGTTATTAAATGTTTGACCCTTTCTATTATTAAGTTTTATTACGTTATGAGTCGCTTTAAAAAGGCTCATTTCCGATCAAACTTTAATGTCTACCGACAAGGGGGAGTGCCTCAAATTTTCGCCACACCAAAGAAGCAGAACTTGAAATTTGAATATGCATAGTGTTTTATAAAAGAGAACGTAACCACCAAGGCCTCAATTACCTCATTCCTGATGAAGCTTATTTCAGAAAGGAAAGATACGCGTCATAAGCTGGATCAACCACTTAAGGGAATTAACTTATGTGTGCGACCGTTGGGGTCAACTTCTCTACTTATCAAGGACAGTGAATATGTGCACTAATTTTTCTATTACAGGGATGACATTGGACCCAAACAAAAACATCCCCGTAGTTGGTCGTTCAATGGAGTTAGGACCCAGTCTTAAATCAGAGTTATTTTTCCGCAGCGTAGGACATAAGTACACTCAAGGTGCTGCGAAGGAGTTGACGTCATACAGTTTTGCGAGTGATGAATTTGCTGTACGACCAGACATTACCCTAGTGAACACCAAGTTATACACATGGCAAGGCAAGTACGACTTTGTTGCTTTAAATGGGTTTGCTACCTCAATCGAAGAGAGCATTGGTGTATCGCAAATGTTGGCCGATATTGCGAGCAATGGTATGAATAAAGAAGGATTGACGTCTGGAGCTATGGTTTTAGTGCAATCTGAATATCAAGAGCCACTGAAGCAAGATGGAGAGTTAAGAAACAGCAAAGGGGTGGTTTATTATCCGAGTATTACTACGTGGATCCTATCTAACTGCGCGACCTGCCAAGATGTAATTGATGGCCTCCAGTACGATAAATTGGTCGTCAATAAGCATGACTCTGACTTAAAAGAAAGCGATATCCCCGATGAAGATAAAATCTTAGTTGCCAATCCATTCTCTAAAGTACCAAGCGCAATGCACTTTCATTTTCATGTACAAGACGCTTTGGGCAACGGCATAGTTTTGGAGTACGTAGACGGAAAACTCACGATTACAGACCTTAACCCAATCGGTGTGTTAACTAACGACCCGTTGATTGCTTGGCAGCAAGAGAATGTCCTGCACAACTATGTTGATGTGGTGCCATTTAACTTCCAAGACAATGACGGTAACGCAGCAACCCCTAATGTTGAAACCTATGATAATGCAGCAAGCCGATTTAAGTGCAGCTCTCACGCTCAAGGTACAGGCTTTTCTAAAGTCCCTGGTAGTTCGACGCCTTTAGATCGTTTTGTAAGAGCGTCCATGATGGCCAACTTCTCTTTCCCTGTGTATCAGTTAACGGATGATGAGGATATTTTGGTGGCCAACTTGGATTCTATGCAACATAGAAAAGAAGCGCTGAGCAGAGATATTAGAGTAGGTAAAGAAGACGCGACGACATTAGCTTTCCATATTTTAAATACCGTGGACATTCCGCAGGGAACGAGTAGAGACTCCACTGGTGAACTGGTTCATGACTATACACAGTGGGCAACCGTATCGGATTTGGTCAATAAAAAGTACTCTGTGAGAATGTACGAATCACCACAAATATTCAGCTTGGACCTAAATAAATTAGACTTTAAAAAGCTAGAAAAAGAAAAACCATACAAGTTAGATGTTGGCAATAAGTCTATTGATATTACAAATAAGGTAAACGAACGATAGTACTGCGCTTAAGTGAGATAGGTTGTTTATCCCTCTCTATCCTCAAGCTTTGCTCGGAACACAAAAAGGCCTCGCAATCGCGAGGCCTTAGTTCATTAAAGATATATTTACTTCGACATAACTTCGCACTTGGTTTCATCTAAACCAAGCCCTTTTGCAGTTAACTCACATTGCTCTTTAATGTCTGTTATCTGGTTCTCCCACTGCTGATCAAAAGATGGAAGTGAATTACTGTTGATAGTTGCGAAATACTGATCGCGCATTAATAAAAAGTTTGACCTAATAGCTTGTTGATCAGCATAAACCTTAACAGCCTTAGTGAGCAGCGTTGCGATATCTTTCGGGTCGTATGATATTGACTGTCGACCATCTTTATCAGCCCCACCGAGGGTAATTTGATACAAGATGTCATAATAATCACGCTGAATACGATGCACTTGTTTCTGATATCTATCGTAACTGGCTTCTTTTACGGCCTTGTTTAACTTATCAATATTATCTTCCGTAAATTCATTAAGTATTTCAAAGGTATTGTTTTTTATTATTTCAGATTTGTCCTTCTGCGATTGCGCAATAATTGAGTATGAAAGCTCATTGAGGCGCAATGCCCTGCTCAATGCTAATTGTTTTGCTTGCGGTGAAATAACAAAGTTGATGATATCGTCCGCATTAGGCTTAGTTTCGGCGTACACTTCTTTAATATCAGTGACTTGTTTCACTTGAAAATCGGACATAAGTGTTGAGTTAGTTAGGACGTCTCCTTGTACAAATTTAGGTAAAGGCCTTGGAGCACACCCGATAACGGTATCTAGGGCTCTCGCGCCTAACGTAAGTTCGTTGCTAAAAACTTCAGTAAGCTGGTCGTTATAAAGTTGGCACCAAGATTTGTCTGCAACTTCGTTTGTAGACACACATCCAGCGAGTAATAAAACGATTAGTGTTAGATACTTATACATAAGAAATCTCTTTATCTGACGTTGAGTTTAAAGCCTCCCCACATGATGAAAGGTGCTGTTAAAGTTATTTTTATCAGTAAAGAGGTCATTACAGGTTAGATTAGCCATTTACAGACAAGTGTGACACCTGTTGTATATTTAACGATGGGGATATAAATATTTCGTATGTTAGGTGCTTGGTTTGCATGAAGCATACAACACTCCCCCTCAAATACAGTTCACCGATCTCTTTAAACATACGATCGAGGGGGAGAATATTCTTTGTCGCTGAACACATGGCAGCACTTGTCACGATCAGTATTCAGTTCCTCCCCTTTTCCCGTTACCAACAAGAAATTAGAGATGTAAACCAAGGGGAGGTTAGGAGGGGATTATCGGTCAAGCCTCATATGCAATTGATTCAAAAGCAATAACGCAATTTGTTACAATGCCCATAATTAAAGGATGGTCTTATTTCGCTATACTCCGCGCCTAACTCCAGAAACAGACCTAATACCAATGAATATGTTTAAAACCTTAGCTCTTTCTATCACGCTATTTTTAGTTGGCTGTGCATCTGGTTCAGCAATATTAGTTGGTGAAGCCAGAGACCCAATTACACCTCTAGAAGTAACACTGTATCTCGAAGCGCCTGAGGACTATGAAAAAATAGCTTTAGTTGATGCATCTAGTGATGCAGGTATGACTAAACAAGGCTCCATCGACTATGCAATCGAAGAGTTAAAAAATCAGGCGGCCAAACTAGGAGCTAATGGGGTCTTACTTCAAGCGACAGGAAGCAACAGCTCTGTAGTATTGGGAGGCGTCGGCACAGACTACCAGTACTTAATCCCTGTTTCAGAACAGACGGTTAATGGAATCGCGATCTACACAGAGTAGTTAATATTGTCCAAGTTAGTTGCCTCGTAAGCACAAACAAAAAGGCCTCGCACACGCGAGGCCTTGCTTATCTATGTTTCAACGAACGAGTCGCTAGCAATTTACGATGGTAAACCACATCAACTCGAGAGCCATTCATCCAATACTTTGATGAATTTAGGATTAATGAGATAACCGATAGAAGCATGGGGATTGCTTTTCCCGTTGCGAATATTGAGGTTGTAAATCGGGTGGATATCTTTCATTCCACCGGGTATCAGATCCAGTTTGAGCATATCCTTGAAGTCATTTCTAATTTTGCTGTCATGAGAGATAAAATCATCTTCTGCCGATATGTTTATCCATTGCTGAATGTTTAAAGGGTACTTTTTCTCATCTTTCAAGCGGCTCCCCTTTAGCCTATCTTTTACGTTTTCATCTCCTAACGGTGACCCGAGCGTCAGCAATAAGTTGACCTTCTTATTCGCACCATAGTCGTGTCTATACTCTCCGTAATGAGACAACTTCCATAACACGTCATAACTGATCATCGACCCTAGACTGTGCGACACAATCATCACATCATCCTGATTATCAAGCGCTTCCTTCAATTCAACCATTAGCCTGTGCCTAACATTGCTGCCGAAATAGGTATCTTCATTCCAATAATGCGCCATGTCCGGCGCGACCTTGGTTATGAGTGTCTCAGCCACTCCCAGCTTTCCAAATAGCGATGAAAAAGTATCTGCTAACGCCTCTTTCAGAAAACCAATTTTAGATACCTTGTTATACGTTGTTTTATTGAACTGGCTTGTCTTGTACTTTTTGAGTTCAGACAACGCTTGCTGACGACTTGCAGGGTCTTCCGTTGGTTTGTCTAACAATGTATTTGATAGCTCACCGTAATAGACAAACCGTTTATCGACATCTTTAAAAGCTTGTAATGAAATTGAGTGTCCACAATCTCGCTGCAAGCCATGCTCTATAGCCTCATACCAGAGTGCTTGAAGGTGAGCTTTATCGGGCTTTTGAGCGCGACCATGAATGAATATTATTTTCTTAGCCATAGCAGGACGTCCTAAACACATAGTTAAAGTGATTGTCAGTAGAAAGCACCACTAGATTCGGTCAGCCCTACTAATAACAGTGGCGCTGATTACGTATCTAGGGGTGGTTGATAGAGCATTTATATAACTATGAGGCTGTCGTTTAAGGACCATAAACGAGTGAAAGACGCGGGTATGACTCGCAAATTGAAATGAATGTATCTAGCAAAAGCTCCAACTTACAAAAAGGCCTCGAAATCGCGAGGCCTTGGTTTTATCTATCTAACGGCTATAACTACCCTTTAACAACTACAGTGACCTGAGCCTTCAATGTAGTAAATGCTGTAGTCCTTGATGTGTTTCTTGCTCGCTTCTGAATCCGTCAAGCTCGGAATTTCTTGCTAAAAAGGTAGAAAAGTTTATAGTGTTTTTTAGATAAAGTTGAGAATCGATATGTCATTACAGAAAAAACAATCCAAAGTATCACTGAACATCAAAATCTCATCAGACTTAGATGTTCGTCTTAAACGAGCGAGAAAAGTAGCGCGTGAACAGGGCTTAATGTTCAACGTATCTCAAGAAGTTGAAAAGTTTCTTGAGAAGGAAATAAAGAAAGTGGAACGCCAGCTATCAATCGATGAAGAGATTAAGAATAACCTCGAGGATCTTGGTGGGCTTAATATAGATAAAATGATGAAATCAATGGATTAATCAAAACACTAACATATTGATTAAACTGAATTTAAAAAATGACAAAGCGTGGAGATGATTATGGGCACAATAATTGGACTGTTAATTTTGGCTGGTATCAGTGTATTCCTAAAGCGTCAAACGGGGCTTCATTTGCATGAGTGGATTGCAAAAAAATATAAAGAATCTCAAGACAAAAAATAATGGACTCTATCAGATTGACAGGCTCCATCGATTTAACTTAAAAAACTAAGGCCTCGCACACGCGAGGCCTAGTTTTATCTATCACCGATTACATCCATCTTTTAACAACTACAACCACCCTACCTCACTGACTTAACCGCTTTCATCAACGTTGCATTGAACTGCTGTGGTTGCTCTAGCATTGGGAAGTGGCCTGAGTCTTCAATGTAGTAAATGCTGTAATCCTTGATGTGTTTCTTGTTCGCTTCTGAATCCGTTGGCCATAGGCGAGCGTTAACCAATATTACTGGCACATTCACGTTCTCATACACGCGGTGTGCTTCGCCGGTAACATATTGGCCTAGATAATGGCGGAACTGGTTTATCGCGATAGCTGGCGGTGCTGAGGCCATGTCTTGCGTTACCCAGTAAAGTAAATCCGTGTCTACGTCTTTTGGTAGCGAGTCTTTCACGAACATAGTAATGCCCGATTGGAAGTCTGCTTCAAATGGTTTGGTCATCGCATCTAAGTCGCTTTGTGAAAAAGCTAATGCAACATTTTGCGATGTGTCGACTCCGATAATGCCCGTCACTCTTTTCGGCATCAGTTTAGCGGCTTCTGCAATCACACCACCCGCCATCGAATGGCCGACTAAGATTACTGAGTCGAGTTGTTCTTTCTCGATGACGGCTTTGATGTCTTCAGCGAATGCGACCATGGTGTAATCTTCACGGTTGAACGATGAGTTACCATGCCCGGCTAAGTCCATAGTGATCACTTGGTACTGCTTTGAAAACTCACTCACTTGGTTTTGCCACAGCCTGCTGTCTAGACTCCAACCGTGAATGAAGATCAGCGCCGTTTCCCCGCTCCCACTAGTGCCATACGCAATTTGCTCACCATCGTGAGATATCGCGATACCGTACTTAAACGTTGAATCATGAGCCATGGCATTGATGCTACTAAGCGCCATGAATACCAAGAGTGTGATGTTTAGAATTAAACGTTTCATAGTGTCTCTCTACTTACTTTGGAGGGAACACAGAAAGCGCCCCTCTCAATCAATATAGTCACTATAAAGTGTGAAGCTTTAGACAGGCCAACTGTTAAAAAACGGGGGCAACTTAAATAGAGTTAAATATCGGGTCTGTAAATCTTACGTCGTCAATGATCCAACATTAAACCCAATACATATTAACAACACAATGAAACATCAGTTAAATAAGCTATTTACATACCATTAAAACTCACCTTAGCTGAAAAAATATAAGTACATCATGTGTAACTGATCACATTGCAACATAGCCGATATCAATTACAATGCAAACTTCTTAAAAGTTAACAGAGTGTTCTTTAATGAAAATTGAAAGCGTTAGTATTCAAGGGTTTAGAAACTTTAGCGATGCAAATATTAACTTCAATAAACAAACATTGATTATAGGTAGCAATGACATAGGAAAAACTAACCTAGTCTATGCCATACGGCTTCTACTTGATAAGTCCTTATCTGAAAGAGACATCGAGCCTAGTGAAACGGATTTTCGTATTAGCGATAACGGCGAGCAATCAGATGAAATTTCGATAACTATAAAATTTTCTGACATTAAAGAAGATGCAGCGCTTTCAATTCTTAAAGAGCATGTTTCAGATAGTGAGGAGTCATATTTTGTATACAAAGCATATCGTAATACATTGGATTATAAAATATTTGTTGGTTCTACTATCGAAAATTTAGAAGCTAAGAATTCAAGATTTTATTTACGACATATAAACCTTAAGTACATTCAATCTAGTAGAAATTTAAAATCATTTATTGATAAAGAGAAGAAAAGCCTACTAAAATCAGCTCAAAATAGCAGAACTGACGTAGAAATTGAACACGATGAGAAGCTTTCAAAAAAGATATCTATTGGATTAGAAAATATTAACCAAAGAGTTAGAAAGCTTAATTACGTGAAAGATGCAACACAGTCTGTAAATAATGAATTAACGAACCTTTCTCACCACAACGCCGAATATTCGGTACATTTAGATTCTGGAGCTATAAAAGTAAATCAATTCATCGACAACTTAGAACTAGGGGCGAAGGTATCGGGTTCTAACTTGATGCTAGGAGGAGATGGGAGAAATAATCAGATCCTATTATCATTATGGAAAGCAAAAAGCGAAAGAGAAATAGTTCCCGAACATGAGGTTGTATTTTATTGCATTGAAGAACCTGAAGCTCATTTACATCCGCATCAACAGAGAAAATTAGCAAGTTACCTTTCTGATTCTCTGATTGGTCAATCGATAATTACAAGTCATTCACCTCAAATAGCGTCCAAATTTAGTCCAAACTCTATAATTAGTCTTGTCCCTACTAATAATGGTACTAAGGCTGCAAGTAACGGTTGTTCAGAATTAATCAAAGATACTTTTGTTGGTATGGGTTATCGAATGAGTATTCTTCCTGCCGAGGCATTTTTCGCTAAATGTGTATTATTAGTCGAAGGGCCATCCGAAGTACTTTTCTATAATTCGTTAGCATCAAAAATCGGAGTTGATTTAGACTACAATAACATCTCAATATTGAGCGTAGATGGAGTCGATTTCGGAGTTTACACTCGTATATTAGATGCAATGGGCATAAAGTGGACTCTAAGAACGGATAACGACATTTCAAAAGTTCCTTATAAAGATGAGATGTCATTAGCTGGTATTAATAGAGGTTTATCAATACTAGGATTAAACCATTATGAAAATGTACCACTGGGTACTTCTCATCAAGACACCATTACCAATGGCACATGGCAGAATGCGTCAAATATACTAAACCCAGAAGGAATATTCTTATCTAAAGTAGATTTAGAAAACGACTTATATAGTGAATTGAAGACAGATCTCGATTCCTTTGCCGATTCGGTTGGAACGGCCAATATTGTTTCATACTTACAATCAAAAAAGGCTCTTAGGATGAGTGAGTTTTTGAGAAAAGATAATATCGACTTCGATAGCCTGAGAGCGAAAAATATTGTAAAACCTCTCTTGCTTGCTGAAAAACTGGCGACGGAATAACATATGCTCACTTTCACCGATGAACAAAATGCCGCTATCGTTTTTGATGGTAGCATGGTGCTAACCGCTTGTCCTGGTAGCGGAAAAACTACAGTTATGGTTGAAAAAATAAGAAAGGAGCTAAATCAATTAGCAGACTACAAGGGTATTATTGGTATCACCTTTACTGTTAAAGCAAGTTCAGAGCTAAAGAAGAAATGCAAATCAGATGGCTTTAACACAAAGTCTAGTTTTTTTGGGACAATTGATAGTTTCTGCCTAGTCGAAATAGTTTATCCATTCTTATATAGTATTCATAATAATATACCTAAAAACTTAGATACGATGTCTTATTTTGATCTAAGTGATGATGATAAACTAGGTTTACCAGATCTAAGTATTGCTGGTAACTTAATTACCATCGACAACTTTAAAGGATATTCCGAGGCTATTTACAACCTAATATCTAAAGGTATTTTGTTATTAGAAGCTAATGGTATTATCGCACTCAAAGTTCTTGAATCGTCAAAGTCATGCAGAAGATATATTAAATCTAGATATACAGCCGTATATGTAGATGAATATCAAGATTCCTCTGAGTCACAACATGCATTGTTTCTCTATTTACACTCCCTAGATTTGAAGTGTATCTCTGTCGGCGATATACAGCAGTCTATCTATGCATTTAGAGGAAGTAATCCGAAGTATCTAAATGACCTGATAAATAATGAAAAATTCAAAGCTCTTTCGATTACGATCAATCATAGATGCCATCCTTCTATAATTAATTATGCTAGTAGACTTTATAATGAGAAATGCCATCTATTAGATACAGATGATAATAGGGTAATTTATTGGAACTTGGATGGCACCCCAGCACAGTGTGCGATTACAGTTAATAACTCTATAGAAAAATTGATTGAAAATGACAAAAGTTTGGTTCTCAAGGATATTGCAGTTCTAGTCAGAAATAACTCATCTTTAGATGTAATAAAGAATAACTTCAACTTGCCTTTGCGTATCTACGAGGATGTTAATCTAGCAAAAATTAACTCAACACCTGCGATAATTGCCAACTCATTACTTAGGTTCTACTTTGATCATTCTTCTCTGATTACTGATGTTATGAATACAATACTGAAGAATATTAATGAAAATGACATCAATTTTTCCCTAATTTCAAATAAAATAAGAGACTGTCGAAAAGAGGTTCCTAATAATATTATCCAATATATAAACAGCTTATTTCATCTTCTAAGAATACAGCCATTAAGTAATATTGAAGAAAGGGAAGTATCAAAAATTCTAACTGATGATTACTTGATGAAACAGTACAAACCTATTGATGATAATGAAGTTCAAGTTATGACTCTTCATAAAGCTAAAGGCTTAGAGTTTAAAGTTGTCTACCACTTGGACTTATACGACTGGATTATGCCAAAAAGAGTTTTCATTAAAGGTAATTATGATGTTATCTATGAAAACTATGAACAGTGCTTAAATTTACATTATGTCGGTATAACTAGAGCTATAGAGTGGTGTGTTTTAGTCACAAGTAACTTACGATTTGGGTATCAGGGCAAAGTTGTTAATGGGCAACCCTCTCAGTTTATCTCGTTACCAACATTAGCAAATCTAAGAAGATAGCTTATTTACTTCGATAAATAATCTTCACGAGTAGTTGTGTTGAGCATTCTTCTTTAAGAGTTACAATTAAACTGGTCGCGTGGTTGACTTGATTTTTTCAGCTATGAATTACCCCTACTTCTTAGGCTACAAAAAAGGCCTCGCAATGCGAGGCCTTTGATTTTCTATCTATCAGAAGAGATTAGTCGCGAAGTGCTGCGCCGAATTTCTCTGAGATTGAAGCTACGATAGCATCTACTGAACCAGCGATGTCTGCATCTTCAAGTGTACGCTCTACAGACTGTAGGCTAAGTGCGATTGCTAGGCTCTTCTTACCTTCTTCAACGCCTTGACCAACGTATACGTCGAACAGTTTAGCGCCTGTTAGGAATTCGCCACCCGCTGCGATACACGCTTCTACGATGTCGCCAGAAGCTACTGCTTCGTCAACAACTACTGCGATATCACGACGGTTTGCAGGGAACTTAGATACTGCTACTGCTTCTGGAAGCACGCGAGTGTTGATAGCTGCCCATTCGATTTCGAATACGATAGTACGGCCGTTAAGACCAAACTTGCGCTCTAGCTCTGGGTGAACAGTACCAATGATACCCACTTCTTTGCCGTCTACTACGATAGCCGCAGTTTGACCTGGGTGAAGTGCTGGGTGCTTAGCAGATTTGAAGCTGTATGCGATTTCGTTTGCAGAAAGCTCAAGAACGGCTTCTAGGTCACCTTTAAGATCGAAGAAATCTACAGTGTTAGTTGCAATGTCCCAGTGCTCTTCGCCACGAGTACCAGAGATAACGCCCGCAAGCATCATTTCTTGGCGCATGCCGTTTTCAGCAGTTGCTTCAGGGATGAAACGTAGGCCTGATTCGAATAGACGAACGCGAGACTGTTGACGCTTCTGGTTGTGAACAACTGTGTTTAGAAGACCTTGGATTAGGCCAAGACGCATTGCTGACATGTCCGCAGAGATTGGGAATGGCAGGATTAGCGGCTCAACACCAGGTACAACAAGCTTTTGCTGTTCTGGTTCTACGAAGCTGTATGTGATTGCTTCGTGGTAGCCACGGTCTACAAGAAGGTCACGAACGCGCTTAAGCGGTTGGTTAGCTTCTTTGTGGTCATTCATTTTAAGTGCCGCTTTAGGCGCTTGGTTTGGAATGTTATCGTAACCGTAGATACGACCTACTTCTTCAATTAGGTCTTGCTCGATTGCGATATCAAAACGCCAAGATGGAGACGTTGCCGTCCAACCAGCATCAGTGCTTTCGCTGTCTTCAACAACAGTAACGTCACAACCTAGGCGAGTAAGAATTTCCACTACGTCTGTAGATGGGATTTCGTGACCTAGTAGGCTGTCTAGCTTAGCGCGACGTAGAGCAACTACGTTTGCTTTAGGAAGATCAGCTTCAGATTCGCTGCCGTTTACTGGCGCAACTTCACCACCACAGATTTCAACTAGAAGCTGTGTTGCACGCTCCATCGCTGCTGCTTGAAGTGTTGAATCAACACCACGTTCGAAACGTAGAGAAGAATCTGTGTGAAGGCCGTAAGCACGTGCGCGACCACGGATGTGATCCGGTGCGAAGAATGCAGCTTCAAGCAGTACGTCTGTCGTTTCAGTAGTAACACCTGAATCTTGACCGCCAAAGATACCAGCGATTGCTAGTGCTTTGTTTTGGTCTGCGATAACAAGTGTGTTGCTGTTTAGTTCAGCTTCGTTGCCATCTAGAAGTGTTAGCTTTTCGCCCTGCTCTGCTAGACGAACCACGATACCGCCTTCGATCTTAGCTAGATCAAATGCGTGCATTGGTTGGCCTTGCTCTAGCATCACGTAGTTTGTGATGTCTACAACTGGGTCGATTGAACGGATACCACAACGGCGCAGTTTTTCTTGCATCCAGATTGGGGATTCCGCTTTCACGTTTACGTTCTTAACCACACGGCCAAGGTAACGTGGACAAGCATCAGTTGCTTTGATTTCAACAGATACTGTGTCTGCAATGCTTGTTGCAACAGCTTCAACTGTTGGCTCTGTAACGTCTGCGCGGTTTAGTACGCCAACTTCACGAGCAAGGCCACGGATGCTGAAGCAGTCTGCGCGGTTTGCTGTTAGGTCTACGTCGATAGTTACGTCGTTAAGCTCAAGAAGCTCACGAACGTCCATACCTAGCGTTGTGCCTTCAGGCAGCTCAAGGATGCCGTCAGACTCTACGTCGATACCTAGCTCAGAGAAAGAACAAAGCATGCCGTGCGATGGAACGCCACGTAGTTTTGCTTTCTTGATTTTGAAGTCACCAGGAAGTACTGCGCCAACTGTTGCTACTGCTACAGTTAGGCCAAGACGACAGTTAGATGCACCACATACGATGTCTAAAAGCTCTTCTTCACCAATGTCGATCTTTGTAACTTGTAGTTTGTCTGCGTCTGGGTGCTGACCGCACTCAACCACTTTACCTACTTTAACGCCGGTGAAAACACCCGCAACAGGTTCTACATCGTCAACTTCCAAACCAGCCATAGTGATTTGGTGAGCTAGCTCTTCGCTGTTAATTGCAGGTTTAACCCACTCGCGTAGCCAAGATTCACTGAATTTCATAGTTTTGACTGCCCCGGATTACTTGAATTGTTTAAGGAAACGAAGGTCGTTCTCGAAGAACGCACGAAGGTCATTTACGCCGTAACGAAGCATCGTTAGACGCTCTACACCCATACCGAATGCAAAACCAGAGTATTTCTCAGGGTCGATGCCAACAGAGCGAAGTACGTTAGGGTGAACCATGCCACAGCCTAGAACTTCTAGCCATTTGCCATCTTTACGTTTCACGTCAACTTCAGCTGAAGGCTCTGTGAACGGGAAGAATGAAGGACGGAAACGCACTTCAACTTCTTCTTCAAAGAAGTTACAAAGGAAATCGTTAAGAATGCCTTTAAGTTGTGCGAAGTTTACGTTCTCATCAACTAACATACCTTCCACTTGGTGGAACATTGGCGTGTGAGTTTGATCGTAGTCGTTACGGTAAACACGACCCGGAGCAATGAAGCGGAAAGGCGGTTTGCCGTTTTCCATCGTACGGATTTGAACACCAGAAGTGTGCGTACGTAGCATTAGATCGGGGTTGAAGAAGAAAGTATCGTGATCAGTACGAGCTGGGTGATCGTCTGCGATGTTTAGTGCATCAAAGTTGTGGAATGCATCTTCGATCTCAGGGCCAGACTCAGTGCTAAAGCCAAGCTCACCAAAGAACTGTTCGATACGCTCAACTGTGCGAGTAACTGGGTGAAGACCACCGTTCTCAATGCGACGACCTGGTAGGCTCACATCGATAGTTTCTTCAGCTAGTTTCGCTTCAAGCTCTGCACGTTGTAGTGCGTCTTTGCGAGCTGCGATCGCTTGTTGAACAGCACCTTTCGCTTTGTTGATCTCTTGACCAGCAGTGCGACGCTCTTCAGGTGGAAGTTTACCTAGGCTTTGTAGTTGAAGAGTTAATTCACCCTTCTTACCTAAATACTGAACTCGCACTTCATCAAGTGCGACTAACGAATCTGCTGTATCAATAGCAGTCGTTGCATTAGCAATGATCTCTTCTAGATGTTGCATCATTTCCTCATCTACCAGTTGGTAGTGTCCGTATCGGATGATTAGTTTTTTTAGATAGCTACACATAGTAATCAAACACGCTACCAATGCCAAATTGAATCGCTAAAAGAGCAAGTTATTGACTAAAAACACGGCAAATTTAACAGGATATTAATGAGGAGTAGGAAGAAGTGGAACAATTACTGGTACCAGTCCTTAATTTGGAAGCAAATAGCGCTCAAGAAATAAAGTGAGCAAGGCTCTCAATTTGAAGTTGCTTGGTTCGAGGTTTTAAGCGAGTAGAGCTCAAAAACTAAAGTGGCCTGAGCGCTAAAACTGACGAGAGCTATGGTTCTAAATCTTAAGTAAATCGAGATCTAAATCTGAATCGAACAAACGCTGTTTTTGCCTGCGTTTTTCGCTAAATAAACGGACTCATCGGCGGCTTTGACCAACTCATTCATGGACCCGAATTCTTGGGTTATTTCAGCCACACCGACACTAATACTGCCAATCCAAACTTGATTACTGGTTTCGACCTCTAATTCAGACACTTTCTGTCGAGTCGTTTCCGCGATGTGCATACCGCCTTTAAGATCGGTGTCAGGGCAAATAACGAGGAACTCATCGCCCCCTAATCGACACACAATATCGTCATTGCGAAACGCATTTTTCAGTTCACGCGAGAGGGTTTGTAGCACCAAGTCACCTGCATCATGGCCACTGGTGTCGTTAATGCGCTTGAAGTGGTCGGCATCAATCATGATGCACACTAAAGGCATGCCTAGTTCTTTGGAATCTTGCCAATGTAATGCTAACTGTTTAAAGGCACTACGACGGTTGGGTAATTTAGTGAGTGAGTCTGTTAACGACAGTTCTTCGAGTTTCTTGTTCGCTTGTTTTAACTCTGCCGTCCGTTCCTCGACTTTGTCTTCGAGTAACTGGTTGAAGCGTAACAACTGCTTGTTGCGCTCAGAGACCTGCTCAAATAAGCCTTTCAGAGCGGCTAATAAAGGGAGGGTTGACGAGTCTCGCTGCTTTTCTTCTGCCTCAAAGGCTTCTAGGGGTGTTGCGCCCTCTTCTATGGCGGCCATTTGTCGCGCCATATTTTGGTCGATACCGAGGATGTGATAAGCAAGCCAATGGATCAAGAAATCCAGTAACTGCCGTGCTGACGACTGATCTTCTTCCAAGATGAAGGCTTGCATACTGTAGATATCTCGCATAAATACACGATGCACTTTTATGTGCTCTTCAATGTGTAATTCATACACTCCACAATCTCTCATCAAAGATTCTTCTTCTTTAAAGTGAAATTCGGCATAGCGTGTGAGATCGCGTAAAGCGACGCTCATGTCGTCTATAGAGATAGTATTCTCTGACAGCAGGTTTCCGTAGTGGTTGATAAAACCAACAAGGTATTGATGTTGTTCGTCTACGACGCCAATGCCTGTTTCAAAGTTATTATCCCAATTAAATGAATTCATAAATCCCTTAGGGCCGATACCACCAGCATGCTTCACATGCATATTCGGAGGTTATAGATACTGGAAAAATATAACCATTTTACCTGTAGGTTTATTCGATTGTTTGATCCACTTTATAAAAAGACGACTTTGAACATTCTAAATATGGCTCATCTTAAATTTGAGACGTTCCCCCTTAAGAAGAACGCCTCATGAAGCTAGCACTAGAAATAGTATTCCAACGCCATCTCAACAAAATCATCCTTACGAGCGAAGAACAACAAGTCCTCTGGGGTCTCGTTCTCAAACAACCAAGCGTTTAATCGCCACTTGAGATTGTTGTTGATACGGCTTGAGGCTTCCAGCTTCGCGCTGTAGACATCGCTGCTATCTAAGTCTTGAGTGATGCCTGTAAGCACTTCGGTGCCGTCTTCATCATTCAAGGCGAAGCGAGCCCCGAGGAACACATCGTTTTGACCGATGGTTTGGGCGTTGTTACCTCGGCTGTCATACAAATATTCCGCAATGAAGCCGATGTCCCAATAGGATTCAAGCGCCCCAACCCATGTGTATTCAAAGCCTGTTACCACGCCGGTGTGGTTGTCGTAGCTGTCGCGATAAATGCTTTCAAGCTTCCATAACCAGTCGCCCATAATGCCTTGTACATCGAGTCCGAAATGCTGCATTTGCGCGTAATACGGCTTGAGTTGATTGCCTTCTACACGATAATAAGGGTCGCGATTTGTGCCGCCTAAATAACTTAAACCGACATCCCAATCGCCGTACATTTGGCTATAACGCAATGCCACATCGAGGTTCTTTTCTTCTCTTGAAGATTCGTAAAGCGCATCATCCGATACAGGTACAGTTGGCCTTAGCCGACCGTCTTCCCCAGCGAAGGTACGCTCACGAAAATACGGCAGTAACATGGCATCGATGGTTCCCCAGTCTTTGATTGAGGTGAAGTGCACCATAGGCTGACCTAACTTCGACTCGCCATCGACCGATTCAATCGCATCGGTTTGATTGACCACATCGACCAAATGCGCCGATTCGGTTACCCCCCAAAAAACCTTACCGACACCGGCTCGCAGTTCGTAGTCATCCCAATACGTGAGATACAGAGCTTCGCGAACGTCACCATGAGTTCGCTCATCGTCTTCGCTGTCTAGGCGGTAAAACGGCGTGAAGGTAAAGCTGCCATTGCCCTCTTGTTGTTCCCAATAAAACTCTGGTTGTAACACCAGCGAGCTTTGCCCTTTATCTTGCCCTTGCAAGCCGTCGCTAAAGAACTGCCTGTGTTCAAGGTTAACCTGCCCTGCTAGCTCCGGGGTGACCTGTTCTACGAACTCAGAGCTAAAACCAGCCGCAACACATGGCAACGACACCTGCATAAGCCCAACTGTCGCTGCCAAGGTTAAAGATAACTGCGTTCCTGTTAACACAATCCTTTTCATATTCTTGCCTTACTTTGCACGTTTCAGTGTGTTTTTCTGGAAATCCTTGTCCTTAAGACCTGTCTGAAACGCTAAATCTGTCGTGGTTAGTACCGTGCTCTTGCCTGTTTGGTGGTTTTGCATCGACATAGTGTGCGCGCGCCAGTATTGGTTTAGGTATTGTTTGTAATCTTGGAACGAGAGGGTTTTCAGCAATGCGCCTTTACGGTCGTAAAACTCAACCTGAACGGGGCGGTAATATCGCTGGTCTAGCCATACCTTCTGCATGGTGTAGCCTGAGTTTTTATCGGTCGGAACCTGCTCCAAAACAAAGGTATCGACGCCTTCGATTGTGGCGTCTTCAATGTAGTTAAAGGTGTACTTTCCTAACTCGAACGAGCTCAAGTCTTCGTAAGCAAATTCACTGCCCATAAACGGGCCCGATTTGTTGCGCGAAGAGATGCGTTTTACACGTTTCAACGCAGGCAAGTACAGCCATTGGTCATCCGATTTAGAGATGTGTGAATGGTTCAAGAAAGCCGTGCCTTTTACGTCACGCGGCTCATCAAAAATGGTCAGCCCTTTGTCGCCATCGTCATCCACTTCTAACGACTTCAATCGCATTAGACGCGAGCTACTTTCGCCTTGTTTGTTGCGAAGTAGCATTTCCATGGTCGCAACTGAATCGCCCCACCCCATATCGACGGCTTTGCGTTGCTCGGCAATTTCTAAGCCTTTCGCTGGGTCTGCTAATGCAGGGAAAGCCGCGAATGCGCCTATTGTTAACGTGCCGACGGTTAATGAGCTGACGGAAAGTAATGTGGTAACGAATGTTTGTTTAACGCTTTTCATAAATTTCTCCTTGAGTCAGCCCACCGCAGCAGGCTGACGATTCCTTATTTGGTCGATGTAGTAAGTTCGCCAGTCGAGCTAGGCTGCGATTTGGTATTAGGCGTGTTTGAATAGTGAGTCTGTTTGTCGAAGATCATCAGCAAGCTAGGCAGCAAAATGAAGTCGACCACCAGCGCTATGAAAATCACAATCGCGCTGAGTAAGCCCATGTCGGAATTGAGCCTGAAGCTCGACATCGCCAGCACAGAGAAACCAGCCACAAGCACGACCGTGGTGATCCACAGTGCGCGACCAACGGTGTGGAACGCGTAACGCACCGCTTCTTCTGCTGATTTTCCTTCCATTCTTGCGCGTTGGTATTTACTTAAGAAGTGCACTGCATCATCGACAACGATACCCAGTGTGAGCGTGACCACGACGGATAAACCAAGATTGATTTCACCAGAGATAAGCGCCCATAAACCAAAGCCGATAATCGCTGGGGCAATGTTTGGCACTAGGCTGATTAGACCTAAGCGAACCGAGCGCAATGCAAATATCATCAAGCCAGAGATAAGCACTAAGGTGATAGGCAGAGTTGATAGCATGCTCGCCATGTTGGTTTCGCCTATGTGTGCAAACATCAATGACGGGCTAGATGCGACCACTTCATACTGAGGCGCATTAGCCGCAAACCATGAGTAGATGCGTTCTTCGAGTTCCACCAATTCCACGCTGCCTAGGTTGTCCACCGTGAGTACCATTTTGATCGATGATTTATCGACGTTGATCTGGTTATTCAAGTCCAAGCCGTACGGCAGAGACATCTCGTAAAGCAGTAGGTATTGTGCGGCTAACTCTCGGTTAAGTGGCAGCTGGTAGTAACTGTCGTCATCGCCGTGCATGTTCTTGTTCAAACGCATGTAAACATCGGATAGCGTGGCAACATGGTCGGTTTCAGGTTGAACACGTAGCCAATCGGTAAAGTCACCAATCGCTTGCAAAAACACAGGATCAGCAATCGCTTGAGATTCATTGGTTTTGACTGCGATACTGATGGTCGTCATACCACTTACGGTCTGTTCCATGAAGTCGGCTGCTTGTCTGAATTCGCTTGAGGTATCGAAATACTTCACCGATTCATCATTTACTCTGTTCAATGGAATTAACGCGGCTGCGCCAACAATCACTAAGGTAGAAATCGGCAGCAGTACTTTGCGGTTCGCAACGACAAAGTCACCGAGCTTATCCATAAAGGTTACTTTGCTTTCCGCGGCCCCTTTTCCTTGCGTAGATAAGCTGGCTGGCAGAGTTTTCACTGGCAAGAGTTTTAATAGCGCAGGCAGCATAGTCACAGATAGGAAACACGCGATGATCACGCCCAATGCCGACAAGTTACCGAAGTCTCGCAATACGGGAGAATCCGACATGTTCATCATCAAGAAGCCAATCGCGGTGGTCACTGAGGTGATCAGAATCGGCATAGCATTGAGCTTGATGCTGTATTGAATAGCTTGTGCTTTCGCCATCCCGCGTTGCATCGCTTGTCTCATGGTCACAATCACGTGAACACAATCGGCAACGGCAAGGGTTAACACCAATGTAGGAACGTTGACCGTTGCGGTGCTGAGGAACATCCCTGCCCAGCCAGACAAACCCATGGTCGCGACAATCGAAGAGATAATCACAACTAAGGTAGCCACCACACTAAAGAACGAGCGCAACATAAAGGTCAGGAACACCAATACCACCAACAGCATTAACGGCACCAGTGTTGAGCTGTCTTCTTGAGCCGAAGTCATAAATGCGTTGTTCATGGCAATGATGCCCGCTTTATGGAATTCAACATTGGGATATTGTGCTTCATAGCGGTCAATCATGGCGTTAATAGCCGCAATGACTTCTTGTACTTCCGCCGTTTTGTCCACTTCGGGCAATTGCACCGTCACGTTCACAATGGTCACATCGCCGGAGGCTGACACTAATGCATTCTTAAGCAGTGGTTCGTTGAGGGCGATCTGTTTTACTTTAGCGATCCGCTCTGGCGTGTGCTCGTATTCTTCGTACAGCAAGTCTTCCACTAAGAGGTCATCTTCAACGGCTTCGGTATGCTGATAATTGGCAAGCGAATCGACACGGCTTGAGTACGGGATCTGCCACGCATCGACCGTGAGGTTTTGAATTAAGGTGAGGGTTTCTGGGGTGAAGACATTGCCGCCTTCTGGTGCGACGACAATCGCGAGGTTGTCGGTTTTCGCAAAGGTGGTTTGGATTTCATCGAACGCCATCAACTGTTTGTTGGTGCCTTCGAAGAAGATGTTGTAGTCCCCTCTAAAGTAGAGGTTCTTTGCCCCTAATGCAGAGAGCATGATGATTGAAAAAACCACCAGCAGAACGATAAACGAACGCTTGGTCGGTATTGAGTGCCAACTGTTATTTAGATCCCCGTTTACGCTATCGACATTACGGTTATCTCGATTTTGGTGATCGAAAGCGGGCTTCTGGCTGTCATGTTCCATCACAGTCTCCATTTGTGACGATTCGTCATAGTTGTGTCTTAAAAAGCCAGCCGAAGCTGACAAAAACACAATTCTTAGTCATATACTCAAGAAAACCAAAACCACACTAGGCTAAACTTAAGTTTATGACGAATCGTCACTAATGGTTATTAATAAACCCACATAGGTGGGCTTAGTTGAAGCTTATCGACCTACTGACTCTAAGTAAGCGACTTCTTCACTGAACAGTTCTTGTTCTACACGGCGCCAAGTTTTGCGGTAGTCCCAATCAGTAGAAAGAGGCTGCCAGTTGAGGCCGTCTAAAATCATGTTCGCATTGTGTAATACTGAATACGGGTCTTGTAACCGCTTGATACAATGACTGTTTGAAGCATTCTGAGACAAAGCATTTGAACCAAATGCGATTGACCAGTTGGCGAATACAATGGCATCTGAACCCACGCCAGAAGAGAACTTTAGGTCACCGGCTTCTACTGCTTGATTGACGAGCAGATCCGCTTGTTCGATAACGATCTCTTCTAATTGATTCATCTCGGCCACGCGTGCACTGGAGGCTTTCTCTAGTACCCATGGGCTTTTCGCCATAATCGCGCAAGTTGATAATACTGGCTCCATACGAGCATAAACTCGGTACGCAACGTGCAATGCGACAATCTTTTCGCGAGAGTTGCCTTCAAACTCTCCAGAACGAGCAAACAACAGTGCCTCGGCCTTTAAAGAATGAATACATAACGCTAAAACCACGTCTTCTTTACTGCAAAAGTGATTGTATATCGTACCTTTAGAATAAGAGCTTGCCGCCGTTAGCCTATCCATCGTCAGGTTTCCGAACCCTTGTTCTCGAACCAGATCTTTTGCTAACAACATCAATTCTACTTCTCGGTCTGCGATGGATTGCTGCTTCTTAGACAGCACCGCCTTGCAACCAAAGATACTTTGTTTATCGCCTTTACAACCAAAGCCAAACATAATTTTTCAGTCCGTATTTGAGCTTAGCTATTACCTAAGCTTAATCAGCATTTAAAACGCTCCTGTCCAATATATTAACACGAATAGTAAATTCATGTGGTTAACCATTTTGTGACGCTTCGTCATTTCTGACTTATCGTCATAATAGCGCAAATATTGATCATATCAAGGTGTTTTATAAATTAAATACAACTTATGAATGGATGGATAAATATGTCAATAAGTAGACAAAGAAATCATCAACAGTCACTAGAGAGAGAAGATAGGCGCTTTCATGAAGACAAAACGAAAGATTAGAAGCTCATGCTTAACGTTAATAGACCACGTTATTTTAAGCCTTGGTGCAGAATCGGCCCCGATAAAGACGGCCGTAAACCCCATCTTTAGCCACCTTCTGACCTAGAATGAATGAGTGTAGGCTTACTTTTTGGGGCAGACCTCTCCTTATGGTCAATATTTGGCTTACTAATGTCGTTTTCTGTTAAGTTGCTATAAATTCGGTAAGGGGTGACTTACAATAGTGACAACGACTTACCTTTTTTGAGAACACGATATTGAGCGCCAAATATTCTTATTTAGCTTGGCAAGTGAATACTTCTAGCCCAGCAGAAAAGCTGGTTTTATTGATGCTTGCAGATGGTGCTGATGAATTCGGTTACACCAATGTGTGCCTACAAACGGCAGGTCAGCTTTGTGCTCTCTCTACGTTTGGTTTAGCCGACTGCCTTAAGTGTTTAGTCGACCAAGGTTTCCTCGATAAGGTGAAAGTAGACTATCGAGATAAGAAAGAGATTCACGTTTTCAAAATGCTCATTGAGCAAGAGCAAGCTACGGCGCACGTTGAGGTTCAACCGACCAATAGTATTCCGGTCTACTCTACTGCACCTGCACCTGCACCTGCACCTGCACCTGCACCTGCACCCAAGTTTCAGCCTGCTCCGGCACCAATGCAACACATGCAGCAGGCCCCTCGCCCACAAGGTCGAGGCTCAATGAACAGCAACACCGTCTCTACTCATGATCTCAACGAAGAAGAGATACCATCATGGGCAGAACGTGCGTTTAAATTCTCCGGTTTGACCGGTGACCATAGTTTAGTATGGAAGAAATTTGTCCTCTGGTATAAAGCCAAAGCCAATGAATTAATGCCATTATCTCGGATTGAATCCAAGCTGCAGTACTGGCTAGTTAACGAGAAGCAAAATGAAAGACAACAACAGCAGAAGACCTCTCAATATTCAGGAAATGCAGGACAAGCTCAAGGAAATGGGTATAGACAAAAGCTTAGCCCATCTGAACGCTTCAGGCAGCAGCTCATTCAAAAAGGCAAAAAGCCAACCTTCTGAGCCAGCCCAACCTGTTGTACCTGACGCTACCGTGCAGCCTAACGCACCTGAAGTGATTGAAGCACAAAGTACAGAAGTAAAAGTAGCGACACCAAACGCTGCGGGCTCTGGTGCGTCTCAACAAGTGCCTGTTGTTGATCAAGATCCAGCAGAGCTTGAGCTAACCGATTGGTGTATCCATGTGTTCGGTTCTTTCTTGAGCGTGTACGAAACTCAGTGGGAATACCAATACGGTAGTGAACCGAGCGGTAAGTTTCTTGAGTTCGCCCACTCTGTTGACTCAGACGGCCTTAACCGCGTGCTAATGCACTGTCATGAACGTATTCAACTTGGCAACAGTTGGCCGCCGCAAATGGGTGAGCTTTGGATCCTTAAAGATTCTTTGACTGAAGAAGAGCTGCTTGATAGCCGTATTCGTGTGTTGTCGCGCGCAGCTGTTAACAACATTGAAAAATGGCTAATCCAAAACAAACTGTACGACTTGAAGCGCACGGCTGAAAACAAGCTCGATGGCCTGTTTAAGAAATACTACTTGGAAGCAAAGCGTTTAGATGAGAAAGGCATGCTGGAAACAGAATTGCCGCAGTTCCTTCTTGCCGCTAACTCAGTGAAGAACTTGAACGACTTGAAACGCGAAGAGTATGAAAGCCAACACGGCAAAGCGATTAACCCAAGAATTCAGAAGATTCTAAACAGTAAGAAATAGCGCTGCTCGCTTAACTTATACCGCTTAAGTCAGCGACATTACTATTCTACAGATACAAAAATGCCAGCTATCAAGCTGGCATTTTTTATGAATTCTTACGAACTCTTCAACGAACATCCATCATTAACTGTAAGTAAGTGACTAACTATCAGCTCGCCACTCACTATAAACAATTACAGTAGGTGGATAGTTGCGTTTAGCGTAAATACGCCAGAGTCGTCATCTTTCATTTTGAAGTTTTGGTAGCTAGCGCCTACAGATAGTGGGCCAAAGATGAAGTATTCAGCGCCTACACCGTACATGATATCCTCACCTGATTGCTTGAAGCCGTCAGATTTAAGATCGTAAGAGTGAACACCAGCCTTCGCGTATACGTGAAGAGGACCAAAGTCGATGCTTGGTTTGATCGCTAGGTAAGCAGTGCTTGCATCTAGGTTTGTAAGGTCACGGTTGCCGTACTTAACGCTGTCGAAAGAACCAAGATCCCAGTAACCCGCTTCAATACCGATTAGTGGCAGGATGCCTGTACCCACGTGGATACCCATCGCTGTTTCTTCTTCATTACCTAATGAGTTTTGACCACCCATTACGCCGCCGTACAACCAAGAATCAGCCATTGCTGTTGAAGATGCACCTAGCAGTGCTAGTGCCAATAACGTTTTTTTCATATTCGACCTTTTCGTCCTAGTGGCAGGCCTTGCGTGGTAATAAATTGCCACCAAGTTGCCCTTTTTGTAGTAACTATTTAATTAGTATAGCAATAAGCAAGATTTATACCTAAACCTTGCTATTGCGTCTAGCTTTATTCCTTTAGCAAGCATCAATCGCGTTTTTAACACGCTTATCTGATACTGGGTAAGGCGTTCCGAGCTGCTGTGCGAAGAAGCTTACACGAAGCTCTTCTACCATCCAACGCACCTCTTTTACATTTTCTGGAACCGCGATCCCTTTTGGAATCTTATTCAGAAGTTCTTTGTAATCATTCATTACCGACTCAACTTTGATCATGTGTAGGCGATCTTTGTTAGGGTCAATCGGCAGTTTTTCCATGCGACGCTCAATGGCTCTCATATAGCGTAGAATATCCGGCAGACGTTTCCACCCGCATTCTGTGGCAAACCCCTTAAAAATCAAACCTTCTACCTGAGCTTTTATGTCAGAAAGTGCGAATGCCATTGAAAGATCAACACGTCCTTTCAGCTTCTTACTAATGCTGAATGCCGTCGTTAGGATGGTTTCAACCTGTTGAGCAATCTCAACCACGCTGTCACCCAGTTCTGCACGTACGTGTTCTTTCAGTGCTTCAAACTGCTCTGGCTCCCAAACCAAACCGCCCTTCTCTTCAATCAGCTTATCAATACCACAAGCGATACAGTCATCGATAAGATCGAGCACCTGTCCGTATGGGTTGAAATACAAGCCAAGCTTAGATTTGTTCGGCAAGTTAGAGTGCAGGTATTTGATCGGCGATGGCACGTTCAACAGGATTAAACGACGCTGGCCCGATTTCATTGCCGAGATCTGCTCTTGCTCGGTTTCGAACAGTTTGATCTCTACACTGTCTTTAGAATCCACCAGCGCTGGAAAGGCTTTAACATCGTAGCCGCCACGTTTCTGTTGGTAAACTTTTGGTAGCTCACCAAAGCTCCACGTGTGCAGGTTCTGCTGTTCGATGTCATCGTCTGCCACTTTAGAAAGCGTTTCTTGAACCTTGTCTTTTAGGCTTTCTTTCAACTCATGCAAGTCTTTCTGTTCTTTCAGCTTACGCTTGCGATGATCTACGGCGCGGAATGTTACCTTTAAGTGCTCAGGGATCTGGTCTAACTTCCAGTCATCACGTACCACTTCTACACCCGTCATGCGACGGAGCTCTTTCTCAAGAGAATCCAACAACGGAGCTTCTAACGGTGTAACACGAGCCAAGAACGCATCGGCGTAGTTTGGCGCAGGTACAAAGTTACGGCGTAGCGTTTTTGGTAGCGACTTAATTAAGCTGATCACCAGTTCCTGACGTAGGCCTGGGATCTGCCAATCGAAGCCGTTTTGGTCGATTTGGTTCAAGATAGGCAGCGGGATATGTACCGTTACACCATCGTTGTCATCGCCCGGCTCAAATTGGTAGCTCAACTTCAGTTTGATACCATTTTGGTGCCAGAAATTCGGGTAATCCAAATCAGTAACGTGGCTTGCATCGCCTCGGAACAGCATCGACTTTTCAAAGTTCAGCAACTCAGGTGTTTTTTGGCTGGTTTGCTTCCACCATGAATCAAAGTGACGGCCTGAAACGGCCTCTTCACCAACACGTTGGTCATAGAAATCGAACAGCTCATCATCGTCGATCAAGATGTCACGACGACGTGATTTATGCTCTAACTCTTCTACTTCTTGCAGTAGCTTGCGGTTCTGTTTGAAGAAGGCGTGTTTGGTTTCCCATTCACCTTCTACTAATGCGCTGCGTACAAACAACTCACGGCTGACAGTGGCATCAATCGCTCCGTAGTTCACCAAACGTTTTGGAATGATTGGGATTCCGTAAAGCATCACTTTTTCGTGTGCCATTACTGCCGCTTGTTTCTTAGACCAATGTGGCTCGCTGTAGCTGCGTTTAATCAGGTGTTTCGCTAGTGGTTCAATCCATTCAGGTTGAATCTTGGCGATAACACGACCCCAAAGTTTTGAGGTTTCCACCAGCTCAGCAGACATAATCCACTTAGGCTGTTTCTTAAATAAGCCAGACGCAGGGAAGATATGGAAGCGCGCATTACGAGCACCTTGATATTCATTCTTCTCTTGGTCTTTCATACCGATGTGCGAAAGCAAGCCTGATAGCAGTGACATGTGAATGCCATCGTAGCTGCCCGGCTCTGTGTTCAGCTTAGTATCCAATTCACGCATCGCTTGGTGAATTTGGAAGTACACATCTTGCCATTCACGGATACGTAAATAGTTCAGGTAATCTTGCTTACACTGTTTGCGGAACTGGTTACTCGACAGCTCTTTTTGTTGCTGCTTAACGTAATCCCAAAGGTTCACAAACGTGATGAAATCTGACTCTTTATCAAAGAAGCGTTTGTGCTTATCGTCAGACGATTGTTGTTTGTCTGATGGACGCTCACGCGGATCCTGAATCGACAACGCAGACGCAATAACCATCACTTCGTGCAGACAGCGGTTGCTTGGCGCTTCAATCACCATACGCGCCAAACGTGGATCAATCGGCAGCTTAGCGAGCTTACGACCAATAGCGGTTAGCTTCTTCTTGTCGTCGCCATGATTCTTGTTTTTATTCGCAGACGGTTCGACTGTCGCGATCGCACCCAACTCTTCAAGCAGCCTTACACCATCTTGAATGTTACGTTTATCTGGCGCTTCAACAAATGGGAATGCTTGAATGTCGCCTAAGCCTAGCGCTGTCATCTGAAGGATAACCGATGCTAAGTTAGTACGAAGGATCTCAGGGTCAGTAAACTCTGGGCGTGATTCGAAATCTTCCTCAGAGTACAGACGAATACAGATACCTTCAGCAACACGACCACAACGACCTTTACGTTGGTTCGCACTCGCTTGAGACACTGGCTCGATCGGTAGGCGTTGTACCTTGGTACGATAGCTGTATCGGCTGATACGCGCCGTACCCGGGTCGATGACATACTTGATGCCCGGAACCGTTAACGAGGTTTCAGCCACGTTGGTCGCAAGAACGATGCGTCGACCAGTATGAGACTGGAAAATTCGGTTTTGTTCGCCCGCAGAAAGACGTGCGTAAAGCGGAACAATCTCAGTATCACGCAGGTTACGTTTACTTAAAGAATCGGCAGTGTCACGAATTTCACGTTCACCGTTCATGAAGATCAAGATATCGCCTTGGCCTTCATCACACAGCTCATCAACGGCTTCAAAGATACCTTCGATTTGGTCACGGTCTGAATCACTTTCATCACCACCTAGTGGGCGGTAACGCGTATCAACTGGGTAAGTACGACCTGATACTTCAATAATCGGCGCATTGTTAAAGTGCTTCGAGAAGCGCTCAGGATCGATGGTCGCTGATGTAATGATAACTTTAAGATCAGGACGCTTCGGCAGAAGCTCTCTTAGGTAACCCATGATGAAGTCAATGTTCAGGCTACGTTCATGGGCTTCATCGATAATGATGGTGTCGTATTGGCTTAAGAAACGGTCGTGCTGAATTTCCGCCAGTAAGATACCGTCGGTCATCAATTTAATTTGTGTTTTATCAGATATTTGGTCGTTAAAACGAACCTTATAACCGACAAAATCACCCAGCTGTGTTTCCATCTCTTCCGCAATGCGGTTGGCAACTGAACGTGCTGCAAGACGACGAGGCTGAGTGTGACCAATTAAGCCCATGCGGCCACGGCCAAGCTCTGAACAAATCTTTGGTAACTGAGTGGTTTTACCCGAGCCCGTTTCGCCGGCCACGATAACCACTTGGTTTTCAGCAATGGCTTTCGCAATGTCATCGCGCTTTTGGCTAACTGGGAGAATCTCTGGATATTCGATGGTTGGTTTATGCGAGGCACGCTGATTTGCCGTCATCATAGACTTGGCAATATCTAACGCAATCTCATCGAAGACAACGTTCTTGGATTGTTCGTTTTTAATTCTACTCGCACCAGCAATTCGCTTACTCAAACGAAAGCGATCGCGCATCATACATTCGTTGAGCGCTTTACGAAGAGAAGCTGGGCTATTTTGAGATGCTTTTGTATTGGCTGCTGCTGAATGATCGGCAGGTTTAGCTTTTGGTTGATTAGTTTTTGGTTGTTTAGCTTTTAAATGCTTAGCAGGTCGGTTCGATGCAGGCTTATTCGATTTCGCTTCGTTCTGTGGAGAACTTGGCTGTGCTGCATTCTTGTTGTTGTCTGCTTTTTCCGGAGACGAAGTCAAAGCGTGTCCTATTCTTGTACTTATTAAACTCGCGCGATTATATCACAAGTCTCAAACAAAAAAGCCTGACAGCAAAGGGAAAACCTTTTGCTATCAGGCTGATTAATGACGCTAACACTAGCGAAGGCTATAGAAGCGAGGTCAAATGTAAGTCGTCTGTATAAAAACGGTGATTAGAAATCGTATCTAAAAAAGCCGCTTCTAGAACTCGTACTGGAAGTAAACGGTGTTGTAGTTACTGCCGCCTTTGATTCGTCCGAACTGGGATGCGTTTTCAAAGATCGCAGAACGGTGATGCAATGAGTAGCCGAACCACAAGTTGTTCAAGTCATTCTTACCAATCAAGTCGCCGACGTTCACATCGAATGAGAAGTCTAAGTAGTTCAACAGATGGCTTGCTGTGTAACCTTTGCGGTCCATCTCAGTTCCTTCGATATACGTAATCGAATCGATGTAAGACATACCTTCTGCCACACCTACACGCCACTGAGTTGGCCAATCAAAGGTGTAGTACGCTTTGATTGCGATGATGTATTCAGTGCTGCTTGATTGAACCTCTGAACTCCAGTGGTGTGCGATACCTGGCGTTAGGTAGATATCCAATGGGAAGCCGAAGATCTCATCGGTTAACGGGTGGCCATAGAAGAACGAGGTCAACTGGTTGTTGTATTCGTCTTTCTCCGCGTTGAACTTCATGATGTCGCCAATATTGGATGGCGTTGCCCAGCCGTGGGCGACACGTAAATACGGCGCATTGCTCAACTTAGGCTTCGGTGCTTTCTCTTTGTCGTTAAAGAAACCAAAGCCAAGGTATAACTCACCTTGATAGCGGTCTTCGACTATCGACGAATCGTAGGCGTTGTCGTCTAATCGAGTCACACTGGTTGAACCCAATAAGTACAAGTTTGAAACCACATGGTAACGCGCTTCAACACCGACATTCAGATCTACACCTGCACCAATGGTTTCATTAGACGCTGAGTAATACTCGCTATTGAAGTCAGCACTTTTGTAACGAAGTGTCGCACTTGGGTAAAACTCCCAGTCTCCGGTTTCATACTTGGCTTTAGCACGTAAGTTACCGTGGAGGTTGAATTCACTGTCGCTCATTAATTCCGTCTCGACAGACCAAGGACCATCAAGTTGGTAGGTCAGTTGAGCACCGAAGTCCGCAGTATCGCCTTCAATTGCGTTCTGTTCAGAAGCTGGGATATCAATAAAACGCATGCGAGAGATGGCATTAAAAGACCATTTCTCGTCATCTGTTTGATAGAGGTAAGCCCCCATCTCGGTACCATCAATGAACACATAGTCGTTCTTGAAAAACAGCATCGGCACGAATGAGTTAACCGATTGGTCACCACCAGACGTGTCATAAGGGATGCTCGCAGTACGGAACATTGCAGCGATGCCCCACTCTTGCTCTTCAGCAGCCCACGCATTAGCACTTACGAAAATGCCACTTAGGAAAGCGCTACTTAGTAAAACCACTCCAGTTGAAGTGAGAGTCGGTAAATATTTGAGCTTCATTCTTATGTAATTACTCTTTGTAATAAATAATGTGTTACTGAATAGACATTTATTAACCATGACGGCTAACTATTTTTAGGTTTGATCGGCATTGACCGTTACAATGTAGAATATTCTCGGTTAAATGAAAGTATTGTGAAAGTCTCCGAATTACAAAACATTATAGATCAGTTACCCAAAGATTCCGATCCAGATATTGTTATGGGTGATGCATGGCTGCCCGAGCGTTTGGTAGATACCAACCTAGACGGCGACATGCTATTTCTTGAATTCGATAATGCCCCTGAAGACAATCAAGGGGATGAAGAAGGCCGTGGCTTTGTTGAGCACGAGATTGCTATGATTCGAGAAAAGCTCGAACTGTTGTTAGACGAGCCTTCCGATACCAAGACAAAAGCCGATGCCCTGTTGGCAATATTTCTAATGGGTCATGAACTTTCTAGCTCGGAAGTTATCGAAATTCTTGAATCAACTGAGCTTGAATCAACAGAATCTGAAATGACGGAGCTTGAGGCTACTGAGTCTGAAATGACAGAATTTGAACCGTTCGAGTCTGAGATTGCAGAGCATAAAACAACAGAATCTGACTCAGTAGAACTTGAAGCATCAAAGCTTGAAACCACAAAGCCAGACACGAACAAGCTCGAAGCAAAAGAACTCCACGACGACTAACCACCAATGATTTTAGGTACCGTATTGAAACCCTCTACGACATCATCTCTTCCCCTGTTACTCGCCGGACCCATTTTAAGAAAAACCACCGCGACTGAAGTGGTACTTTGGTTAGCCACCAGCTCGCCCCTTGTTGGCCGGGCTGATCTTTATATTAGTGAAACTGAGCACATTCGTGAAACTGAACATAGTCGAGAAACAGGCTTTTCGAACGAAAAAGAGCATGCTGAACCAAAACAAGACCAACCGTTTTATACCTCATCGCTTGAAGAGCATGATTCGATTCAAATCGGTACACATGCGTGGGTAACGCTAATTCGCTTACAAGGTGAATTCCCGACTAATATGCTTCTTGAATATGACATTCACACAGAGTCAGGTTCACTAAAAGAGCTCGCCCCTCACCTTGTTTACAACGGTAAATCTCGCGTTGAGTTTAAGATATCGACCTCGGCTGATTACATTCTTCATGGCTCTTGCCGTAACCCGCATCATCCAAGCAAAGACAGCTTAGTCGCAGCCGATAACAAGGTAGCCGAGCAAAGCGTCGCTGAAAGACCCGACATGCTGATGATGAGCGGCGATCAGATCTACGCCGACCATGTGGCGGGGCCAACACTTGATGCTATTCAGCAAGTGATTCAACTGCTTGGCCTTGTCGGTGAGAGCTTACCGACCGACTCGCAAATAAAGCAAATCAACACTAGTGACGCGCTGTATAGCAGTGAATATCACTTATATCAGCGTCATCACTATTTGCCGCACCACACCGCTTCAGAATCCATGTTCGATAAGTTCTTCCCGAATCGTGGCGTGCCGATTTTTAGCTCTACCGACTGCGAAAACCACTTGGTCACGCTGTCTGAGTTTATCGCGATGTACTTGTTGGTTTGGTCTCCCACACTGTGGCAATGCATCAATAGAGAACGTTTAATTGAGAATAACTTCACGCAAGGTGGACGCCAATTAACACCGACTGAGCAGCAACAATGGCGTGATGAAAGCGTCATCATGGATGATTTCATTGCTGGCTTACCGCAAGTACAACGTCTGTTCGCGCATATTCCGACTTACATGATCTTCGATGATCACGATGTTACCGATGATTGGAACCTTACCGTGGGTTGGGAGCATGCTGTCGACCAAAACCAGTTCGCCACTCAAGTGATAGGTAACGGCCTTGCGGCTTACTGGATGTGTCAGGGCTGGGGTAACAAGCCGGAGAGCTTCGACGAAGAGTTTATCGAGCAAGCAAAACAGCTTTTTGTCGATCAACCGCGCATTACTAAACAAGCGCATATTGTTGAAAAAAATAAGAATATAGAACAAGCGCATAATGAAGCCGATGATAGCAATACTATTCACTCTGTTAGCAATATCGAGCCAGATAAGCATCAAGCCTTTATTGAGATGCTGAGTCGCTTTGAAGAGTGGCATTACACGATCGATACCTCACCCAAAGTCATTGTGTTGGATACTCGAACGCGTCGTTGGCGTTCAGAGTCACGCATGAATAAGCCTTCAGGTTTGATGGACTGGGAAGCCTTGATTGAGTTTCAACATCAGTTAATGAATCAAGATAAAGTAGTGATCGTTTCTGCTGCACCGATGTTTGGCGTGAAGTTTATTGAAACACTGCAAAAAATGGCGACCACGATCGGCAAGCCATTAGTGATTGACGCTGAAAACTGGATGGCACATCCGGGCAGTGCCAATACGCTGATCAGTATCTTTACCCATACCAAAACACCGACCAATTTCGTGGTGCTTTCTGGTGATGTGCACTACTCCTTTGCTTACGATATCAAGCTTAGGTATCGTCGCAACAGTCCGAACATCTATCAAATTACCTGCAGTGGCATTAAAAATCAGTTCCCTGCTTCGCTGCTTAAATTCTGCGATGTGTGGGACCGCCTGTTATACAGCCCTCGCTCAGTTTTGAACTATTTCACGAAGCGTAAGCGCTTAAAAATCGAGAAGCGAAGCCCTGATAACCAGACCTTCTATCGCCTTTCAAACCGCAGTGCGATTGGGGAGTTGAGGCTAGACACTGATGGGAAACCGCAATCGATCACGACACTCAGTGGCGACGGAAAAATTACACGCTTCCCTGAACCTGACTAAGAAAGTGCGCCTTATCGTTCACCTATCCGTAGTGTCAGTTTTTAGTAAAGACGCTTGCGATCACACTCTGTAGACCCAATAGTTATAGTTATAGTTGATAACTATCAGCGTTACGGAACCCGATACAAATTTTAACTGGAGCTCGTTATGTTCAATTCTCTCACATCAATGTTTAAACAATTGATTGAAGGCCAGGATCTAAGCAAAAACCAAGGCACATCACCTAATGTCGCCATTGCGAGTTTATTGTGTGAAGTCGCGGGAGCCGACCATCAGATCAATGAATCAGAAAGAGTTGCTAAGCTACAGCTTCTGCAACGTTTGCTGGATTTAGATGAAGAGCAAGCAAAGGTGCTGCTAGAGCAAGCAGAACCGAAAGTAGAGCAATCAGTCTCGCTGTATGACTTTACATCGCAACTCAGAGACCTGTCTCAGCCAGTGCGAATCGACTTAATCAAAGCGATGTGGGAAGTGGCGCATGCCGACGGAGAAATTGACCCTATCGAAGATTCTGTGATCCGTAAAACAGCGGAACTGCTCTACGTTGACCACAGTGACTTTATCAAGACTAAGCTGAACGTACTCGGTAAAAGCTAACCAAAGGCTCTCTACTAGCATTAAGCCTCTGTATTAGCGTAAGCGGTCGCCATGCATGATGCCTTTAAGTTCTAATGGCGTGCCCTTCTTAGTGACATAAAGGCCGCGCTGATTCGATACCAACACACTGCGCTTGCCTTGTGTTTGTTGAATGTATAAGTGCTTGATATTGAATGTCTGCTTATCTTGGGCCTGATCCTGGTCCAATTGATAAAGGTAGTAGTGATTCCCCCAGCGCAAGAATACACCAAACATCTGCTTAGTTTGAGCGACATTCCCATCCATGTCATAACCAATGTACTGCATTTTGACTCGACCATTTTCCAATCGGAGCGAGATTCTCTCCCACCCGACCATCGGGTATTCCGCAGAAAATCGATAGGTACTTTTGGTTGCGAGCCCAGAGATTAAGCCTACATTTAGAATCACAAACAGCGTCAATAAGATAGGCATCCAAAACTTACGATTCATACTTATTGCCCTCGCTCATTGTTATTGTCGACTTCGCAAGAGACAGTTTTAAACTGATGGCTTATCTCTTTCCAATGTCCATTTATCAAGGCGACGGCTTGGATATTCTGACACCCAACGCCAATGCGATGCAGATAGAGCGAATCAACACCGAGCTCTGACACGGCATCCAGCTCTTTTATAACGGCTTCATCAAAATTCAAACTGTCGTGATAAACATCCATACCTCGGTAGGCACTCTTATCTATAAAAAAAGCAAACTGATAAAACAGCATGAGAAGAAGCGCGCTGACTACAATTCCGGCAATACGAGATTGATGACGAGCGATAAAGTGCTTCGCCTTGAACTGACGTGATTGTGGATCCTGTTGCTTTGATTGCCCAGCTTGTTGGTTCATGCCTGAAGGCTTGGACGGTGGCGCTGATGTTAACTCATCAACGATGGTGGTTTTCTCTGAAACGATGCCAGCTTTCTCTGAAAACGCAGCTTCAACATGCGCTTCAGCGGTAGGTGTTGGCATCGATAAATAACTACCGACCTGTTTCAAACCATTGAAGCTGTACCCTTCCTTTTGAACCGTTAAGATTTTGCAATCACACTCAAACGAATTTAATGCCGTGCGAATGTTCTTAACCGCGACATTAAGTGAACTGCCCGTCACAACCCTGCCCGGCCAGCAATGCTCAAGTAAAAAGTCTCGACCAACGGCTTTTGGGCTGTTCTTCACTAGATGCTCAAGGATCAGACCTTCTGAGGGGGATAAGGTGACCCGCTTACCAGATTCCGAATCAATGAGTGTGTTATTAATCAATTCGATGCCCGAAGCGTCTAAGGTGATTTTTTCATGGCTATTGGCGTTCATTTCGGCGAGGTGTTCATAAATAAAAAGGTCATCAAAAAAGTGTTTGTTTGGTCGAATTAATAGCAAACCATACATAGAAAAGAGTAGTGATAAGTTTAGCCAATAATTAAGCTAAATATAAGCTCGGCGAGTAACAATATAGGCTCAGTGAGTAACAATATAAAATAACAACAAGGTGAGTCAGTCACGTAAACTCACTCACCTTTGAACATAGCCAAGGTTTAACTCTAAACTGGTCATGGCCCTATATTAAAACCTCGTCGTTACGCAATCTGAAAACGAGGTCACAATTCTGTTCTAGCGAAATTAGAGTTCCAGTTTGAATCCAAGTTCACTGACCATAACTTCAGCGAAGCCTAGCTTTACTGCATTCAACTGATTAGCAACTTCGCGCGCTTGCTCTTCGTTTTTAGCCAATATTGCCATTGAATAGACTGGCCTGATCATCGCTTTTTGGTTTGGCTTCTCTTCTGCTATTTCTTGATGTTTTAAGTAAGCAGACGTAATCACACCTTGAGCACTCCAATCGACAACCATTTGCAAATCTTTGCTAATAACCTCATCGACAATGAATTGATTCTCAGGCTCTTTCCAAGCAAGTTCTACTGCGTAGTTTGTGAAAGCGACGTCCGTGTTTAACCACTTATTACCGATGTCTCTGATTTCAGTCACCTCTACAAGCTCTTTAAATTGGAATGGTAAGTTACCAATCAAGTCTCTAACGTGCTGCTCACTGTCCGCTTCAATCACAAACTTAATCATCGGAAACTTCTTATCCCCAATAAAGCTTTGTGATACGAACATATCGTGTACCAAGCCCGCATCAATCAGGTTGGCAAATGCTTTTTTCTGATGAGGCATTGCTTCAAATACGGCTTGGGCGTCATCGGTTTTCCAAGCCACTGACACGCCGTATGCCGCTGCATGGGCATGGGTTGAAAAAAGAATGGCTGAAAATAGAAAGCTAAAAATAGCTAAAAAGGTTCCTAGAGTTGTTTTCATTGTGGTGGCTTCCTAATTAGTCGCGAATAATTTCATACAAGTTAGGGTCAGCAGAAACCCCTTCAATTTTTAAAGGTGGTAATTCTTTTCTCATCGCCTGTATCGCATCATGGAAATGCTTTTTGCTTTCCCACTCTGCAACATTAATAAAACGGTATGTCGCATCCGAGCTTAACGAGCGGTGCAATTTGGTAGAGATATATCCTGGTTGCTTCACCAATACGTCTCGCGCATCTTCCCAATACGTTAACGTAGCGGCTTCATGGGCTGGCTCGACTGAAAAAGTGTTTATCAATACAACGGGTTGTGCCGAAACCAACGCACTTACGCTTAGCGCCCCCAGTGCCAATCCATACTTAATAATGTTCTTCATCCTATTCTCCTTGTTTTGGGTGAGCTAACGCTACCACCTAGCCCTACCCAATCAAGGTCGAGACCTGAGATTTAATATTAATTAAAAAGCTAAATTTCAAACGAATATTATTCACTCGTAAAATAAGCGATGTAGCCATTCACTATTGATAAACCACTTGTTGAAATTAGGTTTCTTGGAATAGTCATTGCCCTCAAATAACAGGCACAAAAAACCACCTAATAAGTAGGTGGCTCTTCATTTTAATGACTCACAAAATTCAGGCTAACTTTAAGTGTTTAACCTTTCAGTATTTAGCCAAGCGCCTCTCTGAAATACAAACTATTACAACATCGTCAGCGCAAGCTTTGCCAAGTTATAAGCGTCAACATAACCAGAGTGCTGACGACCTTCCCACTCAATGTTTTTCGCTTCTTGAGCAGCACGGTGACCAATACGTTTCTCTTTCAATCGATTCTGAACTCGATAAAGCGTGGCGATATTCAAGAACTCGCTGAACGGAGGTTCGATGCCTTTCTCAATACACTCTTTGTGTAAGATAAGGTCGTCGCGTCCCCACGCTGCATAGATTTTCTTTGGGCCACCGAAGTTCTTAATCATCGACTTGATAACAGACTCTAATGGGCGACCCTGTTTTTCGATTTTACGAGGGGTAATGCCCGTTAACTCGGCGCAAAATAGAGAGACTTCGTCTTTTTCGGGCTTAACGTAATATTGCGCGCGCTTCACGATGGTTCCAGATACAAGATCGATCTCAGCAAGACCAATTTCAATGATCTCCCCTGTTGTTCCTACACCGTCTTCGCTCCAACAGCACATTTCCAAATCGAAACACACCACTCGATTGTGATTCATACGTCGCCTAATTCTCTCGTCAAAAATTTCGTGAAATTGTACATGAGCCTAATAAAGAACTCGACCCCAGTTGCATCAAGTGCTCATTTAGCCTGCAATTGTGACTCGATTTCGGCCATTTGACTTACTTAGGTATAACATGCTGTCAGTTTTTTGAAGGAGCGCTTCAATGTCTTCATTAGTGCGGATGGTCGCCCCGATGCTTAGAGTGCAACTCAATAGCTGGCCAGAATGCTCGCAATGAGACTCACTCACCGTCTCTAAAATACATTCTAAATAGCGAGACAATGAGTCATGTTCAGTGATGCTCGAAATGATACCGAACTCATCCCCTCCCATCCGGAATAGGTTATCTCCAGACTTCAAGCTCACTGAGATAACCTTAATCACATGGATAAGTAACGCATCACCGGCTGGGTGCCCAAACTTATCATTGATCTCTTTAAACTTATCAACATCAAACACTATTAAGCTAAACGGCTTATCGCTTTGTATCGATTGACCAAGCATCTTATTAAAAGCTCGGCGATTATAAATTTCCGTTAAACTGTCATGATTGGCAAGAAAACGAAGTTCTTCTGTTCTTTCATCAATCATTCGATATAAGCGCTCTTTCTCTCTAATTTGCAGGTTCACAATATAAGCAAGCAGCAATGAGATAGTGGTACCAACTATGCCGATTCCCGCCAACACTAAGTAACCATTAAATGAAATACATGCATCTATCTTGAAGTCGATAATCCATTCACGGTTAGTTAATGTAATCGTCTTTGTAATGTGCTGCCCAGTTACCGCTTCATAACCATTGGTTTCGAACATTATCGGGGCATCTTCAGCTTCAAAACCGCTATCGGTAACACGCACATAAACGTCCATATCGCCGACAGTAGATGCCAGAAGTTTCTCAAAATAGTATGTGGTACGAACAACACCAATTACAACGCCGAGTAAGTTGTCACTCTCTCCCTCAAAGACAGGGTGATACACCAACATTCCGCTCTTAGGTGTGTTGCTGTCTAAACCGTCTTGCAACAGACGAACTTTGTCTGAAATATTCGCTTCACGTGTTTTTTTAATGTTATCAATGACCAGATTAAACCGCTCACGAGAAGAGTAAAAACCCAAAACACCGTTGTTCACTGGATCATTCGGATAAATATCTGTCGCGATAAATACGGGCTCGCCATCCAAGACATAACCATAAGTTTTTGGCCCATGTTTAGGGATAGTAAACATTCTATAGGATGGGTATTGAGCTTTCATTTTGGCGGTGTGCTCGGCAAGATCTTCTACCGCTACTTTTTGCATCCACTGCAATCCGATCAGGCTTTTCGAGCCGTTAATCGTTTGCTGAGCAAAACGATCAAATCTATCCCGACTATCGACATCATTAGAATAGAAAAAATTCGCACCGGAACCGATATAAGCAACATCGTTATCAATAAACGCTTTTAAACTGAGCGTTTGATGCTGAGCAAAGCTATCCAGATTCTCATTCAAAGACCTATTTTGATTCGCCGCAACCAAAACAAAACACAACACCGTCATCAAAAATGTGGCAAAAAAGACAACTAACGGCAAAGTTCGTTTCTTCAACCCTGTTATGGGGTCGGTAGTGTGGGGCATACAGCTTCCCATATGATGTTATTTTGAGTCGAAAGTATACACTGCCGGAATGCTAGGCTCTATTTATCTTTGACTCTCACAATGGAATAAAACTAACACTATTTACAACCCATGGACATTTACGGCTAATAAACCAACAAATCTCGATTAACTTTCAAGCTAACTCACCAAAAAGCCAGTTTATTGAAAACATTAAATAAAGCCCTTAAGCCTTGAATATGCTAGTATCCACACATATTTATAGCTTGAAAGTGACCATTTCGGCCTTATGCCACTGAGTTTCTTTCCAACCTGTATATTCCTTTAAACCGACGAATATACCGTTAAATCAATTTTAAAGAGAAATCACTATGATCGTTGATTTGAACCTAATCCCACAAACGTTTGATATGCTTCACGCAGGCCTAACTGCATCAAGCGTTTTACTACTGCTAATTGCCGTTTCTCGTAAAACCAAAGTGGTTGAGAAAGTCGTAGAAAAACCAGTAGAAAAGATCGTTGAAGTTGAAAAGCCAGTTGAGAAAATTGTCGAAGTAGAGAAAGTTGTTGAAGTTGAACGTGTGATCGAAAAAGTAGTAGAAGTTGAATCTAAGCTGGCAACAGCACCAACAGATTCTGCAATGCAGCTACTGTCTATCATGCAGCAAGAAGCTCGTTTAATTGACTTCCTAAAAGAAGACCTAACATCATTCTCTGATGAAGAAGTTGGTGCAGCAGCACGTGTTATTCACACTGGCGGTAAAAAAGTACTAGCAGACTACGTAACGCTTTCTCACATCCGCACTGAAGATGAAGAAACACGTATCACGGTTGTTGAAGGCTTCAACCCACAAGAAATTCGCCTAACTGGCAATGTAACGGGTAACGCACCGTTCAACGGCACATTGGTTCACAAAGGTTGGAAAGCAACTGACATGAACCTGCCTAAGCTTGCTGAAAACTACGATGCATCTGTAATTGCACCGGCAGAGGTAGAGCTATAATGGAACACCAAACTCAGCCATCATCGCACGAGTCTTCTTCTCAAGAACATACGCCGCAGATGCATTCACAAGAGCTATCTTCTCAAGAGCAACATCAGGCGCCTAAGTTCAGTGTTGGTATCGATTTAGGTACAACACACTGCGTTTTGTCTTTCATCGACACAACAAATGAAGACGCTCGCGTTGAGGTGATGCCAATCCCTCAATTGACGGCGCCAGGTACAGTAGAAACTCGCAGCCAACTTGGCTCGTTCCTATACCAGCCGCACGAACATGAAATGAATGCGGGCTCTCGCGTTCTACCTTGGTCTTCTGAACCTAAAGCGCTAGTCGGTGCGATTGCTCGTAACCTAGGTTCGAAAACCCCTATCCGTTTGGTAGCAAGTGCAAAATCTTGGCTATGCCACGGTGGTGTTAACCGTCGCGATGCGTTCCTTCCTGCAGGCAGCCCTGAAGAAGTTGAAAAGGTATCTCCGCTTAAGACCACTGAGTTGTACCTTGAGCACCTTAAAGATGCTTGGAACCACGCTAACCCAGAACACAAACTGGCAAACCAAGATGTAACGATCACGGTTCCTGCTTCGTTTGATCCTGCGGCTCGTGACCTAACAGCAGAAGCTGCACGTAATGTTGGCTTCACTCACCTGACACTTCTTGAAGAGCCACAAGCGGCTCTTTACAGCTGGATTGATAACAGCAACGACACATGGCGTGATGAAGTAAACGTTGGTGACATCGTTCTTGTTGTCGATATCGGTGGTGGTACGACTGACCTTTCGTTGGTTGAAGTAACACAAGATGAAGGCAACCTAAGCCTGAACCGTATCGCAGTAGGTGAACATATCCTACTGGGCGGCGACAACATGGACTTAGCTCTGGCTTACCGTCTGAAGATGAAACTGGCTCAAGAAGGTAAAGAACTGGCTCCTTGGCAGGTTCAAGCAATGACTCACGCGTGTCGTGATGCGAAAGAAGCACTGCTTAACGATGCTGAGCTTCAATCTGTGCCAATCGTTGTTCCAAGCCGTGGTTCTAAACTACTGGGCGCAACACTGAAAACAGATCTGACTCAGCAAGAAGTACAACAAACATTGGTTGATGGCTTCTTCCCGAAAGTAGCGGTGACTGAGCACCCAGTACAAAAGACGCGTGGCGCATTGACTCAAATGGGTCTGCCTTACGCTCAAGACGCAGGTATTACTCGTCACATTGCAGCATTCCTTTCTAAGCAAGCGAACGCGCTTTCTGGAAATAGTGAAACCGCTCAGCAAGATTTCAACCCGTTTGCAAACATGCCCGGTATGCCCGGTACAGAAGCGCAAGGGTCAGAAGCGCCAGCGGCAGACTTCATCAAACCAACAGCGGTACTGTTCAATGGTGGCGTTCTAAAATCTAACCTACTTGCTGATCGTCTTTCAGACACGATCAATGAATGGCTAATTAATGCCGACGCTGAATTTGCTAAACAACTTTCAGGTTTAGACTTAGACCTAGCGGTTGCAAGTGGCGCTTCTTACTACGGCGCAGTTCGTCGTGGCCAAGGCGTTCGTATCCGTGGTGGTATCGCATCTTCTTACTACGTTGGAATTGAAAGCGCGATGCCAGCTATCCCTGGTATGGCGCCTCCAATGGAAGCACTGTGTGTTGCACCATTTGGTATGGAAGAAGGTTCAAGCGTACAAGTGCCTAGCCAAGAGTTCGGTCTAGTGATTGGTCAGCCAGTTCACTTCCAATTCTTCGGTTCAACCACTCGTCGTGAAGACCAAGCGGGTACGCACCTTGATCACTGGGCTCCAGAAGATCTGGATGAGCTTCCTGAAATCCAAGTGACACTGCCTGTTTCTGAAGGTCGTCGCGAAGGTGAAGTTGTTCCCGTGACTTTGGCGTCTCGTGTTACTGAATTAGGCACGTTATACCTAGAAGCGATTGCCACTGACAATGGTCAGAAGTGGCATGTTGAGTTCGACGTTCGTGAAGACTCGAATAACGACTCAAACGTAGAAGCATAATGAATCAACGGCACCTTAACGGGTGCCGTTACTTTATCAATGCGATTCCCTAGCCCTGTATTAAAAGCATTCCAAAGACAATAATAAGACCAAGATTATCCATTAACTGGTCATCACTTTGGCAGAATAAGGTTTTGTATGGCATCTCCTCGTTTTTTAGTCGGCATTGACTTAGGCACAACCAATACTGTTGTCGCTTACTGTGAAATCAACGACGACCTACAACATGCTCCCGTTTCTCTTTTCGATATTGACCAACTCATCGGCCCCGGTGAAGTGGTTCGCAAGCCCCTACTTCCATCATTTCGTTATCATCCCGCACAAGGTCAGATCTCCCCTTCCGATCTCACCATGCCTTGGGAACCGAGCTTAGTTGAAGGCGATATTCAAAATGTCATCGTAGGCGAATGGGCACGAGAATTAGGTGCTAAGGTTGAAGGTCGCCAAGTATCGAGTGCTAAAAGCTGGTTATCTCACCAAGCGGTTGATCGTAACTCCGACATTCTGCCGTGGGCAGGCGCAACTGACGTCGATAAGGTGTCTCCTGTTGTCGCAAGCGCAAGCTACCTCAACCACATCCGCCAAGCATGGAACTACCGCAACCCAAGCAATAAGCTGGAAGACCAAGACGTTGTAGTCACCGTTCCCGCTTCATTCGATGAGACAGCACGTAAGCTGACACTCGAAGCGGCAGCACTTGCTGGCTTAGGTAAGATTCTGTTACTCGAAGAGCCGCAAGCCGTTTGTTATGACTGGTATGCACGTCATCAACAAACCGCAGCCGATGAGCTTCAACAGATCCCGCTGATTCTAGTGTGTGATGTCGGCGGTGGTACCACCGATTTAAGTTTGATCGAAGCAAGCTTCAACTCAAACAATGGCGATGACCAAGAACTCGCACTCGACCGTATCGGCGTTGGTGAACACTTAATGCTCGGTGGTGATAACCTAGATTTAGCCCTTGCCCACCTTGCAGAGCAACGCTTCAATCAAAACAAAAAACTGAATGCTTCGAGCCTAACCAAACTGATTCAACAGACTCGCGCCGCAAAAGAGAGCCTACTTTCTGCTAACGCGCCAGACGATGTAAAGATCACCATGCTGGGCAGCGGTTCAAAGCTACTTGGCGGTACCAAGAGTATTGGTTTAACCAAGCAAGAAGTTCATCAGATTGCACTAGAAGGTTTCTTCCCGCTTTCTGAGTTTACGGAAGTACCCGACAAACGCCGCAGCGCGGTGGTAGAGTTCGGCCTACCCTACGCAGCAGATCCTGCGGTAAGTAAGCACGTTGCCGAATTCCTAGCGACACATCAGCAAGTATCTAAAGCCGCATTGGAAAAGTCAAGCTCTGTTGATTTTGACGATACCAAACCTGCAATTCCTGTTGGTGTGCTACTCAATGGTGGTGTGTTCAACAGCGAACTGGTAACAGAGCGAATTACTCAGCTACTGGGCAACTGGAACGGTTCTCCTATCACAGTGCTTGATAACCCTCATCCAGATTGGTCTGTTGCCCTTGGCGCGGTTGCCTTTGGTAAAGCACGCCGCGGTGCACAGCTGAAAATCGGTGGCGGTGCTGCCCGTTCTTACTTCTTGCATCTGCAAGAGAAAAACAAGATGGGTAAAGCGCTTTGTCTGCTTGCCAAAGGAACCGAAGAAGGCCAAGAGATACGCTTGAACAGCCGTCGTTTCTCGCTGACTTTAGGTGAGCCAGTACGATTTAATCTTCTGACTTCAACACACGATCAAATTGCTCATGACACCGCTATTCAAAATGGTGTGATGGTCAATGTCGACGCTGACTTGTTCTCCCCTCTTCCGCCGTACATTTCTACACTGGAAGGTTCAGGTACTGCAGAGCTCCAAGCCAACCAAAAAGAACGCGTCGAAGTATTGCTCGCGTGTCAATTAACAGAAGTCGGCACACTGAAAATGGAGTGTGTGAGTACAGAAGATGACTCTAAACGTTGGTTGCTCGAATTTGAAGTAAGAAACAAGCAAGGTGATGAGTCTGCTACCGCTAAACTTCACCCAAGACTGGATGAATGTAAGGAATTGATTTCTCGTCTGTACAGCGGCAACAAGAAGAGTGCAGAATCAAAAGAGATCAAAACACTATCGAAAGATCTTGAGAAGCGACTTGGTAAGCGCGATGAATGGGACTTCACGACCCTTCGCCATCTGTTTGATACCTTTTCATTAGGTCGTAAACGTCGCCGTCGTTCAGAAGCACACGAGAAGAACTGGCTGCGTTTGGCGGGTTACTCGCTGCGTCCAGGCTTTGGCGATCCGACTGACTCATGGCGTATCGAACAAATTTGGGGCCTTTACCAACAAAACATTCAATTCCAGAACCACCAAGGTTGGACGGACTGGTGGGTATTCTGGCGTCGTGTTGCCGGTGGATTAAACCAAGAGCAGCAAGAGAGTATCTTAGCTGACATCGCTAAATACCTTCATCCAGGGGCAATGAAAAACCCTAAGACAGCCAAAGATGCACAAGACAATGGCTATGAAGCCATGGTTCGTTTGGCGGCGTCACTTGAGCAACTTGAAGTGGAAGACAAAGTTCTGCTGGCAAGCTGGTTCTTGAGCAAAGCGATTAACCATAACCAATTTGAACAGGCTCACTGGTGGGCGCTAGGTCGATTAGCATCAAGAACGCCTTTGTATGGCAGCCAACACAACGTAATTCCTAGAGAGCAAGCTGAACAGTGGTTACCAAAACTGCTTGAACAGAACTGGCAGAAAGAGCAGATGATCGCCTTCGCTGCTGTAATGATTTGTCGTAAAACCGGTGACCGTCAATTTGATATCTCTGACGACTATCGTAATCAAGTGATTGAGAAGCTAAAGCAAAGCAAGGTACCTGATTCATGGCTAACGCTAGTGAGTGAAGTGACTGAACTTTCTGAGAGCGAGTCTAAGCGCGTATTTGGTGATGCATTACCAAGCGGGTTAAGCCTGATTAATAACTAGTTTCAGGCCTCATTAGATTGGAGCGCTAACTAGTAAAGAAAAAGCCACTTTCGATTCGTTGAAAGTGGCTTTTTTATTGGTGGCTTAAGGCTGGTATGTTTAGTCGACTTATCGCTTCTTGGTTAAGAGCCTTAGCCGTATTGCTGTTCATCATTGTTAATGTTTCGTTCCTGTTGGGTTGATAGGAAAATCCGTATTTTCATAAATATCAGATAACTTTTTCGGTTTCTTGTCTTTAGCTCCTTTGTTCGATTGATTATGAGTTTCGCTTAAAAGCCATTCCTCATGCATTTTTGCTGAATCCAAAAACTCTGGATCTTCCATTGCTTCCTTGCGAAGTTTATTTACACGTTCGAGAGTGTCCCAAATCATAATACTTCACCTCCACTAAGGCAGTAATATAAAGATAGCTCAACCCCATAAAACTTCAACTAAGCCAATGAGATAGCGATCTCAATTTCGAAAATTAACTGCTCTATGTCAGTAAAAATAGTCATCATACACTGGGCTGAAATAGTCGCTTCCTTCCGATGATCTTCGAAGATCATTAGGCATAAAAAAAGCGAGCTCAATGCTCGCTTTTTGTCTGTCTATCTGTTGATCGGATCGTCAATACTCGCTCGATTAAATCACACCGAACTTAAGCACGGTTACCAATTTTAACGGTACCATTTGTAGCAAACCAAAGTGCTTCTGAACGACGGCGGCCTAGTAGAATCGGGCCATCATCGTAGAACAAAAAGTTCTTCCAGTGTTTCTTAAAAACTGACCATTTGGTTTCTAAAACATTGTATTTTTCGTAACAAAAATAAACAGTTACGTCATCTTGCCAATCAATGAAGTTTAGAATTTCTTCCGGCATTTCAGGCTCATCCGCTTCCCAATTTGCCATCCAGCTGATCTCTTCATTCCAGTTCGATGCTTTGCTTGGCCAGTCTTGCGAACTTAGTCTTTCCGCATCAGGGCTTTGAGGGCTCACGTTCTCTTTCCAAAACTGAGATGCTCTCGCCTGTGTCATTGGTTTAATCTTTTCCAAATCCTCTGCCGGCAGCGGCATTGACTGGTGAGTGAAAATCCATTTTCTTTGGTATTCGTCCAAAGTTGTGTATGACATCAAAATTCCTCAAATATCTTCTCAGGCTGATGGATCTACCATGCCTATATGTTCTTTTTGATACAGCGGCGACTAGAGATCGCTTGATATTCGCTGCCTTTAAATTCGTTACTTGTTCTTACGCCTAGATACTATTTAGTCTAGACATTGCGTTTGTCTTCCCAGTTAGGGTTAACTAACGCGGTCAGTATATGGTCTTCCCATTTACCGTTAATCTGTAAGTAATCTTTGGCGAAGCCTTCTCGAACAAAGCCAAGATGTTCCAATACACCCGCACTGCGTTCATTGTGAGGCATGTAGCCCGCCATTAAGCGGTGCATATTCTGCACATCAAACATGTAGTCTTTTGCCATGCTCAAGCCTCTGCGCATGTAACCGTGGCCCTGTGCACTTTGACTCAATGAGTAACCTACATTACAGGCGTAGAACGGGAAACGAGACAAATTACTGAACGATATTGTGCCTAGCATCTCGTTAGAGTCAGCGTTAATCAATAAACAGTAGTAGCCTAGCCCCATTTTATGAAGCTCGTTTAACTTGATCAGTCGCTGCGCCCAACTCGCTCTATCAAAGAACGCGTCTTCGCGAATCGGTTCCCAAGGTTTCAGGTACTCTCTGTTAACCTGAAAGTACTCACTGATCATCGCTGCGTCATCTATTTCAGCCGTTCTCAGAATCAGGTTACCGTCACGCTTATAAATGCGCTCCGGTGTACTCAAATCTTCCATAATCTTGTTCTTATTCGATCAGTTCTTTCTAATACCGTAATCACGAAGCTTATTCGCAATTGAGGTGTGAGATACATTCAAACGTTTTGCAAGCTTACGGCTTGATGGGAAAGACTGGTAGAGCTTCTCTAGAATCTGAGATTCATAGTCTTTCATGATCTCATCCAGCGAGCCGTCTAAGCTCAAGTTCGCCATTCCAGCAGTCATGGTTTCAAGCTGTGGCAGGTGGAATTGCTCAACCGTTAACGTATCTGAATCCAACTCTGTTAGAGCACGTAGAACCATATTGTCTAACTGACGAATGTTGCCCGGCCATTGGTAGTTACCTAATTGGTCGATTAGTTCTTGAGTCAGCTTTGGTTTCAACATGCCTAATTGCTGTGCGTACTTTGCAACGAATAGCTCCAGTAATGGGGCAACATCGTTTGAACGTTCACGCAAAGCAGGAATCGATAAAGTCAGCACGTTCAAGCGGTAGAACAGATCTTCACGGAACGAGCCCGAGTCGGCTAATTCAGAAAGACGATGGCGCGTTGATGCGATAATACGAACATCCGCGTGCATCTCTTCTTCTTCACCAACACGACGGAATGAACCATCTTGTAGGAAACGCAGCAGTTTGATTTGTAGATGCGGGCTCATCTCGCCAATTTCATCTAAAAATACGGTACCGCCATTCGCTTGTTCGAAAATGCCTTTATGACCTTGTTCATGGTTAAATGAACCCGGTGCATGACCAAACAATTCCGTCTCCGCTACGTCATCAGGCATCGATGCACAGCTTAGAATCAAGAATGGGAATGACGCTCGGTTCGAACGGTTATGACACGCTTTAGCCAGCATCTCTTTACCCGTACCTGTATCCCCTTCAATAAGCAGAGGTTGATCCAGCATAGCCAGTTTCTTAGCTTGGCTGATCAAGGCTTTATGGCGATTAGAGACACCAACAAAGTGTTCAAAACCTAGGTTATTCTGTTCAGGGATTGCGTCTGGCGTGTTCATCTCTTGGTTGCAAGAACGAATTGTCATTACCGCGCTAGCCAGTACCGCTTCGTTCACATCACCACCAAGGTAAATCGGCAGGATCTCAATAGAGAAATCTAAACCATCTAACACCACAACTTCACGATGGCGTGTTACATCGCCTTCAATCCAACGAGCGAAGTTAAAGCTAGGAACGAACGTCGCTAGCGGCTCACCGATCACTTCGTCTTCTTGCTTGTTAAAGAGGTTCAATGCAGCGTGGTTTGCCATATCGATTGAGCCTTTAAGGTCAATCGCTATCACAGGGTCAGGTAGGTTTGCCAGCAGAGCAATCAACTCTGTGTTATGCCTTTCGCTTGGCATAAATTGGATTTTACGTACATCCTTCACACCTGAAATTCGGCGAATTTCAGCCATAAGTTCACTAAAAGCATCAAAATTAATATCAGGGCAGTTTAAGTAAATAATGCCTTTAACATCAATTTCGATTCCTCTTAAATCAATGCTTTTTGAGGCCAAGATATCGAGCAACTCACGCGTTAAGCCGAGTCTGTCTTCACACAATACTTCAAGACGCACAAATAGTCCTATTATAGGTGTCAGGATAAGTTGACAGTAGTGTGGATTAAGCTCTGAGTTCAGTCAAGAAGAAGAGTAAACATATGTTTACTCTTCACTCGCAAACGACTCAATGTCATACACTTTGTTGATCAGTAGCTCGCTTTGTTGGTCAGTAGCTCGCTTTGTTTAAGCGTGATGCGCTTTATTGATAAGCAACTCACTCTATTTAAGCGTAATGCGCTTTATTTCAGAAAGGACGGCTTTACGAAGATCTGATATTTTTACTTTTCGCTCATTATGCCAAGGCATAGGGCGCAGCAATGTCATGGCTTTTAAACCCAGTCTCGCAGTGAGAATACCGACACCGAGCCCCTGTCCTGCTCGAGCTGAAACCTTGCCTGCAAGATCCATCGAGACGAGGTCCATACTCGCGTCTATCGCAAGTTCACTGGCACCCGCAGCTGCCATGTTGATTAACACCAGTTTAAATAGCTTAATACGAGACCAGTAGCCAAGCTCAATGCCATACACATCAGCAAGCTTGTCTATCATGGTGAAATTGCGCCACGCCACCAGCAACATATCGGCAGCCGCCAATGGGCTCACAGCAACCAAAGCGGCCGATTCGGTCGAGAATTTAGTGACAATTTGAGTCGCCACTTTATCTTGTTGGGCAACAACGAGTGCATCATACATATCCAAGACTTCAGCATCGCTGTGCGCAGGGTTAATGCTGTTTCGCCATTTATCATAAGCGGGTGATTCAGCGACAATACCGCCCTGCTTCGCAATGTGTTCACAGAACGCTTTGCCTTTACCGACACTCTGGCTTTGCAGTAGCTCTTCACTCTGCTCTTGGACACTGAAATGGTCTTTCAATGAGCGTAGCTTCCACAGCTCTTTGCCTATTGCGCCTAAACCTAATGAAGCAATGGCAGCGATAAAGCCAGCCCAGCCTAAAGCTAGCCAGTCAGCGGTTTGAATCGCGGTAATGACAGAGTCAATCGCCTGCCAGCCCACCAGACCAGAGAAAGCGACAAGTAAGCCCGTTCCAAACCACTTCTTCTTTTTGCTCGGTCGAATCACTTGCTCCAATTGCTGCTCAGCTTCACCATCAAGATCGGCTTCCACTTGCGGTGCGACAGGAACAAATTTCTCTTGCTCTGTGAACAGTTGTTGAGCGCCTAAACCCGGGCTCACTTCGCTCTTGTCTTGCTCATCAAAAGAGGTCTTCAACGGTTCATTAAAGACCTGCTTTGTTTTTAATTCACTCATTTTGATTGCCTCAATTACTTCAACTTGTCGCCAATGAGATACTCTAAAACCTTGTCGACTCTTAGATGTTGGCAAGGCTCATCGGAATGTTGCTCCATCGGCCTAAAGCTCGTGAAATCAAACTGGTTGGTTTCCCAATACTGTTTATTGGGCAACTTACGCGGCACCTCTCCCGGATACATGGTTTGAGGAGCATTATCTAAAGTCACACCTTGCAGAGCAGGGACATTGTCTGAACCTGACGATATATAACCCGCGCTGGTCGCTTGAATAGACGCGATGCTCATGCAACTCATGTCGATATGTTCAAACGCCGCCTGTTGCCAAGCCGGATGTACCATCTGTTGTAACAGCGATACCAAGTTCGGATGTTGATCCGGTGTCACGTGGTCAGCCTTGGTGGCTGCAAATAAGATCTTGTCGATCTTCGGCGCGAATAAGCGTCTTAGCATATTGCTTCGACCATACTTAAAGCTCTTCAATAACTGTTCTAACGCACCACGCATATCCATGAAGGAGTCATAGCCCGCATTGAGCGGCTGTAAGCAGTCCACCAGTACGATTTGTCTGTCGAACGTAGCAAAGTGATTCTTGTAGAACGCTTTCACGACCTTCTGTTGATACTCTTCATAACGCGCTTTTAAAACCGCATAGTTACTTGTTTTTGAGAACTTGCCCTCAGGTGCGATGCACGGGAAAAATTGCAGCACAGGCGCGCCTTCAAGCTCACCCGGCAATACGAATCGACCCGGCTGTACCCAGTGCAACCCGTTATCCTTACAAGTGTGAAGGTACTGAGTATAGCTATCGGCAATCGCGACCAGTTTCTTTTCGTCTGCTTCGGCTAACAACTCAACGTCACCACGCATTGCGTTCCACTTTTGCGAGTAGGTTTCTCTATCGCCTTTTAGTGCTGAGAATTGAGACTGACTCCAAGTATCAAAATCCATATCCAGCAAAGGTAAATCAAGTAGCCACTCTCCCGGATAATCAACAATATCGAGATAAAGGGTGCTGTTCTTGCTCAGCAGCTTCTTTGCGCCTTTAGCAGGCTTATATTTGATTGCTAGACGAATCTCACTGACATCGCGCGTCGGCACTGGCCATTCTGGTGGCTGTGCATTCAAAGATTCCATCGCTTCATCATAAGAGAAGCGTGGAATCATCATGTTGTGTTGCGGGATGCGCTTTGCGCCAATAATTCTGCCATCTCTCGCTGATGCAAGCAGTGGTAGATTTTTGTGGGTAGACGTATGAAGAAGCTGATTAACCAGCGAAGTAATGAATGCTGTCTTACCCGCACGAGAAAGCCCCGTGACCGCTACTCGAATGTGAGAATCCGTTCCTCTGCTTATAAAGTCACTCATTTCTTGAGTTAGGTGTTTCATTTGAACGACTCCGTGATAGTTAGGCTGGATTGCTGACTCACCAAGAGCGCAATCATTTGGAAAAATAGCCTACTTATTTATTCCAATCGGAATATCTTAAATACTGATGTTTTTGCTTATGGTGATAAGTATGCAATACACATTCTTAATGCTAGATGAATAAAAGCCCCTGACTACATTCATAATCAGGGGCTTTAGAATTTTTCTGCGATATCCGACGTTTAATCGTCTTCAATCAACTTGTAGATAACAAACAGTGCAATCTCTGCAATTAACCAAAGCGCACAAGTAATTGTCACGTATTTATTATCAAAGATGCTGATCCCTTTCAAGATCAGGTCGTAACCAACAAAAGCACCAATCACCACTGCCAAGATAATCTGTAGGATCTGAATAAAACGAGGCATTCCTCTCTCCTATATTCTTATATCAAACTATGTGTTTATCACTATATCATTGATAATAAGACAAAAGTGCAAATAATGCTGCACTTTTGTCTTCAACTTTCTGTCAAGAATTGCAATTCAAACGCTGAAGCTAGCGCCTGTTACGACTTTTGACTTCAGTAAATTATGCTTTTTCAGCTTCAGCAATTTTCACTTTCCACGTATCAGGGCCGATCTGGTGCGCGTTCACGCCGTTAGAGTCAACCGCGACCGTTACCGGCATGTCTTCAACTTCAAACTCGTAAATCGCTTCCATACCGAGATCTTCAAACGCAACCACGCGTGCTTTTTTAATTGCTTTCGCGACTAAATAAGCTGCACCGCCAACGGCCATTAGGTAAACCGATTTATGTTGTTTGATTGACTCAACGGTTGCAGGGCCACGCTCTGCTTTACCAATCATGCCCATAATGCCGGTTTCTTCTAGCATCATGTCGGTGAACTTATCCATACGAGTAGAGGTTGTTGGGCCAGCAGGACCAACCGCTTCATCGCGTACCGCATCAACAGGGCCAACGTAGTAAATGAACTTACCTTTCAGGTCCACGCCTTCAGGTAAACCTTCACCACTTTCAAGCATGCCTTGAATACGCTTATGCGCTGCATCACGACCGGTTAAGATCTTGCCTGATAGAAGAACCGTTTCGCCAGTCTTCCACTCTTGAACGTCTTCTTTAGTAATTTCATCTAGGTTAACACGGCGTGTATTCGCGCCTGCTTCCCAAGTAATATCTGGCCACTCTTCTAACTTAGGTGGTGTTAGCTCTGCAGGGCCGCTGCCGTCTAATGTGAAATGTACGTGACGTGTTGCTGCACAGTTCGGGATCAAGCAAACAGGCTTTGAAGCTGCATGCGTTGGCGCTGTTTTGATTTTAACGTCAACCACAGTCGTTAGACCGCCAAGACCTTGTGCACCAATACCAAGCTTGTTTACACGGTTGAAGATGTCTAAACGAAGCTCTTCTTCTGCGTTCTCTGGACCTTTGTCGATAAGATCTTGAATATCGATGTGTTCCATCAGAGATTCTTTCGCTAGTACTGCTGCTTTCTCAGCCGTACCGCCGATGCCTATACCAAGCATGCCCGGTGGACACCAGCCCGCGCCCATTGTTGGTAGCGTCTTCTCTACCCATTCTGCAATATCATCAGAAGGGTTAAGCATTACCATCTTGGTTTTGTTCTCAGAACCGCCGCCTTTTGCCGCGATTTGAATTTCAACTTTGTTGCCTGGAACCATATTAATGTGAACAACCGCTGGTGTGTTGTCTTTCGTATTAATACGCTTACCTGCAGGGTCCATTAGGACAGATGCACGCAATGGGTTATCTGGATTGTTGTAAGCTTGACGAACGCCTTCATCAACCATCTGTTGTACTGTTTGATCCGTTTCCCACCTAACATCCATACCGATGTTCACGAAACAAGTAACAATACCCGTATCCTGACAAATTGGACGATGGCCTTCCGCAGACATGCGTGAGTTAATCAGAATCTGAGCGATAGCATCTTTTGCTGCTTGGCTCTCTTCTTTCTCATACGCTTTTTCTAGGGCTTGGACAAAGTCTAAAGGGTGATAATAAGAAATGTACTGAAGTGCGTCAGCGACACTGCTGATCACATCTTGCTTACGAATAACCGTCATTGCATGCCTCTTTATTGTTCTGGTTCCATGTGGGTTCATGGTTTGACTATTCAGGCCTAATTGGCTTAGCTTTTTATTGTGTTGAGCTGTATTTAGTTGCTTTAGCAATCGCTTGCATAGCTGTAAACTAAACCACTTGTATTACACCGTTCTAATCAAGAACCCATTTTATTTTCAATTTATGATACTCTTGCTTCCTCTCACACGCCATGCAGTGATCGAACTCTTTGTCACAAATTAAACAAATGAATAACAACGAATTTCGCTCTATCCAAATCAAGCCGCTTGAATATCAATCAACTTTAGCTAAACAGCTGTTTTCCCATATTGAAAACCTACCGTGGGCAATGCTATTACGCTCTGCTTCAGAAAGCCACGTTGATAGTCGATACGACATTTTAGTTGCTCAACCCATCGCCACCTTCGAAACTATCGGTGCAGAAACGACCGTTAATGTTAATGAAGAGTGCGAGGTTTCAGACTTCGATCCTTTCGAACTACTCGACCAATATCAGCAACAGTTATTGCCTATAACGAAAGAGCACGTTGAGTTGCCATTCGTTGGCGGTGCATTAGGCTACTTTAGTTATGATTTGGGGCGCAGAGTTGAAACACTTCCTTCACTCGCAAAGCGAGACATTGAAGCACCAGACATGGCGGTTGGTTTGTATGAGTGGACTGTGATCGTTGACCATCAATTAAAAACGGCGTGTATTGTCGGCAGCAATATCGATGAACATCATGATTGGCTGATGCAGCAAGTGGCTCGGTCAAACCGAACACATGCGCCCTTTGGATTAACCACACCGTGGAAATCCAACATGAGCGAACAGAACTACGCAACGAAATTCGATAGTGTTCAAGAGTACCTGTTATCCGGCGATTGCTATCAGATTAACTTGGCTCAGCGTTTCAATGCCCAATACCAAGGCAGTGAATGGCTAGCCTATGACAAATTGGAACAACACAACTCAGCACCCTTTTCTGGTTTTATCCGTTTGGCCGACTGCGCAATCATCAGTGTTTCGCCTGAACGATTCTTAGAACTTAATAGTGGCACCATTGAAACAAAACCGATCAAAGGCACACGTCCTCGTTCTGAAAACCCTATGATTGATGATGCCAACGCACAAGACCTAGTCAACGCCGATAAAGATCAGGCAGAAAACTTGATGATCGTCGACCTGCTTCGTAATGATATTGGCCGAGTCGCAAAGCCGGGATCGGTTCATGTACCAAAGCTCTTCGATATTGAAAGCTTCCCTGCTGTGCACCACTTAGTGAGCACGATACGAGCAGACCTTGATGACCAATACTCTGCAACTGACCTTCTGAGAGCCTGTTTCCCTGGTGGTTCAATTACCGGCGCTCCAAAAGTTCGCGCGATGCAGATCATTGAAGAGTTAGAACCGCATCGACGTTCAGCGTACTGCGGCAGTATTGGCTACATCAGCCGAAATGGCAGAATGGACACCAGCATTACTATTCGTACGTTAGTGGCAGAGAACAATACGCTTTATGCATGGGCTGGCGGTGGTGTGGTATTCGATAGTGATTGTGCTTCTGAGTACCAAGAGACGTTGGATAAACTAAGTCGTATTCTACCTGTACTTGAGGAATGTTAAGCATAACGTCATTAACTGACAGTTTCGCGGCTTAACGGCCAGCGAAAGCTCTATATAAGAAGAAGCCGAAATAAAAAAACCGAAGGATCGTAAGATCACTTCGGTTTTTTAGTCTCTGAGCCAGAGCATGTGAATGACCACTTCTTACTAGCGATGCTTAATTAACAAGCTCTAGGTTACCTTAGTTAACAAGCTCTAAGTTACTTTAGTTAACAAGCTCTAAGCTACTTTAGCTAACAAGCTCTAAGTTACTTTCGCAGGCGCAACACCCCACTTCTTGAGCATTTCTTTAAGATCGTTGGCTGTGTAAGGCTTACTAAGAATGTCATCCATTCCGCACTGAATACAACGTTCTCGCTCTTCCAGCGTCGTTCCGGCGGTGAGTGCCACAATAGATCTAACGTAACCCTTATCTCTAAGTTTCTCTGTCGCTTCAAATCCGTCCATGACGGGCATTCTGCAATCCATGAAAACAATGTCGTATTCATTATCTGAAGCAAGCTCAAAAGCTTCTACACCATTGCTCGCGGTAGCAGGTTCAATCTCATGTTTACGTAACATTTGTTGGATGATGATCTGGTTCATCTTAATATCATCAACCACCAGCACTTTAAGCAGTGACAATTCGACTTCAGATTCAAAGCCTCTGGCGACACTATCACTCTCTGCTGGTACATCGACAACCTGAAGAGGAATCGAGATGGTAAACGTAGTGCCTGAGCCAACAACACTGCTCACCCCAATCACGCCATTCATCAAAGCCACCAGCTTGCGACAAATCGCTAAGCCAAGCCCAGTGCCCTCATAATTTCGGCTACTTGAGTTGTCAGCTTGTGTGAAAGGTTCAAACAGCGTCTTATGTGCAGATTCAGCAATGCCTACCCCAGTATCTTCCACTGAGAAAACAAACTGGTTTTTGTCCCATTCAATATCGACATTGACGTGCCCCTCTTCTGTAAATTTGATCGCATTACCGATTAAGTTTACAAACAGTTGCGTGATACGTTCTAAATCGCCTTGGAAATGAGAAGGTACGTTAGATTCGACACTGATATTAAATTCGATCTGCTTCTCAATCGCGCGATTGACGAAGATACTTTCAATCGTATTTCTCAAATCATGCAACGCAAATTTCTTAGGAATAAGATCCAACATCCCTGCATTGATTTTACTGAAATCAAGCAAGTCATTAATGATGGTTCTGAGAAACTCTCCAGATTGGCTCAGGTTATTCACTATTTCACGCTGAGAACTGCTGAGTTCGGTATCGCTGATCAATTCTGCACTACCTAACAAACCATTGAGCGGAGTTCTTAGCTCATGGTTAATCATGGCCACAAAGTCGCGCGTTGCCCTCTCGGATTCTTCCGCTCGTTTACGTGACTCAACATTTCGATTGATAGCAAGCTGATGAGTTAGTGCACTGCAGATAAGGTCGGTCACTAACAACAGTTGGCTTTGAATGAATTCGTAGTCCTGGTCTAACAATCTGACCTTCACGATTAACGCGCCGACTATGACCTTTTCGACCTCTAATGGCACCGTTAGCAGGTTGCCTTGCCAATGAGGTTCTTGAATGTATTGCTCTATCACCTCGACGGCTTCGTCACCATAGTCGTAAGTGTGTAACTGAGGGATCAGCTTGGGAGGCAAAATCAAACGACTGGCTTCTATCAAGTAACTGTTGGTCACATTCATCGTCAATTGTGACAACATGACGTCATCGAGATCATTTCTAAGGAACGCGCGCCCGAAATCAATCAACAGGTTGTCGATTTGTTCTTGGAATTCAATACGGCGTATATTCGCGTTAGAGCGCTTTTCTAACTGACGCAGAGCAAGCTCAAGCTGTTGGTTAGCCTCAAACAGTTCGAGGCTCTTTTGTTCCAACAACGCTTCAGCCGCTTTCCTTGCCGCGATTTGACGCTTAAGTTTCTTCTCTATGGCAGATGCCGGATCCATATCACTTTTCTACTTTGAGATTAAACCTAACCACGCTTTGGTCATCATTTTGCGGCGTCATTTCAACCGCGATAGATTCACCGTGGTATTCAGCACACCCTTCAATAAGCCCTAAGCAAACGTGAGACATGCACCTTGCGCTTTTATAGTCAAAAACAAGCTGTGCTTCAGTCGTGGTAATAAAGCTGAATTCCGGCGGCTCCGCATCCGGATAGAGCTTCTTCACTTCAACGTGAATATAGCGCTCTACGTGTTGGATAAATTGAAAGGTGGTCGTGCTATGAGCAAGGCTCGCTTTATTAGGCAATGAGGCCAATAAGTTCTTAAAGACCGACTGCCCAAAAACACGCTGTAAACTGGCGGCATCAATATCGGTTTTCTTACTCAAGTTGATAATCAACCTGACAAGGTCTTTGTGGTCATAGCTTCCGACCGACGTGTAGATCCCTTCGTCTTCTGACATCTCTAAAACTTCTTCCAAAAGCTCTAGCCCAAACTTGTCTTCAACAAGCTCTAAAAATTCGGTGAATATGATTCCTTTCATCTCATACCTTTTCTTCTATTTCTTTTTAGAATGGTCTACTAAGTTATTGTTATCAAATTCTTAAACAAAAAAACTACGTTTCATCACCTAATTTTATGACATGGGTAACGCTTACTCGGAAATGTACAAATATTGAATATAGCAAAACCTCTCGTTTTGAGGAGATGGGTGTCTGCCCCTCCCCTTTATTATGCTTAGTTAATGACTGAACTAAGGGTAAGTAAATGACGACAAACTCAAAATTGGTAATCAGCCCACGGTTATGCCTATACTTAAAATCATAATAATCAATATATTGGCTTGATATGAATAAAGAAAACTTCCTTCAACAGTTCCAGCTTAACCCTACGGTTGGCTATCATCCTGAATCTGTAGAGCGTGTTTCGCATATCAGTGACGATCAATTGCGCAAAGCGGCAGTGGTGGTCGGTTTAGTGGAACGAGAAGATGGTTTACATGTCATTTTTACTAAAAGAGCCGCTCATTTAAAGCATCATCCAGGTCAAGTCAGCTTTCCTGGAGGAAAACACGAACTTTCCGACCCTTCTATGCAATTTACTGCACTTAGAGAACTCCACGAAGAGGTGGGAATTCGATCGGATCAAGTTAAAATTGTTGGCCAATTACCTGCATTGAGTACTATTAGTAAATTTTCTGTGACACCGATTGTTGCAATGGTCGACCCTGACTATGAAGCCATCATCGATGAGAACGAAGTGGCCTCGATTTTTGAGGTGCCTGCCACCTATGTTTTAGACCAAGCCAAGTTACACAGCCACACAGTTAACGTTAAACAAATCAAGCATCGTGTTTTTGCGATGCCCTTCGAAGAGCACCTAATTTGGGGCGTTACAGCACAAATCATCCAATCTCTGCAGCGACATGTAGTGCAACAAATTACATAGCAACTACGTTTTGTTTAATCTCTGTTAACAAAATCCAGCCTTTCTATAGAACAGATTTATTAATGCAATTTTACGCAAACGTTTTCCTGGTATAAATCTGACCACCCCCGCCATTCGCATAATAAAAACTAATGCCTAGCATGAACATAAATCACCTGTAGCACGCCAATTTCGTGATCAAAAATCCGTTTTTCGCATATCATGTGACACGCCGTTTCATTACATGATTTAGATCTATTTTTTACAGAAGAAAATTCTGCAGAATTAGCCCCAACTTATTTCCTGTTCCCAAAAAATGAGTAATTTAACATGAACACAACAACTTCTTCGGCAAATGCCGTTAAAGATTCAAGCAAGTTTAACTATAAAGATTTTACCTGGTGTTTATCACTATTCGGTACAGCAGTTGGTGCTGGCGTACTATTCCTTCCAATCAAAGCTGGTGCGGGTGGTTTTTGGCCATTAGTTATCCTAGCTCTAATCGCGGCACCAATGACTTGGTTCGCACACAAATCTCTAGCTCGTTTCGTACTGTCTGCTAAAAACCCTGAAGCTGATATTACAGACACAGTTGAAGAGCACTTCGGTAAGACTGGCGCAAACATTATTACTTTTGCTTACTTTTTCGCTATCTACCCAATCGTTCTTATCTACGGTGTTGGTATCACAAACACGGTTGATTCTTTCCTAGTAAACCAAATGGGTATGGAATCTATTCCACGTCCTCTTCTTTCTGGTGCACTGATCCTTGCTATGACAGCAGGTGTTGTATTCGGTAAAGAACTGATGCTTAAAGCAACGTCAGCAATGGTTTACCCACTAGTATTCGTCCTACTAGCGCTGTCTTTCTTCCTAGTTCCTGAATGGAACACTTCAATGATGGAAACAAGCCCAGAATGGTCTTCAATGCCTTCTATTATCTGGCTTGCGATTCCAATCATCGTGTTCTCTTTCAACCACAGCCCAATCATTTCACAGTTCTCTAAAGAGCAACGTCGTGTATACGGTGAAGACGCAGTTAAGAAAACTGACGCGATCACTGGCGGCGCAGCAATGATGCTGATGGGTTTTGTAATGTTCTTCGTATTCTCTGTAGTGCTTTCTCTATCTCCAGAGCAACTAGCTACAGCGCAAGCGCAAAACATCTCGGTACTTTCTTACCTAGCTAACGTTCACGAGTCTCCACTTATCTCTTACATGGGTCCTCTAGTAGCGTTCGCAGCGATTACTTCTAGCTACTTCGGTCACTTCCTAGGTGCTCATGAAGGTCTTGTCGGTCTAATCAAGTCTCGCTCTGGTTCTTCAATCAGCACGATTGAGAAAGCATCTCTAGCGTTCATCGTTGTTACAACTTGGATTGTTGCGGTAGTTAACCCAAGCATCCTAGGTATGATTGAAACAATGGGTGCTCCAATGATTGCAGCTATCCTGTTCCTAATGCCTGTATTCGCGATGCAGAAAGTACCAGCAATGGCTAAGTACAAAACATCAGCACCTGTGCAAATCTTTACAGCTTTATGTGGTCTAGCGGCTATTAGTTCTGTAATCTACGGCGCTCTTTAATCTCAAGTCCTTTTTATAAGATGACATCCATCTTATATCGCGAGATTAGACAAAAAATATAATGATAATAAATGAGCCTCCCTACTCCCCTTGGGAGGCTCTCTTTTTGAGGTAATCGCTATGATTAGTGTATTTGATATCTATAAAATCGGTGTTGGTCCATCGAGCTCACACACAGTTGGACCAATGAAAGCGGGTAAAGAATTTATTGATGACCTACGTTCAATGGGAAAATTGCGCGACATCACTAAAATCACCGTGGACGTATATGGATCACTATCACTGACAGGGAAAGGTCACCACACCGATATCGCTATCATCATGGGTCTTGCAGGCAACACCCCTGAGAAAGTAGATATTGACTCTATCGCGGGCTTTATTGCACGAGTAGAAGAAACTGAACGTCTACCTGTTGGTATGCACTGTCATACTGTTTCGTTCCCTAAAGATGGCGGAATGAATTTCCATAAAACCAACCTTTCTCTACACGAGAACGGCATGAGCATTCATGCTTGGGTTGATGACGAAGTAGCTTACTCAAAAACGTACTACTCAATTGGTGGCGGTTTCATCGTTGACGAAGAGAGCTTCGGCAAAGAAGAAGAAAACCCGATTAAAGCACCTTACGAATTCACAACAGCTGAAGAGCTGGTTAATCAGTGTAAAGAAAGTGGTCTTTCTATCAGTACACTGGTTATGAAAAACCAAGCGGCTTTCCACTCAGACGAAGAGTCTCGTACTTACTTCGCAAACATCTGGAAAACGATGCGTGAGTGTATGGATCGCGGTATGAATACTGAAGGTATCTTGCCGGGTCCATTGCGTGTACCTCGCCGTGCAGCTTCACTTCGCCAACTTCTGATTACTTCAGAAAAAACAACCAATGATCCAATGACGGTTGTTGATTGGGTGAACATGTTTGCTTTCGCAGTAAACGAAGAAAACGCAGCGGGCGGTCGTGTAGTAACGGCACCAACTAACGGCGCATGTGGCATCATCCCTGCTGTATTGGCGTACTACGACAAGTTCATCCAAACGGTAACTGAGAAAGACTACATCCGTTACTTCGCAGCTTCTGGCGCGATCGGTGGTCTTTACAAGCGTAACGCTTCTATCTCTGGTGCTGAAGTTGGCTGTCAGGGTGAAGTTGGTGTGGCATGTTCTATGGCTGCTGCTGGTCTTGCTGAGCTTATGGGTGGTAGCCCTGAGCAAGTATGTATGGCTGCAGAAATCGGCATGGAGCACAACCTAGGTCTAACGTGTGACCCAGTTGCTGGCCAAGTACAAGTACCATGTATCGAGCGCAACGGTATTGCTGCAGTTAAAGCAATCAACTCAACTCGTATGGCACTTCGTCGCTCTTCTGCTCCTACTGTTTCTCTCGATAAAGTTATCGAAACAATGCTAGAAACAGGTAAAGACATGAACGCTAAATACCGTGAGACATCTCAAGGTGGTTTAGCAGTTAAGGTGGTTTGTTAATAGCTTTCGAATCAATCTGCTTTTAATGAGCAGATAATAAAAAGGAACGCCGATGCGTTCCTTTTTTTGTATCTAAAGCTTTTGTAGATGAAGCTTAGTGACTAGGGCGTGTTGATCTTTCGAGCTGATTTTTGCAGCGAGTTGCTAGGTATTTATACAAGGCAGAGGCGTCGATGTGTAGCTAGCCTACATGAGAAGCCGATAACGTAGTAGAAATGGCCAGCAAACGCTGCCCGAAGGGTTCGGCTATAAGCGTCTTACTCTTTGTTGAGGGGGATTTGCTTAGAGTGACTAGGCTACTTCCCCCTCGCCGCGATTAAAACGCTTTTATCTCGAACAAAATTTAACCACGAAAGGTCAACACGCCCTAATTATTCAACCGACCAAATTGTTTTGCTAAATCACTTGTGAGATAAGCAAGAAGCAACCAAATAGCAATGAGAAAAGCATCATTGGTCGGCCACCTTCAGCGCTGTATCTGTCTTCCGCTACTTTCATGAAGCGCTGCTTGTGAACCATAACCAGAGGAACAAACACAGCCAAAAACACTAAGATGATACCTGCGTAGTTCAACACTTGTAAGAACTTGTCAGCTGCAAGCAATGAACCCGCCAACGGCAAGATAAAGCTAATGCAGTACGTTACTACGGTGTTTTGGTTGAACATGTCCTTGTTCTGGTTGAATAAAGACATCGCCACACCAAAGAAAGAGGTCAGCAACGCCAAGCCAGTGAAGGTAGACAGAACGTTACCCACCCAAGGAGACTGAGCCTCAAACGCCGCCATCAAATCTGATACGTTCTTAAAGCTTCTGAATTGCTCTTCGCTCAAGTTACCCACTACCGCAAACAACCAACATAAGTAACACACTAATGGGATCAGAGAACCGACGATCACCATGTTACGCAGCTGTTTGTCTGTCGCTTCGTGGTTGTAAGAAACCAAGGTTGGAATCACAACCATAAAGCCAAAGCTTGTGAACAGGATTGCACTGGTTTTGATTAGATCGACGTGGTCATGACTGGTTACCTGCATCAAGTTTTCTTGCGTCATGCTTGGTGCTAGAAACACCATAGTTGCAAACAAGCTTGCTAGCATCACAAAGAACAGTGCGCGGTTGAGCTTATCAATCACTCCTGTGCCACTTGCGACGACTGCACCAGCAAGTAACGTAAACACGACTTGGCTCGTGGTCGCGGTGAGTTCAACGCCAAAGTTAGACAGTAACTTACTCAGCAAATCACCTGCGCCTAAAATGTAAGCCATCAATAGGCAAATCAATAACGCGTATAGCAAGCCGTTAGTCAGTAACTGGCCTTGTTTACCCAAGGTTTTTCGAGCAATAGAGTTCAACCCTAGACCGCCACCGGCTTTGATGGTCGCTTCTAGAAGTAATAATGCTGCGTAAGTGGTGCCGAAACAGATCAAAACCATCAGCAGTGTGCCGTAAAGCAATCCAAATTGAGCTAATACCATTGGGATCGCAAGCATACCAGCACCGAGAGCGGTACCAGCGATAATTAGGGAGCTACCCATCATTTTAATATTCATTGTTTTTAACTTATTTGTTTAGTTTTTATAGATGTGAGTCTTCGTACATCGAGCGGATGACAAAGGAGTTCAGATAGAAATAGAGTTATAAAACGAATAACAATAGGAGCGATAAGCGGTAAAGAAGCGTGCAGAGACGTGGTCGAACAAGGTGTTCAAAGGGGAGCTTGTCTTAAAAGAGGTAAAACGAGAAGCGTGAGTTTGCGTTAACTGATGTGGTGAACCTTCCGTAGGTTCAATAATCGGTGATGTAATCTTGAATTTCATGTATGTGTCCAATAATTAAGTCACATTCCATAGTAATTGAAGCAGCGTATCCATTGCTGCCCTACCTCTGTCATTAGAGGTGTTTTCATCTTATCGAATGAGCTTTGAAACACAACGCTATAACCACATTTTTTGCTATTAAATTGAACAAAACAGCCATTTGGATATAAATCAACCACCAAACCGCGTAAAACAATAATCATTTATAATAAAAACCAAAGAGAGACCCAATGGTCTCTCTTTTTATCCAAACGAAAACATTACATTTATGGCGCAGGGCTATATAAACGAGGTGGACTGCTGTTTGGTAAGTGAATCAGATTTAAGCGATTACGTCTTGCCCATTCGACCGTCAGTGAGGTCGGAGCCGACAAACAAACCAAGGTTGCGATTTCGGCACGCACGGCTTTATGGATAAGCTCTAAACTGCAACGGCTCGTCATAATCACGAACCCTGACTTAGGGTTGATCTCGTTCACAGCCATCGCCCCTATTAGTTTATCCAGTGCGTTATGGCGGCCAATGTCTTCACGACAAAGTGAAATTTCACCTTTCGAATTCGCAAACAAAGCGGCATGTAAAGCACCGGATATTTTGGCTGCTTTTTGATGTTCAGCAATTCGCCCTCTCAACCCCTGAAAAACCAGTGGACTGGGTGGTAATGACGATGGCAATGGAACCAAATCAGGAAGTGCTTGTTCAAGCGCCTCAACACCGCACAAACCACAACCTGTGGTTCCAGCCAAGTTACGCCGCTGAGTTTTCATGTCCCAAAAAGCACGGTTGCTGATTTCGACTTGCGCGAAATGAGATTCACCATTGCCACCAATCTCAATATCACGAATTTCACTGAATTTTTTTACGATACCGGTGCTTAAACTAAAACCACGCACAAAGTCTTCCATGTGACCAGGCGTCACCATCATAACCGCCTGACTGATCCCGTTATAACTGATCGCCAATGCAGATTCGTTTGCCAGAGGTGCATCCACCACCATGCTATAGCCCGTAAGCTCTCGATAGCTCATGGCATTGGGCTGTGGAGGCGCTTGATTAAAATCAGGCAGTTCAATATAGGATTGAGTTATACATCTCATAAAATCACCCGGAAAGACGGTCAGCTTGACGATATCGACTCAGACTGAAAACGTTACTGATTAAACAAATATCACTGGTTAAACAAACATCACTGATTAAACAAGTGTTTTGCTTCAGCAAAGCACTGATCAGTGAGTGCCGAATAAGGTTCTTGTTTACGCTTAAGTAGACCGAGAGGCGAATGCACCACGGCTTTTTCTATCGGTACGATACGCAGTTGTTCGTTGAGCTCTTCCAATCCTGAGTTAAGCGGCATAACAGCACAGCACAGGCCACTGGTGACAGCTTGGATCAGGTGAAACGTAGAGTTACTTTCAATCAAATTCTGCGGAACTAGGCCTTTACTACCGAAACTCAAATCAATCGAATGACGATAATGCATGCCTTTAGACAAAAGCCCCAAAGGAATGCTATTGAGTGATTCCCATAAGACTTCCGACTCAGCAAAATCAAAGAATCGGCTATCATACAGAATGCCTAAATCCGTCGAGTTCATTTCTATAACGTCAAAATAAGCCGTATTGATCTGGTCGGTGTAACACATGCCTAAATCAAGTTGGTTACGATTGAGCTGGTCTATGATCTGCTCAGATGTCATCGACAAAATTTGAAAGCGAAGTTCAGGGAATTTTTCTGCTAAAGGCTTAATCAACTGCATCGGGTTTTGACTGGCTAAAGGCACCATGCCAACTCTTAGCGAGCCGACCAGCTGGCCACGGCAGTTAGCCGCTTCGGCTTGTAAACCGTCATGAGCCGCTAAGACGGTCTTTGCCCAAGCCAATATACGTTCACCCGCTTCGGTAAACCCTTCAAAACGTTGACTTCTTGAAATCAACTCGAGGTCTAACTCTTCTTCTAAACGCCTTATCCTCATCGACAACGTAGGCTGAGTAATATGACAAAGTGTCGCAGCCTGACCAAAATGTTTCGTTTGATCTAAAGCGATTAAATACTTAAGTTGTTTTATATCCATGAATGATTAGTAAAGCCTTGAAATGAAGCGTCTTCTTCGCGTTCGTCGTACATTAACGGTTCTCTGTGATTGAAAATACCTATCACGGGAAATAGCTCAATCTGTAAAGCAACAGCTAAAATAACAACGGTATTTTTGATTTAAATCAAAGTATGCCTAATTTAAATATAGATCAAATCTAAATTATCTATAGCGTGATAGACAGCAACTATCATGGGAGACTCAGCTATATCAAGGCTGTCCAACGAATCTCTCGTAAAATAGAGCTCACATCGCACTGACTAATAAATTTTATTTATCACTGTGACAAGTCCATTTATCACTGTGACAAAAGCGACACTTTCCATATTTACTCGCCATGATAGATTCTATTTATCACTTAGTCGGCAATATCAATTGGACGCACCGCCCCTTAACGGCATAACCTTTGATTTAGATCATGGCAAACAATTAGCCAGTCTATTTCTAAATATTCAAAGCAGTAAACAGGTATCGATACCAAATAATCAAAACCGTTTTACTCCCGCCTTATTTTTATAACGCGCCTGTTTTTACCGGTTCCCTTGTTTACTGCCGTTCCCGTGTGTGAGGAGTGCAGTTGTGAGCCAAAAAGAACAGATAAAAAAATATAAAGGTCCTGCTGGTGGTTGGGGGGCGTTAAAAGCCGTCACTAAGAGTTGGTGGGGCAGCGAAAACGCGATCAAAAACATTCGAACAATGCTTAAAACGAATCAAAACGGTGGTTTTGATTGTCCGGGATGCGCATGGGGTGAATCCCCACACAGCAGTAAAGTGAACTTCTGTGAGAACGGTGCAAAAGCCGTGAACTGGGAAGCCACAAATCGATTTGTAGATCCTGATTTTTTCGCCGAACACAGCGTAACATCCTTGTCATCACAAACAGACTACTGGCTGGAATACCAAGGCCGAATAACCCATCCGATGAAGTACGACGCTGCGTCCGACCACTATATTCCTATTGAGTGGGATGAAGCCTTTTCGCTGGTAGCCAAGCATTTGAAGCAACTCGACTCGCCACATCAAGCCGAATTCTACACTTCGGGTCGAGCCAGTAATGAAGCGGCGTTTTTGTACCAACTCTTCGTCCGTGCGTTTGGAACAAATAACTTCCCTGACTGTTCAAACATGTGCCACGAAGCCAGTGCAATTGGCATGAAAGATACGGTCGGTGTGGGCAAAGGTACCGTGATTTTTGACGACTTTGAACAAGCAGACGCGATCTTTGTGCTCGGGCAAAACCCAGGTACTAATCACCCCCGCATGCTTGAACCATTGCGTGAAGCGGTAAAACGCGGCGCTCAAGTGATCTGTTTCAATCCATTGAAAGAACGTGGACTTGAACGCTTCCAAAACCCTCAAGTTCCAGTTGAAATGTTAAGCAATGGTTCAAAACCAACCAATACCGCTTATTTAAGACCAGCATTAGGTGGCGATATGGCGGTATTTCGTGGGATGGCTAAATATTTGCTGCAATGGGAACGTGATGCGCTCACAACCGAAGGAAAAGCCATATTTGATCGTCAATTCATCAGCGAACACACCACAGGTATTGATGAATACTTAGCAGAAGTTGATGCGACAACATGGGAGCATATCGCTGAACAATCAGGGTTAGCTTTAAGCGAAATAGAAATGGTCGCAGACATGTACCGCCGTTCAGAAAAGGTGATCATGTGTTGGGCTATGGGGCTAACACAACATCGTCATTCAGTACAAACCATCAAAGAAGTAGCCAATGTGCAATTGTTGCGCGGCAACGTCGGTAAGCCAGGTGCTGGACTATCACCTGTTAGGGGGCATAGTAATGTCCAAGGCGATCGTACGATGGGTATCGATGAAAAACCCTCAAACCAATTTCTAGATAGCTTAGAACGCCGCTTTAACTTCAATGTCCCACGAGATGTAGGCCACAACACCATACAAGCGATTAAAGCTATGGAGGAAAAACGCTCGAAAGTCTTTATTGGTTTAGGTGGTAATTTTGCGCAAGCCACACCCGATACTCCTCGCACACATCTGGCGATGAAAAATTGTGACCTTACCGTTCATATCTCAACCAAACTCAATCGCTCTCACCTTGTTACCGGTCAAGATGCCTTGATTTTGCCATGTTTGGGGCGAACGGAAATCGATACACAAGCTAATGGGCCACAAGGCATCACCGTCGAAGATACCTTCAGCATGGTTCACATCTCTTACGGACAGCTGGAACCTCGATCAGAGCATTTACGTTCTGAACCAGCCATTGTCGCGGGTATTGCCAATGCCACACTGGGCAGCCATCCAATCGATTGGAATTGGGTCATTCAAGATTATGGACATATTCGAGACCTCATTGCAGATACGATTCCGGGCTTTACTGACTTCAATCAGAAACTGGAAAATCCGGGTGGATTTCATTTAGTCAATCCTGCCGCAAACCGTCAATGGAACACCCTCAGCGGCAAAGCGCAATTTGGCTCCAATGAACTGCCAAAACAGCTGATTAATGAAGCGGTGTTGCAAGGGGGTAATAAACCCGATCTGATCTTGCAAACCATGCGTTCCCATGACCAATACAACACCACGTTATATGGCTTGAATGATCGTTACCGCGGTGTCTTTGGTATGCGCGAAGTTTTGTTTATCAATGAAGCCGATATATTGAAGCTCGGTTTTAAACCGGGTGACAAGGTCGATATGGTGTCGCTTTGGGAAGATGGTGTAACGAGAAAAGTGAAAGGGTTTACCCTGGTAGCTTATGACGTTCCACAGGGCCAAGCGGCGGCTTACTATCCTGAAACCAACCCTTTGGTTCCTCTAGACAGCTATGGTGAACGAACCTTTACTCCTACCTCGAAATTTATCGCCATCAGATTAGAAAAATCGATCTCTGACGCCATTCCCCTTTCAACCGTCAGCTAACTGGCAATCGGCAATTGAAAGTAAAAGTAAAAGTAAAAGTAAAAATCCACCTGTTTTGGCAGGTGGATTTTAATAATGACGCTTGACCAGTATAAAGACAGCCCGCTGAATATGTTTATTCAAGTCATGTACGTTTATTAGGCTTTTCATACCCTTCAAATTTAACGATAAACTCCCTTTCATTCGCCCAAAGAACATCATCACAAACTCGCTACATCACAGAAACATAACCACAACCGGAGTGTGGTCACACAATCGGTTATACCTCATAGGTGGTAGGGTCTCTTACACGTAAAGTATGCGCGTCATTATAATTAATAAAAACAAACACCTTATGCGCTCAACAATCACCTTTAAAATCCTAGTGGCCCTCGCCATCGTGTTCACTTTTCTATTAGCAATATCGACCTACTTTCAATATTCGCAGCAAAAGCAACTTGTAAACTCAGTGTTAAGTGAGCAGCTTCACGATAAAGCGAGCAACTATTTCGATAGCCTCAATATGATGATGCTCACTGGCACCATGGCACAAAAAGAGACCCTTCGTCAGAAAGCGTTAGCTCAAGAAGGCATTGAAAATGTTCGTGTATTGCGTGCTGATGCGGTAAGTAAGTTATACGGGCCTGGCAATGACAACCAAACACCTGTGGATGATATTGATAAACGAGCGCTAGCGGGTGAAACCGTTATCGAACCCTTTTCTGCCGATTGGGGAAAAGGCTTGGTTATTGCTCTGCCAATGAAGTCGAGCGAGAACTATCGCGGCACCAATTGTGTGGCATGTCATATGGCGCCAGAAGGGGAAGTATTAGGTGCAATTCGACTTGAATATAACCTTAGCCATGTCAACTCGCTGATCAATACTCAAACGATGACAGCGATCGGTATCATGGCGGTGATCTCCTTTGCCGGATTCGTTCTTACTATGGGATTGATTCGTAAGATAATCGTTCGCCCGCTTCAACAAACCTCTCGCTTTATGACCCAAGTCAGCAGTGATAAAAACCTATCCACTCGGCTGCCAGAGCAAAGCAAGGATGAAATTGGCACGCTTGCTAACTCCATCAACTCGTTCATGGGCACGGTTTCCGACAGCTTAGAGAAGGTACAAGACACCTCGCACAAACTGAATGCGTCTGCCAACCAACTGACCAGTGTTGCACAAATTACCGAGCAAGCCGCCAGCGATCAACAAAACGAAACCGCTGAAGTACAAAACAATATCGAAGGGATACAGGCGCAGCAAGTCAATGTAGAACAAGCCACTTTAACCGCTTCAGAGCTCATCAATCATACCGCTGATGTGGCCTGTAAAAGTGCCAACCAAGCACATGATGCAAGTAGTGAGATAAAGAACCTAGTCAGTAGCATAGAAGAAGTGAAACACAAGATACTGACACTCAATGAGCAAACCGGAGAGGTCTCTTCAATATTGAGTGTGATTCGTGGCATTGCCGACCAAACCAATCTTCTAGCCTTAAATGCGGCGATTGAAGCGGCTCGTGCGGGAGAGCAAGGTCGGGGCTTTGCAGTAGTGGCAGATGAAGTTCGAAATCTTGCATCACGAACGGCAGAGGCAACTGGCAGTATTGAGTCTATCATTCATCAGTTCCAGCAAGGCAGTGAAGAGTCGCTGACTTCTGCCGATCGCGTTTGCGAACAAGCACATCAAAGCTCAACAGATATCGACGCACTGTCCGTTGAAATGAATGGTGTCGTTGAAGAAATGAAACAAGTGCTGGCTCATGCGAAAAATATTCAACAACAGACGCAATCCACTACACACGCGACCGAAGATGTTCAACAAAAGGTTGAAACCATCACTTCTCACGCCGACAACACATCGCAGTCTGCAGCTGAGACTCGTGGAATCAGTAATGATTTAGAAGAGCTGTCTGATCACCTTGAATCTCTTATCAACCAATTCGCCTTATCGAACTCAAAGACCAACGATAAAGGTCAGTCATAGGTCGCTAGAACTCCCCTACCGACATCAACAAAAAAGCGCTCAAAGATGAGCGCTTTATCTTCATAACAATGTCTAGTTCAGGCTTTTAAGCTTTTAAGCTTTTAAGCTTTTAAGCTTTTAAGCTTTTAAGCTTTTAAAGTACCTTAAACCACTATTAGTGCGTAATGGAAACCGCAGTTAAATCTTTATGCTTGTGGTACATCGCGTGTTTGAATATCAGATTCGCACTCACGGTATCCATTCCTGCGACTTCTACATAAGCGCCCTTTTTACGGAACTTAAATACGACCTTATCAAGCGCCTCAACTGAAGTGTTATCTAGGAAAGACGCATCCGAAATATCGATGGTCACTAAAGAGGTCGCATTGTCATAATCAAATAGATCGACAAACGCATCTGAAGAAGCAAAGAAGACATGGCCTTTTACTCGGTGGGTAGTGTGCATTTCGTTAGTCACGACTTCATCGGATATAAACACCATGGATTTGCTGGCATGCGCATAAAACAGAGCCGATAACACCACGCCAACCGCAACACCTATTGCGAGATTGTGAGTAAACACCACCACCGCCACGGTTGCTAACATGGTTACATTGGTTGGGAGTGTGTGGTCTTTAAGCTCAACAACAGAGCGCCATGAAAACGTGCCGATTGAAACCATGATCATCACAGACACTAAAGCGGCCATCGGTATCAGCTTCAACCAATCAGAAACAAACACCACCATTAGCAGTAAAACAACCCCGGCGATCAGGCTGGATAATCGGGTTAAGCCGCCAGATTTGATGTTAATGATCGACTGGCCAATCATCGCACACCCCGCCATACCACCAAATAGTGAAGCCACGATGTTCGCTACGCCCTGCCCTTTGCATTCATTGTTCTTATTACTTTCAGTATCGGTCAGGTCATCCACTATCGTCGCCGTCATCAATGATTCCAATAAGCCAACAAGAGATAGAGCAATAGAATATGGAAGGATGGTTGTCAGCGTATCAAACGTGAATGGAATATTAGGGATCAAGAATACAGGCAGTGAATCCGGAAGCTTGCCCATATCTCCAATCGTTCTGACATCTAAACCAAATAACAAACTGATAATAGTCAGGGCAACAATCGCGACTAATGGAGAAGGTATCGCACGACCAAACTTGGGAAAATAAGGAAGCAGATAAATGATCGCCAAACCCAAAGCGACTAACACATAAACGCTCGAAGGGACGTTGATCAACTCAGGGAGCTGAGCCATAAATATAAGAATAGCGAGCGCGTTAACAAACCCAGTAATCACCGATTTGGAAACGAAATTCATCAGATTACCAAGCTTGAGGTATCCGGCCGCGATTTGAATGACGCCAGCAAGAAATGACGCTGCGAGTAGATACTCTAGCCCGTGTTCTCTCACTAAGGTAACCATCAACAGCGCCCGTTGCCCCAGAGATCATCCCCGGACGACTGCCAACCAAAGCGGTTACAACACAGATACAGAAAGAAGCATACAGCCCTACTTTAGGGTCGACGCCTGCGATAATTGAAAATGCGATGGCTTCAGGGATTAATGCGAGTGCAACCACAATCCCAGATAATGAATCTCCTTTAACGTTTGATAACCAGTGTTTTTTTAAATAATTAAGCATGTAATTCTCTTTTACTTGTACAGCCAGTCCTGCCTTGTTCAGACATAATTTGATCGACTGTTTTTCTTGAATGAGCGAGCGCTCGAAAAGTGCGGGTGTAGAGAGAATGCAGGGGTTAAGGCGGCGTAATTAACACGTGAATATTAAACTCCTCTAGTGGGTGATTGTTTATTAGATGGACTCGCACTTGTGCTTTGTGTTTGTCACTTAAGTTTCGGACAAGGTAGTGTAAGTATTGCACTAGGTAACCTAGGTATTACACAAGACAACTAAGCTATTACACGAGGTAATATAGCTATTGCACAAGGAAACCTAGGTATTACACAGATAGCTCGGGTAACGCACAAGCTTGAATGGCTGCCAATATAAAGTGAGCGCTACTTTAATCACACGTCCAATCTTGCAAACAAAGGTTTCGAATATTAACGCTTCTTAATCCGGCCAAAAACCGCTAGCGGTCTCGATTTCAGCCAGCTCTATGTTGTAACCAACGTCAGTTCACGTCGTTTCAATCACTCTGCTCACATCGATTTACAAGGTATTGAAGAATACTTAACCATTAGCGCTAGCGCACCTCCCTAGCACTCAAACAAATACCAAACAGAAAGCCAAATCGAACAAAAAACACACCCTCAAACCTATTTATCGTCAGTAGACACAATATTTCTTTCACCAAGCAAGAATAAAGGTTGAAGCTGTCGGTATGACAGGTAATATGTTCAATCGATTTAAAAAGTTTATACAACTCAATGTTTCGGCTAATTATTGTGCAAATATATGTTCATTTGCCTCAATGCCAGAGACTTTGAGTTGAATTTGTCCCTCAATGGAGAATGAAATCAACATGACTTACGCGCCTGTAACAGACGTACTTGGCGGCAAGCTAGCGGTAGACAGTGAAGTAACTGTTCGCGGCTGGATCCGTTCACGTCGTGATTCCAAAGCTGGAATCTCTTTCCTTGCCATTTATGACGGCTCTTGTTTCGACCCGATTCAGGCCGTGGTTCCTAATAATCTTAATAATTACGAAGACGAAGTATTAAAGCTAACAACTGGCTGCTCTGTTGAAGTAACGGGTAAGATTGTTGAGTCTCCTGCGAAAGGCCAAGACTTCGAACTAGCAGCAACTGACGTTAAAGTTGTAGGCTGGGTTGAAGACGCTGACACTTACCCAATGGCTAAGACACGTCACTCTATCGAATACCTTCGTGAAGTTGCTCACCTACGCCCACGTACAAACGTGATCGGCGCAGTAGCACGTGTACGTAACTGTCTATCTCAAGCGATTCACCGTTTCTACCACGAGCAAGGTTTCTTCTGGACTTCAGCTCCGCTTATCACTGCATCTGATGCAGAAGGCGCTGGTGAAATGTTCCGCGTATCGACGCTAGACATGGAAAACCTACCTCGCACTGACGAAGGCAAAGTTGACTTCAACGAAGATTTCTTCGGTAAAGAAACTTTCCTAACAGTATCTGGCCAACTTAATGCTGAAGCTTACGCTTGTGCACTAAGCAAAGTTTACACGTTCGGTCCTACGTTCCGTGCTGAAAACTCAAACACAAGCCGCCACCTAGCTGAATTCTGGATGGTTGAGCCTGAAGTTGCGTTTGCAGACCTTGACGATGTAGCGAAACTGGCTGAAGACATGCTTAAGTACGTTTTCGCTGCTGTTCTTGAAGAACGCCGCGACGACCTTGAGTTCTTCGCTTCTCGCATCGACAAAGAAGCAATCACTCGTCTAGAGCAATTCGTAGACGCTGATTTCGCACAAGTTGACTACACTGACGCAATCCAAATCCTACTAGATTCTGGTAAGAAATTTGAATTCGACGTTGAGTGGGGCATCGACATGTCTTCTGAGCATGAGCGTTACCTAGCTGAAGAGCACTTCAAAGCACCTGTTATCGTTAAGAACTACCCGAAAGACATCAAAGCTTTCTACATGCGCTTAAACGACGACGGCAAGACAGTTGCAGCAATGGACGTACTTGCACCAGGCATCGGTGAAATCATCGGTGGTGCACAACGTGAAGAGCGTCTAGATATTCTAGACGAGCGCATGATTGGTATGGGTATCGACCCTGAGCACATGAGCTGGTACCGCGACCTACGTAAATACGGCACAGTGCCTCACGCTGGCTTCGGTCTTGGCTTTGAGCGTCTAGTGTCTTACGTAACAGGTATGGGCAACGTTCGTGACGTTATCCCGTTCCCACGTACACCACGCTCTGCTAACTTCTAATCTCAGCTTTCTTCTTTCAGAGAAGTCAGTATAGATAGATAATTAAATAGATAAAAACCTCCGTATATACGGAGGTTTTTTTATACGCACTTATTTATAAGGGTATGTTCATAAGCCCCTATTGCTAAGCGCCTACTGATAAAAGATTAACAGCTCAGTCTACTCGACAGTTCGAACCAAAAAGTGATCTAAAAGTATCTTCTCGCCCGTCGGTTCTAACGGCTTAAATTCAATCACCATCTGATCACCCTTTTGCTCAAAAGCATTCACTTTAAAGAATAAGCTCTCCTTATCCGCCTTAATGTTATGAGCAACCTGACGACCATTTACAAACACATCAAAAGCGGGCGCTTTTGGGTTTGCAGGAATGACAGTTTCAAAAGTGTACGTTTCACCTTCTTGCGCATAAGCGGTGTTGTAAATGCCGCCATCCTTCGTCCAATAAGTACCATTAAAGTCCATGCTTCCAGCTTTCCAGTAGCTGTAAAAGGCGTGAAGATCTTCGATACTATTCTGGGTCGATGGCGTCCATCGTACGTCACCAAGATTTACTGGCTTCGTGTAACTAAACCCATGCTCCCTCATATCCTTGTTTAAGGAATCTAATCTCCCCAAAACATCATCAAAGGTATCTTGCCAACCAAGCTCGCCATAATATTGAAGGCCTATCTCCCCAATAATGTAAAACTCGTCGTCTCGTTCAATCGTAATGCCTGAACCTGAGTCTCCATGGATGATCAACCACTGCAAATCACTTTGAGGCATGATCACCGGGTTATATTTATATTCAGCTAACCATTTCTTATCTGTGTCATTGTACTTAACAAATTTCTTCCCGCCATTACGGCCGTTATAGTTACCAAAGCCAACGCTATTTACTTCATAAAACTCTGAATGATCGAACATCCCTTTCTCTGGTAACTTCGCAGGCTTAATACCGGTTATTGGCGTGTCTAAACGCACCAGAGCGAAATCATAAATGCCATCGGTAAATTCATACTCCCCCCACTCACCATCAGGGTCAGTTGTCGCACGTGATGTATGAATAACGTTGAACTTACCGTTCTCATCTTTTTCATAAGAAGAACAAGTGACTGCATTTTCATACCCTTCACTTTTAGAGCCTGATACGTGATTTGCCGTTATCACCCAGTAAGGGTCAATTAAGGTCGCGGAACCCGCATTCATATGACAGGCAAAATCGAACTGAGTTTGTAGTGCGAACGTTTTGTGTTGAGTGACCGAACGATCCATTTTCCCGAGACCTGAGTGAGCAGAAAAAGTCGCTACAATAGCTGATGCTAGAATGATTCTTTTCATGTTACTCAACCTCTCTCAACTGGATAGCCTCAATAGCGTGATAGCCTTGTCTCGATTCAAAATCAAACTGCCTATATTGGCGTGAATATGAGATTTCTACGATGTCATCTGGCGATTGAGACTCGAAAACAATCGTATTTTTGACACTGGTCATGTGAAATGAAATGTCATTTTTAATTGTGATGCATTGCTTGTTAATACATGCCGTCACATCAGCAGAAGACAGCCAATTATGTGTATAAAGCTCTACAGAAAATCGCCCTTCTTTACTCGGCTGAACGTCAAAAGAGAAACCACTAGAACCAACAAGCAAACCTGAAAAAGCCAGCTCTTGGTTATAATCCGTAGAGTCGCCGTCTTGCCAGTAGTAACGATTGCCAACTGCATTTTTAGTCTCTGAATTAGCAACTTGTTTTAAATCACCAATAACCTTCACATCACCAATTAAGGCACTGTTGGGTTTATCTTTTCTTTGATGCTCTCCATAAAGAAAAGCCCAATCTAAGCCGTTTAAGTCAACCTCTCTTGCGTAACGATACTTTCCCTCATCAAGCTCATAGCCGATAAATTCACTGGTAATAGACAGTCTATTAGTACCAACTTCCGAAAAATTACTTAGTCGATTCAAATCAACATGGAGTTCGCTTGCTGAAGCATTGGTGGCTAACAAAGCCAATATGCACAGGTTTGTTTTTGTATATTTCATATCTCATAATCCCGCATCTCAATTAGTCATAACCAATTGTAATAAATGGGAAATTTAAACCTGTAAGGTACTGTAAGCCTTTACTCTGGTCACTTTTATCGCATAGCGACCAATAATTGGCGTGAATATATAACGGCGAAAGGTAGGCTCTGGTTATTTCCTAGCACAACCAATAAGCCAAGTTTTTGACTAAAGGTGATGCATATTCCAAATAATCACCATTTCTCGCTTACACAGACTTACAAAGCCTGTGGCATTAAAGTATGAGATAGCCTTCAGAGCTCAGGTTTAATGCCATCATTCAAAAGTTCAGGTCATTTAAAACGAAAAAGCCCTGCCAAATTCTGGCAGGGCTTAAAATAATTCGACTGGATAATCGGCTTAATCGACATCTTGGTCGATAGCGTATTTTATCGCGAGACCGCAGATTGCCATCATAACGAACGGGATAGCCGCTGTTGTATATTCAGCCCAAACCATATCAGCGAAGGCTTTTGCCAGCAATACGTGGCCGAGAATAAGCAGAAGCGCACACACAATCGCGACGATAATCAGCTTAACTTCATTTCCCATAGTCATTTTCAACATAACGGTATCTCCAATATTTGGTCTAACTGTATTGAATCACAACTCTTTGTTGTACAAGGCGTACAGTTGCACCAGAAACAATCCGTACAGTTGAAATCATGGTCTGTTTTATGAGTGACTTAAGATTTTACGAATGCGTAAGTTGATGTGCCAGTTTGCCAAGCAAGATTAGTGCTTGTTCTTTCTCTTCTGTGAGTTCATAAGAGAAGTTCAATCTGATCGCGTTATCTACTCTGCCCTGCTCACTAAACAGATCGCCTGAAGCGACGCTGATCCCCTGAGCAATCGCTAGTTGGTAAAATTGTTGACTGTCGAATTTGGCGGAAAGGCGAATCCATATGAAGTAGCCACCAGCCGGTTCTTCAATCTCGACGGAATGCGGGAAGTACTGCTTGATGACCTCAATGAATCGTTCTTTTCTCACTAGAAGATTTTTACGTAATTTACGAAGGTGATTGTCGTAGCTTTCATGTGTTAAGAAGTGTGCGACGCCAAGTTGCACAGGCGCACTACTCGACAGTGTAGAAAGAAGCTGCAGCTTTTGAATGGCATCATTGAAACGCGCGCTCACAACCCAGCCGACCCGATAACCCGGACACAGACTTTTTGAGTACGAACCACAAAGCAGAACAGAATCGGTCTTATCGAAGGCTTTTAGTGGCTTGGGTTTATGCCCTTCGAAGTAGAGGTCACCATATACGTCATCTTCAATAATGTAGGTTTCGTGTTGTTCTGCAATCTGAACTACACGGCGCTTCGCTTCTTCAGACAAACTTGTCCCTGTCGGGTTTTGAAACGTCGTCATCAGCCAACACGCTTTTACATCTTGGTTTTGTAGTACGCTTTCAAACTGCTCAATGTTCAATCCATTGATTGGACAAACATCCACTTCGATAGGATTGAGTCCTAATCTTTCTACGGCCTGTAAAGCACCATAGAAAGCGGGAGATTCAATCACAACATTATCACCCGACTTAGTAACCGTTTGCAGGCTTAAGTTAAGCGCTTCCATTGCGCCAGAGGTAATCACGATATCTTGATGGTTAACCGTAATGCCTTGTTGCAGGTAACGCTGCGCGATTTGTCTTCTTAAGGACTCACTGCCCGGTGGCAGATTATTGATCACACTAGCACCTGTCATCTTTCTACCAGCACTGGCAAGGTTTCGAGTCAAGGTAGGTAATGGGAAAAGGTCAGGATCGGGGAATGCTGAGCCAAAAGGAATCACACCCTCTGCTGAACTCGATTTCAAAAAGTCGAATAAGCGATCATTAATGGCTTTCTTTTTGTGTACTAACGGCAGTTCATAATCAACGCCGTCCACACGTGGTGCAACAAAGTAGCCCGACTGAGGCTTAGCGATGATCCACCCTTCGCTTTCTAACAATTGGTAGGCTTGTAAGACAGTACTATTGCTGACGTTGTAATTTCGACAACTCATGCGTACCGAAGGGATCTTCTCTCCGGATCGCCAAGTGTTATTAGCGATCTGAGTTCGAATATCCTTTGCAAGCTCTTCATAACGCGCCATCTAATTGTACTACCTAGATAAATTCTAATAAGCCGGGGATTTTATCACTAACGTTAACAACTATTGCCGCTATCCATATGATTGGACCTAATTTCTATAATAGTGTGAATTGGTTCACAGATAACTTTGTATGCTTTGCTAAGTTTGTAACCAAGGCGGGAGCCAAGTTCGTTCTACGCCTCTATAATTTGATGTAACCCAAAAAACATGCGAGATAACAATGAAAAAAATAGAAGCAGACCAATTAAGTTATAAAGGAGAGTCAAACGGTGTTCATAGTTGGACAACACCGAGTGGCCAGCCATATTACTGGCACCCAGATTGGCTACATATCGCTGAAGATGCAACAGGCTCACATCCAAAGCAGAAGATCGACGTCGATCAAGACCAAGCACCAACTGAGAAACACGCGGTGTCTGCTATTCTGAAACACCTTAACCAATGGGCATCAGACAAACTAGCGTCTCACCCTGAGATTGAAACAGGTTCTATCGAAGCTGAAATCAACCTGAAAAAGTAATTGTTTTAAAGTAGATAGCGAACTCAATCACTCGCGATTCCACTCAAGTATACCGACTGAATAGCCTCTAATCTCAACGAGGCTATTCAATTATCTTCATAGTAATGCTGCAATAACCCCCACCTAGCTAACAAATCACTAACACAAACCAGTTTCTTGTATCATTCAACGAAAGCTATCGATAGAATTTCCGGTCTTATTCACGTCAGCTATGCTAACCATACAAATTTCCAATATCGTGAATCAATGTGAAAATCGTAAATCAATGTGAAAATCGCGTATTCGTAAACTTAGGATTAGTTACGAAACCCTAAGATGAAAATCAACAAAGGCTTATCGATGGATACTTCAAATTACAATCAATCGCTAACGACTAAATTATATGTCATCGCTGGCGTGCTGTTTGGTACCTACGGCAGTCGGGTGTGCCCAATGCTCGAAAGCTTAACGACGTTAGAGATTTTCACACAAGTCAGTATTGTGTTTGTCTTATTATGGCTCGCGCGTCGTTACTTATTAGCGCAACACTCCTTAGTCAAACAAGGTCGATTCGCGCAGCTCGATACCCTGTTATTTTTTGCTGCAAGTGTGCCTTTCGCGCTCTACTACAACTTAAGCTATGAATTCACCATAGACAGTAATTTGAAAGTACTGTTTGGCATGAGCCTATTCGGCTTCTTTACCGGTACCATTCTTCAATTAAGCGCCCAACTCAACCAAATGGATAAAATGGAGGCGACTGGGCAATTTGACTTCCAACTGATTGGCGAAAGGAGTTCGCTGGTTAAGCAAATGATTGGTTTGGTTATCGTGCTTCTGGTAACACTAACCACCATGCTAACTATGATCGCCGTCAAAGACATCTTTTGGCTAGAACATAACCCTGACCGCTTATTAGATGGAACAGGCAAGATCAGCGTGATCAAAGAGTTCATTTATTTGGCAGTGGTGCTGGGTGGCTACGCAATCATCATCATGACACTTTGGAGCAAACTGATTAAACGCATTTTGCTTAGCCAAGAGTGTGCATTGAGCAAGGTCACCAATGGCGAACAAGGCGTTCGTTTACCTATTTTCGGTTACAACGAGCTTGGCTCAATGGCATCAATGACCAACACCATGCTTGATAGCCTCGAAACGGCACAAAACGAAGTCAAAACTACCCGTGACGTTGCGATCGTAAGTTTGTCTGCGTTGGCAGAATCTCGAGACAATGAAACCGGTGCTCACATTCTGAGAACCCAAGAATACGTAAAGGTACTCGCACAAGAGCTCAGTAAGTCGGAAATCCACGCAAACTTGTTAACACCAAACTACATAGAGCTGCTTTACAAATCTGCCCCACTTCATGACGTAGGCAAAGTAGGCGTTCCTGATAACGTGTTATTAAAGCCGGGCAAATTAACTGACGAAGAGTTTGAGATAATGAAAGGTCACCCCGCAATTGGTGCTGAAGCGTTATCTATTGCAGAAAAGCAGTTAGGAAGCAGCTCTTTCCTGAGAGTCGCGAAAGAGATATCTCTGACCCACCACGAAAAATGGAACGGCAGCGGTTATCCAAATCAGCTGTCTGGTGAGGACATTCCATTATCCGGTCGCTTGATGGCATTAGCCGATGTTTATGACGCGTTAATATCAAAACGAGTCTACAAGCCAGCCTTTACTCATGAACAAGCTAAGCAGATTATCTTGGAGGGCAATGGGACGCATTTTGATCCGCAAGTTGTCCAAGCTTTTCTGGCTGTCGAACAAGAGTTTGTTTCGATTGCCGCGACCTACAAAGATGGCAAAAATGTACCAAGTGAACTCGAGCGTGAAAGCTTTATTGCTCAACCAGCCTAATCTATATAAAAACCACTAACTTCTTGCACCCTATAGGTTAATCCGTAGGGTGTTTTGTTATCAAATACCCTCTTTAGTCAATAAATCTGATTGAAATGGATTTTTTTTGGCCTTTCTGTTCACTTCGTATTGTCTTAAAAATTCCATACAGGTATAACTACCCATAGATACTATCCCCTCTCAATTGACATGGATGAAGATTATGTTTGAAAAAGTGTTAGCTGCTCCCGCCGATCCTATCCTCGGCCTTACTGAAGAGTTTAAAAAAGACTCTCGTGCAGAGAAAATCAACCTTGGTGTTGGCATCTACAAAAATGAAGCTGGCCAAACGCCTGTACTTAAAACAGTAAAGAAAGCAGAAGCTGCACTTCTTGAAAGCGAAAAAACCAAATCTTACCTGACAATTGAAGGTACAGCTGAGTACGGCCTAGCGGTTCAGAAGCTTCTTTTCGGTTCAGACGCAGAGATCGTAACGTCTCAACGCGCGAAAACTGCACAAGCTCCTGGTGGTACTGGTGCACTTCGCGTTGCTGGCGAATTCATCAAGCGCCAACTAGGCGATGCTAAAATCTGGATCAGTAACCCAACTTGGGCAAACCACAACGGCGTTTTCGCTGCTGCGGGTATCGAGACAGCTCAATACAGCTACTACAACGCTGAAACAAAAGACAAAGACTTCGCAGGCATGGTTGCTGACCTAGAGAAAGCTTCTGAAGGCGATATCGTTCTTCTTCACGGCTGCTGTCACAACCCAACAGGTATCGACCCAACAACTGACGAGTGGGAAGTGCTGGCTAAACTGGTTGCTGAGAAGAAACTGCTTCCTTTATTCGATTTTGCTTACCAAGGTTTTGCAAAAGGCGTTGAAGAAGATGCAGCTGGTCTACGTATTTTTGCTCAATACAATAAAGAGATCCTTGTTGCTAGCTCATTCTCTAAGAACTTCGGCTTGTACAACGAGCGTGTGGGCGCATTCACTCTAGTTGCAGAATCTGCAGACGTCGCAACGACAGCGTTCTCTCAAGTTAAGAGCATCATCCGCTCTATCTACTCTAACCCACCAGCGCACGGTAGTGCTGTAGTAACTCACATCCTTGGTGATGCTGATCTACGTGCTGAATGGGAAGCGGAAGTGGCAGAAATGCGTGACCGTATCCAAGAGATGCGTGAGCTATTCGTAACAACACTGAAATCTGAAGGTGTTGATGCAGACTTCACATTCATCGAGCGCCAAAACGGCATGTTCTCTTTCTCTGGCCTAAGCAAAGAGCAAGTAACTCGCCTGAAAGACGAATTCGCTATCTACATTGTTGGTTCTGGCCGTATCAGTGTTGCTGGCATGACTAAGTCAAACATGGGTCCTCTATGTAAAGGTCTTGCTGCGGTTCTTTAATCGAAAAGCGAAACCTGTATCTGTCGACCTATAGATAGACAAAAGCCAGCGATTAAGCTGGCTTTTTTGTGTCTGTCTCTTTGTATATAAGAGCTATGTATATAAGAGCTATTAAGGCACTTAGCCTTTTCGTTACTAACACTTAGTCTCTGCGTAATAACGCTTAGCCTCTGCGTTGCTGGTTAATACTCTAGGAAAAATTCCACACCTAGCTCATTCGTCCTCTCGCTTCCACCTTTACTACCCTCACCATCTCTGTGTTGATAAGAGCCACCAATCGCAAACTTATTGGTCACGAGATAGCGCAAACCCACGTGGTAAATTTCTTCATCAAACAGGTCACTTAGGTTCACTTGCACACTGCCGTTAGCAATCCAACGTTTTGCAAAACCATAGTTGAGTTCGGCTTTTACACCTTGGACAAATTCAGTATCCGATTCGATGGTTTCGTTGCTGCCATTAAGCTCTACCTCACCTTTAGTAATGCCCAGCAAGTAAGAAGCGACAATATCCAAATCTTTCTTGATGCTGTAACGATACCCAGCCCCTGCCATTAAGGTATCAATTCGAGTGGTACTTTCATCTGGATGAATGAAGCGCGCACTATAGTCACCTAACAACAACCAATCATCGGTCATCGCGTAACTGACGCCTAATCCATACGACGAGGCATTGTTATTACTGCCCGCATCTTCATTTAAACTGCCCGAATGCGCGGTGGCATATATATGGTCATAATCAAGAATATCCACCGCGTTAGTGTCCGCCCACAAACTTGGAGAAAACATAAAAACCGCAGGTACCAAACTAAGCTTCCACTTCGACATTCCTATCATCCTTCCACTGTCACTCCATTAACTGAAAGATTAGTCTATCCATAAGACTTTAAAAAGGTTTTAGCTCACAGATTGATTTGTGCCGGAAAATTATTATCAAATGTTGTACCATGAAATCATACAAACCAATGGATGATCATTATGGATGCTGAGTTATTAGAGATTCAAAACTTTCTGGCACAATACCCCCCTTTCTCTGAACTTCCTGAAGAGATATTGGTGAAAGTGACCAGTAGTGTGGAAATTTCTTATTACCGCCAAGATACCCCTATCATTCACTTTGGTGATCAAATTCATGACCTCTATATCGTTCGAAGTGGCGAGGTTGAAGTCTATCGTCGTAAGGGCGAACTCTATAATCGCCTTGACGAAGGGCATGTGTTTGGACAAATGGGGTTGCTGACCAACAACAAAGTTCGCTTCCCAGTTAAAGCGACCGAAGATACCCTTCTCTATTGCATCCCTGAGCCGATTTTCCAAGAGCTCTACGACAACTATGATTCATTCGCCGACTTTGTCGAGGTAGAAGATAACGCGCGACTTCGCCAAGCAAACTCAGACAGCAACGACGCCAACGATTTATCGACATCTAAGGTCAAAACGCTATTGACCAGCGAAGCGCCGATGATCGAGAAAACGCGCACCATCCAACAAGCCGCAACCATGATGGCAGAAGACAATGTCTCTTCTCTACTGATCATCGACCCTGATATTGTTGAAGATGATGAAGACGATTCAACACCTGTTATCGGCATCATTACCGACCGAGACTTATGTACTCGCGTTCTAGCCGAAGGCCTTGACCCGTCGGATGAAGTATCCAGTGTGATGACACCAGAGGTTATCTCACTCGACCACAATGCCTATGTATATGAAGCAATGATGACCATGCTTCGCTACAACGTACACCACTTGCCAGTGCTTAAAGATAAGAAACCTATCGGTATTATCGAAGCGACCGATATTGTTCGCTACGAGTCTCAAAACTCGCTGTTATTGGTAAGCAGCATCTTCCAACAACAAAGCATTGAAGATCTCAAAGTACTTTCTGAACAAGTAAAAGACAGCTTTGTGCGCTTGGTTAACGAAGATGCCAACGCACACATGGTGGGTACCGCAATGTCGGTAATCGGCCGTAGCTTTAAGCAACGTATTATCGAGCTAGGCGAAGAGAAATTAGGTAAAGCGCCCATTCCTTATTGTTTCCTTGCACTCGGCTCGATGGGTCGTGATGAGCAGCTGCTCGTTACTGACCAAGATAATGCCATTATTCTTGATGACACCTACGACGAGAAAAAACACGGTAAATACTTTGAAGAGCTATCGACCTTCATTTGTGATGGCTTAGATCAGTGTGGCTATGTGTACTGTACCGGTGACATCATGGCCACTAATCCAACGTGGCGCATGACTCGTCGCCAATGGGAAGAGTGCTTTGCCGATTGGATTGATGATCCAAACCCGAAAGCGCTATTGAACGCTTCTATCTTCTTTGATTTAGACGGTGTCTACGGTCGCTTAAAATGGGCGGAACAACTGAACAGCTTTATTGTTCGCCGTGCACGTAAGAACAACCGTTTCTTAGCATGTCTTGCTCGTAATGCGCTTAACCGCACACCGCCACTCGGGTTCTTCAAAGATTTCGTTATGGAAAAAGATGGTCGTCACAACAACTCGATCAACCTTAAGCGTCGTGGTACCGCACCACTTGCCGATCTAATTCGTGTTCACTCGTTGGCGGTAGCCTCTCGTTCTAAGAACTCATTCGAACGTTTAGATGACATTATCGACGCAGGTATTCTGCCAAAAGGCCGAGCTCAAGATTTGAAAGATGCGATGGAGTTTATATCTCTGGTTCGTATTCGCCACCAAGCACACGATGTCGACAACAACATAGAACCGGATAACAACATTGAGCCAGAGAACCTATCTGACTTCGAGCGACGCAACTTAAAGGACGCATTCCAAATATTAAGTAATGCGCAGAACTTCCTTAAGTTCCGTTATCAAGCCAGCAATAAGTTTAAGTAGGGCCTATGAACAAACTATTCAGATCACCTGCGGTCGATTGGCCATTTAAGTTTGCTCAAAAGCTGGAACGAGCGAGAGACGAACGCTTAAAGCAATTTTATAGCCAACCTCTTCCTGCGCCTGATACGCCATTATCAGAAGTAACCTTCTTAGCTGTCGACTTTGAGACTACGGGTTTAAACCCAAACAAAGATGGCATCATTACCATTGGCCTGGTCCCGTTTACGCTAAATCGTATTTACTTACGACAAGCCAAACACTGGACACTGAGACCAAAGCAGAAATTAGAAGAAGACTCTGTGGTTATTCATGGTATCACTCACAACGACATCATTGACGCGCCAGACCTTAGCGAGGTGTTAGATGAGATATTAGAATCACTGGCGGGTCACATCCCAGTGGTTCATTACCGTCGTATCGAGCGTGATTTCTTGGATAACGCACTGAAAGTGAGATTAGGTGAAGGGATCGAATTTCCAGTCCTCGACACGCTCGATATTGAATCTCAAATCCAGAACAAACTGGCTGGCGGCCTATGGAATAAGCTCAAAGGCAAGAAGCCTGCGTCAGTGAGATTAGGGCAGAGCCGCCGTCGATATCACTTGCCTGACTACACGCCGCATCATGCATTAACGGATGCAATTGCAACCGCAGAGTTACTACAAGCGCAGATTGCACATCATTTTAGCCCTGACATGCCGGTTAAAGATTTCTGGTTATAGCTAGATTTAAATACTGTTTAAATCGTACGTGAAGCGACTAGCCGTTAGCCGTTTGACACCTTAATACTCATAACGCTCACATTATCTAAATAGTGAGCGTTTTGTTTTTGCGTATTAGGAAAAGCTTACTCCGCTGTCGGACCAACTAATCGCATTTCCCAATCTTCGACTTTGCCAGTTTCAAGGCGACGCTCTATGAGTGCTCCCCAAGATTCGACTAAAGGTAGCTCCGCCAGTTCTTTAAGCTCTTGTTTATCCAAACAACCTGTGAACACCGCTCCCATGATGCGAGTTAACGGCCATTCTGGATAAGGTCTTTCACATAGAATGATCTCATCTCCAGCACCGATATCCCCCTCTTCCAATACACGGAAATACCAGCCAGTTCTTAGCGTATCTTGCAGCCTTCTTGCCATATCATTTTGATCGAATCTCACGTTCAGCTTCCAGCACGGCATACGACCTTGCGAGACTTCCAACAATGTTGAACCAATACGAATCTTATCTTTCAAGCAAATGGAGTGCTCCGTGATGCCGCTTGAGCTTAGGTTCTCGCCAAATGCGCCTGCAGATTGAAAGATGATTTTGTCACCTAACTCTTCCTGCCAAACTGGGTAGTGCTCGCTTGGGTAGATATGAAGGGCTTTTTGAATACCACCGTGAAAGCGAGGGTCGCCTTGTTCGTCATTGGTAAAACCAAGTTCTGTGGCATGCTGACGCTCAGGTAAAACCTGCTTGTTGATGGCACTGTTTGCACCGTGTGCAAAGGCAACAGTTTTGCCTACCAATACGCTATTTACTAAGCCTAACTTCTTCATATCTCTTCCTTCTTACCTGAAACTTATTTGCTGTTTTATACGAGCTAAAGCCAACTTATTGCTCGCCCAGTGATTTAAATACCGGAACCGCTGCTAATACTTCAATGTGGTTTTCTGTGCTCTTTAGGTAACGCGTTTCGCTGTTCGAAAGCAATAGATGGCGCTGATAACCTTCTGTTTTCGGAAACTTAGCCAAGACCGTTTCGAGCGATGTTTCACACTTATTTTGGTTAATACCTTCAATATCAACTTTGAATAGTAGTTGGTTTTCTTTCGATATTTCAACTTGATATCGCATACGCGTGCCCTCTCTACTTCATTCACTCTGCCGGGCATGATAGCCTAGTCTCGCCACGTCAGAATAGGGACATAGAGCCAGTTAACCATGCCAACCCGCCAAATAGATTCTCACTCCGGAATCATCACCTCAAATGAGATGATGGTCGCCAATCCTAATTCACCAGCGTTAGTGAAGACCATCGATATGCCCAAGGGCTACGTCGATGCAATGCACCAACATACGTGGCATCAAGTGATCTTCCCACTCAAAGGCCTATTGCAAACGAAAACCGAGCACTTCCAGCATCTTGTGCCCCATACTTCTGCTTTGTTTGTGCCTGCAGGTATTCAACACGAATCTATCGCATTGAGCCATACAACATTTGTCGGCATCTACCTTAATCCTACATTTGGAAATGAATATAAGCCTCAAGTACGAACCATTACCCTTACACCGTTTTTAAATGAGTTATTACAGGAAATTCGCAGACAGTGCGAAGGATTTGTGAGTGATGAAGAGGTATCGCGATTGCTTTCGGTATTGCACGATCAGATCATGAAAGACAACGTTCAGACCTATCAATTGTTGCTACCCGAAGACAGGCGCTTGAAGCTTATATTTGAAGCGCTGACAGAAACGCCAACGTTGGATTTGTCGCTAAAGAGATGGGGAGAGAAAGTCGGTGCATCAGAGCGAACCTTGTCGCGCTTATTCTCAAAAGAGTTCAACACATCATTTCAGTTGTGGCGACAACAAATCCGGATGATTTATTCGCTGTCTTTGTTGGATGAAGAACTCTCAATCCAAAGCATTGCCGACCAAATCGGTTATCAAAACGACTCGTCCTACATCAAAGCATTCAAGGCTTCCTTCAATGTCACCCCGCAGCAGTTTCGCTTAAATGGTCGAAGAAGGTAGTAAGAGCCTATCTTTAGGCCCTGATTCTAATTTACAAGGTGACTTACGCTATTTTGCTACTTCAGCTAGATCTTGATAATAACGACGCTTTTGGCGGTACATATCTTCATCCGCTTGAGAAAACAGTAGCTCGACTTCTGTCGATTCCGTTGACGCGACGCCAATCGAGAATCTAACCGGTATGCTAACGCCGACTTGCGTTTCGATAGCCTGATCGATTTGATCCGCATACAGCTGTTCAGCGAGTTGGTGAGGGTCTTGCGCGTGTTGCTCAGCAGACTTCAAAGTAAGAATAGCAAACTCATCACCACCTAATCGATACAGATTACTGGTATGGCTTAACCGATTGCGAATCACATCCGTACAGCCTTTGATCAACTCATCACCAACCGCATGTCCATACTGATCGTTAGCGGTCTTTAGTCCATTAATATCAATGATCAGCAAAGACAAACTGTCTTTATACTCTGTAGCACGCTGCTTAGAGAAATCCAGATCTTCATCGAAGGCTTTACGGTTGTAGCACCCTGTTGGCATGTTGATACGAGTAATGTTCTCAAGCTCTATCCAACCAGCTAACTGTTTTTGGTATAGGTCGAAAATCAATAAGTCTTCCTCGCTCAGCAAACCAAAACCCTGAGACGAGAAGTAACCAATCGTGGTGCCTTTTGAATCTTTTAAATCTTTGTTGCGACTAGTCATATCGCTATCAGCAATGTCGCCATCAGAAACAGAGTTAAAGCTGAATTGGATTAAGCTATCAGGAAGCAACGATTCCAGTTGTTGATCCACCAGCTCAGGAATCAAGCGATACTCGACACTTTGTCTCATAGAAGCAAACTTAACGATCTTAAGAATACGGTTTTTCTGTGACTCTTCGCGGGCTAATGAATGCGTTAATTTACTCGTTTTCTCTTCAACCGTTTGCTCTAGCTGTGTGTTAAAACTTTCAAGCTTGTGGTTGTTCTCTTTTATCTGTTGATAGGCGGATCTCAACTGATTATTACGTATCGTCAGTTCACTCAATTGACTCTGTATTCGAGACCACATCTTTTCCAATAAACGGCTGAATACAGTGAACTCAGTAAAACGATGCTTATCTGGATTGTGCTCAGGGGGCTGGTTGTTTGAGTAGGACTCCACCGAACCTGTGAGCAAATTAAGTTGTCTCGAAAAGGCGCGATTCAATACTAACGCAAAGACAATTGCGACGGCTAATGTCGCAAATAATATTCGAACAAACACTACCTGAGATTGCTGCATCTCTTCTAAACGAGCACTGTCCGATACATGGTGTTTCACCGCTAATGTTAATGCTTCTGAAAACAACTTATTGTCGTTAGAGATTAACTGGGTGCCTGTTTGTTCAGTTTTATCGCTAACCGAAGCCAAGTAATCAAACTCCACTGACTCATTGTCATACAGGAAAGGCGCCATTTTAGACTCTAATCGGCCGTAACCCATCAGCACGACGAGATAGCCTTGCGGCGTATAACTTGAGCCCTCTATCAACCGATACGGCAAAATTGGCGCGACAAAAACGATACCTGAATCCGCGTTATCTGCGATCTCTGGCTCTATAAACTCAGCGTGAAACAACTTGCCTTGCTTGTACGCAGACTGAGGAAGCTTCAAATCCTCAAGTAACTGACTTTGTTCAAAATGATACAAGCTACCTTTGCTGTCATAAATGGGCTTCCAGTTACTATCCAATATATAGGTTGCGGACACGCTATCGGCTAGTGCGTTAAAGCTCTCCATCTTGTCCCACACAACGCTAGAGAAAAAGATATTCCCACCCGCTTTAATCAATGAACGATCTTGCGAATACCACTGCGTGAGACTGGCTGTAAGGTTTAGTTGCTCTTGCACCGTTTGATGAATACCTACCGTTGAGTTGGCTAGCTTGATCTCTTTTTGTTCAAGAGAGCTTTCATTCTGCTTATTCAGTATCAGTTGACCGGCTAGATAAACTGGGAATAACGAACACGCCAACAACACCAAACCCATGGAGTATTTCAATGAAAGTTTCAATCGCCAGCCCCCATGTTCGCTGAGTAGTAGCTTACAAAGTCATCGTAAAACTTGTTCAGCTCTGGCTTCGGCATTCCCGACTTATATCGCTCATACGCTCGTGCTGAAGCTTCCCATACGATCGCCATTTTATAGTCGCTCGACATCATTTGCGAAGATTGAAATTCATCGTACATGTTAGAGAAAGTCTTGTTTCCTTCTTCAACACGGCGTTGGTTCACCTCACGAAATGGCGAGATCATCGCGTTTGAATGCGCTAAATAAGTAAAACTGTTCGATTGTAAGTACTGAACAACTTCTTTTAATGCTTCTCTTTTCTCCGGGTTGTTCATCCCTTTCTTTGTGATCGCAAAAATCTTGGCACCACTAAATGAAGACATCGCCTTGTCGCGATAGGTAGGTAAAGAGTTCACATGTAAGTGCTCGCCATACGCCTGATCTAGTTCGCTAAAAGCCCAATCACCATCAATCAAAAACTCGACTTCACCAGCAATGAAACGTTGCCTCGCACATGTCTCATTGCAAGACGCTTCAATGGTTTTGGCTTTCTCAAGCTTATCGACGAACTCAAAAATTGACACCAAACCTTCCCCATCAATGTTTATCGATGAAAGCATATCTTGAGAAAACAGTTGGAAAAAAGCCAAATAGAAGTACATGTTTGGATTTGGGAACAAAATAGTGGCACGGTTCGAATCAGATGAGCGTTGAATCAACTCTTCCCAAGTAATGGCATGGTCTTGCGGCTTGTTCGAATACAGAACTAATTGGTTACCGATTCCTACTGGTAACGCCTTAAGTTCATCATTAATCACTACGGCATCAAGAGCTTTTTTCTCATAGCGTGAAGTATCGACCCAAGCGGAAGGTAACGTTGAGAGCTCAATATACTCAGTAAGCCCCAAGAAATCAGAAGGCACCCAAATAACATCAGGAAAGGTATTGTCTCGAGGATCTGCGACAAGCAGCTCTGATCGGATACTGTTGATATCAAATGGTCGTATTTCAACACGATGATCAGTCATCGATTCGATGTGTTCTTTAACGTAGTCAGCGGTTTCATAATTGATACCTGCCCATATTTCGAGCGTAGAGGCGCAAGTAACCACGGGGAACAACGCCGCTAATATACTCAAAAATCTCACACCTAATTCCTCATGGCGAAAAGTATCATGTCTCGAATGGCACCAGAAATCATCAAGAATGGTGATGACATGGGCTGTTGGGGTTTGTCGTTATTTTGGGGCAAGACGTTATATAGAAAAAGGTCAGTAATAAACAGAAAAACCAAGCTATCTGTTCATTTTTTCGATCGATACAAGTTGCTCTCCCCCGATAACAACCAAACCTTTTTGTTCAACTTAACTCTGAACAAAAAGTGCAACATATCATACCCTTTATGCTTTTTTAGGCAAAAAAAAATGCCGCAAAAGCGGCATTCATCTCGTTTAGTACATCTGACACAATCAAAAGCAAGGATGCTATTTATTGTTCAAGCTTCTGTTATTGATTAAGCGTATTTCTCTTCAAAATCTTTCATGAAGCTGACTAATACTTGCACGCCTTCCAAAGACATCGCGTTGTAAAGTGAAGCTCTCATTCCGCCTACCGCTCTGTGGCCTTTGAGTGATTTCAGACCTGCAGTATCAGCCAGCTCTAAGAACTTGCTGTCTAGCTCAGGTTTTGCCAATTGGAAAGGTACGTTCATTCTTGAACGGTTTGCGGTGTGAACATCGTTTTTGTAGAAAGCAGAGCTATCAATCGCATTATATAGCAACGCCGCTTTCTCTTTGTTCACAAGCTCCATCGCTTCAACGCCACCTTGAGCTTTCAGCCACTTGAATACAAGGCCTGATAGGTACCAAGCGTACGTTGGTGGTGTGTTGAACATTGAGTCTTTTTCAGCAAGTACTTTGTAGTTAAGAATACTCGGCAATACTTCGTTTGCTAGTTCTAGTAGATCATCACGTACGATAGCAATGCAGATACCAGCTGGGCCGATATTCTTTTGAGCACCCGCGTAGATAACACCATACTGAGAAACATCGATCTTACGAGACAGAATGTTAGATGACATATCCGCGACGATTGGCTTATCCGTTTGAGGAAGCTCACTGATTTCAATGCCATCTATGGTTTCGTTTGGACAGAAATGTACGTACGCCGCTTCTGGATCGATTTTCCAATCTTTAGCCGGAACAACCGCCGCTTTGCCATCAATAGATGTCTTCGCGTTAAATACATCGATTTCGCAATATTTGCTCGCTTCAGTCACTGCGCTTTCTGCCCAGTAACCCGCATCAATGTAAGTTGCTTTCGTCGCGTCACCTAGAAGGTTTAGAGGAACAGCAGCGAATTGAGCACGAGCGCCCCCCTGACAGAAAAGAACTTTATAGTTGTCTGGGATGTTCAGAAGATCACGTAGGTCTTGCTCAGACTCATCGGCAACTTGAATAAATTCTTTGCTGCGATGGCTGATTTCCATAACGGAAGTGCCTAAACCATTCCAATCAATGAAGTCTGCTTGCGCTTGTTTCATTACCGGTTTAGGCAGTGCCGCTGGGCCAGCACTAAAGTTGAATACGTTATCTAATGTAAGTTCCATGGGGATAATTGCTCCTGCTAAATAATAACTATGCAAGTAATACCATGTTTTACCCAACATAAAAACAACAAAAGAGGTCTTAAGACCTCTTTTGTTTCGTACCGTACAAAATGTTTAACTTAACCCGTTAGATCGCCCTATCAGTATTAAGCCCGACTCTTTTTATTGAACAAAAGCCGGCATAAGCAGTGCAATTAATGGAATTTCTTGTCCATTTTCAAACACTAGATTTCCATTCTCTAGGTCAGCCGTGATTTCATAACCACTTTCTGTTTGCTTGATCATTTCCATCACGATCAATTCATCTATACCTTCACGGATAAAAGGGTATTCTTCAACAAGCTCATTTGAGAAGCTAGATTGAACATTACCTGTTAATGCAGGAACAATCATTGAAGGGTTACTGCTGATGTTTTCTGTGCCTTCCGGTACGCTCACCAACCATTTAGATTCAAACTGCCCTTTACCTAATTCTAACGACATATTGTTCATTGAAAGGTCGAAGCCTTTAGCAAACAATACGTCGATGAACGGAATGATCTCAGCTACATCTTCTTGTGTCAGAACAGGATTCGCCTGGTAAATTTCAAAGATTTTCTCAAACGATTGGCTGTCCAGTTTCGACATTTCAAAATCGACGTTTAGATTGTTCAACTGGCCTTCGTTGGTCTCAATGTTGGCGATATCCAACTTAAGACTGCTGCTCAAGCGCTTAGTCGCTTCATCTAGATGCGATTCAAAATCGTACTTAGAGTTTTCGATGGTCATGAAAGGCTGCATTGCAGAATCTGAAATCAAGAAGCTATCAATAGTAAAATTCTGCGTGCCTAACCAGTAACCTTTCGCTTGCTGGCCTGAGCCAATGCCTTTTAGGTTAGAGAGTGTGACCTCTTCACCCGTTTCAAAATCAATTTGAACCGATGGGATAGAAAGCTGGTAATCAACCTGCCCTAATACAGTGGCATGGCCAGACAGATTCGACTTCGTGATAGATACCGAGGTACCATTTTCTTCTGAGCCTTGGTGATTGAACTGGCTTAACTCGAAGTTGAAATCCGTGTTGCCGTTTAGCTCAGTGCTGGTAGTCAGAGTAAGAGGCAGAATGTCAGTGTTCTCAAACGTCGACAGCGCGTTTAAGCTCACTAAGCCATGGCTCACCGCACTATTAATGACAAACTCACTCGGTAAGCCATCGAGCGCGAGTTGCTCTTTCAAGCTCTCATCCGTCACAGTTACGCGAGTGGTTACAGTAGAAGAAAGATAACCTCTATCGTATTCCACGATCTCAGCTTGAATGCTTGAATTGTTAAGCTTTGCAACGCCATCAGTAATCGCATTTTGTCCAATTTGCCCAACCGCTAATGGCCAACAAAGTGCCAATGAGATTGCTCCGCCAATTGCACCAATTTTTCTTAACTGTTCCATGAGTTCTCTTTCTACACTAGTCTGTTTTTTTTAGTCTAACCCATCAGTAGCAAACAAGAAACATTGAGTTAAATCAGTCTATTGCTCGATACTTCGATTGCCTCAATAAATTAACGGCTAGCTCTCATCCTTATTCAGCGGTTCTTGCTAGGCTAGAGACGTCGCTACTATTAAGGTTGAGCTGTGAATCAATACGCTGTTATCTGTTTGGACAATAATCCGGTTAGCATTGAAAGAATACGTTCGGAGCTGGCTCCGTTAGCATCTGTATTCGATATTTATACTGCCGAGAACATAGAAGACGCGCATCACGCATTAGAAGATATCCATGATCACCACCAAACCGTTGCTTTAGTGATCACTCATCATCATTCTGGATTTAATGGTGTGCAATTTCTTATTGAACTGGAACAGCTGCCCCATAGTAATACCGCAAGAACGATATTAGTCAGCGCTTCGTCAGACATTCAATCCATTCTGACCGCGGTGAATGAAGGCCGGCTCAATCACTGCCTAACCAAACCCGTTCAAGATCAAGTTCTATTCAAATCGGCGCAAAAAGAGCTGACCTCTTTTGTTATCCAATACGACTCAGAAAACCTGTTATCTTACAGTGATGCGTTGGATCAACAGCGCTTATTCAGAGCACACATCGAGCAAAAGATTCATTCTTTTCAATCGGGTTTCATTCACGACTACCACCAGCTTTCTGACAATGCCCTTGCAGAGCGTGTCGTCAGTGCATTACAAGATGTGTTTTCAAAAGATGACAAAACCAAGGCCATTCGAGACTACTCACCCGAACATCTCCTCACTGTAGAAGGTGAAGACAATCGCTTTTTATGGCTGATCATTGAGGGTGAAGCCGCGCTCTATAAAAAAGATGAGTTGGGACAACAGCGGGAAGTGGTACGACACTCTAAGGGCAATATTGTCGGCGGGATGTCATTTGTGACGGGTGAACCTTCATTCTCAACCGCGATAACCCTAACGCAAACACGAGTCATCAAGCTGGATAAAGATAGCTTTGCTCAAGTGATGCACTCAAACAATACCCTGCTGCCGTTATTCACCAATCTATTGCTCCGTCACTTTAACCGCCGCTTGCAAAGAAGTATCACTAATAAAATCAAGCTGCAACAAACGTTGGAGTCACTAGAGTCTGCACATCAACAATTGATCGAGAAAGAGAAGATGGCGATGCTTGGGCAACTTGTCGCGGGCGTTGCTCATGAGTTGAACAACCCTATTGCCGCGATCTTACGAAGTATTGAAACCTTGTCTGAACATCTCGACCAGATACTCGAAAACTCGTCATTCCCAGAATCGAATAAAGGGACTGACGTGCTGGCGCATTCAAAGTTAGCCAAGCCACTATCAACGGCTCAAGAAAGACAACTCGTAAAGCATCTTACGTCGACTATCGATGATCGTGCGCTAGCCAAGAAAGCTGTGAGACTAAACCTAAGCCAAGACTCGGCGGTTCTAGACACCTTGAAAGACTCACCTGTCGCAGGCAAAGAGCTGCTCAATGACTTAGAGCATTACCACTATGTTGGAAACTCTATCCGCTCAATTCAAGTATGCAGCAAGCGTATTGCCGATATGGTTAAAAGCCTAAAAAGCTATGCCCGAGAAGATGAAGAGGTTCGCCACTACGCAGACATTCACGAAGGGCTTGAAGATACCTTAGTGATCTTTGAAAACAGACTCAAACATCACCAACTCGTAAAGCATTACGACACTGACTTACCACCTTTATTGTGCCAGTCGCTCTCGTTGCAACAAGTGTGGACCAACCTGATCTCTAACGCACTCGATGCCCTTTCTGAACGAGGAAAAGTGTCAATCACTACCTCTCAACAGACGCAAGGTGACGACACGTTTTTAGTAGTGGAAATTTCCGACACTGGCCATGGCATTGCGAAAGAAGACATCAGCACCATTTTCAACCCAAATTTCACGACCAAAAAAGAAGGTAACTTTGGTTTAGGAATTGGTTTATCTATTTCTCAACAAATCGTTTCGGCTCATCAAGGGTTTATTTTGGTGAAGTCTGAGGTAGGCAGCCATACACACATGCAAGTGTGGCTTCCATTCAAACAAGAAGGAGCACCTCATGAATAAGTACCTAATTTTATGTGTCGATGATGAGCCTGAAGTTCTTAACAGTGTCCTTCAGGACTTGGCGATATTTGAAGAGAACTTTCTGGTTGAAGGTGCTGAGTCTGTCGATGAAGCCAAACAAGTAATAAAAGAAATGGGACAAGATGGTATAAAGCTCGCGTTAATCTTGTGCGACCACATCATGCCTGACAAAACCGGTATCGACTTTCTCATAGAACTCAATCAGAACGATTACACTAAGCCGACACGCAAACTACTGCTCACAGGGCAAGCTGGCCTGGAAGATACGGTTACCGCGATTAATAACGCAGCGCTTGATTTCTATATTTCTAAGCCTTGGCAAGGTGATCAGCTCAAAGACACAATTACTCAACAACTGACCGACTATGTGATTGCAAACGACAAGCAATTGCTAAACTGGACTTCCATTTTAGATACCGAGCGCATCCTCACGTCAATGGCAAACAAGCGAACAAGCTTTGGTGAATAAGCTAATGCATTGTAAATCGACCTTAAGTTTTGGTGAATCGAACTTAGATTTTGGTGAATAGCCCCATAAACATGAGATCTCAGTTGCAGAGCAGCGCTTAAATTGTATATTTTTTAGCTAAATGGCAAAGGATTGGCATTTTTATGGATTACTTTTCCACGAGTTAGATTAAACTGTCTCAATGTTTATGGTTTGCCTGATTTTTCTCAAGCCAAAGGAATTAACACTAAATAAAGGTTTATGGTCGTTATGCGCAAAATTCTACTTACTACCGCTATGCTATTGGCTTCTGGCCAAGCACTAGCTGTTGATGAACAACCACAAGTAATGAGCAACTTTAACTACGATTACTTTGAAGCACGTATCGGTGCTAGCCCAGTAACATTTGGTGGCGCGTTCAGTAAGTCAATTCACCCGAATGCTCACGCTATAGCACGTATCGATTCAGAATTTGAAGGCGATTACGACTCAGCTGTAGGTCTTGGTTTCCACGCTCCATTAAACAACTGGGCAGACCTAACAGGTGAAATGCTAGCTCGTATCGTTCAGCCTGAAAACTCAAGCTCTACTGATATCGGTATGGAAATCAACGTTGGTGTTCGCCAATGGCTTGGTCCACAACTAGAAGTTGGTGGTAAAGGTGGTTACGTTTCTATCGATGACAACGATGATTGGACGGGTTCTGTTTACGCGCGTTTCCACTCTACAGAGCTTTTCTCTTTAGGTGCTGAAGCTCGTATTAACGACTTCTACGGTGACCAGCTAATGTTCACGGCTCGTTTCAAGTACTAATACTTAACGCTCAAGCCCTAACAAATAAGCTCTCCATGAGCACTTAGCCTTTTGATACTTAGTCTTTTAAGAAGTCCGGCTAGACAGAAACAAAAAAACCGAGGACATTCCTCGGTTTTTATTTATTAGTAATAATCTTAAGCATATAAGGCAAACTTCTTTAGTGGCAGCCCTTTAATAATTGCTGCTTGCGTGGCTCTTGTAATAGTTTCCAGTGAATACCATCAATTGCACCCGCAAATTTCCAAAGTAGTTTTAGGTCAACATCGTTTCCGTACGCTTTGCGAACCTTATTAAACACTTCAGGCGCGCCCAACTGCATAAACATTGAAACATCGTCCACACCCGCCTTTTTAACCATGCGCTCTAACGTAAGTTGCATGTTTGGTAGATCTCTCAATCGACGGCTAGCGGATGATTTCTTAAAGCTACGTTGCTGAATTGAATTATCGATTGAAGTACGAATAATACTATCCAATTCAGGATGTTCGCATGTAAACAGGTCAGTAATATCGTAATAATTTACGGTAGCTGTTGTCTGTTTTTTTACATGACGATACTTTTCACAGTCAAGATCCGTCAGTTTTTTATCTAATGACTTTCCACCTCTGATGAATAAACAACCTTCACTCAATAAAGCGAACATAGCGTCATTTTGAAAGAGGCCGATACCTCCAAACATAGAACGTTTTTGATGCTCACCAAATTGATTCACGTAATTAATAAATGCTGTCTCGGTCATGTCCGTTGATCCTTAATCAAATTACCCCGATTAGGTTCATTACCAGACAAGCAGCTTTTTATGCGAAAAATTTTTAATCTATTTTTTATTCTTTAGGTGAATATTATGATTTCGTTTTCCACCTTTAAATAAATGATACTTCGAAAAGAAAAATAAGTCTGGACTTAGTTCACATCAATCAATTGAGTATTATGATTTTTCATGATTGATATCACAGTAAACTATCAAACCATGCTTAAATTTCGACATCCAGTGATACACCCGTTCAAATTATTCAAGGTTATGTCGTCGGATGAGTATTGCTTCACAGCATCGCGGCTTGTAAAATGGCGGAACATACATGTTGTTACTTTTTTTATGAATCATTTATCGTTTTTCTGGCTACCACAAAATAAGGCTCTTCTCTTAAAGGGTCTAGAATCAGAGTTTGCCCAACTTGTTGGCCATTCTATTTCAGCGGGAAAAATAACACTTCCTCCTATCCCTAACGTTGTGCTGAAAATTCAAAAGCTTTGCACCCTCGAATCAACCGGGATTGCCGAAGTTGCCGAATGCTTACTTGAAGACCCAGGCCTCACTGCTGTCGTCATTCGAGTGGCTAACTCTGTCGTATTCAACAGACGCAACATTACTTGTGTCGATATGATGACGGCTGTGTCGCGCCTTGGCATATTAAGAGTGCGTGATATCGTTACGGCTCAGGCTATTGAACAACTCAAGCATTCAGTCAACCTGAGCAAAGAGTGTAATGAGTTACTGGTTCAGAGCGCTTCTGTCTCCAAAGAACTCGGCGCCACTATGGTATTGGTGACCAACGGCTTCAAAGAACTATCCCCTATTGAATACCGCTACCTTGAACATGAAAAATCACTGCTTGTCGGATTACTGGCTGACATTGGTTTGTTCTGTTTGGTTAGCGAATACCACCTCTACCTCGAAAATGGCAATTACCTAGACCACGATATCGCCCTACAAATATTCCAAGGCCAATGTTCTGCAACCAGTAAACTGGTGCTTAATCGTTGGGGCTTCGACAGCGACTTTATTGATGTGTGCAGTAATACCATTAATAGCCACGAAGAACGCGAAGTGTCTTACTTGGATATTGCACGAATCGCTAATCACCTGCTGATGTTCAGAAACAAGGATGAGAACATCGATGATCACGAAGTTGAACTTAACGTGACAGGTGCAGAGGTGCTTTATAAATTAAGCAACTTGAGCAAACATGATTTTAATGCAAAGCTAAGCGACGTGATCAATACTAGTGGCTTCTAAGTCACTGTTAAGTGACAAGTAAATGTAATATGAAGTAAATGCAGTGGGGAAAGCATGTTTACAGGGATGATCTTTATATTTGCACCACTCGTCGTGGGGTATCTTTTTTCTATTTCGAACGATCAGACGCTAGAATTTATCAACCGCTCGACATCGCGGTTGATCTACGTGATTCTCGCGTTAATGGGGCTAAGCTTAGCCGCCCTCGATAACCTAGGCAGTAATCTGCAGACAATCCTTCTTTACACCGTCACTTTCTTTGTCTGCTTAAGTGTTTGTAACCTAATGGCACTGCCCGCTATTGATAAGTTATTGCCACTCAAAACCGATAGTAGCAAGAAGAAGCTTCCCCTCTCTTCGATGGCAATGGAGTCTGCCAAACTGATCCTAGTTGTGGGTTCAGGCCTTATCGCTGGCTTAGTCTTGCCTATCAGTCTTGATTGGGTTGATACCGCCAGTGAATGGATTTTGTTTGTACTTCTCTTCTTTATTGGCATTCAACTGCGTAATAGCGGTTTAACACTTCGACAAATCTTGCTGAACAAACACGGCATGGTCATCGCAATCACGATTATCGTCACCTCAATGCTAGGTGGCGTTATCGCGGCTTACATTCTGGATATCCCTCTGTTCAAAGCCTTGGCTATGTCTTCTGGATTTGGTTGGTATTCTCTGGCTGGTATCTTGATGGGTGACGCCTTTGGCCCTGTTTATGGCGGTGCTTCTTTCATGCTTGAGCTGTTAAGAGAGTTAGTTGCCTTAGTACTGATTCCAGTGCTGATTCGCAGCTATCCGTGTGCCTCTATAGGCTATGCAGGTGCTACGGCGATGGACTTCACTCTACCTGTCATTCAAACAACAGGCGGTGTTCGATGTGTGCCTATCGCTATCGTCAGTGGCTTTATCCTAAGCTTGCTTGTCCCGATTTTGATGTTGTTCTTTGTATCTCTTGCTAACTAGATCGCAGGAATAGCGTTTGTTTTAGATTAGAATGCAACTCGAATACCTATGCCCAAGACACCGATACAGTTACCGAAATAAAAAGACACTAAGTGTCATTGCTCAACAAATAACGATCACGGTAACCTGTAACGACAAAGTTATAAAAAGAATAAACTTACAAAAGGAACCACTATGAAACGCCTTTGCGTCGCATTACTGCTAGCTTCAACTTCTACTTTCTCTTTTGCAGCAGATTCAATGTCTGAAACAAACCAGTGCCAAGCAAAAAAATATGATGCGTACATCGACGCCTCTTTGAATTGGTATGCCGACCTTGCTGCATTGACCTCTGAGCAATACCCAGAGCTAACAGAAGTCAGTGAGTGGTTCCTAGAAGGTCGTAAGCACCACTTTGAGCTTAATCGTGCTGCAGTAAACTACTACCTTGTGAATGACTCTAGCAAAGTGGCTACAGAACAACCTGTCGAAGGTTGGCTACAACTAGAGCAACACGACATTAAAACGCTATCAACACGTGATGATGAGCTAGGTAAAATCGCGAAAACAACGTTCGACGACCGCCAATCAACGCCTCATGCTCAAAACTACGAGCTACGTTCAGCGTTTGCAGAATTGCTTAGCCACCCTAAGCAAATCGATACGGCACTGCAACGCTACAACCAGTCAATTACTAAACTTGAAGCGATTAAGTGTAAATAACCCCTCATTTAATATGCTTTTTTGAGAAGTTGGATTTCATAATTAAGACGGGACATTGTTCCCGTTTTCGTTTAGATTGTCCCGCTCGCGTCAATATAAAAAAAAATAAATCGCTTGCTATGGTTACGGAACAAAAAACAGCAGATGTTAGCTTCGACAGTCTTTTACGTATCTTCACGGTACCTGAAGGCCCAGATTCAACACTCACTCAAATTGAAGACAAACTTTCACGAAACCTGAATCAATTCTTACGTGAACACATTGTGGCTGAAGAAAAGCCGCTGCGTGAAATTGAGAAAGATTTTTCAAATGCTCATATCCCTGAGCAGCCTGAGTTTGTTTCTGAACATACTGAGCATCTCCTCGATTCTCTCGTGTCTCACTCGGTTCATACGTCTTCGCCAAGTTTTATTGGCCACATGACGTCTGCTCTGCCGTACTTTCTGATGCCGCTTTCTAAGATCATGATTGCGTTGAATCAGAATCTAGTAAAAATTGAGACCTCCAAAGCTTTCACGCCCCTAGAGCGTCAAGTTCTGGGTATGCTACATCGCTTGATCTACCAAGATGACGATCAGTTTTATTCACGCTGGATGCACAGTGCGAACCACTCTTTGGGTGCGTTTTGTTCTGGTGGTACCATCGCGAACATTACTGCGCTTTGGGTTGCGCGCAACAATGCGTTGAAGGCACAAGGCTCGTTCAAAGGTGTAGAAAAAGAAGGCTTGTTTAAAGCCATGAAGCACTACGACTACGAAGGCCTAGCCATCTTAGTTTCTGAACGTGGTCACTACTCTCTGAAAAAAGCCGCAGATGTCCTTGGTATTGGTCAAGAAGGTCTAGTGTCTGTTAAGACGGATAACGACAACCGCATTTGCACTGACGATCTAAGACTCAAGATCGAGCAACTTAAGCAGAACAAGATCAAACCTTTCGCCGTCATTGGTGTGGCTGGTACAACCGAAACTGGTAATATCGACCCGCTAAGAGACATTGCTGAGGTATGTGCCGAAACAGATTGTCACTTCCACGTAGATGCAGCTTGGGGAGGTGCGACTCTGATGTCGAACAATCATCGTCACCTGCTTGATGGCATCGAGCTAGCAGATTCAGTCACGATTGACGCACATAAACAGCTTTATATCCCTATGGGTGCGGGTATGGTGCTGTTTAAGAAACCAGATGCGATGACAGCGATCGAACATCATGCTCAATACATATTGCGTAAGGGTTCGAAAGATCTTGGTAGTCATACGTTAGAAGGCTCTCGTTCCGGTATGGCAATGCTTGTTTATGCGTCGATGCACATCATCAGCCGACCTGGCTATGAACTGCTAATCGACCAAAGCATCAACAAAGCGCGCTACTTTGCCGACCTGATTAAAGATCAAAGCGATTTCGAACTGGTTTCAGAGCCTGAGCTGTGCCTACTGACTTACCGCTATGTGCCTGAGCCAGTTAAAGCGGCGCTGCTTAAAGCTGACGCAATAAAACGCGTTGAACTGAATGAGCTACTGAATGAACTGACCAAGTTTATTCAAAAGAAGCAGCGTGAAACAGGTAAGTCTTTCGTATCGCGAACGCGCTTAAATCCCGAAGCATGGGCGCATCAACCAATCATCGTTTTCCGGGTGGTGTTAGCAAATCCACTGACAGGTAATGATATTCTTTCTTCAGTGCTTGAAGAACAGCGTGAAATCTCTAAACTAGCACCTAACTTGATGAGTAAAATCACTAAACTGGTTACGCAAATCAACGCATAGTCATTCAATTTTAGTTGCATCAAATTGAAAATTTCTTTCTTTTTGATGTAACTAAGCTGTCAGTTCATACTCAATTTGCATTCTTTTTGCTCAAACTCTCTTCCAATTCTGTAGTTTTCTAAAATTTTGTTGAGGTTTGTCATATTCTTAAGCATTCATGCCGTGTTTTTGTATTAGTAAATAGTATGTTGGGTTTATACTGACTCTATGGTGCTAGTTAGCTTGATATCTATTTGATGCATCAGTATTTACAATACCGAATATAGTTTTGGCTTTGTGCTTACTGATATTTGCTTCAGCCATACCCCCTGGTAAAAGATATTAACTAGCAAGTTGTTCTCTATACCCTTGTGAACACTATGAATACATTAGAAAAAATACAAAAAAACCTGGAAAATTTCAGCAAGTCTGAGCGTAAGGTAGCCGAAGTAATCATGGCTTCCCCTCAAACTGCAATTCATTCTAGCATTGCTACCTTAGCTAAAATGGCTGACGTGAGTGAGCCTACAGTTAACCGCTTCTGTCGTCGTTTAGACACAAAGGGCTTTCCTGACTTCAAACTTCACCTAGCTCAAAGCTTGGCGAACGGTACACCTTACGTGAACCGTAATGTTGAAGAAGATGATGGCCCAGATGCTTACACGCATAAGATTTTCGAATCAACTATGGCTTGTCTAGACGTTGCTAAAAACAGTCTAGACGCGATGCAAGTTAACCGTGCGGTTGACCTGCTGACTCAAGCAAAACGCATTTCATTCTTCGGACTGGGTGCCTCTTCTGCTGTAGCCAAAGATGCTCAAAACAAGTTCATTCGTTTCAATATCCCAATCACTTGTTTCGAAGACATCGTGATGCAACGCATGAGCTGCATTAACTGCAGTGACAACGACGTTATTGTTCTTATCTCTCACACTGGCCGCACAAAAAGCCAAGTTGAGATTGCGAACTTAGCTCGCGAGAACGGCGCAACCGTTATCGCTATCACAGCGAAAGACTCTCCATTAGATAAAGCGAGCTCGCTGTCTATCTCATTGGATGTACCGGAAGACACTGACGTTTACATGCCAATGGCAAGTCGCGTTGTTCAGATGACGGTTATCGATGTGCTAGCAACAGGCTTTACACTTCGTCGTGGCTCTGGTTTCAGAGAGAACCTAAAGCGCGTGAAAGAGTCACTTCGTGATTCACGTTACGAGAAGTATTCTCAGTTCTAATCTGTTAAGGCATGACCTGAAAACACATGAACTGAGAACAAGTTGAATTAAAAAACGGAGCCTAGTGCTCCGTTTTTATTTATCTGTTTACAATGGTTTATGTAGTGAACTGTTCGAAGAACGTTAGATCGTCCAGCTATTGCCTTTCTCTACAACATTATTCTCAGACGCATAAGAGTTAATAATGGTAAAACTCGACTCGGCAGCCTGTTCTGGGGCAAGTTGATTAGCCTGATTCATTGAGGCTGTCTCATGATACCCCTTTCCACAACTGCACTCCTCGCAAACCTGCTTCAGAATATGTACAAGCCTCTCTTGATTCAACGGTAAAGGGTTTCCTTTAATCGCCACTGATTTGAGCGCATCGGCAGACACCTCATCAAACTGAGCTTCGCAGACACCAAATTCAAGTAAGCTTGGTAGCTTGAGTGTATCCAACACTTCAGATAACCAAGCAATCGCCTCTTCTTCTTTTGCTTCTACGTTACCCGTCACTATCTGAGCGATTCGCTGATAACGCGCTAATATGTCGTTTCTTTGCTGCTCTTTCGCTACTGCTATGTTTTCTAACATCACAAATGGTGCCAAGCGCGCTGTAATCACACTGTGCGGCGCAGAAATCTTACCTCCTAACGCAGAAGCTAGCCCGTGCGCAGCGCCGAGCTTAGCATTGGTTATCGCCATTCCTCCGAGCATAGAAGCGAAGGCAAGAGCAGAACGCGCTTGAGGTTCATCATAGATACACGCCTGAATGACAGAACAACTCAGCTTACGCAATCCTTCTTCACAGATCATATCGGTTAACGGATTCGGTTCACCACACACATAGGCTTCCATTAAATGGGTAAATGCATCCATAGCACCGCGGCCAGATAAATACGGATTAGTGCCATGGGTTAATGCAGGGTCAACAATCGCGACGTCAGCTAGCATGTCTGGGCTTCTAAGGCTTATCTTGACTTGGTCTTGGCCTGATTTAAGTACCGCATTTTTAGTGACCTCAGCGCCGGTACTCGCTGTGGTTGGAATAGCGATAAACGGAAGCGGTTTAGTTTTAAGAGGAACATTACGCCCAACCACTTCAACATAGTCGTATAAATTACCTTGATTAGGTAAAACCGCAGCTAACGCTTTTCCCATATCAATGGCACTGCCGCCACCCATTGCCACCACCATATCAGGTTTAAACCGCCGAGCAGACGTGGCAGCCTCTTCAACCATTTTGATATTGGGTTCACCCGAAACGGCAATGTGCTGGTAACGCATACTCTGCGCATCTAGATAGTCAGTAACAAGTGAGGTGCGTTCTAATGTATTACCAGTAACCAATAACACGCTATAGCCGTATTGATTAAAGAGAGACAATGAAGCGGGAAGTGCCCCATCACCAAAGATGATCTTTGTAGATGTCATAAATTGAAACATGGAGCCTCCTGCGCCTATGACGAAACAAAACTACGAACTCTTGGTTTTTTTGAAATTCTTGGTTTTTGGCATTTAATCTTCGGAATACAACCTTCGAAATGTAACCTTTGTACTTACAACACAATGCCTGCACCTTAAATACAAGCACACTAAAATGGGGTTACATCTGGCTGCTTACCGAATATGGTTCCATACCCAATAATAAGATGCCTCGTTCTGTGTTTGATTTTTTTGACGAGGTGCAACTTGTCACACTAAAGATGGATTAAAGTCGCAATCTTAGGGGTAATTCACACTCTAATATTGAGGGTACTTAACAATGGTAGAGGCCAGTGAACGCGACCCTGCGTTTTTATGATTAATATTTGCGCTGATAGGCAAAACCTATCGTATTAAGAGGCAATTCCATCTTTATTTCCCCATGGCATTGAGGCATAGTTGGTTTTAAGAAATTTTGAGTGGCATTCATTAAAGAATAGTTAACATAATTGAGTTAACGAGCCTCATCCCGTATTTAGGAGAAATTAAATGTTTGTAGTTATTTTTGGTCGCCCTGCTTGCCCATTCTGTGTTCGTGCAAAAGAGCATGCTGAAACTCTTAAAGCTAAACGCGATGACTTCAACTACCGTTACGTTGACATCCACGCTGAAGGCATCAGCAAAGCTGACCTAGAGAAGACTGTTGGTAAGCCTGTAGACACAGTGCCACAAATCTTCATCGACCAAGACCACATCGGCGGCTGCACAGAATTTGAAGCATACGCAAAAGAAAACCTAGGTCTTTTCGACTAAGCTAGGATTTCTCATACGAGAATCGAGGCTACGGCCTTAAACAGCTGACTAATTTAAGCGTTAGACTGTACGATTTATATCAAGCCCGCTCACTGTAGCGGGCTTTTTTATGACCAGTTTTCGTACGGAATAATAATAAAGTCAAAATCAAGTAAAATAGCAAAATATCGCTTATATTTTATTTATATTTAGATACAATTCACCTCTCAAACTTACCCTGTGTTTCACGCCAATTATTGAGCGACCACTGTGAATATCGACGTTGTTTTTCTGTTAGAGCAAAACCCCATCCTCCTCATCTTTGTTGTTTTATCGATTGGATTAGCCATTGGTAAAATTCGTTTCGGTAGCCTCCAACTCGGCAATTCAATCGGTGTTCTGATTACTTCCCTTATCATGGGACATCTTGGTTTTTCATTTAACGCTGATGCGCTCACGATTGGCTTCATGCTTTTCATCTACTGTGTTGGTATTGAAGCTGGACCGAACTTCTTCGGTATCTTCTTCAGAGACGGTAAGCATTATCTCATTCTGAGCCTTGTGGTTCTCTCTACCGCAATTGCTTTAACGTATTTCAGTAGCCACTACCTTGGGTTAGGCTTTGGTTTATCCGCAGGCATGATGGCGGGGGCCTTAACAGCAACGCCTATATTAGTAGGTGCTCAAGATGCTCTGAATTCTGGGCTTGCAGAATTACCAAGAAACATGGATATAGGCCTGATCATCGAAAACCTCTCCGTTGGTTATGCGATGGCTTACCTAGTTGGCTTAATCAGTATGATTATGTTTGCTCGCCTTATTCCAAAGCTTCAGAAAGTTAACCTACACGATTCAGCTGAGCAAATCGCCCAAGAGCGTGGCTTAGGTGCTTCAGGGCAACGTAAGGTTTACCTTCCAATCATACGAGCTTACCGCGTAGGACAAGAGCTTATATCTTGGACAGACGGTAAGAACCTTCGTGAACTGGGTATCTATCGCCAAACGGGCTGTTACATCGAGCGTATTCGCCGTAATGGTATTCTTGCCCATCCAGATGGTGATGCGATCCTGCAAGAAGGTGATGAAATCGCATTGGTAGGCTTCCCTGATAGCCACGCGCGTCTCGACCCAAGCTTCCGTAATGGTAAAGAGGTTTTCGACCGTAACCTTCTCGATCTACGTATCGTGGAAGAAGAGATTGTCGTTAAAAGTGACAGCATCGCAGGTAAGCGCCTGTCAGACTTAAACCTGTCTGAATACGGTTGTTTCCTTAACCGCGTAGTACGTGCTCAAATTGAAATGCCGATGGACTTAAACATCGTGCTTTCTAAAGGCGATGTCCTGCAGGTCAGTGGTGAAAAGAGTCGCGTTCACGGTCTAGCTGAGAAAATTGGTTTCATCTCGATCCACAGCCAAATGGCGGATTTGATGGCCTTCTGTAGCTTCTTCATTCTGGGAATTTTGTTTGGTTTGATCACCATGACATTCGGTCAGGTTTCATTTGGCTTAGGTAATGCGGTTGGCCTACTTCTATCGGGCATCATGCTTGGCTTCTTACGAGCGAACCACCCTACCTTTGGTTACGTGCCTCAAGGGGCGTTAAACATGGTCAAAGACCTAGGTTTGATGTTCTTCATGGTTGGTATCGGCTTAAGCGCCGGCGGTAAGATGTTTGAACACTTAACGCAAGTAGGCCCTCAGGTCATCGGTATTGCTCTAGTAGTGAGTGTGCTACCGGTATTCTTCGCTTACTTGGTGGGTGCTTACGTATTGAAGATGAACCGAGCTCTACTATTTGGAGCCATCATTGGCGCGCGAACCTGTGCTCCGGCGATGGACATCGTAAATGACCACGCTCGCTCAACTATCCCTGCACTGGGTTACGCGGGTACGTACGCGATTGCCAATATATTGATGACCTTAGCGGGTACTTTCATCATCATAATTAGCTAGCGTCTGCTACTTTAAAAGCAGCCAAGCTTAGATATTTCGAATGCACTAATTCATCTTTGGGTTAGTGCATTTTTATTACTTCTTCTCAGCTTTTAGCGCATCCCAATTCTGCTCTTAGAGCTTTTGCATCCTGCTATTCGCATCTGCTCTTAAATCTTTTCGCATCTCGCCACTCGTATCCCGCATCTGCTTTTATTTTTCCATGTCTGCTTTTAATCTCTTTCCTCAAACGACAGACAAAAAAATAGGCGCTCAATGAGCGCCTATTTCGTTTTGATTCGATTGTTTGAATTAGATGTCAGCTACATCAAATTCAACAGCAGTATCAACGTCAGCTTCGTAATCAACGCCTTCAACACCAAAACCGAACAGCTTCAAGAACTCTTCTTTGTACTCAACGTAGTCAGTCAGTTCTTTCAGGTTTTCAGTTGTGATTTGAGGCCATAGGTTACGACAATGCTCTTGAATGTCGTCACGAAGTTCTAGGTCGTCTAGACGTAGACGGTTCACTTCATCAACTTCTGCTGCGCTGCCATCTGCTTTGTATAGACGTTGGCTGAACATGCGGAAGATCTGTTCCATACAACCTTCGTGAATACCTTCTTCACGCATCTTCTTGAACACCATCGCGATGTAAAGAGGCATAACAGGAATCGCAGAGCTTGCTTGAGTCACAACAGACTTAAGAACAGCAACGTTTGCAGTACCGCCAGTTTGGCCTAGTTTTTCGTTTAGCGCTGATGCTGCACGATCAAGATCCATCTTAGCTTTACCTAGCGCGCCATCCCAGTAGATTGGCCACGTTAATTCAGTACCGATGTAGCTGTAAGCAACAGTCTTACAACCGTCAGCTAGAACACCCGCTTCAGAAAGTGCGTTGATCCAAAGTTCCCAATCTTCACCGCCCATTACAGTAACAGTGTCTTTGATCTCTTCTTCAGTAGCAGGCTCAACGCTTGCTTCGATGATCGCATCTTTGTTCGTATCTACCGCTGTAGATGTGTACGTTTCGCCGATAGGCTTAAGAGCTGAACGAATTACTTCGCCAGTCTCAGGCATTTTACGCACTGGAGACGCCAGTGAGTACACAACCATATCGATTTGGCCTAGATCTTCTTTGATCAGGTCAATTGTTTTCTGTTTCGCTTCGTTAGAGAAAGCATCGCCGTTAAGGCTTTTTGAATACAGGCCTTCTTCTTTAGCTAACTTGTCGAACGCTGCTGAGTTGTAAAAGCCAGCTGTGCCCGGCTTTTTCTCAGTACCGGCTTTCTCGAAGAAAACACCGATAGTTGAAGCACCGCCACCAAATGCAGCCGCAATACGTGAAGACAAGCCGTAGCCACTTGAAGAGCCAACAACGAGTACACGTTTAGGTGCGTTTGCGATTGGGCCTTGAGCTTTTGTGTAAGCAATTTGTTCTTTTACATTAGCTTCACAACCGACTGGATGTGTTGTAGTACAGATGAATCCGCGAATTCGAGGTTTGATGATCATATTCAACTTCCTTAAAAAATCAGGGTAAGGATAAAAGTTTCGTACGCAAATGGCATCTAATTTCTGTAAAAATGTGGTGAAAATGCAAGTGGTTGGAGCACTCAGCGGATATTTGCTGACTAAGTCACCATTTGTTAACGCATCTATTGCGACTTCTACGACAAAAACAAAAAAAGGCACCTTATTAGGTGCCTTTTATCATTTCTTTATCTAAGCAACGCTATTTAGCTTAGGTTTTAACTCTTTTCGCGTCAAAGTTTCACTAAAGTCATGACTGAAGTGGTCAACTTGAATCGCTGTGTAGCGTAGTTTATCAGCAGCAACAATTTGGTCGACTTCTTCTTGTGTCAGAACATCAGCTGCAAGTGCTTGAGCCAGTTTATCCGAAAGCAAGCCTTTACGAGCCACTTTGCCCTCTTTCACTGCTTTGAAGATCTTACGCTCCAGAGGCTTGATGCTGTACATCGCATTGAAAGCATTCTCCATAAGGCCAACACTATCATCTTCCTCTTTGCCAATGTAACAAAGGTGCGTCAGACGTTCACGGTGTGCTCCCGGAGTCATCAAGCTTTCTGCTAGTTGAACGGTTAGGTTATCACTCGGTTTTTCGAAGTGGTTACCAACAGGGAAAACTAGACCTTTAAGTACTTTACCCACCATCTTGTTCGGGAAGTTTCTGTACGCTTCCTGCAGCGACTTAGCCGCATTGTGGAAACAGTGTTGAACCGCGTAATGTACGTAGTCTAGGTCAGCTTGTTGACGACCTTCGTCTTCATACTTCTTAAGCGCAGCCGACGCCATGTATAGGTAACTTAGACCATCACCCAAACGTGCAGAGATAAGCTCTTTACGTTTCAGTTCGCCACCTAGCGTCAGCATTGCGAAATCCGCACTGACTGCAAGCGCACGGCTCAAACGAGTCAAATCTTGGTAGTAAGGCTTAGTTGGACCGCTCATGTCGGCTTTAATGAACTTAGAACCAGTCAGTGCTGCACCAAATGCGCCAAACGTGTTTTTAGTTGCGTGTGAGATGTGCTTGAACAACAAGCTATCAAAGTCTTTTGCACCTTGCTTCTCATCTGGGTTCGCTGCCGCTTCCATTTCGCTCAATACGTATGGGTGACAACGTGTCGCACCTTGACCGAAGATCATCAGGTTACGAGTTAGGATGTTCGCACCTTCTACTGTGATAGCAACTGGAATACCTAGGTAAGGCGCAGCCAAGTAGTTCATTGGGCCATCTTGAATTGCACGACCTGAATGGATATCCATTGAGTCATTCAGAATAGTACGTGCCATCTCTGTCATGTGATACTTCGCAATAGCCGTTACGATACCCGGCTTCTCTTTCATATCAAGTGAAGTAGTTGTCAGTGTACGAGTCGCTTCTAGTAGATACGTTAAACCACCAATACGGCCTAAGCTCTCAGCAACACCTTCAAATTTACCGATCGACATGCCGAACTGCTTACGAACGTAAGCGTACGCACCAGTGGTTTTCGCCGTTAGGTGGCCCATCGCCGTGCCAAGTGCCGGTAACGAGATACCACGACCTGCAGACAGACATTCCACCAACATACGCCAGCCTTTACCTGCGTAATCTGCTCCACCGATTAGCCATTCCATTGGAATAAACACATCGTGACCGCGTGTTGGGCCGTTCATAAACGCAAGACCAAGTGGATCATGACGCTCACCAATCACAACACCTTCGTGGTCTGCCGGGATAAGCGCACACGTGATGCCAATGTCTTCTTTGTCACCCAGTAGCTTTTCTGGATCGTGCAATTTGAAAGCCAGACCAAGTACCGTCGCCACTGGTGCTAGCGTAATGTAGCGCTTGTTCCAGTTAAGCTTGATGCCTAGTGTCTCTTTGCCTTCGTGCATGCCCATACAAACGGTACCGACATCAGGGATACCACCCGCATCAGAACCTGCTTCAGGGCCTGTTAATGCGAAACAAGGGATATCTGTACCGTCAGCAAGACGAGGTAACCAGTAATCTTTTTGATCTTGAGTACCGTAGTGAGACAGTAGCTCACCAGGGCCAAGAGAGTTTGGAACCATTACCGAAACCGCAGTACTAATACTACGAGTCGCAATTTTGGTTACGATGGTAGAGTTTGCGTGCGCTGAAAATTCACGACCGCCGTACCCTTTCGCGATAATTAGCGAGAAGAAACGCTCTTTGCGTAAAAAGTTCCAAACTTCCTCTGGAAGGTCTCGGTCTTCTTTCACAATTTTGTGGTCATCAAGCATAGCGAGCAAAGTTTCAAGTTCATTATCCATGAACGATTGCTCTTCTGCTGTCAGCTGAGGTTTTGGGTACTGGTGAAGCTTAGTGAAATCTGGTTTACCAGAAAACAGCTCTCCGTCCCACCACACGCTACCCGCTTCCATCGCTTCTTTCTCGGTGCTAGATAGTGGTGGTAGTACTTTTTTAAAGAGTTTAAAAGCTGGGTCACTTACCCATTTTTGTCTTAGAGAGCTCATAGTTCAGATCCTTTTGTTCACTATATTGTTTGTGAATATTTTGCTTTTTATTGTTTTATTCTTTTGCTGACATGCCAGCGGCCAAAAATGGAATGAGAATATCGACCACTGCCTTCGCATCTATCTTTGTGTCGTAGTCATTCTCTGCAATTTCTATTAGAGCTTGGCTAGACGCCATGGTGAAAACACAAGTCCCAAGGGTGAAGTGTAAACGCCAAAATAACTGCTCTTGAGTGAGGTTCGGATTCGCTTTCATTACTGACGTCGTAAACAGAGTCAGTACTTCGCTGTAGCGAGTTGTAATGAACCAACGCAAGTGACCTTGCACATCCGTATAACCTCGACCGATGAGTAACATAAATCGGCTGGTACCGTTTGGCCTTACATCATTCAGTGCTCTTAGCGGCTGTCTTAAAGACTCAAACACATCACTCATAGAATACGTTTCGTTCAAGTTTAAGTTCACTAAAGCGTCTTGCAATGCAGGCATAAATGCTTCTAAGTATCGATTGAGTACCGCACGAACCAGAGTCTTCTTATCGCCAAAGTGGTAGTTCACTGAAGCAAGATTGACATTGGCTTTACCCGTAATGGTGCGTAAAGAGGTGTCATTAAAACCGTGCTCAGCAAATAAGCCTTCAGCCACATCTAAGATTTTGTCTTTGGTTGTACTTCTTGGTGCCATTTCAATCACTCGTATTAAACAACTGTTTGAAATATACGCTTAGTACATTTATTTAACAAGCAAGCAACATCACATTTTCACCAATTGGTCGTACCAGTTAGCAAGAATCTGCTCTAACCGATTGAATCGATGTACGTTTAATAAAAAAGGAAAAATTATTGAATTTTCTGGGAACTGAATTAGAAATGGAGGGTCATAAATTAGGTAGAAAACAGAGTATTTAGAAGTTTAACAGGCCGTCAAACTTGTTTCTCTCCCTGCTTTCTTAATTACTGCATTTTCCTTATTAACTCCTATACTTGTATCCGCCCAAACCGCATTGGTTTGGGCTTTTTTTTGTTTGTTGTTTGTTGTTTGGTACGAGAGTGAGCCTTACTTACCCCTCTTCACAACTACTAACTACAACCTGAACAGCGCGACCGTCTCTTTATATGCTGTCATTTTCTCCTAAGAATCGAACTACCATGCTTGGCACATTGTTATCACTGGAACTCGTATTTCAAACAACCTACTAGCCAACGTTTACCTATCTGAGCCCAAACCTAATACTACGTTTCCTCTATTTACAGTGCATCCATTCGAAGCTTGCCACTTGCTACTATTGGCAAATTAATCAATAAGGATAGGGACTTACATTCGAAATAAAGCCAACAAACTTAGCAATTTCTTGCAGATGTCCTAAGCTTCGTTTAATACCCTTTTCAATTAAGTAGTTAAACGCTTGTTGGGAAGCGGCGGGAGCTTTTAAAAGTAGAAGGAGACCTACTTTGAGACTGTTGAAATTACCCATTATGTGTTGCTTGGTTATTGCAGCTCCACTCTCTGCTCAAACTTTAGAACAGGCCGTCGCCATTACCTTGGCTACTAACCCTGAGATAAAGAGTATCTTTAATGAGTTTGTGAGTGTACGGAAACGAAATGACGCCGCTGGCGGTGCTTATAGACCTAGTATCGACCTCGATGCTGGTATTGGTTATGAAGGCATTAACCCTGCGCCAAACAATGGTCCTGATACGGATCTCACACGAAAGGAAGCCACGATATCCCTCACTCAGTTGCTGTGGGATGGTTCATCGACTCTCAATGATATTGATCGTACTGCCGCAGAAGCAGAATCGGTTCGTTTGCAATTGCTCGCGGATGCCGAAGACAAAGCGCTAGAGGTCACACAGATCTACTTAGACGCAGTGAAAGCAACTGAAGTTTTAGCCCTTTCGGAAAGCAACCTCGCTATCCACAAGAAAATCTATAAAGACATCAAAAAGCGTGCAGTCTCAGGCATAGGCTCAACCGCAGATGTGTCTCAAGTAGAAGCAAGGATTGCAAAAGCGCACGGCAACTTATTAGCCGCGCAGAACAACCTAATTGATACACACACCCAATTTAGAAGAATAGTGGGTCAAGAACCGCTTGGCTTAGTCTACCCAAGAGCCGATATTTCTATGATTCCTCTGTCATTATCAGACGCCCTTGTTGATGCTCTGGACCAACACCCAGTCATCAAAGTCGCGACTGCAGATGTCGATTCAGCGCACTTCCAGTACAAACAATCAAAAGGGGTTAACTACCCGACGTTCTCTATCGAGGCATCTCAATCATGGCGAGATGATGCGGGAGGCGATGAAGGCTCAAGTCAAGAAACGCTCGCGATGCTAAGAATGCGATATAACTTGTACAACGGCGGAACAGACAGTGCTAATTCTGAAGCTGCTGCTTACCAATTGAACAAAGCAAAAGATTTGAGAGATCGTGCTTATCGCCAAGTGGAAGAAGGCCTTCGCCTCTCTTGGAGTGCATTGGATCTGACGTTGCAACAAAAGAATTTCTTGTCTGATCACGTGGATTCGGCATCAGAAACCGTTATCGCATATGAAAAACAATATCGAATCGGTAAGCGTACACTCCTTGATCTGCTTAACACTGAAAACGAATTGTTTGAAGCCCGTAAAGATTATCTAGATGCGCATTACTCTGAACAGTACGCTAAATACCGTGTAATGAACGCGACAGGCTCTCTATTGAACGCTCTACTGGTCGACATTCCAGACGAGTGGACAACGGCTGTGGAGTATTAATGATGAAGAGACCTTATTTATTACTTTCTGCATTAACGATAACGCTATGTGCTTGCTCTAGCCAAAATGAAGAGCCCTACATAGAAACCCCAGAAGCGGAGCAAATTTCTGATCTGCAAGATGATGATAACGATGGTGTGGTCAATGCACGAGACACCTGTCCTGGCACACCAGCGTCGTCTCTGGTAGACAACGAAGGCTGTGGAGAGACGGTTAGCTCGCAAGAAGTCAGACAGCTGAACATCCTTTTCGCCAATGACTCCTATGAAGTTAACCCTATCTTCTCAGATCAAATCACTACCATGGCTGAGTTCTTAGAAACCTACCAAAGTGCATCGATAGAGATTCAAGGTTACGCGAGTAAAGTGGGTTCCAACGAATACAACTTAGATTTATCAAAAAGACGAGCAAACAATGTTCAAGACGAGTTACTGTCGAATGGTATAGAGCCAGAGCGAGTGAGAATTGTCGGTTATGGTGAAGAACGCCTGGAAAACGAGGGTGATGATGCTACTTCTCATGCACTAAACCGTAAGGTCACGGCAACCGTGGTTGGGTTAAGTGAACAAATCGTTGAAGAGTGGACCATTTTTACCACGCTAGAAAAATAGCGTGACATTGTCACTGAAATGTAAGACGGGTTATCTTACAAAGACAGCTTAACAGTAAGATCAAGAAAGCCGTGATAGGGTTGCCCATCACGGCTTTTTTGTTCTTTGTTGTCACATGAGTCGAGGGATGACTCTGTGACTCTTCTTGCTACTCAAGAGTTGGCTTGTTACTCAGTGAGTAGGCTCGCTATCAAGCGAACCTACTACCGAATATAGTTTTACTTACCAACTATGCTTTTACTTACCAATTATAGCTTTACTTCTTGTTGCTTAGTCTTCGGTAGAGAAATACTTAGCAGGAAGTAACCTAAGATAGCTGCAGTCGTTGATCCCATCAGGATGCCTAGTCGAGCGAGCGTATCAAAGTCTGCGTTAGTTGGACCAAATGCTAGTGATGAAATAAAGATAGACATCGTAAAGCCAATACCACACAACACAGATACCGCGAAGATGTTCATGAAATTCACACCTTCAGGAAGTTTAGCTACACCCGTTTTCACAGCGCCCCAGCTGAATAGGAAGATACCCAGTGGCTTACCAACCAATAGACCCATAGCGATACCAAGCGGTAACATGCCTGTAAGGTTTGAAATTGAGATGCCTTCCAGTGAGATACCTGCGTTTGCAAATGCGAAGATTGGCAAAATTGCAAAAGCGACGTATGGGTGCAGAGCATGCTCTAGGTGTTTCAGCGGAGAACGCTCCCCTTTATTGCCTTTCAGTGGGATAGCAAAACCAATAACTACACCAGCCAATGTTGCATGAACACCAGACTTCAATACTGCGAACCACAGAATTGCACCGACAATGAGATAAATACTCAGCTTAGTCACATGCTTGTTGTTTAGCATGAACAGCACACCCGTTGCGATGAAGCCAACCGTTAGTGCAAGCGTAGATAGATCGCCTGAGTAGAACAGTGCAATGATAACAACAACACCTAGGTCATCGATAATTGCCAATGCTAGTAGGAACACCTTCAAGCTGACCGGTACTCGGTTACCAAGAAGAGCCATGATACCCAATGCGAATGCGATATCTGTTGCTGCTGGAATAGCCCAGCCCTGAAGCGCTTCAGGGTTACTTGAATTGAATAGCACGTAAATAAGTGCAGGAGCTAGCATACCACCCACAGCTGCAATAGCTGGGAAGATTGCTGTCTCTTTAGACTTTAATGCGCCTTCTAAAAGTTCGCGCTTAACTTCTAAGCCGATTAGAAGGAAGAAGACAGCCATTAAGCCATCGTTAATCCAGTGAGACACAGACATACCAAGAACGTAACTGTGCAATACGCCTTGGTACATTTCGTTCAGTGGTGAGTTTGCTACAAACATTGCGATCGCCGCAGCGATGACTAGTATGATGCCGCCAGCAGATTCCATTTTAAAGAAGTCACGGATGACGTCGGTCATGATTTCGCCCTTATATTTATTATTTAAATAAACGAATAACAAAGAATAACCATGAGTTTATATCCAAGCGTAATCGATAGATAATCACTTCTTCGGATGTTTAACTTCGGTTTTTCCTACAAATACTAAACAATACGTCGTATATTCCATAATGTTGTTATGCACCATAAAATAAGTATAGATGAGATCACAAAGGCTGTATGCACAATTAATCAGGGGCTGACCAAAATCACGAGCACAAAAAAGGCTATCAAATGATAGCCTTAGGTGTTTTTAGTAACCGGTTAATTGCATAAAGCCTGTCGCTTCATGGCTTCCGCTCGCCATAATTGGCCCTTCCCAATATGGTATGACAAATGGCAACCACATATCTCGGCGTTTGATGCGTGTCGTGAGGTTGATATTGTGCTGTGGCACGTTAATAATCCATTGGAGCGGCATTCTTCTACCATTCTGTAGCGTCGTATTCTGTAAAGGCTTGATAGAAATATCGGAGTCCGTTAACTGGTACACCTTGCCCGAACGAGTGGCCAATGTTCCAAAAACATAAGGCAGCTGTTGATTATGGCGGTAGCGGTTAATGCTCAGCGCTGTACCATCATCGAGATTAAACACGAACCAATCCCAGCCTTGTTGACCCACTCCGAGTAAGCCACTGCCCCACTCTTTATGTACCCAAGCTGTGCCTTCTACTTCCTTGGTAACGCCGTCCAGATTCAATACACCGCTTAGAGATAAAAATGGAGCGCTGAAGTTATAAGACGCGACAGGCAATAAATCGTGCTTTTTCTGGTAACCATTATCGCCGTTGAGCACATAGGGCCCTTTCGCAATGGTGTCGAGTTCAAGACCAAACGTATCCGTTTTCACTTGAAGGCGACCAGGAAATGGTGTGTTGCCAAGGGCCCGCCAGTTCCAGTTATCAATCCAAATTCTAAACGGACGACTGGTCATTCCCGCTTGGCCAATACCACCACGCGCTAAGCGTTGCTCTTTCCAAACCTTAGAATCAGAAGAGATCACGACATTTGAAATATAGACCTGTGGGCTTTGCCACCCCGGCGTCTCGCGTTCGTCAGTCGCTATTCGGAAGAAGCTCCATTGAACCGAGTACTTTTTGCCATCATCCCCTTTTAGAGAAGCAAAGTAATGCCACCACTCGTGTTGAAATTCTGGGTGGAATTGGAAGTCTCGAGGTAACGAAACGCTGCGGTCAGGTAACACAGGCTCGAATACATTAAAGTGCTCGCTTACAAGCACTGAGTTGACCTCGTTCACACCTTTCTCGCCAACATCAACAAAGTAAGAGTAGTATGCCCAGACACCTAAAATCGTGCCAAAGAAACCGATCAATAATAGAGAAGAGACAAATCGGTGTCTGAATTTCGTTGAGCCATTTCGTTGAAGCATATTAAAGCGCATCCCTCAGTGATTTCATCGGAGTGTTCCGAATCATTCTCATCACTGGCAAAGCACCAGCTAACATCAATGCTGCCATAGCCCACGCAAATGTCTGTAAATAGTCCCAGGGAATCACTTGCAACTCGAGTGACCACCCAAAAGACTGCTTGATCACGATATCGACGATCAAACTAGCCAACGCTAAGCCGAGCGGAATCGCAATTAAGGAGGAAATAAGCCCGAACACAAACAGTTGTAAGCTACCGGTCAGAATCAGTTCTTTGGCTGAGACACCTAAACAGCGCTGTAAAGATATATGCCTTTGTCGAGACACTTCACCCGCAACAGTTGCGAAGAAGATACCGAAGACTGCGATGACCAATGTGATGTTACCCAATGTATCTGCAATCGCGAACGTTCTATCGAACACACGCATCGCTTGACTGTGAATATTGTTGTTATCGAAAACACGCTCAGAGCCAAGCCTGAATACGCTTTCTAAGCGGCTTCGAAGCCCTACTGAATTCACATCATCTTTGAGTATTACGCCAAGGCCCACATTGCCCCGCCCTGCAAATCCATACAGCCAGTTTCGATGCGACATCATGACTTGATGGTAAGGGTTACCGTAATCGTAATACACACCGACAACCTGCCAACCAGAGCCAAGATTGTCATAGAGATCGATGTAGTCACCTGGGCGAATACCCAACTTGAGAGACATCGACTCGCTGATCAACACACCTTTAGAGTGATGTAAGTGGTACCAGTAATTAGGAATACCTAACTTGATCGTCAGCGCTTCTAGCTCACCTTCAGAAGGCCCAGTACTGACCACTTGAATACTACCAACAGGAGATGCAACATCTTTCTCCCAACGCCACCAAACAGAATCCACTTCAGGTTGTTCTGACAGCCAGTTACTCATACGAGCAGCACCATTGTTGGTTGGGTAGATGTAAAGATCTGCCGCCAAGCGCTGTGTTAACCATTTATCTGTGGTATCTCTAAAGCTGCCGACCATGGTTTCTACACCAATATTCGCGGTTAGCGCCAACATAAACGCCATTGTCGCCACACCACGGTAACTCATGCTTGAAGCGGCATCCGCGAAGAACCAACGAGCACGAACCCAACGTAATGAATAAGACAGGCTGTTAAATAGCTTCCACATCAAGAACGGCGTAAACAGAGCCACACTAACAAGCATCAGCGCGATAATCGCAAAACCCGTTTCTTGAGTCTGAGGCGCTTGATACACAGCGACAGCTGCAACCAAGAAACCACAACCAATCAAAGCCTGCCAAGTGAATTCAGTACCAGCAAAGCGCATCAAAGATAAACGAGAGGTCAAACGGATCGGTTGTGAACGAAGCAGACGAACCAATGGCCAAGCACACGCTAGGAATGCACCAAGCAATGCCATTAATAAGCTGTAACCGCTCCATCGCCAATTCCAGTCGATAGTTAAACCAACGTTGGCGTCATATAAATCACCTAAACTTGAAGATACCGCTGGTAACAGTTGGTTTGCCAACATGACACCGAATACATTGCCGCAGATCCAGCTCAATACCACCAATAACAGTAACTCTAAACAAAGCGCTTTAGCCAGTTGCCAACCCGACACACCCGTCTGTCTTAAGATTCCAACTAACGGTTGGCGCTGAATAAACGACAGCGACATCGCTTGATAGAAAATGAATAAGCCAACCACAAACGACAGCATACCCATCGCTTTTAGATTTAAGTGGAACGCGCTGGTCAACGACTCAAGCTCAGCTTTAGAACTGCGAGAGATCGTCAAACCATTAGGCAGCATGTTTTTAAGACGCTCAAATTTCTCAGGCGACATATCTGAACACGCAATCACAGACAACCCGGCACTGCGTTTAAGCATTCTGAGCAAAGAGATATCTGCAATCAGCCTTGTGCCATCAATCAGGTTTTTTTGGTCAACAGCGATAGGACCAAGCTCAGAACCATCCATCAGAGGAATGTAATCCCCGTTATTCCATTCCATGTGTTCTGCGAGATCATCACTCACAAGGATTGGGTATGGCGGTTTCATGAGGTTTAACGTAGTGAGATCTTTTAATGCAACACCCGGCTGAAGCTGAAGCATAGACACAGGGTCGATGCCAATAAGCATGAAGTTCGCGCCATTTTCATCAGTGATACGATGGTGGTCAAAAGGAGAACACTGTTGAAAGCCTTCACGGCGAAGCTGGATATAAAAACCTTGCGGGATTTTATTGGCGTTGTGTTTTGGTCGAATACGATAAGGAAGAGGATTCGAAAAGAGTTTTTCGCCATGCGCATAGCTTTGCTTGGCGTGTTGGTTGATAGCAGTAACACCAACCAAAAGTGATACGCCAAGGGTTAAACCAAGCCATACCAAAATAATCTGCAGTGGGTAGCGTCGATAGTGACCGAGTAGTGCCTTAACTACGGGCCATAACATGCAGTTGCCCTCCTTGTAGACGGATTCTGCCGTCCATGTGCTGTGCTACTTTTTCACTGTGTGTCACCAACAACAAAGTGCATTCTAATTGGCGAGCCAAAGAGGTCAGCAAACGCATTACCGCTTCTGCATTACGCTCATCTAAACTTCCCGTCGGTTCATCGGCTAACAGAATTTTAGGTTCCATGTACAGAGCACGAGCAATCGCAGCGCGTTGTTGTTGACCACCAGACGCTTCTTCAGGGTAACGCCCAAGTAAAGGCATAAGGTCTAAAGCAGAAAGAATCTGTCTCCAGAGGCCTTTGTCTTCAGGCAAGCCTTTTAACTGGCGACAAAAACGAATATTGTCAGCAATATTAAGCGTTGGAAGTAGGTTGAATTGCTGGAAGATGTGACCAATATTATTTCGGCGATATGCGGTGCGATTACGTTCTGTCGAATCGTGCATATTGAAGTTTGGGAAAGCAATTTCGCCAGAGTCTACTAGGTCTAAACCCGCGATAAGATTCAGTAATGTACTTTTACCTGAGCCACTTTCGCCCATTAGTGCAAGCTGGTCACCTTGGTTTAATGTTAGTTCAGCACCTTGTAAAACGGGGTGAAATTCCCCCCCGTCGACATAGCCTTTACATAGGTCTGACAGCTTTAACATTAAACAGCTCACATTAGTTAGAATTTGGAAGGAGAATCTACACTAATTCCCTGTTAGGAGGAAGTATTTTGAAAGATAGATCACACACCAACGATAAAGTGATGTGATCGATGCGCCCTACTTCAACTTCCTATCAAGTTTTTGATCCATTTTCTTGTTTTCATGCGATAGAGCGACCCACCCCACTTAATCACTTCTTCGGTGAGGAAAAGCAGATACACCCACTCCGGTGGAAACTTTAAATAGATAGCCGCAATCGCAGCCAGTGGAATACCAATCACCCATTGAGCAATCAAATCTTGATAGAGACAGAACTTCACATCACCACCCGCTCTCAACACACCAACGATCACAGTCAGCGGTACCGAGCGAATAATAATACCCACGCTGAGAATGAGAATGAATTTCTCAGAGAGGGCTCTGGTTTCTTCAGTCAACGCACTGAACGCATTCAATATTGGCATTTGGACGAAATAGAGAAAAATCGCCACAACAATACTGGTTAAGAAACACAGAATCGTTAAACCTAGTGCTTGATAATAAACCGCTTCATTGTTCTTCGCGCCAAGTTGGTTACCCACCAGAACCGCTGCTGCATTCGAAAGGCCAATCAATAAACTCAATGAGATAGATTCAACCGGCGTCATGACTGAAAGCGCAGCCAAACCTTGAACACCCGATTGTCCCATGATCGCGTGGTAAGCAAACAAGCCACCCGCCCACGCTAAGAAGTTAAACGTGGTTGGCAAAGACAACTTCAAGAAGCGAACGACTTTCTCAACGGTTGCAGCCGCTTTGATATCACAAAGTTTAAAAGCTAATAGGTGTTTAGAGAAATAGAGGTAGCCATATAAGGTCGCCACTTCAATGGCCCCGCTCAATACCGTCGCAATCGCTGCGCCTTTGATTCCAAGCGATGGAAAGCCTAAGTTACCGAAGATCAGCACCCAGTTTAAGAACACATTAGACAGAATGCCGATACCGCTGAAGAAAGTGCTTAACCCAGGTTTGTGCATCGCTCTCAAACCTACCGCCATACTGCTGACGCACGACACCGCCAGCATGCTGAATGAGGTGATGACGATGTATTCAACGCCGAGGCTGACGACTTCTTGAGAGTCGGTCGTCACGCCCATGATTTGCGCAGGAAAAGAAACAAAGAAAACAATGGTCAGCAACGCAAACAGGGTCGAAACTAGCCACGTCAGTGCGGTACTTTCTCTGACACCTTGTTTGTTACCCGCGCCCCAATATTGAGCCGTTAGCAAAGCGCCGCCCGTAGTGACACCCACTAGCATAATGGTCGTCACAAACATTGCACGGCTCGCAACCCCCACTGCCGCAATGTCTGCTTCCCCAAGCTGACCTAACATCAACACATCGACTAAGCCTCGGCTTGAAAACATAATGCTCTGCAAAGCAATAGGCAAAGCAATCGCAATAAGCCTACGAACAAAATCACCTCGAGTGTGATGAATAATTGAAGAGAGCAACATAGAGATACCTAAACGGAACGTATTGATGAATAAAGATAAATATCGCGCTATTATATCAATGTTCGGTTTTTAACCACAGATATAAATGGAGTAACAATGAAGAAAGTACTGGTTTTAGGCGCTTCTGGATATGTTGGTTCGCAGCTCCTCCCACTCTTGCTTGAGCAAGGCTATCAAGTCACTGCCGCAGCAAGGCATATCGACTATTTAAAGGCACGAACCGAACCTCATGACAACTTGTCACTAGAGTATCTTGATCTTGGAGATCAAGCCGCAACACAAGCATTAGTCCCCGACTTTGATCTTGTCTTCTTTCTCGTCCATGGGATGGCAGAAGGCCACGACTTTATTGATTATGAACTGAATTTGGCACGTAACTTTGTTTCAGCTCTTGGGCCAAAGAATCAACACGTCATCTACCTGAGTTCGCTTCAACCGCAAACGGGTGATTCAGAACACCTTCAAGCGAGAAAGAAAACCGGAGAGCTGCTTCGTAAAGGACCAGTTCCAGTTACCGAGCTTCAAGCAGGCGTGATCATTGGTCCAGGATCTGCAGCGTTCGAGATCATGCGAGACTTCGTGTACAACTTACCTATCATGATTGCGCCCAAATGGGTCGACTCTAAAGCCAACCCTATTGCCTTGCAGAACCTGAACCACTACCTGCTAAAACTCGCACAGGACACGCCTAGCGAAAGCCAAACCTTCGAAGTTGGTGGGCCAGACATTGTCTCTTATCGAAATCAATTTGCTCACATTGCCAAAACAGCCGATCGCCCACTCAGGCTTTGGGCGACGTCACTCCTCACGCCCTCAATTGCGTCATATTGGCTAGGTGTTGTGACTTCTGTTCCGTCTAACATAGGCAGAGCGCTTCTCGCGGGCTTAAAACATGACTTTATTGCCAGTTCGACCATCATTAGAGAAAAGTACCCTCAGAAGCTTATCTCGTTCGAAAATATGGTTGAGCAAGCGATTCACGCTGAAGGAAACTTCGTGAAAAGTAATGTTTGGGGCTTTGATAAGACCGCCTTCAAACGCTGGCAAGCTGGGTACGGCTATTACCCTAAGAAAACAGGCGCAAGTATCACCTCAAGCGCATCTTTAGAATCCCTTTGGCAGGTCGCTCAGCAAATAGGAAGCCCGAAGCAAGGTTACTTCTTTGCTAATGCTCTTTGGCGCACACGCGAATGGTTAGATCTTCTCTTTGGCGGTGGTGTGCCGGTTCGACAAATGCCTGAAGGGCCGACCCTAAAAGTCGGTGACAAAATCGATTCGTGGAAAGTCATTCGTTGTGAAGAAAACCAGTTTTTATCTCTACTTTTCGGTATGAAAGGCCCGGGGTTGGGGCGACTCGAGATTACCGTCTCTGACCACGGTGATTCACGTGAACTGAACATATCAGCTTGGTGGCATCCAAAAGGCTTTCTAGGGTTACTGTATTGGTTTGCGATGATGCCAGCCCACCTGTTTATCTTTAAAGGCATGGTTAAAGCGATTGAGAAGCAGGCTAAAGAGCAGATGCGAGATTCGAGTGTCGAGATGCGAAAAGATTAAAAGCGGATATGGGATTAGAGCAACGAGACGCGAAAAGATTAAAAGCGGATTCGGGATTCGGGTAACGGGATGCGAAAAGACTAAAAGCAAATTAGCGACACACGCTATGAGAGGCAAAAAAAGAGCGGATAATTCCGCTCTTCGTATCTCTCATCTCGTATCCCGAATCCGCTATTAGCCAATAACGCTAATTGGGATCTCTGCAAGTTGGTTGCCTTGGTTAGCAGGGTAAACAATGTATTCACCGTGATACTTCACCGCAGACTTGTAGTCCGTTACTTTGTGAAGCATGAAACCGGCTTCCATCGCTGCTTGAATGAACTCGGCGTGGTTACCACGAACAAACCAGTTCATTGGCTTAACCATCAACTCACCGTCGAAAGAGTCGTCACACTGTTTGCCACACAAAGCAAAAGAGTGCTCACCATCGGTGAAGAATTGAATCTTGCCGCCAGTCGTTAGCTCATCTTCACTCGATACGCTCCAACCCATCTCGTACATTTTGTCCATGAATGCTTCAACGTCACTGTCTTTTAGCACTTTAGGATCTTCGCCTTCAGGGAAAAAACGCCCGTAAAACGCAGAAATACGTTTAAAGGTAAAAGTTAAATCAGAGTTATTACCTTTTGAGCGACCCTGTTTCTGCCAGCGAACCAAGTCAGGCACAATCACGCGATCATAAGCTTGGGATTTAATTGCCTTTGTTACCCAGCGAACAAGGTAAAGGTTGTTCGCGATAGGTGCGTCAATGGCCTTGCCAGACTTATGTAGAGCATATAGCTCGCCTAGCGCATCATTCACTAACTTCTGAATTTCAATATAGTATTTTGACATTATGCCTTCTTTCCTAATGTCCAATATAGTAATGCTGACATTACTGCACACGCAGCCATTACCATAGCCATAGACCCAGCACTGTCACTTGGCAGCATCGCAACGATAGCCCCAACAACAGAACCAGTACCAAATCTTAATGTTCCCGCAAGCGATGAAGCCGTGCCTGCCATGTTTGGATAACCACTGAGCAATAGACCCATAGAGTTACTGCCAATAGTAGAGATGGTGCCAATAAATAGCATGACAAACGGCACGATTCCCCAAAGCCCGAGATCCAATGCCCAACCGACAAGTAAACCTACGCCAGCCAGTAATTGGATGACCAGTGCTGCCCTCAACATTGTATGAGAACCGACCTTCTTAACGATTCGACCATTGATTGTCGTCATCAAAATCATCGCAACAATGTTCAGACCAAATAGGTAACCAAACAGGTCAGGACGTACGCCATAGACATCAATGTAGACAAAAGAGCCTGCGGTTAAGAATGCAAACATCCCAGAGAACGAGAATGCACCAGAAAAAATCAAGCCCATAGCGGTCGGGTTTTTACATAAACGAGCGTAATTACGAATCGTGGTTTTAAAGCGCAATGGTTGACGATTATCGACAGGCAGTGTCTCAGGAATTTTGATTATCACCGCGAGAATGACAATCACCGCAAAAATAGCCAATACCCAAAAGATTGAACGCCAACCGAACCACAATGCTAAGTAACCACCAATCATCGGCGCGATAAGTGGTGCAACCGTCATCACCAAGGTAACGAACGACATGGTTCTCGCGAAATCTTCACGGTCGAACATATCACGCACAACGGCTTGGATTATTACCGCCGCCGCCGCACCTGCGAAACCTTGCGCGGTACGAACTAACGTTAGCGCTTCAATGCCATGAGTCGTCGCACTCACAACAGACGCGACCGCAAAAAAGAATACACCAATCAGTAGAACAGGCTTGCGACCATAACTGTCGGCTAACGGACCATGTAATAACTGACCCAATGCAAAACCTGCGGTGTACGCTGTGAGTGTGATTTGTACTTCACCCGCTGTCACACCTAAATCTTTGGCAATCGTTGGCATAGCAGGCAGGTACATATCGATGGCGAGTGGTGTCAGTGCACCAATCGCACCCAGAACCAAAAACAGCATCCAACCTAACTGAGGAGTTTGTGGTTGTGAGCTTGGGGTCTGTTGGGTAGACGTTTGCATAACTCTCCGACTAAGTACTAGGTTTTATGTAAGCATGAACATGCGCACATAAATATACGAATATGCACATAGCAATATACGAATACGCACAGTGATACACGAATATGCGCACACATACATGAACATATAGTAATAATGGCTGAAACTGTCCTAGTACCAGTCAAAATAATCAGCCGACGCTATCCTTGGTCGGCCACATCTACGGCAGAAAAGATTACTTCCAGATAGAGTCGACTTCTTCTTGTGTTAGGTAACGGTATTCACCCAACTCCAAAGATTCATCCATCTCGATTTCACCGATACGCTCACGGTGTAACCCTTCAACTTTATTACCAAGTGCCGCAAACATACGTTTTACTTGGTGGTATTTGCCTTCGTGAATCGTTAACAGTACTTCACGCTCAGCACGAACTTCTAGGTGTGCTGGAAGTGTTAGGCCATCTTCGCTCTTAAGCTGGATGCCCTCTTTGAATTTTTCAACGTAATCGTCTTCAACAGGTTCAACCAACCACACACGGTACGTCTTCTCGCACTTGTGCTTTGGTGATGTGATGCGGTGAGACCACTTACCATCATCGGTAATCAACACAAGACCCGTCGTATCAATATCTAGACGACCAGCAAAGTGCAGCTTGTCCATTTTGATTTCATCGAGTAATTCAAAGGCGATACGATTTGCGCCATCTTCATGCGAACAAACAAAGCCTTCTGGCTTATAAAGCATGATGTAACGTGGGCCGTGAACATTCAGTTCATTGCCTTGCCATTCCACAACGCACTCTTCAGTTACCTTGAGTGAACCGCTTTTTTGAATGACATCATTTACTGTCACTGCCTTGGATTTTAATAAGTGTGTTGCTTCTCTTCGAGTGACGCCTAACGCATCGCACAGAAATTTATCTAAACGCATGAATACCTCAACTAATCTAAGTCGGGTATTATAGTCACCTTTGCTCAATTAGTTGAGCTATTTCACACTATTTGTTTTCTACCCTACAAGACGCGATATGTATACACTCCGCCCGTACCAAGCTGATTCTGTAAAATCAGTGATTCATTACTTCAGAAAACACCAAACACCGGCTGTTCTTGTGTTGCCTACAGGCGCTGGAAAAAGCCTTGTGATTGCAGAGCTAGCAAGGCTTGCGAAAGGTCGAGTTCTGGTACTCGCTCACGTTAAAGAGTTGGTCGAACAAAACCATGAAAAGTATGAAGGTTATGGGCTAAAAGGCTCAATTTTCTCTGCGGGTTTAGGGCGAAAAGAGACAGACCAACAAGTGGTGTTTGCTTCGGTTCAATCTGTGGTTCGCAACCTCGATTCATTCTCAAACCAATTTTCACTGTTGGTTATCGACGAATGCCACCGTGTTCCCGATGAAAAGACCAGTAGCTACCAAAAAGTGATCACTCACTTGCGCGAGAATAATTCGGGCATCAAGGTGCTTGGACTGACCGCGACCCCCTATCGTCTTGGTATGGGTTGGCTTTATCAGTATCACACGCGTGGACAAGTACGCTCTGAAGAGCCTAGGTTTTTCAGAGATTGTATTTTCGAGTTGCCGATTCGCTACTTGTTGGACGAAGGCTTTCTAACACCAGCACGCATGATCGATGCGCCAGTATTGAGTTATGACTTCTCACAGCTAAAACCCGCAAGTACAGGCCGCTACAAAGAAGCCGAACTCGATATGGTGATTGAGCAATCTAAACGTGCGACCCCACAAATTGTCGACCAGATCATTGAACTGGCCAAAGACAAGTTAGGGATCATGGTATTTGCTGCCACTGTTAGACACGCACAAGAGATCCTTGGCTTACTGCCTGAAGGTGAATCGTCAATCGTAATCGGCGACACACCAACTCTCGAACGTGACCAAATCATCAGTGACTTCAAAGAACGTAAAATCAAGTTCTTGGTTAACGTATCGGTATTAACCACAGGTTTTGATGCCCCTCATGTCGATTTAATCGCGATTTTACGCCCGACAGAGTCCATCAGTTTGTATCAACAAATCGTTGGCCGTGGCTTACGCTTATCGCCGGGTAAAAAAGAGTGTTTGGTGCTCGACTATGCTGGCAACAGTTACGATCTTTACCAACCTGAAGTGGGCGACCCTAAACCCGACTCAGACAGTGAAATCATCACCATCCCCTGCCCTGCATGCGGCTTCAACAATAACTTCTGGGGCAAGCTAGACAGCAACGGTTTCTTGCTCGAGCACTTTGGCCGTAAATGCCAAGGCTACTTTACCGATGAAGACACGGGCGAACGCGAACACTGTAATTATCGCTTCCGAGCCAAATACTGCGGTGAATGCGGCGCTGACAACGACATTGCCGCGCGCATTTGTCATGAGTGTGATGCCACCTTGGTCGACCCAGATAAAAAGCTTAAGGAAGCGTTAAACCTAAAAGATGCGTTGGTGTTTGAGTGTTTAGAGATGGATCTTAACGTTCTCAAGGACGACAAAGGTAAGTCGCAACTTAAAGTCACTTACCGTGGCGAAAACCAAGCACAAGTGCATGAATTTTGGTCATTAACCACCAAGAAACAGAAGCAGAACTTTAAGGATCAGTTTGTTCGCCCTCACCTTGCCGACAGACACCGCCCTTTTGAGGAAGCCTCACCAACGAAAGTGGTTGCTCACCAACATAGATTCCGCCCACCTCAATTCGTGATTGCACGTAAAGTCGGGCGCTTTTGGAAAATGAGAGACAAAATATTCGAAGACGAGCTTCAGCAACGTTAACATCTCATTTTTTGAGAACCTAAATCTCATTATTCATCAGGTTCACTTTCTGTTCAGAATTACTTTTTTATACTGAACGCTATCAACCTTCTCTAGGATTCGCTATGTTTAGTAAAGTTATGATTTCTATGTTTTCTTTAAGCTTAGGCTTATGTGTCGCCGCTAGTGCGTGGGCTGACTCAGATCATAACGGTCATGATCTTGTACAAGATGTCCATAAAGCGGGAACCCGTATCGAATTTGAAGAAGATCAAGACGAAGTCTACGAAGCTGTACGCGAAGGCTATATTCGCCCTTTCTCAGAAATGTATGCGGCCGTTGAGAACGATCTTCATGGCAGAATCATTAAAGTAGAGCTAGAAGAAGATGACGACATTTGGGTGTATGAACTAAAAATCAATTACCAAAACAACATCATCAAAGTCGAATACAACGCCGAGACGTTAGAGATGCTCATGATTAAAGGCCGAAACTTTAAAGACGCAATTAAACACGGCGAATAATTCAGAGCCGCAACTTTACATTAATCACGACGAGCAATTAAGCACAACGAACAGTCATTACAAGAATTAAGAAGAACAATTATGAAAATTTTAGTCGTTGAAGACGAACCTCGCTTGGGCCAACAAATTCTAGAAACCCTTGAGGGAGCCGACTGGGTTCCAGAACTTTCTCAAGACGGTATCGACGCACTCTACCGTGCAACATCAGAAGAGTGGGATGCTATCGTTCTCGATTTAGGTCTACCTAAGCTGGATGGCCTAACCGTATTAAAAGGCATTCGAGACGAAAACATTAACACGCCAGTGATTATCTTAAGTGCGCGTGACACGCTTACGCAGCGTGTAGAAGGCTTGAATGCAGGCGCTGATGACTACCTAACTAAACCATTCGAAATGGTCGAGCTGATAGCCCGCATTCGTGCTCAACTGCGCCGAGCGTCAGGCAGTGCTGCTCCTATACTTCAAATTGGTGATTTAAGCCTAGACACACGCAGCTCTAAAGTGTTGTGGCAAGGTCAAGCGGTTAGCCTCACGGCGCTAGAATATAAAGTTGTCGCGTACTTCATGCATAACCAAAACAAGGTTATCTCGCGCACAGAGTTAGTTGAGCACATCTACAAGCAAGACTTCGACCGCGACTCAAACACGGTTGAAGTGTTCATCGGTCGTATTCGTAAGAAGATCGCACCAAAGATCATCAAAACCGTTCGTGGCCTTGGCTACCAACTGAATGCTGAATAATGCTGTATTTAATTAAGCTAAGAGCAATCTCCAATTAGTGGACAGCCTGTGCTGATCATAGTTGTTCTCATAGCAAGATGAGCAAAGACAGGCTGGTAACGTATGAATCAAAAAAAACGAACACTTAAAAACGTCAGTCTAAAAAGCCGCTTGCTCCTCGCCGCGGCTTTTTGGCTAGGTGCGATGATATTAGCGGCAGGCGTCGGAATACCTAAGTTGGTTAACGATTACTTGGTCGATGACGTCAAGCAACAGCTCAGCCTAACCATGGACGAGTTAACCGCCAACATAGAAACCAACGACAGTGGTAACCTCATCATGGCAGAGCGTCTGTCTGACCCTAGGTTTAACCAACCCTACAGTGGTATTTATTGGCGAGCTGCTACCCAAGACCAGATTATTCGATCTCGATCTCTATGGGACAAAGACCTCACCATCAAGCGTTCGCCGATTCATACTTCAATCAAAGGGCCTGAGAAAGAAAAGCTGATTTACATCGAGCAGGATATCTATCTGCCTGAACTGAACGATCCTGTCACGATCACCATTGGTATTGATGAAGACCCATTAGAATCCACACTGACCGAACTTACAGGTCAAGTCTGGTTGATTCTGATGCTACTGTTTGTGGGCGTGCTGATGTTGATTGGTATTCAAGTCAGCTGGTCACTATTGCCACTCAGTAAGATGCAGCGTGAACTGGTAATGTTAAGAAACGGCGAGCAACAAGGATTAAGCGACAACTACCCGAAAGAGGTTTCTCCATTGGTTTCTGACCTCAATGCCCTACTCTTCCACTATCAAGAGTTATTGGAGCGAGCTCGTAACCACGCGGGTAACTTATCTCACGCGTTGAAAACACCGCTGTCGGTTTTGAAAAATGAGATAGAGCGACTTCCAGATGATGATAAGACCTTGTTACAACAACCCATTCATCAGATTCAGAACCAAATAGATTATCATCTTGGCCGTGCACGCATGGCAGGTGCAATGAACATTCTTTCGGTGAAGTCATCACCTTGTGAGCGTGTTGAAGCTATCTCAATGGCGTTTGATAAAGTGTATGCCGCCAACGAAGTCACCATGATTAACGAGCTAGACTCTGAGATTGAAGTGGCGGTAGAAAAAACCGACCTTGATGAAATGGTCGGCAACCTACTCGAGAACAGTTACAAATGGGCGAGCAGTATTATCCGAGTCCATTCGAATGAACTCGACGATGGCAACATTGAATTGGTGATTGAAGATGATGGCCAAGGCATTCCTGAAGAGAAACTTGAGCAAGTCACCAAACGTGGCGTTCGACTTGATGAAACCACACCAGGAACAGGCTTAGGGCTTAATATCGTGAATGAAATGGCACACAGCTACCGAGGAAAGCTCAACTTAGAAAAAAGCTCTATGGGCGGATTAAAAGCCACGCTTCTTTTAAAGCTGGCCCAAAGCTAGCCTTCATCAAATTTGAGTTGATAACATTGTATTTTGAATAGGCATACCAGCGTATTGATATGCCTATTCATCTGAAATGATCGGCTATTTGCAACTTTTAACCAATGTCATATACATAGTTTTAAACCCTCTCAGTGATACATTGATCTTTTCCACCTCTTGCGCATCCCCTTGTAGTTCAACACTTAAAGAGTCAGCACTATAAAAAGATTCAAGTTGGCCTATCGGTACCGTCGCCCAGTGTGTTGTCCCTTTAATCCAGACATCCATATCGAATGCTGAACCATTGTTTAGTGAAGCTTTTGCTGAATAGCCAGGTTCTTGCCTTGAAACTCCATTGAAAAACAATAGATTCACGCCTTCTGTGGTACATCTCAACGCGACCGTTTCTGCATTACCATCACTTTTAACACTCGATACTCCAAGAATCACAGCCTCTCCAGAATCAAAACTCTTAGACTCGTAATGTTCCCAATCTTGATAGGTCTTCGCTAACTCCAAACCAGCGGCTACGTTAAAAGTGCAAATAGATAGCAATCCGAATAATACGTATTTTTTCATATTTCTGATCCAATAAAGAAGCCGCGCTATATCATTATCATTATCAATTCCCACTAAGTTCAAGTGAGTGACAAGTGTGCGCAGCTTAAATGATTGTTGAATGATTAGTTAACCTAATTGGTCACAGATTCTGGTAGCAACACAGCTTCAAAGCGATCTGCACGAGTTAAAAACTGACGCATAATTCGATCGATTTTCGACTTGTTTGCTTCACTATTCGCTCGGCGCTGTGCTTGAATCAAGCGTGGGCTATCAGTCAGTACATAGGATTGTTCCATCGCATTTAACATGCCTAAATCTGAGTGCAGATAACGATCAATTTGGTCGTCGCGTTGAACCAATTTATTCTCAAGCACTTGTTCATCGGCTCCTTGCATTGCAACTGAACTCAACACCGAATGTGTCAGTGATATCAATTCATCCACTCGCTCAGGATCACAAGTAAACAGGATTCTTCCTTCTGCTTGCGGGCTGTAATTATCTTGCCAAAACCAACTTGCTACACCATATACTCCCGATGCCTGCTCTCGAAGCTTCAAGCGTAACTGCTCTTGAACCAACTCGCCGCTCAGCTCCAAGTAATAAGCATTATCAGGTCGCCACTGAGAGTCTTGAACTAAGTAAATCTCGACCTCTGCTCTCGGCTCTTTAGAATCAGATTTGCTGTAACGTACTTCAGGCGACGACGCTCTAAGCTCGTAGTAATTTCTCGCAGGCTCTTTCACCTCGACCGAGGACAAATAGCGCGCGGCAAGTTGTTCAAGTTGATGAGCAGATATATCACCCACAACAAAATAGATGTAATCTGTTTTACCAGCGATATATTCTTGATAAATATCACTAAGCCCTTGTGCGGTATAGAGTGTCGCTTGTTCACCATTATCGCTATACACTGTTGGGACGTCAGGGAAGCGCAACTCGGAGACCTTTCTAACAAAGCGGTCTGCACCGTCAAATTGGCTGCCACTTAAACGCTGCTCCATCTCAACTTGATATTCTTTTAGTGACTTTTCCGATACTGGACTTGCCGCCAATTTTAAATGAAATAGCTTTAACATCTTTTCAAAACTGTCGGTCTTGGCCCAACCAGAGAAGCCTTGTTGGTAATCTCCTACCAATGTCGACATCACAACAGGGTTACCACGGAAGATAGTTTGAATATCAGCCTGTGGGACTATACCCACACCCGTATCATCCACCAGACTGATCGCCGTTTTTAGGGCTTGATAATCTTGTTGAGGAACTGAGCGTAAACCGCCTTCAGTTAACGCCTTAAAGTGGACTTGGCCAGGGTTGCTGTCGCTATAGCGATATACAAGTTTACTTCCATTGCTCAAGCGATATTCAGTAATTCGATGTTCCGCCCACTTTTTCTCTTGTTTGAGTGTCCCCAATTTTGGTTCAACAACTGGCAACACAGCTTGGCTATCATCTATAACCCATCGCGGCTGTTTGCTAAGCATATTCGACTGCCATTCACTCTCAATCCACTCAGTCTCCGGTTTAGGTTGTCGCTTATTTGTTGGCTGCGTTAACAAAACTAAACGCGATTTAGGTTCTATAACTCGTCGGAAAGCTTCATTCACTTGATCAACGTTGATGCGCTCTAAAAAGTATTGATTAAGTTGATAAGCTTGCTCTTTATCTATCAATATTTGTTTGCTGGCTGCTGATATCATAAGATCCCCAGCAAGGTCGATGCTGTAATTCTTTTTGTCTTGGTTTCGGTCAATAACGCCTTTTAGACGACGGATTTCTCCATGTACTTCCTGTTCAGAAAAGCCGTGCTGGGTAAGCTGTGCAACAAACTGGAACAATGCTTGTGTTGCTTGTTCATATTGCCCTTCAACAAGTTGTAGAGAGAAGACCGCTTGTGATGTTTCTCTACCTACATTTGACGAGTAAAAGTTAGCTGCGTTGACCACGTTACCTTCATCTTGTTCCCAACGTTGAAGACGAACATTGAGCAGACGCGTCGCTATTTGATGGGCAAGATCCTCTTGATAGCGAGCGTAGCTAAGATCTGGTTGGAAAGTTGAGAAAAAGCTGACCTCCACTGATGGCGATGAGTACCCCTCTTCTGATACCACTTCACTACGCCAGCCTTCCACTAGTGGAATGCTGTAATCAACGGTCTCTAACGGTGAATCAGGCGCTTTGGCATCACCTAATTTACAAGTAATTAGCTGTTTGATTTGTTCAGTTTGAACATCGCCAACGACCACAACCGACATATTGTCTGGGCGATACCATTTAGTATAAAAGTCCGCAACTCGATACTTTGATACATTTTTAATGGTGTGAGGGTCACCAATTGGGTCACGCATAACATAGCGTGATCCAGCCATTTCAATCGCACTTTTCTTATCACCCAACCTTAACATTGGGCCTAATCGAGCACGCCACTCCTCCAAAACAATGCCACGTTCTGCATCTAAATCCCCTTTAAGCATCGTCACATTGCTTGCCCAATCAGAAAGTACATCCATCACCAATTCAAGAGTTTCCGGATCGTTACTCGGTAAGTTAAGGGTGTAAACCGTATTTTCAAAGTCGGTAAACGCATTGATGTCGACACCAAATTTCATTCCCGCTTCTTCCAGCACTTTAATGACTTCATTCCCGGGATAATGTTTTGTGCCATTAAATGCCATATGTTCAACGATATGAGCGACACCTCTTTGATCATCGTCTTCGCTCATTGAACCAGCATTAACGACCAAGCGGACATAAACTCGCGATTCAGGATTGGTGTTTTCAGCAATGTAATAGCTCAAGCCATTTTCAAGCTCGCCAACTTCTACATTGCTGTCAAAATTCAACGTCTGTGATAGGTCCAAAGGCGCATCTACATTTTTGGTCGGTGTAATCACCTGACAAGCACCCAAAAATGCCGCGCTTGCCAGTATCAGTATTTTGTTAATCTTCATAAATATTTAAACGATTGTGTTTGTGTGCATAAAATAAGTTGGTTTTGCTCTTCTTCGTGACTCTCGCGATGTGATACTTCGACGATATAGCAACCTGGGAGCTGCACCTTCAATACTTCTCGAATTGAACGATAACTTTCAGGATCGAGTGCCGACATAGCTTCATCCAAGAAAAGCCATTGAGGTTTTTGAACCAAACTGCGTGCCAGCATGATTTTCTGAAGCTCACCGCCTGACACACTCTGTTGCCAGTTACTATTGAAATCGAGCTTATCGCCAAACTTGCTTACTCCAGCAAGCGTTAACGCATCCACTAGATCTGAATCAGACGTCGATTCACCGTTTGGATACAACAAGATGTCGCGCAAACTAGCATTCGGCAGATAAGGCTTCTGAGGAATGAACATGCATTCTCTGTCATCTGGCATACTGACTTCACCATTTTGATAAGGCCATAACCCTGCCAAAGAACGAATGAAAGTACTCTTACCCCCACCAGATACGCCTTTGATGGTAATACTTTGAGAGATGTTTCCACTTTGTTCTGCAAGTAATGGCTGCTGTTCCGGTGAATACAAATTGAGATCGCGCCACTCAGGTTGGTTCGAATGCGGCATAACATTCGCTGCCGGCAGTGCTTCTAATTGAGTGTGGAACGTGATTAAACGGTCAGTCACTGCGCGCCAATCGGCAAGTGATTCATAAGAATCGACGAACCAACTGAAGGCTTCTTGAACGCGATAAAAACCGGTCGCGGTTTGCATCATATCGCCAAGTTGTAACGCACCACTCATCAATCTCGGTGAGGCAACCAAGTAAGGAAAAATTCGCGCAACTTCATTATAACCACTGGTAAAAGCGCCATATTTTAGCTTCATGCCTGTAAGTTGCTGCCAGTTATCCCATACCTTACCAAACAGATTTTGGGTGCGGTGGTTTTCAGCGGATTCGCCACGCTGCAGCGCAATAGATTCGGCATGTTCTCGTACACGCATTAAATGGAAACGAAAGTCAGCTTCACTTTTCTCTTGTTCAAAGTTCAGTGGTACCAAACGTTTGGCAATTTTGTGTGTCAACCAAGTACCAATGATGGAATAAACAATCGCAACCCATACCATATACCCAGGAACAACCCATTCACTGCCTGCAAACTCGAAAGTTAGGCTGCCTGACAGGTTCCAAAGAATCACCACAAATGAAAATAAACTGGTGACAGTGCGAAGTAAACCTAGCCCCATAGATAGTGTCTTGTCACAAAAGTCTTTCACATCCTGTGAGATACGTTGATCTGGGTTGTCACTATCGGGATAACTAAGTTGGTGGCGGTATAAACGTTTACCACCCAACCACTCTTGCAAAAACGTATGGGTAAGCCAACGGCGCCAGCGGATACGCAGTGCTCTTCTCAAGTATTCCTCAGCTAAGTCAACCACTGTGTAGACCATCATGATCAACACAAACTGACCGAGCATATTCCAGAAGTTATTCCACTCTTCATTTTGCATTAGGTTGAAAAAATCACGGTTCCAGTTGCTGTATAGAACCGCCACTTCAACAATCAAATAGTTCAGACCAACAACAAGGCCGAGCAGCAACCAAGCAATACGTTTCTCGTCGCTGCGCCAGTATGGATATGCTAGCGACCATACTTGAGAAAGGAAGGATTTGTCTTTTAGAGACAAGGGGGATGGGTTAGACATATTTCACCAAAAACGACAAGGCAACCAGTAGCTAAAAACCACTGGTCACCTATTATCAAAAAAATTAAAAAGAAGTAATTAGAATTCGTAACCTAGCTCAAGCCAGAATTCACGACCTGGGGAGTAAATGCCATAATCACCATCATCACCACGTATCACGCCAGATTGGCGAACTTGGTTAAGAACATTGAGGACATCTAACTGTAAATACGCTGAATGTGTGCCAAATAGATTTGGTTGGTATCGAATACGCGTATCCCACTGAGTATGAGTACCATAGTTGTAACTCGCGTACATTGACCGTTTATCCGGACCATCATCTGTCACGTGTTTGTACCCTTTAACCGGTGCTTTGACATAGACTTTGTTTGCCCATAGCAGATCGTAGCTAGGAATATTCATATCTAGACCTAAGCGAAGAACCCACTCTTCACTGCTACTATTCACTTCTTGCTCCATCTCAGAACGTTTCATCAGTTTACCATCGAGGAAAACCAATTCATTCGGAACAAAAGACTTATTTAGATCGGCTCTGTCAGTCGTCAACCAGTCAGCAGCTAAGGTTGTTGTCCAAAGAGTTGGACCCAATACCCAAGGTTTAATATTGCTGACCTGTAGCGTATAAGTATCAACTTTATAATCATGGCCATTTGAATAGTAAGTTACCGTTTTACCAGCAACATCTTTCTCTTCAGTCATGATTCGTTTCTGATGATCACGAAGTACGTAATTAGCAGCAACAACAAAGTTCCCTACATTTTGAGTTACGCCAAAACTCAGTTCATCTGAATATGAAGTATCCAAACTGTTGAGCGATTCGTAGTTACGCGTTTCGTCTTTGTTTAGCTCCGACACTTCACCAGCCAATTTCATCGCAGCAAAAGAGCGCCCGTAGTATCGATTTAACCCGAAGTTTAAACGAGTATCAGGTAATATTTGCCATCTCGTTGCCAAGCGAGGTGCAATGTTTGTGTTTTCTAAGAAATCATCTCGATCAACTCTTACGCCCGGACGAATAGAAACAGAGCCCCACTTAATCTTGTCTTCAACGTAAAAAGCATAGTTCTGATAACCTGTATTAACTTTACCTGCATTCAATGTTTTCGTTTCGTCATAGGTAAAGCCACCACCAAAATCCATGACCATACGCTGTGTTACATCATAATCACGATTAAACTCGTAATCCGTTTTTCGGTACTCTGCACCAAATGAGATTGCATGGAATGTACTACCTAATGCAAGTCGGTCTAAGCTGTAATCAACCTTAAATGTCGTGTTTTCTTGTGTAAGTTGACTATCTCCATAACCGCCCTCTTCATAAGAAAAAGAACTCATTGCATCAACGTAGACTGTAGCGTCATTACTTGAAGACTCTCGCTCATCTTGGAATTTATCGTATGCAGCAGTAACAGATAATCGCCCCTTGCCTAGTTGCTCATTCCAAGTCAGAGTAGAACCATAACCAAGGTGAGAATCTGTAACATCGCCGTTTACGTTAGTCTCGTAATATTTACCTTCATTATAGTCAGACAGGCGTAAACCCAGTTCCACGCTTCTTGCCGTGCTTGGAACCCAATTAACATTAGCTAGAAAGTTATCAGACCGACGAGTGTGATTTTGCTTATCCGTTTTGCCCTGTGGGTTTAACAAACGACTTTGTTGAATATCTGAATCTCGACGGCTAAAACCAATCACCATTCCAATGTCATCTGTAATAGCTTGTTCGGCAGAGACGCTAAAAAACTCTTTCTTATAGACTGGCTGAAAGGTTGAATCAATACCTTTAGGACTGGCTTTCTCCACTACGGCCTTAGCATTCGGATCTACTTTCATTTCAGCCCAATCCGACTGAGTTGTTCGATAGCTTAATCGTACTTTATCCTCACCTACATATTGGCGAGTTTCAGCAACAACAGTACCGCCAGTAAAACCACCAAATTGAGCTGGTACATCTGAACTATACACGGTAACGCCCGACAGCAAATTTGCATCTAGGAAGTAAGCTTGTTCTGATTGGCTTTGAGGGTTAACTTGCATCGTCCCATCAAATAGTTGGTTATTTGGATCCAAGTCATTATTAACATTCACACCATCGATCATGTACGACGTTTGACTAGAATCTGCGCCATGAATAGAAACTGAAACAGGTTTGATTTCCCCGCCTTGGAAACCATCCAAATCACCGCCAGCAAATCGTACATTTGGATTGTCTTTAAGATAATCGGTCAAGTTCCCGTTTGATGACGGTGTATCTTTAATATCATCAGCATCAAGCGTCTGTTTAGTTGAAAGATCATCATCTCTTGTATCAGTGACATTAACGGTAAGATCAGCTTGAGTATTCGATGTTTGTTCTGTTTCCGCATAAACGCTGGACACAGAACAGAGTGACGCAATGGTCGCGGCAAGTATGGTTTTATTAAAAGGGTGCATTTCAAAAGGTCTAAGTGATAATAATTATCATTAATACTAACAATAAGTTATTTAGTAAGTAAATCCCACTACACATACCTATAAGCAAAGAAGAATTCACTGCTACACGTTTTTTGTTAGCAAAACATTAACATTCACCAGACTTATAAAACCTGCCGAACCTTTCTGAAACCTTTATACACCCAAACGAAGATGATAATTAATACCATTTAGAATAAAACTCTACTAGAACTTTAATGGCATACAATTTTTTAACATAATTGTTTTTATAGAAATCTAATTTTGTTAAGGCAATCGATAAAATGAAAAAGACTAGAACTTAGTACCTCTTCTAGAAGATATTACGATTTATCTAATAAAATAAAATTTATTTTCATTTAAAATCAAAGAATTAAACAAGAAAACCAAGAAAACAAGCAAAAATAACCCTTCCCTTATAAATAAAAACAATTATCATTCTCTCGTTTAAACATCGTTATTTTAAATAACAGCAACCAAAGACAGTAAGAATACTGATGATTCAAATCCGATTTACGCCATTAACAATCTGCTTAATATTTCTGCAAAACACATCTTTTGCAGCATCAATCACTAATCAAAACCTTCAAAAGCAAATTGATTATATTGAATCATCTTCCACTACTCAGAAGCATATTGAAGCCATCGACGATCAAACTCAGCTTCAGCGCGAAATAACGAGAAACTTGGATCACGAGATACGATTACAAACACGATATGAGCAGCAACTGCACAAACAATTGCTTCAGCTAAAGGGGGTAGTCGATGATCTAGACCAAGAAATGGATAATATTCGTCAAACAAAGGTCAACCTATACCCCCTATTGGAGCGAATGACCAACACACTCCAAGCGCTTGTAAAGGCAGACCTTCCTTTCGATAAACAACGAAGACTTGAGCGAATTACACAAATCAACTCTGATTTAGATAACCCGCAATTGAGCGACGCCGAAAAACTTGAGCGTATTCTGATCGCGTATCAAACAGAGATCCAATACGGCACTCAAGTAAAGTCATGGTTTGGCCGATTATCCCCTATTCAAGAGGTTCAATACCTAAGAGTGGGACGTTTGGGGTACTACTATCTGTCTCTCGATGCTTCAAAAGCAGGCGTATGGCACTCGAAAGAGCAGCGATGGGTAATTTTAACAAACAACGAAACTGAGCAACTTCGCCAAGCAATCACTGCCCTTAATGGTGGTAGTGCATATCCACTCCTAACACTTCCAAAGGCGCTATAGTCATGAAAAATGAACGAATCATGAAACAAAGCAGCTGGAAAACTCATTGTTATGTGATGTTGATAGTCAGCTTAATGACAGTGTTGGGTATTGAACCAGCGGCAGGAGAGACTACATCAGATAAGCCAGCTCAGTATGAAACACTCCAAGCGATCTTTGAACGTGTCGAACGCGATAACAAAAATGATGTGCAACGCTATCAACAGCTAAAGTCACGTAAACAAAGTAAGTTGTCTGAAGTTAGTGACCAAGTCAACGCGCAGCGGTATCAGCTTAAAATGCTCAATCAGAGCAATGGACAACTTGAAGAAGAACTTCTTAAACTTCAACAAAGACTTCGCGACAAACAAAAACAAGTTGAAGCAGCACGAGCAGGTATTGTTGAAGTCACCGACCTCACCGCAGCTCAACAAAGGAACTTTGTTGCAAACAACAAACCCCTAGCGACTTGGTTTGATGTTAAGGAACCAAAGCCGATACAAGAAAGTCAATTCAATATCACGAACATCAAGACGCTTTGGCTCATCATGGTTCAACAATTCTCAGAGGCCAGTCAACCTAGAGAATATGTTGGCGAACTATTAATGCCTAGCGGTAAAGTAGAACGTATAAACATTCAGCAAACAGGTGCGTTTAATCAATATTCTGTGGAGTATGGTTGGCTGACCTTTGATGGCGCCCGTAAGCAATGGCGACAAATTACTCCCCCGCCCCAAATGGACTTAACCCCGAATCAGTGGATCATCGACCCAAACTTTGGTTTAGGCTTTGAGGCTATCGCAAAACAACCTAGGTGGTATGAGTCCTATATGGCTGCTGGGATTATTGGCTTACTCATCGCTTTGCTTGCTGTGGTCGGTTTTACAATCGGCTTCACTCGTTTAGTCACACTGACCAAAGAAAAAAGAGCCGTTACTCACCAAACCACCAAGCTAAATAATCTTTCTGATCAGAATATTTTAGGTCGTGTCCTCATTCAACTTAAAGAATGCGCTACCGACCAAGAAATGGAAGATGTGGTAGATGCAAACATTAGTCGCGAGATGCCTTGGCTACATAAAGGGGTGGGAACAATCGCCGTATTAGCTGCAATTGCGCCTCTCATGGGTTTGTTAGGTACCGTTGGCGGCATGATTGAAACATTTTCAGTGATCACAGCTCAAGGTGTAACAAATGGTGACTTACTCTCTGGTGGAATTGCAGAGGCGCTACTCACAACCAAGCTTGGGCTGCTTGTTGCTGTTCCTTTATTGATAATTCATTGCTTAGTTAAAAACCAAGCACTGCAACTTGCCGAGATTTTAGAGCATCAAGTCACCAGTTTAGTTGTCGATATACGCTATGGAAAACGCGAAGCATGTTAGAACAACTATTGAGTGCTCGCCTACCAATGGACCATCCTATTATGTGGTCTATCGGTTTGATATCGCTGGTCATGTGGGGGCTAATCATTCAATGCTACTCACGCTTCCATGTACTTAGGCGCATGGACTTAGCCTCAAAAATTGAACAGACATTGGCTCAGTACACCAAAATCAGTTCGACGCAGCGCCGCTACTTGAAGCAAGGATGGATAAGTCAAATTAGACTCCACCTAAATACAGGGCTAAGTCAAATCCATCTATTTGTTCGTATTCTTCCTATGCTTGGGCTACTTGGCACTGTCGACGGCATGATGGACTGTTTCAAACAACTTAATAGTGACGACGTATTAAGCGCAGTATCTAATGGTATTAGCCAGGCGATGTTAACAACGTTGGCAGGCTTACTCGCGGCGCTCTCAGGCATGTACCTGGCTTACAATCTAAAAAGACAACAACAAAAACTCATTGACCACTACACACATCAATGGAAATTTTATGAAAATTAAATCCTTCACAGACAGAGAAGAATCACCTCAAGTAGACTTGACTCCGTTGATTGACGTGGTGTTTATTCTTCTTATCTTTTTCATCTTGTCCGCCAATTTTCAAAAAGAGTCTACCATAGAAGTGGATAGACCCAGCGCATCCAGCTCTACACTAAAATCCGAGTCAAAAATTCTGACCGTAAGTGTCGATCGTGACCAAAATATTTGGTTTAACGGACAAAACATCAACCTAAGTCAATTGCAGTTTCAAGTGAAAGCACAATTAACGAATAGCCAAACAACCAATGCAATAGTTAATGCCGACCGAAGTTTAGATACCGGTACTCTTATCTCCATTATTGACACACTGCGCTTATCAGGACTTACCAATGTTGCTATCGCTACCCAAGACCAGTAAACCTAAGTGGGTTAGTATCTTGCTGGCGGCTATGATCATCAATCTTGTGCTGGTTACACTTTTGCACTTGCTGATCTCAACACATGATGTGAGTCCAGATCGGATCAAACACCCAACGTACGTTCAAACGATTTCTGCTCATAAAAAACAAGAGGACCTAGAGGTCAGCAATCCAATTGTTGCCGCCTCAGCACCCACATCAGCTCCTAGCCGCCCAGCTTTGGTGAACTTCTCTATACCCGATATGGAGAGCTTAGTGACTCTACCAGAAGTAACGTTTAAGCCGAGTGATGAACTAGATGTCCACTTGACGTTTGATTTTTCGTACTCTGGACAAGGTGTGCAACAAGGAAGTGACTTTCAAACAAAAGTAGTCGTAGCTAAGCCAACTTACCAAATCTCACCGACATACCCAGCCAAAGCAAAACGCAATGGCATAGAAGGCCATATCATCTTCTCCTTATTAATAAATCAACAAGGCAAACCGACCCAGTATGAGATTGTTGAAGAAACCCCGAAAGGCGTCTTCCTGCGTTCATCACTACGCTCTGTCATGCGTTGGAAGTTTGTGCCTCCAAAGTCTGGAGAGCAATGGCAGCAAGTCACTGTAAATTACAGCCTAGAGGATTAACATCATGAAAAAAGCTGCTCTGCTCTGCTTGGCTTTATTTAGCTGCATGACACACGCTCAAGTAAGCGTAGAAACTTTTGAACGCTATCAACAACTCAGCCGTTTTCTGGAGCGCAATGACATCAGTATCGATAGTTTTGCTCGATTTCACGACAATCATCAAAGTGCCAGTACAGAAACTAAAGAGCTCACCAAGAGTCTTTATTTACAAGCTTGTTTGAAGCTTGAAATGGTCAAGTGTGCGCTTGATAGAACTAATGAGCTGTTGATGCTCACAGAAAACCTTGCTAACAAAGAACAACTTTTACGCCTCGCGGTACAGCTCAACTATCAAAACCAGCGTCACCTTAGTGCGTTAAATAAATTCATTGAATGGCGAGACTTGCATTTATCAGAGAACTCTATAAAAAAAAGCAAACTCACAGCCTCACAAACCTCTGAGGTTTACACCATTGCTGGGCACAGTGCTTATCAAATTGAGCAATGGCAACAAACTGCATCGATTATGAAAGAGGCGATAACATTGGATGGAACAGAGCAACGTTATCAGCTTCTACTTGCTAGTTATCAACGCTTGGAAGATTTTGACAATGAACACGCATTACTGCTTGAAGTTACCGAACTTTTTCCCAGCAGAGATATCTATTGGTCCCGCTTGGCTCAAGCAAGTGTACAGCACGGAGAAAAGCAACAGGCGATCATTGCACTTTCTGTCGTAAAAAGGTTAGGAAAAATTACGGATCAACAGCGTATTCTTTTAGCACAACTGCAGATCGGATCAGAGACGCCAGCACTTGCTTACCAAACACTCAATAACTTCATACCCTCACCTGAATACCGAGATAAGGTTGATCAATTAAGGCTTCATGCTTTACTGCGATCACGACAGCGAAATAAAGCGATGCAGCTTCTGAAATCACTTTCTAACACAAATGTATTGGCGACAAGAGCTCAGCTAGCCTACTCAGAGCAGAAATGGGAACGTGCGATTTCACTGATAGCAGAACTGCTCACTCAGCAACCGGAAAATCAACGATGGCAACTATTAAAAGCCATCGCTCACTTTGAACTACACGAATATAACGAAGCCAAACCGTTGCTGACGTCTTTAGTCGGTGGGGAGTTTGATAGTTCAGCAAAACAATGGCTCGGACAAATCGCATACTTAAACGATGCTAGTTAATATATTGTTTTAAACTTGCACGCATTATTAAAACCTAACTCGGCCAACCAATCGCAAGAATATTGCCGTCTGTATAGTAATCATGATCTTCATCGATCACTTCCACCGTCGCCAATGGATACTTGTCTAGATCAATATCTGGTAATGACGTTCGTATCTGATTAGCGAGCCTATCTCGCTCTTCATCAACATTAGGGTCAATGTTATGAAGTATGGTAACAATGCCTGAGTAAGGGGTGACTTTAAGGCCATCATCATAACTAATTGCGCCTAACCACTGAGGCTGGTTAGTTTTAATATCAACACCAGCACGCCACCAGCGAATATGGCTACGCTTCATCAAGTTACCCGGCAATTGAAACGCCATATCTTGCGGCTTGTCTCTCCAATATAAATCGGACACTGGCGGTGTTTTGTCTCTAAGCAATGCGAGGTAACCAACCCATTCAATCTCATTTCGAGAGAAAGTTTGATTCTCTATCCAGCCTAATTGCTTCATTAAATCTCTTGGGGTTGCTCCAACATAAATTACGTTGATCGCTTGTGCCGAGTAAAACGAAGATTTGCCAGGGAACGCTTTATAGGTAACCGAATTCCAGTCGACTTTGTCAATTTGAGCCGTCTCTGGTTGATTCTGAAAATCATCGGCCTTCCAGAAAAAGTGAGCGTAGTTCGCAAACAATACCCACGCCAACAACAGCGCACTGGATTTAAGCAGCAAGCGTCGCCACTTCATTCGATAACCAATAATGGTGAAGACCAATACCGTGAACACACCGACGATCAAGCTATTATGCTCAGAGATAAATATCTTAAGACTATTAAGCCACGGGAAGTTTTCAACGCCGTGCGCCAGTAACATGCCCCAAGCAATGAACTGTCCACCACCAAGAGCCAAGCCGATAAACGCCAACACACTAAAACTACGCCACGGTACACGATGCGAGCCAGCTATAAATGGCACAACCCAAGCGATAGGCCCTAATAAACGAGCAAAAAGAATGATGTATGTGCCTTTGCGAGCAACCAGATAGCGGCAGCGCGCAATTAATCTTTTGGTTTTAGGGCGAAACTTAATGAGCCTTCGTTGCGCCTTAGCACCGTATTTATAACCAATGAAATAACTGAGTTGGTCACCAAGCAAACCACCTAGCATCACCAAAACCAACGCCATCCATGCACCTGAATACAGTTGAAAGCCCGCTGCGATAAAGAAGGGCTCTCCCGGTACAAATAGGTTTGGGCCAATGAGAGCATCACCCAATGCCCCCAGAAACAGCCCTAGTCCATCAAACATAACAACCTCAATACTTACTGTTCTTTGTAGTGACCAAACTTGTAGTTCATCTCGTTGTTACGCATTTCGCCTTTGAAGAAGCGTCTTACATTGGCTTTAAGATAAGTTGAGCCTGTCTTCACAACGCCATCTTGGTCTAATCGACGTGGGTCAAAACCAAAAGTCATATTCAGGAATCTAAATCGCCATGTCTTGCTCGCACGTTTTACGTAGTCACAGTCTTCACACAGTACGATATCTTCATCGAAACCGCCGATCTCATCATGCGCGCGTTTAGTCGAGAAAATACATGCGCCAATCGCCGTCGGGAAAAAGAACTGGGTAGTAAATAAGCCTGCGTTAAATAAGCCGTAACCAAACTTGTGTACAAGCGGCAGACCTTTCGAACTCATGTACACACCCGCAACTTCAAGCTTCTTCTCCTCTAGTTCATAAAGCGCTTTCGCAAGAAAGTTTCGGGGCAAGCTCACGTCAGCATCTAAGAAAAGGATTCTGTTGTATTGCGCCAATGAAGCTCCTGTGTTTCGTCCAAGGCTCACACCACGATTTTCCATATGATGAACCGTTAATTTTGGCAACGCGTTTTCATAGGCTTGCGCAACGTCCCTTGTGTTGTCTTCACTGTTCGAGTCGACAACAATCACTTCAAACTCTTGGTGGGTTTGCACACTCAACTCTTCCATTAAGCGGCTAATGCGTTTCTCTTCGTTTAGCGTAATTACGACAATGCTTACTGGTTCCATATTTTCACCTATTCATTCTGCTGTTTAATTAACACTAAGATTAACCAACCAAGCCTTAACCAAGTCTTAGGCAAACATTCATTTTCCGTTCATTAACTTGATGATTTAGCGGTGATATAAATAGATAAGAATGGCAATGTAAAAGACGATAAAACGGGGTAAATAAGAGTTAGTGAACGTTTTATCTCCAAACGAATCATTTATCGAAGGAAATTCACTTTGAGATGGGCTTCTGACTTGCTCAGATTTGAATGTGATGTTAGTATCCGCGCTCGCTTAAGCATGAACTCGTTTATGCCTAAGCATTACCACACACTCAAGGTCGCATTGAGGTGTGAAGTTAATTTTTACTAATTTGAGAGTAAAACTATGAAATTTGAAGCAGTAGTACGTACTGAACTAGGTAAAGGTGCGAGCCGCCGCCTACGTCACACTGGTAAATTCCCAGCAGTAATCTACGGTGGCGAAGCAGCAGCTGTAGCTATCGAACTTGTTCACGCTGAAGTGATCAACCAAATGGATAAGCCTGAATTCTACGAAGCAATCACTCTGTTGATTGACGGCGCAGAAGTTAAGGTTAAGCCGCAAGACGTTCAACGTCACGCGTTCAAGCCTAAAGTTGAGCACATGGACTTCATCCGTATCTAATTCCCTACCAAGGAATAAGATTGGATTAATCCAAGCCTTCTGCATAGAAAAGATAATCGATCTTACCAGTCGAGAAATCTAGAAATTCGAAACCCCGATGCTACCAACATCGGGGTTTCACCGTTTTTGAGCCCTCAAAAACGTCGTAAATCTCGCGCAATACACTGAAATAAATCACTGTCACCTTCCTCATCTTATCTTCTATGGGAAGCGTTATTGTAAAAGCGATAGAAGCCCTACGTGTTTGCTAATTACCTCTACTCCAAACTCTCCAACCCAGATGTATCGATACTTTTCAATGCTTCTTTGGCTACGTCATCAGAGTTCGTCGATTTATTCTTTTGTGGATAACTACCGGCTAAACCTTTGCCAATCGAAGTTGCTTCATCTTGAAGCTTTTTACCTTCGGACTCACCGGCAAGCCACCCTTGCTTGTAATCGGCATCTGAATTGAAGCGATTTTGATCTTTTATATAGTCTTCAAAACTATTACCAGTTTCTTGCATTCCACTATGCCTACCGTCATGGAAGCCTTGTATGTAAGACTCGTTATGACCACTATCAATCAAAGCACTGTCACTGGTTCCGCAACCAGAAGAAATAAGCACAAACAATATTACCAACAAAAATCTTGTCATTTCCAAACCCTCGACGAGTATCGCTTTAACTTAACAATAGTCTAATATCTCAAGGGTATTAATATTGCTGCTCTCGGTAACTCACGACAGCTCGGCGTGATCTTATTGTATGAGGATGACCCACTCATGAATGTCACTTAGAACGTCCTTCCCTCTCCCAAGATTCTTGTATTATTCAATTTAGGGCCTAGATAATAAACTCATCATTTTTATTAATATTTATAGCTTCTGTAAAGGTAAGTAAGTGATACGTAATGTTCAGTAAAGAGCGTGTTATTTATCTATAGTAAACCCTAAAATGCAATGAGTTTACTAACCTAGAATTAGAGGCTCTCATGGATGAACTGAAGCGAAGTGTAATTATCATTGCCGCATTTGGCTTAGCTAATATAGCGTATGCTCAATCCCCCCAAATGAATACCACCATTATAGGCTCCGGCTCTCCTGATTATAATCCAGAACGAGTCAGTGCTGGTGTGTTAATCACTCAAGGGGGCACTCAAATCTTGATTGATATGGGAGACGGCGTTAAACGTAATTTAGAAAAACATGGTGTCGATGGGCGTAAGATGAACGCCATTCTTTTCACTCACCACCACTTAGATCACAACGCCGACTTTTCTCTTATATTCACTTCCACTTTACTTGGTCGTGGAGACTTTCTTGTTGCTGGACCTAAACAAACGAAAGATTTTGTCAACAATAACATTAATTTATATGACCAAGATCTAGATTACCGCCTTGGTAAAACTCAACGTTCTTTAGATGAAAGGTTAGATCACCTTACTATCCGTGAGCTAAAAAGTGGTGACCGTTTTAATGTTGATGAAATAAAAGTCTCGACTCTTTCTGTTCCGCACACCATCGAATCGATCGCATACAGATTTGATTATCGTGATCAATCCGTTGTCATAACAGGAGACTTGAGTGCTGGCCCTGGCGTTGCGAAATTTGCTAAAGATGCCAACTGTTTGATCATTGACTCAGGTGGAATGATCATGAATAAAAGAGGGAAGAAACAACGTAATAAGACACTCAAATCAGAAAGAAAAAATGGAGCCCAAAAGGGTAAGAAACAACATGCTCATTTAAATATAAAAGAATCCAGTCAAATAGCAGCAGATGCCAATATTAATAAGCTTGTTTATACCCACTTTGTACTCGGTAAAATTGATAAGTCCGCGAGTATGAAAATTATCGAACAGCAATATAAGGGTGAAGTTATCTTTAGCGATGATCTTATGTCATTAAATTGTGGAAACAAAACGACTAACTAATAAATACATAACGAATTCACATTTATAAGGATATTTATGTTTACTTTAATACGAAAAGTTCTTATCACAACTGCTTGCTGTGCGGCTACGTCTCCTTTTGCCCAAACAGCACCAACGACTTCCAATAACTTAGCCAGTTATCCTGTCGTTTCAATAGACAGCACTCAGTATCAGAATAACAACGACAACACTGTCACCGATAAGATCACAGGCTTGATGTGGCAAAAAAACTATAAAGTGTTGAGCTTTAAAGATGCCATTGAATATGCAGAATCGGCGAATATTGGTGATTATAACGATTGGCGAGTCCCAAATATAAAGGAATTGTATTCACTAATATTGTTTACAGGCATCGATGCAAGTAATCGAGATATGTATACGGTTCCTGATGGCGCAAAGCCTTTCATTGATATCGATACCTTTGATTTTGCTTACGGTACTAATGGAAAGCGAGTAATTGATTCACAGTATCTAACCACATCTGTTTATACCGGTAAAGTTATGGGCAAAGACAAAGCGGTCTTTGGCGTTAACTTTGCAGATGGACGAATTAAAGGGTATCCACTTGTCCACCCACGCACCAAACAAGAGAATAAGTTCACGGTTCGTTTAGTTCGTGGAAATATCGATTACGGTCAAAATAACTTTCAAGAGAACAATGACCAAACAGTCACTGACCTTGCAACACGACTCATGTGGGCAAAACAAGACAGTAAAAAAGCAATGGATTGGTCAGAGGCTAAAGAGTGGATAGGTCATTTAAACGCTGAAGAACACTTAGGTCATAGTGACTGGCGTTTACCCACTATTAAAGAACTTCAAACGATTGTCGATTATACCCGCTCGCCTCAAGCAACAAACTCTGCTGCAATTAGTCCCGTATTTTCAATTTCCTCAATTAAAGATGAGCAAGGAAAGCTGAACTACCCTGCATTCTGGAGTAGTACCACTCACCTCCGAGTAGGTCCAAAGTCTCAGTCACAAGCCGCCTACTTCTGTTTCGGCGAATGCTTAGGATACATGAAAAGACCACATTCAAAGACCCGCACTCTACTTGATGTACATGGCGCAGGCGCACAACGAGCAGAACCTAAAACAGGAGATGCAAAAGATTACCCGAATGGACATGGCCCCCAAGGTGATGTCATTCGAATTGAAAACTATGTTCGTGCTGTGCGTGACCTATCTTAGTTAGTATTAAAGGAATAAAGCGCCAGCAGAAACAACAGTTCAACTCACCTTAAAAGCCTTTAAAAAGGCAGGTACGTGTAAAGTAAAACTGTACCATCGTGCACTCACTTAGTGGGATGATGACCTCATCACCCACTAAGTTGTACTAATCCAATCTCGATAACAGAGCACCAAGGCTTAAAAGTGCCCAACTTCAAATGACTGTGCATAATACGAATCACTTGTGACTCATATTCATCAGATTTTTTCTTAAACAGTTACAACGACGGCTACGTTTACGTTTACGTTTACAGCAAGTGTAAAATCTTAACTTAGATTAATTTCTTTGCTCAGCCTTTCATACAATTCAAAAGCTTCTGTTTTAGATATCAAATTTCCGAGAGCGTATTGATGAGCTAGCTCAATATCGTCGCTTTGATTGGAGTAATAGCGCTTGGCGACTGCAGCGCACTGGCTCAGACTGGTGTACCAACTGCCGTCTTGCTCGGCCACAAAGTAATACGCCGATCGCACTAACTTTTTGCCAATTACCTTAACGACATCCGCATCAGTCATTGTTTTGAAATTCGGGGTCATTTGCTTAAGAAAAGTTGATAGATCGCCATTAAGAGCTTGGGCTATTTCATTATTGGGCTTATATCGTGGAAACTTTATAGATAAATCATTCCCCCAAATACAACAGCAACAATGCTTGAGCCAAAACTGCCAATGGAATTCTTCGTTGGGCTGCAGAACCTCTGAGAGATACCCTGGATCAATATCAAGCTTAGTCACTTGAGGATAGGTTTGGGGTATGGTGTCGGAAAGTAGGTTAAATACTTCCTTTTCTCTCTGACCAACAGGCGTAGCGAGTACGATCGAAACATCCAAATCAGAGCGACCAACAATGGCTGTTCCTCTAGGCACGCTTCCATACAAGTAGATGCCATCAATTTGGTTCGGAAGTTCGCTTAACAACGAGTCAATAACAGCGTTCACGACACCTTGAAATTCGGGCGCGATATTCTTAGGCGAGTAAAGGTTTTGAATAAACCCGTCTTTGTCTAGACCTCTAGCTTGATCCTGCATACTGAGTTCCTATTTGAATGTAATACGCGTTGAGTGCTCCCACACATTAAGAATCAACACCACACGTTTAAGACAGGATCGTTTTCGCGTAAACGAGCGTGCTGTCTAGCTCTCCTGATAGCAAACGTCGGTCATTAGCGAAACACGCCTCTAGTTGATATCCACATCGTTTAGCTACGGCCCGACTTTTCAAATTCGAGCCTGCCATTCTAATTTCGATTCGTTTCGCACCTTTTTGAATGAATGTATACTCTTCGATAATTCGGATGGCTTCACTCACATAACCAAAACCAGTTTGGGATGTTTGTAACCAATAGCCGATTTCAAAGTAAGGGACAGTATCGTCTCTGATCATAAAACCAATAGCCCCGATAAATACCCCTGTTTGCTTTTCAATAATATTGAACCAGAACTCGCCAGTAAAGTTGGCGAAATTATTGGTAGCATCTTGAATGTTAAGTTCTAGCTGCTCTTTAGTTAGAGAATCAGAAACCCAAGGTAAGAATGGGGAAAACTCGGCCTTGCACTCATTTATCACCTCAAACATCTCTTCGCTGTATTTTAATGATGGAGGGGTTAATTTGAGCCTTTCACTTTCCATCACTAAGCCTTTTTCCAATCAGAACGTAGAGCCGCCAACACAACTGTATCCCACCATTGACCTTTGAAGAATCGATGATCTTTAAAACACGCTTCTTGTTTCATTCCTAGTGACTTACATAATTTAATGGCAGCCAAGTTCTTGCTGATGGTTTCGGCGTAGATGCGGTGTATGCCTAACTCTGAGAAACCAAAATCAGCCAGGGCTTCAGAAGCTTCTATAGAAAGCCCTTTTCTCTGAATTTCCCTTGAGAAAGCACAGCCCATCGAAGCTTGTCGATCGCCCTCAAGGCGCAAACAAACGGTTCCAATAAACTTCCCCGAGTCTTTGCTTTCAACCGCTAATTGAAAAGACTGGCGTGGGACTTCCAAAGCCTGCGCAACAAACAACTGAGTTAGCTCTCGATATTTGTTAGGTTCGCAATCACTTTCATCATAGAAACGCTGATACTTAGCGTCTTGAGACATCGCAACAAAGGCACACTCGTCTTCGAGACTCATATCTCGAAGAATCAACCTGTCAGTTTCCAGCTTAAACATCAAAATTCCTTTTTATCTTATAGCCTTGAAGGGAAAAGTCGCGGAGGTGTTTACTCGTATACTTTCCCGTTATGCTTCAACCAACCATGAGTGTGATGATTACGAGGGTCTTTGTGCGTCCAGTGCATTACGCCACCTTTATTGTTCCATTCATATTCACCATAAAATTCAACTCGATCGCCCTTTGCCAGTCCCTGAACACGAGGCGCTAAGTCAATATTATGTGCGACTAACAAGGTTTGTCCGCTATCGAGTCGCAAAATGAATTTCTGATGTCGAGAGCCTTTATTATCATCAGGAAGTACTCGATACACCGTACCCGATCCGCGCACCTGAACGTCGCTTTGGTGATTTTCGTAAGCTTGCTTAAGTCGCGTATCATTCGCTTGAACATGACTGATGCCGAAGCTAAGCAGCACCAAAAGTAGAGCGCAAAATTGTTTCATTCCTTTCATTTCCCATATCTGTGTGTTGATTTGGGATACTGGTTGGGCATCCCCTAATTTAGCGGTGCTTGTACTGAATCGGACAATAACCTCTCGAAACGTCCGAACTGCGTAGTTTTACATGCTTGGTCGAGCGCCCAGAAACACGTGAGCGCCACAGCCTAAAACTGCCAAGCTTGAGATGGCTACGCATAAAACGAATCACTTCCGATTCATTTAAACCAAATTGGTGCTCTATTGCCTCAAATGGCGTTCGGTCTTCCCACGCCATTTCAATAATTCTTGATTCATTCTCTTTGGATAACATCATACATACTCTTCCTTAATTAACTGGGAGAAATACGCTCGTTCCAAATTTAAAGATCACAGGACAAACACTTTGAATTGAACGCGTTATAACGTTCGATAAAACAACAAACTAACTCGAATTATGGCTATTTACTTTCCAGCCACTCAGAACGCAATAGGCCATATTTAATCGAGTCATAGTACTCGCCTTGGTAATAACGCACTTTTCTTAGCCTAGCTTCTTGCTGGAAGCCTAATTTGAGCGCTAGTGACATCATCCGCGGATTACCCGACCAAGTGGTTAAACCGACACGCTCTATCTGCTTGTTTTTGAATAGACAAGATACCCAAAGAGGAAGAGCTAACGCAGCAATACCCTCCCCCCAATAGTCGGAGTTATAAATGACTACTCCGGCTTCAAGCCAACGTGTCTCTTCACACTCCCAATAACAACTGACAGTACCTACAGGCACATCGTCTACAACCACCAGCTGTAAGTCGGATCCATTGAGTAACCGTTGAAACGAACGGCTTTCAAACTCTTCTAGTGATGGCGGTGAGTATGGAAAATAAGGGCCGTTAAACTTCGTCCACTCATCGTTTGAGATAACCAATGCATAAATGGCGGCCAATTCGCTTGGCATTGCGGGCCTAATAGTTACTTGCATCTTCTCTCCTTGGTTTGGTGCTTAGGTATGGTTCTTGGTCTAAGTTCTAGAGGGATTAGTCGCGACCACAGCAGTCATTAATCTCATAATAACCATTAATAATAAAGTAACTAAATCGGATGACTACCAATCTAGCAGCTAGGCAATCATGGGGTTAAATAAGCTTGTACGAACTCTCTAAGCACTCTCGCATTATTGTGGTATTTGCTATCCCCGCACTTTGTGCCATCTACTCTGATGTCCGGGCTGGAATATGCAGGTATAACATCTCGCTCATAAGACATCACTGTCCCTCTGTCAGCACAAATTGCACCGAAGGAATATTGAGGAGCTCTTGGATACGTTCCAGAAATGTAACTTTCTATACTATCAAAATCTTTCAATAACGTTTTATAGTCATGATTAGCACCACTTAAATGGCCAATTTCATGCTCCATTAAGTAATCAGGGCAGTTTATCGCTAAAGAAAAAAAGTAGGATACCGAAGATGACATACCACAATAATCAGACTCAAAGCTAAAATTATAATTAGAAAATACTATCCCAGTAAAAATGGGGACGCCGTCTTCTGTTGTTTCTGGAATCGGTTCTTCCATCGATAATTTTAATAACCTCTCTGCTGCCCCCAAATCTTGAAACCAAAGGCTGTCGATTTCAGACGTATAAATCACCTTGGTGACTTTTCGCGTCATAGGAATGCAGGAGTTTTTCAACACCAGATTCGAATAGCTTTCCCATGTCGCTATTTTAGAGGCAACAAATGTTTTGGAATATTCGGCTAATACAGATTCATCAACATAAAGATGGATCTCTGTATTCAAAACCTCACTCTTCGCACAAGTAGGAAACTCGATGCTTTGAGCATTGGAGAGTCGACTATTGCTCAACACTATAATCAAAACACAACCAACGACCCGGATGAGCCTTTTGAAGAAACTCTTATTTACTTGTGTATTCACCGCCACCGTCTCCCTAAGTTCAAAGTCCTAAAGACCATTATAAATGCCGTGACTTAAGATTCATATCAATCCCCATTACACATATAAGCATTGGCCTCTCAAAGTAACCTGCACTATCTGTGTTTTTCAGAAAACAAAAAGCTCGCCATGCAATGACGAGCTTTATTGATTATGGGAGCTTAACGGTTATAAGACCCAAGCCTTAATCGATCTAACCATTAATACACCTGATCGCGCAAAGCCAATTCAACGTTTTTCAACACTTTGAACTCTTCTCGAGTACAACCGCGTGCCACGGAAACCCAATGGTCGCCAGTTTCATCGGCTCCTTTAAACTCTGCACGCAACTCATATCTTCGCCATGTAACAAACGCCAAGATAAAGGTCAGAGCAAGCATCGGTAAACCGAACTGAGGAACAAATGCCCAAGTCGCAGCGGAAAGTACTAAAGCCAACGAAACAATATTGATTGCGTTTTCTTTAAGACCCAATTGACGAATTTCTAACTGTTTGATTTTACGTAAGCTGTACACATCTTTCTTAACTCGGAGTTCGTTAGAGCTCACCAGAAAATCTGATGCTTTGTATGACCTACGAAGTCGCACTAAATTCGCTAACCTGTTGCGTGTTTGATTCTTTTTCATCGCCTTTCTCCATGTTATTAAAGGTTAGTAAAAACTAATATAATCATGGAGTTAATGAACGAGTGCCTATTTTATAAATCAAACTAATATTAAAATCAAGCTTATGCAATTAATAACACTTATAACAACACCGTCTTACATTTGAAATCTTAATAGAAAGAAGGCTTATTAAGGAATCTACTCATCATAAATTGGTGTACTTTAGTTAAGTTAGATATAGGCCGATAGTGATTCCGATAATCGACCGAACATACTAAACAGCGGGCATGGTTCACCCTGCTTTGTAACTACTTATTTCAACGAGATTTTTGCAATGAATCTCACGCTCTGGGAATGCTGAACCACGGTCACATAACACCCCATCTTCCATAATCAGAACATTCACCCTCCCTCTTGATTATCGATTTTTTGAATACCAAAATCATTCAATTGAACATATCAACATAGCTTATCGATTAAGCAATTGATCTCATAACAAAGAGACTGTACGCTTACGTTATGCACACAGTTACCTAATGGAGATCACGATGAATGAACTACTGACATGCGCTATGGAACAGAAACAACGAACAACAGTGACGAGTTTATTCGCAAGAAATGGATTCAAGATCGCGGCTACTGACTTTGATGATGTGACTTTCGAACGAGAGAGTGTGTTGGTCAATGTTCGTTTTGATGCGTCTTCAAACGTTGAATCGATTTCAATTCTAAACAACTAACGAGCTCACAAGCAGGTCGCAAAAATAATTGAATGGCCAACATTCGAGTCATTTTAGCGTATCTTGCGACCTGCCCTTTTCTACTTCATCCCCATCCTCTCTCTTCCAAAAGCCACCGAGTGACAATTAAATCAATAACTCGCAATTCCATGAGCTTGGCTTATATTTATTAATACCCTTTGAACAAAAATTCGAAATGATGCCTATGTTCCTAACTCGGTTAATTTATGTCAGTACGCTTTCCGAATGTTGTGATTCCAAAGCATTGGAGGAGATACTCGCTATCTCGCGAGATCATAATCGGCAGAGCCATTTAACGGGGCTTCTCAGCCATAATCAAAAGTACTTTCTTCAATGTATTGAAGGGTCTAGAGAGGCCGTTAACCACACGTACAATCATATTCTTAACGACGAGAGACACAATCACGTCGCAATACTTTATTTTAAAGAGATTGATAGTAGAGAATTTGGAGATTGGTCGATGGGAGACATTCCGCAGTCCAATTTAACCGAGCTGTTGAACTTACAGTTTTCAACATCTGATCAATTTAACCCGTACGAAATGTCTGGCGAAAGTGCTTACCGAATGCTTTTAGAGTTAAAGAAAAATTTGCCATCTGAGTGACAAAACTCAACTTGGAACGATTACTATAGAAGGACCTTCGACCAAATAAAGTTTTGTCATTTTGAGTTTAATAAAAGTTTAGATGTGCATCTCACCTTTTATTTTAGGACAAGAATTTAAACTTAAAAGTCCGAGTTGAGCATTTTCAATATGCTCAACTCGGACTCTTCAACAATTGAGTTTAACGCTCTTGATTAATCTCGACGACCAGTCAACTCAATCGCTTGATCTTGTATATCAATTTGGAATTTCAAACCACCAGAAGATGCTTCATTGCGACCTTGTAATACAGGTTCTGATTCAACACGTTCTACATTAGTCTTATTTGGCACAGTTAGGTTCATGTCTATTGTACCTGTGTAATTGCCGTCTGCCGCAAACGCAGTATTCATGGAAAAAGCCATAAGCCTAGTGCGATTAACTTGTTCATACGTCAACTCTGTATTTCATCATTCGTTTTTCCTTTCGATGGAGTTATTTTAGCCATCAACAACCAAACAAATGAGGAAAACCGAGATTTGCCAAATTGAAAACAGCCCTAAGAATTAGCTTTAAGGCAATTGCGTCTGTATCTCAGATAACACCTCATCTAGCCCTTCACCTAGGGCTTCAACAAGTGCTTCATAACCGGCTTCTTTCAAGGGTACTTTGGATTCGAAGTCGGCACGTGCAAGTACTGTATCTTGGTCGCTCAATACCCAAGTTCCTTTCACTTCTGCGTTTCCGGTGTAAGAGCCATTAAACTGCTCAAAGGTTATCGTCAACTCTCTTTCGGGCTCTCCTGATGTATCAGAAGTATTGACCCGCTCTTCAAGCAACCCTTCAAGATTCTCAGCCCAAACGTGTTTACGCGCAGACACCAATTCATTCTCAGACTTGCGATAAGCTATTCCGATCGTGTCGAGGTAATCCGGCAAATCAACACTAGTTTTGACCTTAAAGATGGGCTTATCCAATGTACTTTCAGGCAAGAGGTAGGCGTTAGTACCATCAGTAGGCGCAGCGCACCCCAAGAGCCCGACTGACACAACCAGTGATATAAATTGCTTTCTCATTATTCCACTCCCTTAACTGGAATCGGGTCTTCTTCTACTTCGCTACCGAACACTAACGCATTCGGTTTGTCGTTCAGCACTTTAATCAGTGGGCGAAGCTCTTTTAACACATGTTCTAACTCTTCAGATGCACTGATCAATTGCTTGTAAGCGTCGGAGTCATCATCGTAACTTTCTAATGTCGCCTCAAGTTGCTTCATGGTGTCACTCAGATCTTGTGGTAACGCTTTTGCGCCCTCACTACCCATAAGTTGATCGACACTCTTCAGGGTAGTGTCTAATGAGGCAAGCGATCCGTTTAAATTGGCGATAGTCGCGTTTAACGGTAGCTCGTTAATCTTGGTTAGGAAATCGGTGATCTGATTTTGAATTTCGGTTAGACCACCCGCGACAACCGGGAACACAGGGTAACCATCAAACTCTCTGGGTTCGTAAGTCTCCTCATCTTCATAAAAATTAATGTCGACAAACAGCGCTCCCGTGAGCAAGTTACCCGTTTTCAGTGTTGCTCTTAACCCTTCGCCCATTTGCAACTTGACGCGTTCAGCAAAGGCTTCGGCATTCACAGCTCTAAATACTTCAGAAACTCGTTCTATTTCCAGCTTGATTAAGATAGGAATGCGGTTCGAGACCTTACCATCTTTATCCATGCGAATTTGTAACGGCACCGTATCCACAGTGCCAATCCTGACACCACGATACTCCACTGGAGCCCCTTTCCTTAAACCTCGAACCGATTCTTCAAATAGCAACACATACTCGATCGATGTCGTGTACTTACCTTGTAAAACCGCGTCGTAATTGTCGTACAGAGTGTACTCTTGAAGGTTCTCTTTTATCTGCAATCCAGGCTTAATACTCTCGGCCACATCAAAGCTCACACCGCCAGTCAGGATGCTTTCTATTGACGCAAAGTTAACGTCTAAACCATTCGCACCAAACTTCACATCGATTCCAGAAGATAGCCAAAACTGCGTTTTTTCGAAAATCAGGCCATCATAAGGTGCAAAGATAAACAGTTGGTATTTACCCTCTTTCTTTTCATAGTCAAAGCTTGTTTTCTCAACCCGACCCACCACGAAGCCATGATGCAAGACAGGTTCTCCTACACGCAGTTGATTGGCCTTATTATGTGAAACCACCACACGTATTCCTTTGGTATCTGGTCCCGCGACGGGTGGTGTGTCTAATACATCGAACTTCAATTGAGACTCACTCGATTTACCCGGCTTCAACTCAATGTACGACCCCGACAAAATGGTCTCAAGCCCACTAATGCCATCGGTGCCGACATGGGGCTCAACCACCCAAAATTGGGTTTCTTTATTGATCATGCGTGAGGCTTTCTTGTCTATCTGAGCTTTGGCTATGATGTATTCGTAATTTTCACTCAGCGCGACATCCGTAATAGTGCCCACATGTACATTTTTAGACTTAATTGCTGTCTTTCCAGCTTCGATACCTGAAGCATCAGGCAAGATCAAAGTGATCTCTGGTCCGCGATTGTTGAAGTACTGAAACAACATCCAACAGCCGACCAGAACCGCGATAATGGGCACAATCCAGACCGGAGACAATTCATTTTTTTTTGATACTTTCGCATCTGACGCGCTTTGTTTTTCCATATACCCCACACCTCTACCGAGAGATTATTTCCATATAATTCGAGAATCAAAAATTATTGCCGACAACATAGTGAAAATGACGACGGCAGCAAAAGACAAAGCAGCAGGCCCAGGATAAATCGCCATCAATCCGTCTAATTGAACCAAGGCAACCAGAATGGCAACCACAAAAATATCTATCATTGACCACCGACCAATAAACTCAGTAACACGGTATATTTTGAGAAATCGAGTCGCTTCATCAACAGGTAAACCCTGAACCCTTTTTGCATTCCAATACAAGTATGCGAGCGCAATCATTTTTGCCATCGGTATAAACACACTGGCAAGCAAGATGATCAAAGCGACTGGGTATGACCCCATATTCCACAGAATGATGACACCTTCGATGATGGTTGAACCTTCACTCGTCCCGAATGCAGACGTATACATCATTGGGTATAGGTTTGCCGGGATGTAAAAAATAATGGATGTGAGTAATAGAGCCCACGCTATCTGAAGGTTTTTGGTCGGATTAAATCGGTGTAGGTGAACATGACAACGAGAGCATTGACTAAGTTGGTCATCATACAAGTGAACCTGCCCACAAACATGACAAACCAAATGCTCATGCTTTTGGAAAAGGCTACCCGTTACCGATTCATGCAACGGCTTAGGTGGGATCAATCGGTCCCAGATCCAATCAAAATCAACCAACGAAATGGTTTTGACCACCAGCATAGCGTAGATACCAAATGCCCAAAATGATATGCCCATAGAGACATCGGCTAGTGCTGCTATTTTAATCAAACTAACCAACACACCAATCAAAAATACATCCACCATGAGCCACGGTTTAACCCAGCTCAAGGTCTTTAAAATGAAGATCGCTAAACGGCTTAGGTTCGGCGAGTGGGTGCGCCTTTTTTCAGTCAACGAATAGAACCAGATCGCGCTAATCAGAAAATAAGCAGGCAGGAAAATAACGGCAAGAAATAAGAGCGCGGCAATCAGTGAATTATCTAACCTATTCATCATATCCACGGCTTGATAAAGGGTTATTTGTTGACTGATACCTTGGACGCTAAATGACATGTAGGGAAAAGTAAGACTCATCACGAGTGTGATCAAACTGGCCACTGCGTAGGCCATCACTCCTTGTCCCTTACTCGCACCGATGCTGCACAATGTATGATGACAACGAGGGCACGATGCCTCACTGCCCGAAGGTAATTCCCGGAACTGGCTGACTAACCCACATTCGATGCATGACTTGGTACAAAGATCAGACAATAACGGCACCTCTTAGCGGTTGATAAGCAACTAGACACTAAGACTAACTATAAGTAAGGGTTGGATTTTTTGCCAATATGCACCCAATTAAACAAATACAGTATGGTAGAAATGAGAGGTAGAAAGATAAAAGAAGAGATGACCAATTAGCCACCTCCTTTTAATCATTGAACGAATACAAACGGCAACGATTTAACTCGTTGCCGTAGTCACGCACTATTTACAGCGTGATCAGTTGTGATTGTTGTTTAACTGATAGAAAGTCACTTGCGCATAATCGCTGTCGTCACTTGAGTTATCTTGCAAATAGATACCTGCTTTGAAGTACATGTAGTTATCTGCATCGTCATAACCGCTGTTACTCATATCCACTTCTTTTGCCGCCAATTCCGAGCCATTTTGACTAATAGTAGTAATCAACTTGTCACCTTCGACAACAATGGAATACGAGAAAGTTTCATTGAGTGCAATACCGTCACTTGGGTTGTTAGTGCTGTTTAAGTCACCGTCAGACGTCACCATGTTACCTAATAGGTTATGCCAAGTTTCATCGCCACCGCTCAAGTTCGAGGTTTCATGAGCAAAGTAGATTGCGCCTTTGTCGTTACCTGGCAGTTTATGGTAGTACAGACGAATAGGTTCGTTTTTCTCAGCATGAATTTGGCCAATCACGATTCGGCCCACTTGTTCAGTGTTCGAAGTAGTTGTTGTCACGTGGTTGATGGCTAACGTCGCATTTAACGTCCCGTCGATACCACCAAAGTCCGACTGGTCACTCGATGGAATAGACGAAAACGCCCAGTTATTGTCTTTACCCGAAGTGGAGTAAGAGGTATCACCGCGACGAAGCATTTCTCTTAATTCGGTACGAACATATTTTGTTCCGCTAGATGTTGTCACACCTTCGACAGGTGTGTAGAACACCAAGCCACCATCACTACCGGTATAGAAGAATTGGTCTTCATAACCCGTATCAAGCGTGTTCTCTTTGATAGAAGTCGCGTAGCCATCACCTTCATCAACGGGAATGCTCACATACCAATCCAGTAAGTCGAAGTTGCCTGATGGCGGTAGGTTTGGATCGAGTCCGTAGTCAGGGCTATCGTTGCCACTGATTTCGACTTCAGTAATATTCGTCCAAACACTTTCCGCGCTGTTTTCAAAGACTTTGATACGAATCCAACGAGCTTGAACATCCGTCACATCGTAGGTTTCAAAACCAGATGTGCTGCCACTACTATATCCATAGTAAACCTTGTCCCAGCTACTTGAACTTTCATCAGCTAGCGCTCTGATCTCGAATTTATAAGTTTGCTCTTCACCTTTACCCCAAGCTATCGCGACGTCTTGAACATTTTGTACTGATCCCAGGTCGAGCACTAAATTAACGGGCGCATTCTGAGCTGACCAACGTGATGACCAATCAGTACTGCCATCAATCGTATTCGATGCTGGGTAAGAGCTGTGAGCTCCGCCCCAGTCTGATGCGGATTGAATGTTCAGTGTTTCAGCCGATACGCCATAAGTAGCCATCGCTAAAAGAACCGCGCACGACAATTGTTTGTAAGGTTTAAATTGGTGAGTTCGAGGTTTGCAAGAAGTGAGTTTGCAAGGTTTAAAGGTCATACAAGTCTCCATGATATGTTTCACGTATATTATTTATTCCATATTTTGTAGGGTGTTACCGAAGTAACGAGAACCACTATAGGACAATATTTGTACGACAAGTTGAACAAACATCACGATAATGAATTATTATATTACAAATAAATAACTATGTGACATGAACCATTCTTATACCAAACACATCATCTAATAAGACAGCATTATAACGAGAAGCTTTAAACCAAATTACACTTGAGCTTTTCCTCCAACGCTTGGATACACAGCTTGATGGCGATAGGCGTATTTGAAGCGAATGGGTTTAGCGCATAAACCGTGTTAGTGGGTAATTGAAAGCTTGGCATCATGTCGACCACCTCACCGGATAGCTGATGAAGGTAAAAGTCTGGAATAGCGCCAATACCAACGCCAGATTTGATCAAGGCGAGACAACTGTGAAAGGAGTTCGTAGTGCAGCTTGCTTGTTGTTGGTAAATAAAGTCTTGTTCATTTTGAGAAATAAAGTGATGAGTCACCTGTTTTCCCTGCCAAGAATTTGCGATGTAAGGAATAGATTCAAGCTCACGACTTCGCATGCTTTCAACACCACACAACACGTCTTTAAACTCACCCAAACGCTTTTGCTTTAGGTTGCTATCACGTGAACTGCCTACTCGAACTGCGAGATCAATATCGTGTTCCATAAAGTCTAGATGCTGATCGTCGCTTATCAGTTCTGGCTTTAACTTCGGATATTGCTTCATCAGTTCCGCAATAACAGGCGCAATCAACAAGTCCATCAACGCATTCGGTGCCGTGATACGAATCCGACCTTGCGGCTCTTCTAGCTCTGCTTTCGCCATATCCCAAGCCGATTCAGCGATCACGTTGATGTCTTTGCAACTCAAATAAAAACGCTCACCCATACTGGTCAGAGATTGCCTGCGTGTTGTGCGCTTAAGAAGAGAAGCGCCTAGCTCTTGTTCTAAAATTTTGAGGTGCTGACTGACGACAGATTTAGACAACTCTAGCTTTTCAGCCGCAGCCGAGACTGAACCCTGCTCTACGATATGAGCGAAAATCGACATCTGCTTTAGCTTACTCATCTTATTGTTCTCTTTTTACAAACAGTATTTTCTATTATCTCTGTTTTTCAAATCAATTTCCAAGACTAAACTCAATTCAACTTATCGAGATACCAAATCAAAAAGACAGTGCTCGAAGCAAGACTGTTATGGAGAAAGACAATGTTAGACAACCAAATTTTAGAAGCATGTAAGCAAGGCATTAACGCGTGGCAAAAAGCTTTCAACAGCCAAGATGCGAAAGGTTGTGCCGATCAATATACTGAAAGCTGTGTAATGGAAGCGCGTCCATTTGGTACTTTTGAAGGTCGTGAAGCGATTCAAGCATTTTGGCAAAACATCATCGACCAAGGCTTCAAAGACGTTGATTACACCGATGTTAAGTGGGAAGAGCACCCAGAAGGCGGCTACATTCTTACCGCTAGCTGGACAATGAACAAAGCGTTTGGTGTTGTACATCGTGAGCACTGGGCACTTGAAGCCGATGGCTGTGCTCGCTTAGTCAGCGACGACTTCGAAGTTCAAGGCGAACGCTAGAGCTGTAATTAAAAGCTAGAAGCTAGAAGCTCAAAAATAGAAACAGAAAACAAAAAGCCAGCAATCCAAATGGACTGCTGGCTTTTTAATGTTTGGCTCTGTCGCCTTTTCACTTCATTTGAAGGTGATTCAGTGACTCTACACAATCACTCAACACGCTCATCATTTCAAATCAAAATGTCTAGTCAGACAGAGCAAATACAAGTCAAAGTTACAGTGCTGCTTTCTTCGCTTCTGTAATCCAACCATCGAACGTGCTTTGGTTCGCTTTGATCCAACCGTTTACGTGCGCTTCGATATCCGCAGAGCTGTTCTTGCCTTTACTCATCATCATGTTCTGAGCACTTACATCATTGATGTTAAGTTTAATGATCTCGAAAAGCTTCGCTGCTGATGGGTTGTTCTTAGCAAAATCTTTGTTCGCAATAATGCGCATTGAGTTCATTTCGAAGCCGTAGTTTTTGCCGTTAGATAACGTCGTGTCCACATTCGAACGCTCGCCAGGAAGTGCTGAGAAAGGTACTTCTAACCAAACTACATCTTCGTTAGGAACCAATACGCCACTTACCCAGTAAGGTGTCCACGTGTAATAAAGGATTGATTCACCCTTTTGGTAACGAGAAATCGTGTCTGCAATGATTGCCGCGTAGTTACCTTGGTTGTGAGTCACCGTATCGTCCAATTTGAATGCCGAAAGTTGGTGTTCAATCACCATCTCACAACCCCAACCTGGGTTACAGCCTGTTAGGTCTGCTTTGCCATCACCGTCCGCATCAAACAGCTTCGCGATTTTTGGATCAGTTAACTGACCAATATTAGTGATGTTGTACTTTTCAGCCGTTTTCTTATCAATTAGGTAACCTTGAGCGGCACCGCTTACATATTGGCCTTCACGGTAGAATTTGTCATCGCCGCCCGCCATTTTGTATTTATCAGCATGAAGCGGGAACCAACCTACGGTTAGGAACGTCGCGTCACCTTTTGCGATAGAGGTGTAACCTACGTTGTAATCCACTTCTTGCGTAGATTTCACGTCGTAGCCAAGCTCTTCAAGGGCGCGGTTAACAATCAACGTTTGGAATGTTTCTTCCGCTACAGACGATTGAACTGGCTGAACTGATACACCTTCACCCGGTAAGCTTGCTGCCCACACGTTCGTTGATACTGCTAATGTAGAAACGATGCTAACTGCAAGTTTGCTCTTCCATGAATTATTCATTGGTGTTTTTCCTTAATTGTAGTTCTGATTTGTTACCGCGATTTATCGCATTGAGCACAAGAAAAACAGGGCCCATGTGGTACCAGCGTAATTTTGTATTACCTGCATTTACCCCGAGAACTTGGGTAATGCGGTCAAGCAGGATTGCTAGAATAACGATGCCGAGACCACCAACAGCGGCCAGTCCCATATCTAGACGGCCGATACCTCTCAGTACCATTTGACCTAAACCACCTACCGCGATCATTGATGCGATAACCACCATAGATAGCGACAACATCAGTGTTTGGTTCACGCCCGCCATAATGGTTGGTAATGCAAGTGGCAGTTGAATTCGGTAAAGCATCTGCTTTTTACTTGCACCGAATGAATGACCCGCTTCGATCAAATCTTCCGGTACTTGCTGAATACCTAGGATGGTTAAACGTACCACCGGTGGCAGTGCGAATATAATGGTCACTACCACACCTGGAACGTTACCGATACCAAACAACATTACGATGGGTACTAAGTAAACGAAGGCTGGCGTTGTTTGCATAGCATCCAAAATTGGGCGAACGAATTTAGCCGCCGTGTTACTTCGGGCGAGCCATATCCCCATAGGTAAACCTATCAACAGGCAGAAGAATACAGATGTCATCACCAGTGAAAGCGTAGTCATCGCTTCAGACCAAGCGCCAATCAAACCAATCATAGTAAGAGATACTGCCGTAGCAACACCCAGTTTCAGGTTTGAAAACTGCCATGCCACCAAGAACAAAATGATGAGCATAAATGGGGCTGGCGTAGACACCAATGCCGTTTCAAATGAACTTAGAATGAAATCGATAGGTACACGAATTGCTTGAAACAATGGTCGTCCGTGTTCAACTAGCCAATTCAATCCAGACTCAACCCAAGTATCAACAGGCAAAACTGCCTCTGCAAAAGGATTAAGAGGATCAAAAGGAATGGTTTCTACGGTTTCACTGCTTAGCCAATCTGCCGATGGTGAAGTGTCAGCGGCTTGACCCCAAGGATCACTTGATGGCTGAGCGGCAGGAGCAGACTGTGACCATGGGTCATTATTTGTTTGTTCAGACGACATGATCTACCCCTTATCCAATGTTTGTAGCAAACGTGACTTAGTTACCACGCCAAAGTAATTACCTTGCTCATCCACAACAGGAACTGAGTAAGGCACACCACCAACAAGGCCAAGCACGTCATTGATTGGTAAATCAGGGTTCAGCGTTAATCCATCATCGAGCTGCGCGCTCACTAATGATTTGTTCTCTTTGTGAGCTTTGCGAAGAGAGTCAATAGAAACAATGCCGGAGTAAAGGCAGCTCTTCTCAACAACGATGCCGTATTCACGGTCGTTATCCATTAAGATTTGCAGAGCGGAAGCTGGGCCGTCGTGTTCTGACTTTTTAAATACCGCAGCCGGTTTCTTACGCGCAATGTCTTTCACAGTAAGTACGCTTGCGACATTTACACCACGGAAAAAGGCTTCGACATAGTCGTTCGCTGGGTTGTTAAGAATTTCGTCTGGTGTGCCCACTTGAACCACTTCACCGTTTTGCATAATGGCAATACGGTCACCGATTCTCATCGCTTCATCCAAATCATGGGAGATGAATACAATCGTTCGTTTATCGTCATTTTGAAGACGAATCAGTTCATCTTGCATTTCAGTACGAATCAAAGGATCGAGTGCCGAGAACGCTTCGTCCATTAACAGGATATCTGGGTCACATGCCAAGGCTCGCGCTAGACCAACACGTTGTTTCATACCGCCAGACAATTCATCTGGGTACGATTCTGAGTATGCGCCAAGGCCTACGCGTTCTAACGCTTCAAATGCTGACTGTTTTCGTTTATCTACTTCAACACCTGCCAGCTCAAGGCCAAATGCAGCATTTTCGATAACTGTCATATGCGGCATCAGTGCGAAATTTTGGAAAACCATGGAGATGTTGTTGCGGCGGACTTCACGCAGTTCATCTTCTGAGATGTGGGCAATGTCTTTGCCTCGAAGAAGCACATTACCTTTGGTAGGTTCGATTAAGCGGTTAAGAAGGCGTACTAGGGTTGATTTGCCAGATCCTGACAATCCCATAATCACGAAAATCTCGCCTTCTTGAATACTAAGAGAAACATCGTTAACACCGATCGTTAACCCTGTTTCTTCGAAAATTTTGTCTTTATCCGCGCCTTCATTAATCATCGAAAAAGCACGGTCGGTATCTTCACCAAATACCTTGTACAGTCCCTTAACTTCCAGTATGGGATCCATATAATCTAATCCTTTCTTAGCTATTTTAACTTAAAAATGGTTATTTAAGCTCGAAAAACGATTAGCACTCTAAGCAATGTAGAGCTGTAAATCAAGGGGTTGCGTTCGGTAACCCTTATCAAAAACAATCATTCTGCCAACCAAAATCAAGTTTCAACATCCAGACAAAAGCCACCAAAACACTGATAATAAAGGATATTAAAACGATATAAATGCGTTCGAGATTATCTATTACTTACTGATAGATTATTGAATATTTATTTCACATTAAAACAATTAATGGGTGAAACAGACTAGAATTCAATGCAAATACTTCGTGCACAAATAATTCGAATACAAACTATTTATTGCAGTTTTAACGATATCTAAAAACTGGACATTTGCGCTTTACGGAGAGCAAAACCTCCCCTTCTTCTCTATCGATGTAACAAGAAGATCGGTATAGCTTCGGCAAGAACGCAGAGGTATTCACAACCGCTCATTTAAACCAATAGAGGGCCAGAAGGTCACTATATGAAAATAGAAATAGCCGATGGAATAAACCAAGTTTGGCACTGGTCAGATTGATAGAGTTATCTTCTATATCCAAAACATAACCCCAAGTGTGATACTTGCTGCAAACTAATGAATGTCGATTCTCTAAGCCGAACGACAACTTGTAGAGTCCTCATTGCTGAGCCATTATTTATAGAAGAAATCGACATGCTTTCCGCGATTATTAAAGAAAAGGACAAGGCGCTCGAATGATAAAAATGCTGGTGTGTGACTTTGACGGTACGCTTGATGGGGGTTCATCTCATGGGGTTAATCAGTTATTTGACTACTTAGCGGAGCAACCTGATATCCGCTTTATCATCGCGACGGGTAGAACTCTGCCCTCAATTCGGGTGGGCTTGGCATCAGATAACTACCCGAAACCACACAGTATTATCAGCGATGTGGGCACCAGAATTCATCACGATCACTCCCAAAAGCCTGATCATATTTGGCACAACCAATTAGAAGCGTCTTGGAACAAATCAAAGGTAGAGTCCGCACTGGCGCCACTCGATTTCATGGGCGAACGCTTAGAGAGCCATCAGGGTGATTACAAAATCACTTTTGAAGGGAAGCTTTCAGAGCCTCAACATGAACTGATTGAATCTAGTTTGGAGATGCACGGATTAGATGTTCACCTTACTTACTCTCATGATTGGTACTTAGATATCACACCAAAAGGCGTTAACAAGGCGACGGCGATTCACCACCTACTCGAACAACACGATTTGAGCGTTGCAGAAGTATGTGTCGCAGGTGATTCAGCTAACGACACCTCAATGCTCACCATTGAGGGCGTAAACTCGATACTGGTCGCTAACCATTACCCAGAGGTTGCTCACCTATCTGATAGAGACAACGTGTACACCAGCAGAGCAACACATGCTGAGGGTGTTTTAGAAGGCCTTAAATACTGGCAAGGGCGTGCAGCAGCGGGTAATTAGAAATAAGTAGAGGTGACCGACTGATCCCTACTTCCTATCCTTATTTCCAACCAGGAAGCCAATGTTCCTTGTCGGTTAGATCTCGCCAATTAATGGCTTCCTCTCGTTTGGTCATCACTGCTTCTATCAAGCAACGAATCACCTCCCCTTCTTCAAACTCGACCTCAGTGACCATAAAGTGCTTTTCTTTCTTTACTGGGCTAACAGCAGTCCATTTACTGCGGAGCAGTTTCTTTGGGTTAATTCGATTCATGATTCTTTCCTGCACAGTTCATTGATGTTTTATCTATAAGCTTCAAAGAGTTAAAAAGATCATTTTAAGTTGAGAAAGCCCACGACTAAAATCCAGATAAGTCATAACTAAAGTCAATAAAACAAGTCGTAGACTCGGTACAATAGCTGCCACCAGTTCAGAGACTAATCCCCATGAACCAAACAGAATTCCAGCAAAAAATAGCGAGTTTCACCGCCATAGAACAAGCGCTTGATTACTTTGAGATTGGCTTTGATAGCAAGTTTATCGACCAAAATAGAATAGAGCTTGTGAAGCGCTTCAATGGTTACCTGATCCTGTCAAAACCGGATGATTGGTTTTCTGGAAGAAGAGCGCTGAAAAATGCCTATTGTAAGGTGCAACGCAGTAAGCTGGATCGCTACACACGGTCAGCCTGTCGTGGCTGTACGACTTGCCAACGCCGCTAGTTCAAAATCAGAAAGCTTAAACGTAGATAACAAAAAATAGAGAATTGAAATAACATCTCATTACGATTTAGTTAGTGGTTTGCTCGAAAAAAAGTGTGCTAGTCTTACGGCAACTCAACTACGAGATAAAAACTACAATGAAAATTTTCAGCAATTTCGAAAGCGGCAATATTCACGTCGTTTCAGCAGATTCACCACAAAATATTCAACTGACGATCCCAGCAGACAACCAGACTGAAATCTCTCAGTGGTTTCATTTCCGTTTAGAAAGTGAAGCTCAACAAGCTCACCACTTTGAAATCGGCCAATTGGCAACATCTGCTTACCCTGATGGGTGGAAAGATTATGATGTTGTAGCATCTTATGACCGTGAAGAGTGGTTCCGTATTCCATCTCAGTTCGATGGCGATACATTAAGCTTTGATATCATCCCTGAACACGATTCAATGTACTTCGCCTACTTTGCGCCGTACTCATACGATCGTCACCAAGATCTTCTGCACAGTGCTCAAACGCACCCGGCTTGTAAGCTTGAAACTCTAGGTCACACGCTAGACAACAACGACATCACCTTGCTAACCATTGGTGAGCCAAGTGAAGAGAAGAAAAACATCTGGGTTATTGGTCGCCAACATCCAGGCGAGACTATGGCTGAATGGCTAATCGAAGGTCTGCTGCAACGCCTGCTTGATGAAACAGATACGGTCGGTCGCTCTCTTCTAGACAGCGTTGTTTTCCGCGTTGTACCGAACATGAACCCAGATGGCAGCATCCGTGGTCACCTGCGCACTAATGCGATTGGTGTAAACCTTAACCGCGAATGGCAATCACCTTCTCTAGAACGCAGCCCTGAAGTTTTCCTTGTGCGCGAGCGCATGCTAGAAACTGGCGTTGATCTGTGCCTAGACATTCATGGCGACGAAGCGATTCCTTATAACTTTGTAGCGGGTAGCGAAGGCACACCTTCATACAACGAGCGCATTGCAAAACTGGAGAATCACTTCAAGCAAGCGCTTCTGACTATCACGCCAGAATTCCAAGATGAATTTGGTTACGATAAAGACGAACCGGGCAAAGCAAATATGACCGTCGGCACAAATTGGATCGGCGAGCAGTTCAAATGTCTGGCTTACACTGTCGAGATGCCGTTTAAAGATCACATCAGCCATGCTGACGAACTTTACGGCTGGTCTCCAGAGCGCAGTGTTGCATTTGGTCACGACATGCTAGCAGCGGTTTGGGCAACAGTAGACGAGCTATAAAACGAACCATAGACAGGCTAAGCGCCTTAGTTTGTCCGTATAGTTAGTTTGCTTGCATATATAGCAAAGCCCAGCACTTGTGAAAGTGCTGGGCTTTTTAATATCGGATCTGAATGAATGACTTGGGCTTTAAGGCATCTAACTTTAAAAGCTTTTTATGCCACTCTGAGGCTAGCAAAAAATACTGGGTATCTTTGTCTAATGTGTCTTTGTTCTGACACCATATCTTTGAAGCTTGGTCCTTCTAACAACTGAACGATCACTTCATCGCCTTCTTGTCGCAGCACTGCACCACTAATATCAATGGTGTTGTTATCGTGCAGTCTTAAACTGCCCGCCATTGAGAAGCCTCGATAAACAGGAATGATGTTACGCATCATCAAGCGCACACCCTTTTCAGACACTTCGCTGACATGAAAAAGCTCATCCTTAATTCGCATCACTGGACGTGCCTTTTTTGGGTACTTCAAGCGGTAATATTTGCGTTTCTGGGTGAATAACTCTTCACTCATCTGTGACTCCCTGTCTCTGTTTATTCGGTAAAGCAATAGCCTTTAGCTTCAATTGGATTTCGAACGAACACATTCACCGAATTGATAGCTGACCATTATATCGACTTTACGAGCTAATGCTTTAGAGATTTATGCACAGAAACAAGGATTGCTGAGCATTCAGTAAAAAGTGAGATATGAGTCGTATATGCTAGGGGTGCGATTGTTAGCTATGACCCCTAAAGCTGAAACAGCGCCAACTGAATACTGAAGCCAACAAACAACAACCCGCACACAATGTTCATCCATTGAGACGTGCGCTTTTTCGTCAATAATCTCTTAAACGTATCAGCCATCAAAATGACAACCAAAAACCATGTAGCAACCACTGTCGCCTGTATCGCGCCCAGCATTAAACTGTCGGACACAATGTGATCCTTAGAAACAAACTGAGGGAATATCGAAAGGTAGAACAGAACGATTTTAGGATTCAGTAGATTAGTGATGAGTCCTTTGAAAAACTGGTTATAGAGCTTACTGCCCGATGCACTCACTATAGCAAGCACACCCTCTTGAGCTCGCAGTGCCGCTCGAAAGTGATTATAACCAAGCCAGACTAAGTACAAGACACCCGCCCACTTCAGTCCCTCAAAAGCCATTGGAGTCTGAGATAACAGTAAGCTCATGCCATTCGCAGAAACAAACGCATGAAACAAGAACCCGCATGACACACCCAACACGTTAATAAACGCAAACAACTTTCTTTGAGTTAAAGCCGTGCTCAATACCAACAAAGCATTTGGGCCTGGAATAATGGCAATAAAAAACACGATGACAATAAACAGCCAGATACTTTCCCAACTCATTTCGCTCTCATTTCCTTAAAGCTTCCTTATCATACTTGATCGTTTTAGGGCGCATATTGTACGTCCATTCAATACCATTACAATATGCCCAACGTTTAATTAGCTTGGCTTAGCTCGCTTGCCTTAGTTCAGTTGTATGGATAACGCTTAAATTTAACGTGTATAATTCACCCGTTTATCCTGTAACGCAGCAAAACTCATTCTCTAACATTTATAGCCCTGTTAGACTCCACCTCCATTTTGATACTTGGTTCATTTATGTCATTTGATAACCTCACCCTTAACGCAAAAACCGTCACAGCGATCCCTTCTCAATTCGACAAACCGACTGAGATACAACAAGCGGTAATTCCATCAATTATTGCGGGTAAAGACGTACTTGCGTTGGCTCAAACGGGTAGCGGAAAAACATTGGCGTTCGGCTTACCCTTGCTGAACAACATCAACCATGATGTGAATGGACTGCAAGCGCTTATCATCGTCCCGACACGTGAACTCGCGTCTCAAGTGACTGAATCTTTAGAGCCGGTCGCGATAGCGCTCGATATCAAATTCGTAACCTTAACCGGTGGCGTGAATACTGATGTTCAACAGCAACAATTACTAACCCAACCGCAATTAGCAATCGCTACGCCGGGGCGTCTACTTGCTTTAATCAAAAGTAGCGAACTGAATGTAACTCAGTGCGTATCATTGGTTCTTGATGAAGCCGACCGCCTGATCGACATGGGCTTTTGGCCAGATATTCAAGCGATTACTGCAGCACTACCGAGCAAACGTCAGTCACTGTTGTTCTCTGCGACACTTCCGCCAGAGTTGGTTAGTCAGGCTGAGCTACTTCTTTCAAACCCAGTTAAAGTCACGACACACCAAGAAAACAGCGTGGTCGCGACTATTGAAGAAACTCTGTACTTAGTGAACAAAGGCAGTAAGGCTCAAGCACTTATCGCCCTACTTCATCAGACCCCATGGCCGCAAGTATTGGTGTTCATTGGTGCGAAAGACAATGCCGACGCATTAACCAAGCGATTGAATAAAGCCAAAATCAGTGTGAGTGCGTTACATGGAAATAAGAGCCAAGAAGAACGAGAGCAAGCATTAGAAAGTTTCAAAAATGGCGAGACTCGTGTGCTTATCGCGACAGACGTGATGGCTCGCGGCATCCATATTGATCAGCTGCCTGTCGTGATTAATTTTGATTTGCCGACACACTCTGCCACTTACGTACACCGGGTTGGTCGCACAGCAAGAGCAGGAAGCACTGGTTGCGCTATATCTCTGGTTAGTCACAGCGAAACTGATTACCTGAATGCGATTCGTACTCTGACCAATAAGCCTCTTGTGCTACAAGCATTAGAAGGTTTCCCTGTTACAGACAAACCTGCATCTGAAGCCACAGCTCGCAAACGTCCACCTAAAGACAAAATGGCTAACCGAAGAACCGCAAAGAAGAAAAGTGCTAAGCAATTTAAGAGCAAGCCAAGTTCTTCGAAATAGCCAGTTCTTCAAAATAACCAGCTCTTCAAAATAACCATAGAAAATCGATTAGCCCAGTTTGTACTGGGCTTTTTATATGCAATCAGATGTAAAATCACAACCTATCGACTCAGACAAAATGCCAATTTAAATGACACTTTTGTGAATTATGATGCCAAGGTATTGATTCTTGGTTGCTCAAAAAAAATACTTTCTGATCACGTTGACGCCCCTATATCTGGCAACTAGATTTTTCTATTAGTGTCTAAAAACCGGGAGGTCATTGAAATGAAACGTGCAAGCTCTACATATCGATTACAACTGATTAAGGAAGTGGCTACTCGCCGAGATCGTCAGAGTTCCAATGACCCAATGGCAAACTACATACAAAACCTAATCGACAACAAAGACGACTGTGATACCTCGGTGGAACGCAACCAGAGGTTCAGTGGTAGTCATTTTGATGAGCATATTGGTGGTTGGGTTAGCGACCACTGGGGTAGCAAGTAGTCCGATATCTCCAGTCACTCGTGTCTTAAATAAAGCAGCGTAACCACTGTAGAATTTATCTCCGCATTAACCTATCATCTGCAACAAATCCCTACCATTGAGTAAGCAGAAAGTGTCTGAGTTAAAAAGAGAAAAAGAAGTGATGGTTGCCTTCCAAGTGATCCCTCGCGTCAAAGAAGGCAACAACTTCGAAGTAGTTGATAAAGCCATTGAAGTTGTGAAAGCAGCCGATGTCCCTTTCCAAGTTGGTGCGATGGAAACCACAATGAAAGGTGAACTCAATCAATTACTCGATATCGTTAAAAAGGCAGAGCAAGCTTGTTACGATGCAGGGGCTGTAGAAGTGATAACCAACATAAAGATTCATAGTAAAACCACCGAGGCCGATGATACATTTTGTACATACCATCGTGGTGTAACGAAAGCGAATCACATGTTTGTTTAGCAATATGTTTATTTCAGAAAGCTGTTTATTTAAGAAAACAGCGGGTTAAGAAAGACTCTGAAGAACCAGTGATGTTATTGAAAAGGCATGTCTGAAAGGTGAGAAAGGATTTCCATTCGTTCTTCTTCTGACATCGAATGCCAATCACGCGGGCTCTCTTCAGGGTCATTTTTCGCCCCAATGTTTTTTCGATCCAGTGCTTTAACTGGTTCTTTTTTGAGTTTTACGTTCTTTTTATTCATACCGACATCACTCCTTCTGGTACAAAGGTACCTACCTTAATATTACACCCCAACCATTATGTAAAGTAATAGTTACTTCGGAGTTAAATAAAATCTTGATACTTCCTCTTTAACCGAAAAGATCTCTTTGGGGACTTGTATTTCCTTCTTCGTCGACCGACTTACCAACCAAGTTTTTTTGCTTCATTATCTTCCTTCGATAGCGCTGACGACAAAGCTTAATCACGTGCAATTGTTCTGACGGAGTCATCGACATCCAATTAAAGCGCTCTTCTCTTTTGCGCATACAACCATTGCAATAGCCTTTATCATCGCTTGAGCAAACCCCAACGCAAGGGCTTGGAACCTGGAAAAACTCTAACTGCTCCACCATGCCTCCTTACACATCAAAATCGAGCTTACTAATTAAAAAATAAGCGATTAATTTGTCGTCCAGCTCGTGAAATTCATACTAAACTATGACCTTATACTGACACATATAGTGTTTTGTAAACTATACTTTGAACCCATCAAGTTACACTTATTCGGTAACTTCGTTCTTTCCTTTGGAGCCTTATAATATGAAGTTTAGTTCAAAAAAATTACTAGCAGTAGCCGCTTTACCTATGATGCTAGCAGCATGCACAACAACAGGTGACAACGCGATGCAAGTAACACCAACCGATCTACAGCACCATAATTGGGAACTTGCGCAAATTGATGGCAAGGACATTGTGAAAAATGAAGACCAAGCAGCTCCTCGTCTAGAGATCGGCGAAAAGATGACTGCAAACGGCATGGCTGGTTGTAACAACTTCTTTGGTCAGGGCGAATTGAAAGACGGTCAATTCCGTATCAAGCAAATGGGCATGACAATGAAAATGTGTCACGGTTCAGCAATGGAAATCGAACAATCGGTTTCAGCTACTCTAAGCGAGTGGAGCGACGTAACCCTAACAAACGATACGCTAGTACTGAAAAACGATGTACACACGCTAACGTACACAATTCGTGATTGGGTAAACTAATCCGTTCTCGAAATAGATATTGATTAAAGGAGCCTTCATGGCTCCTTTTTTATTGCCTGCTTACCCTCACAACACCTTCAAAATTAACACTCATCGCCTACTTTTCGTACCAACCTCCAATAAACCTCAAATATCTCTCATTTAGATGCAATAAATTCACTGGTTTATCGGTCTATTGCTAGGATGGTAAGAGCCTAGAGTCTGTCGAGCTTTCGAAACGATCGCATATCGAACAAAGTTTAACCAAAAAAGATCAGCACGCCCTCCCTACTTGTTCTCAAGTAATTGATTGAATTTACTGTTGAATTAGAATTTATTTCAGAAACAGATAGAATAACTGTTAGGGAGTTTGAAAATACAATGCTCTTGCCCGTTCACTACCAAATGGAAAAGTTTATGAACAAGATAGTAAGTACGTTAGGAATCATGGCAACCGTTGCATACAGCGCAACCATTTATGCTGATGAAGCAACATCAACCAATAACTGGAACCAAATCGAACAGCAGGCAGAGGGACAAACTGTCTACTTTCACGCTTGGGGCGGTAGCCAAGAAATCAATCGTTACCTACAGTGGGCGGGCAAGAAATTACAAAGTGAGTACGGTGTTACCTTAAAACATGTGAAAGTAACTGATATTGCAGAAACGACCACTCGCTTACTCGCAGAAAAGGCGGCAGGAAAGAACACTGAAGGCAGTGTCGATATCGTCTGGATTAACGGTGAGAATTTCCGTTCAATGAAAGAAAATGCCTTGTTGTTTGGACCATTCACTCAAACACTTCCAAACTGGCAGTACGTGGATAAGTCTTTGCCGATCGATGTCGATTTCTCGGAGCCAACAGAAGGCTTGGAGGCACCTTGGGGCGTTGGGCAACTTGTCTTCATCCACGACCAAGAAACACTGCACAATCCGCCACAATCGTTTTCAGAGATGTTGAGCTACGCTCAGGCTTTCCCGAACCGCTTAAGCTACCCGCGCCCACCAGAATTTCATGGCACGAGCTTCATTAAGTCTCTATTGATTGAGCTAACAAACAACAGTCCTGCGCTTGCTAAACCCGTTTCAGAAGATACCTTCCAAGACGTTACGGCACCACTGTGGGCTTACTTAGATAAATTCCATAAAGTGGCATGGAGAGGCGGAAAGCAATTTCCTGCAGGTACATCTGAAAGCATTCAACTTCTGGATGACGGACAGCTCGACCTCGCGATTACGTTCAACCCAAACTCTGTATATTCAGCACAATCAAGTGGCCGCCTAGCGGAAACTACCAAGGCTTATGCGTTAGAAAGCGGCGCTCTGTCTAACATTCACTTCCTTGCGATTCCTTGGAATGCCAATGCAACCGCGGGTGCTCAAGTGACCATCAACTTCTTGTTGAGCCCAGAAGCACAATCTCGCAAAGGTGACCTCAATGTCTGGGGTGACCCTTCTGTATTGAGCAGTAAGTACTTAACCGGCAGCGCTAAAAATACTCAGCAATTTAAATCGATTGATGAACCGCATCCTAGTTGGCAAAACGCGCTCGAGAAAGAGTGGCTTAAGCGATACGGTAACTAACCTCCATGCTTCGCGCTCTATATTTTGTTGTTATAGCGGTATGTATCATCCCAACCATTCCTGGGGTAGCGGGAGTCGTGGCTTCGTCACTGAGTTTCATCCCGCCCTTAGGTTTAGACGAGCCAACACTCAACGGGTTTAGCCAAGTCTTTCAATGGGAAGGGGCTTGGCACTCTATTGGCTTAAGCCTAGGTTCAGCGGTCGCCAGCAGCTACATCGCCTGCTTCCTGACCTTTTGCATTCTTCAGGCTTCTTGGGGAAACAAGTTTTGGAGAAAGATTGAGCTAACGCTATCGCCAATGCTTGCCATTCCGCATGTGGCTTTCGCTATCGGCTTTGCTTTTTTGTTTAGCCCAACAGGCCTTGGAGCAAGAGCCGTACACCACTTACTTGGTGAATCGGCTACAAGCTCTGAATTGGCTTTGCTGATCAAAGATCCTTACGCATTTGGTCTAATCATTATGCTCGCACTCAAAGAAGTTCCTTTCTTGTTGCTGATGAGCATATCGATACTTCAACAAATTGATGTAGAACGTATCACCAAGGTGAGTGCATCACTCGGTTACAGCCGCGCTCAGATCTGGTGGAAGTGTATTTTCCCGCAATGGTTTACTAAGCTTCGCTTCCCAATGCTGGCTGTGCTCGCCTATAGCGTATCGGTTGTCGACATCGCTCTTATCATTGGCCCAACCAACCCACCGACTTTTGCCGTTTTGGTATGGCAATGGTTCAACGATCCAGATCTTAATCTACTACCACGAGCTGCTGCTGGTGCGATCGTTTTGTTTGGCTTGGCTTCGTTGATCATCGCCTTGGCGCGTTTAGTTGAATGGGCAATTCTTAAGTACTTTCGAACTTGGCAGTATTCAGGAAGAACAGGGGCTAACTTACCGGGGAAAACCGTATTCACAGCTCTTGCAGCTTTGTCACTGATCATCATTCCTTTGATGATTATCTGGAGTTTTGCGCAGCGCTGGCGCTTCCCTGATTTACTGCCTAGTCGCTACAGCATGCGTTTTTGGGAATTCGAATGGGATGGCATCATGAGCACCGTTGGTCAAAGTTTATGGATTGGTCTGATTGCTGCTTCAATCGCTTTGTTGCTTGCGTTGGTTGCTCACGAATACAGAATCAAATACAAGTGGCAAGTCCCAGGCTTTATTATCGCTATTCCAATGTTGATACCTCAACTGTCGGTGTTGTTCGGCATGCAAATCACCACTCTATACATTGGCAGTAGTGCCTATGAGCTTTGGGTTATTTGGGCGCATGTTTTCTTCGCCTTTCCATTTGTGTACTTGTCTTTGGACGGCCCATGGAAAAGCTTCAACGATGGGCTGATAAAAGCTTCACTGAGCTTGGGTAAATCGCCATTTCAAAGCTGGTATTCGATCAAGCTGCCGATATTACTGCCCGCCATCGCCTTCGCTTGGGCGGTTGGGATCAGTGTGAGTTTAGCTCAGTACTTGCCAACATTGATGCTCGGTGCTGGTCGTATTAGCACCATCACCACAGAAGCCGTTGCCCTAACCAGTGGTTTCGACCGCAGGGTAACCGCAATTTATGCCATTTGGCAGGCCTTGTTGCCTCTGTTCTTTTTCTCTTTAGCGATATTAGTCAGCCGACTTCAACTTAGATATCGCCGTCTTACTTTTAAAGGTTTTCTTACTAATGAGTCTGCACCTCAACGACCTCGCCATCCATAAAAACGGTGGCGAATCGCTGTTTTCAGCGCTAAACGTAACATTAGAATCAGGCCAAATATTGGCGTTGATGGGGCCAAGCGGCTGCGGAAAATCGACTTTGTTAGATGCCATCGCGGGTCACCTGAATGACGAGTTCTCATACTCTGGCACCGTTATTTTGAACGATATTCAACTAGACGATCTCCCATCACATCAGCGTGAAGTTGGTATACTGTTTCAAGACGACTTGTTGTTTCCACACCTAAAAGTATGGGAGAACTTGGCCTTTTCGTTACCAAACTCGGTTAAGGGTCCAGATCGCCAACAACAAGCAATGGAAGCGTTAAGAGACATTGAACTGACCCGCTTGGCTGAGTCATTTCCCGACCAAATATCTGGCGGCCAGCGAGCGAGAATTAGCTTAACTCGTATGCTATTGGCGAAACCGAAATTGGCGTTGCTTGATGAGCCGTTTAGTAAGCTCGACCAAGAACTCAGAGCCCAGTTTCGCGACTGGGTGTTTGAGCAACTCACTAAAGCGAATATTCCGACATTAATGGTGACGCACGACCAAACCGATGTGCCTCAAGGGGCAAAAGTTCTGTCTTGGCCATGGAGAAGTAACCATGCTGGATAAGTACTCTATTAAGGTCATTAAGTGGCCATTAAATCAATCAGCCAAACTACTTAATAGATTCGGCATCACAGCTAACCAAACCACCCTGTTTGGGTTTCTGGTTGGATGTTTAGCGTTTCCAGCATTGGCATTTCAACAATACGAATGGGCGTTGGGGTTTATTGTATTTAACAGGGTTTGTGACGGGCTTGATGGGGCCTTGGCTCGAATCCAAGGCATTAGTGATGCGGGCGGTTTCCTCGACATCAGCCTCGATTTTCTTTTCTACTCGTTAATCCCTTTTGGCTTTGTTATCGCCAATCCAGAACATAACGCCATTGCCGGTGCATTTTTGATTTTCTCTTTTATCGGCACAGGCAGCAGCTTTTTAGCGTTTGCGGTTATGGCTGGTAAGCGAGGCATTGAAAACCCAGTCTATAAACATAAGTCTCTCTATTACATGTCTGGACTAACCGAAGGCACAGAAACCATCGCTTGTTTCATTGCTTTCTGTATTTGGCCTCAACACTTTGCAGTTATCGCTTATACCTTTGGCGCTGCGTGTTGGCTGACTACGTTTATGCGTATTTACTTTGGGTTTCAGACACTCAAGAATCAAACCAACTAGTGTGAATTTCCGCATCCCTCATAGACAAAAACGCCGCTCAATATGAGCTGCGTTTTTTAGCTGATTCTGAAATTCAATTAAGCGTCAGTAGAGGCTTTAATTTGAAATCTCAATACCTTTAGGCTTGAATCAAGATCGACATCCACAAACTCAGGTGGGTTGTCTAAGCGTTCGATAAACTCAACACTAGGCGCTTCTTCTGCCATCGTCTCAATTAGGAAGTTTGGCGATACTGCTGGTGAGTTAACACAAGCAATCACTTCTCCGTCTTCTGTTAGAAGATCAGGCAAGCGACGCAAGATCTTTTTGTAATCTTTAGTTAAAGCAAAGCTGCCTTTTTGGAACGAAGGCGGGTCGATGATAACCAACTCGTAAGGGCCACCCTTTTTGATTTTTCCCCACGACTTAAAGATATCGTAGCCAAGGAAGTTAACCGAGCGCATGTCGTGATCATTCAGACGGTGGTTATCGCGGCCTTTATTCAACGAGCCACGTGACATATCCACATTCATGCACTGACGAGCGCCACCAGCGATAGCCGCGACAGAGAAACCACAGGTGTATGCGAACAGGTTAAGAACGTTCTTATCCCTAGCATTATCTTGTACCCATTGACGACCATTACGCATGTCGAGGAACAAACCAAAGTTCTGATTACGGCCAATGTCTAACTGGTACTTAAGACCGTGCTCAACCACAACGGGTGAGTCATTGAGTTCGCCCCATAAAACTTCTGACGGCGCACCATCGGCATAACGATGTTGCAGAACAATACTGGTGCCCTGCTTTGCTTGCCAGATGTCTTTATTAGTCAAATCAACCAATCCAGCTTTAAGAGATGATAAGAACTCGTCATCTACTTCTTTGAATACGTTAACCAATAACTGCCCATCAACCCAATCACATGTCAGTTGATCTAGGCCTGGCCAAAACTTACCACGACCGTGAAAAATACGGCGTAGTTCATTCGGTACTTCATTAAGTTGCTGTTCAATATGACTAAAAAACAGAGGTAAAGCTGATGCTTCCATTATTTCACTCACTTAGTGTTTAGCTTTGGCCAAGTTAATGACCAAGGTTCAAGCCAGTTGTCTAAACCATTAGACACGATCTCTTGATGCCACTTCTCACCCAAGGAGTTTAGGCTTCTTGGATCGCAGACATATTCGTAGGCTTGTGATTGATAGGCAAATCGAATCGCGAAGGCATGCAGATAACCTCTGTCAGCCTCACTCGATGGATTATAAATAGGGTCACCAACAATGGCTGAGCCGATCGACTTCATCGCGACACGGATCTGGTGAGTTCTTCCCGTATAGGGTTTACATAAAAATAGACGCTCACCGGGTTCAGCCGTTGCAGATAAAAACTGGGTAATCGCTGGGTTTTCTTTGCTTGTCAGTAACTTCCAGCTCGAGCGTCGTGAACGCTCCATATCTCCTGAAATCAGCCCCTGCTTTTTCTTAGGCTTCTTCGAACCAATCGCAAGGTAGTACTTCTCGACTTCACGCTTTGCGAACAGCTGTGAAAGCTCACTTGCTGCCGAAGCATTTTTTGCCAGCAGTAGAATACCTGATGTCATTTTATCGAGACGATGGACTAGGTATAGCTTCGGCTCGTTGATTGCTTTAGCAACTTCTTGCAACAACATGGTATCACCATCGTCTTTATGGACGCTGACGCCAGGATGTTTGTTTATGAGTAAAAAATCAGAGTGGTTCAGAAGAATGTCGAACATTTAAAGGCTAGCTCCATTGTAGAACGTGGAGTATACCGTGTCTGAACCCAGATTCCAGCTACGAAAAAGCCCAACTCACTCAATAAATATTGAATCATTGGGCTTCTTTTCAGCAAGTAGCGATCAGTGCTTGGTCTTTGTTCTATTGGCATTCGGAAAATAGAACAAAGCCACCCGCCCTACGCGAGTTTGAACTTACCGACTAATGCTTCTAGCTCAGCAACTTTAGCGTTCAAGCCTGAGGTATTTTCAGAGCTGCGAGTCGCTAATTGCAAAGACTGCTCAGAAATATCACTGATCGCCGTAATATCCGCTGCAATTTCTTTGGTCACCGCTGTCTGTTCTTCTGCCGCTGTCGCGATAGAGTTGACCATGCTTTGTACATTGCCAGCACCACTTACAATCGCTTCTAGCGCCGAAACTGCGCCAGAGCTTTGCTCAACACCAATCTCAACTAGACGACAGTTATCTTGAGTGTAAGTCACCGCTTCTTGCGTACCAGATTGAATCGACTGAATGATACCAGACACTTCTTGAGTCGCTTTGGTCGTTCTCTCTGCCAGTGCTCGTACTTCATCAGCAACCACTGCAAATCCACGTCCAAACTCGCCAGCACGTGCCGCTTCAATCGCAGCATTCAGCGCCAGTAGGTTGGTTTGTCCAGCGATGTCTTCGATTACCTTAATAACACTGCCAATCTGTTCGCCATGTGAACCTAGCGTATTCATTTGTACCGACATGTCGCTCATTTGAGTCGACACTTGTTGGATACTTGCCACCATTTCAACAATCACATTACGGCCATCTTCTGCTGACGTTTCTGAGCGACGTGCCTCTTCATAAGTAGAAGTACCTTGCTGAGCGACTTCAGAAATGGTCAAGCTTAGCTCTTCTGCGGCAGTCGCAATCAGGTTAGCTTTATCAGCTTGCGCAGAGGCACCAGAAACGATGTCTTGACTGATTGATGATAGCTCACCTGTCACCGATTGAACTTGGTTCGTCACAGAAGAGATTGAACCCAATAGGTCGACCAAAGATTTCTGCATCTGGTTAATCGACGTAGCAAGATCGGCCAGTTCGTCACCAGAATCATCAATAATGTCGCCTGCCGTTAGGTCACCATTTGCTACACGTCGTGCTACTTGTTCAACACGAGTTAGACGGTTAGTGATGGAGCTAGATAATACAAACGCAATTACACAACCAAACACAATCGCAATGGCAGACAACACCATGATGGTGCGTTCGATGGTGGTAAACGAATCGGTTAATACAAGCAGCGATTGTTCTGTATCGGCACGCTCACTTGCAGACGCTTGGTCCAGTAAGTTTTCAACCGGGATTAGATTGCTCTCATATAAGGAGCGAAGCTGCTGGATATTCGATAACAGCGCAGACTCATCGTTGATCATAGGTACAAGCTTAGATTCAAACTCTTGAGTAAAGCGCCCCATCAGGTCTTCAATTCGCTCAATACGGCGATGGTCTTCTGAACCTCGACTCTCTAAACGTTTTGCTTCTTTAATAGCCTGAGCAAATTCATTCTTGTTGGTTCGATAATCATTAAGCGCATTGTCGGCCCGAGTAATCGCACCAAGTGCATCGCGATAAACATCCCCGGCTTCATCTATCAATACAAGGTAGGTCACCGTTCCCGGTACATCATCCATCCTAATTTCATCAGCGCTCTTGTGAGCCCCAATGACTTCGATCCATACAATACCGACTAACGTGACAAGCACTGCCAATATAGAGCCAAACCCGGCGTACAACTTCTTCCTAACTGACAATTTCACACAACACCTACTTAAATAAAATACAGCTCAATCAGCTATTACTTTTCATTATATCGGCTACCAGACCAATAACTTTAAGTATTTATTTTTCTTTGATAATTAAGTTAGTAGCATAAAAAAACGGGAGCCAATGGCTCCCGTTTCTTAACTTACTTTAACTCGCGGATTGTAGCTTCTAAGAGCTATGGTTTCTTAGAGCTATAGCTTCTTAAAACTATAGCTTCTCAGAACTATAACTTCTTAGAAATAAGCGCAGAGCCAGCAATGATACCAATACCTAGTAGCATGATTGCACCTTTACCGCTGTCGAAGCCAGAAGAGATACCCATGAACGCTACGATAGCGATAGCTACTGGGATGATGTACTTAACAAGTGTGTACCATAGACCGAATAGAGGGAAAGAAACTTCACCGTCGTTAGTGATTTCTTTCTCTAGGTCAGCACGGTTTAGTCTCCAACCAGCGAAGATACATACCAACATACCGCCAACTGCTAGGAAGATTTTATCCGTTAGTAAGTCGAAGATATCGAATGCACCAGTACCAAACAGTGTTGGACCGAAGCCGCCAAGTGATAGAGAAGCGAAGATACATAGAATCGCCATTACTACACTTGCAGACAGTACTGCAGTCACACGCTTCATGCCTTTCTCATCGATTAGGTAAGAAACCACAACTTCAAGTAGAGATACTGAAGAAGTCAGTGCCGCAACACTTAGACCAACGAAGAACATTAGAGCAAATAGCAGACCAACTACGCCGCCCATTTCAGCGAATAGCTGAGGAACAACAACGAATACTAGACCAGGACCCGCAGCAGGCTCCATGCCGAATGCGAACATTGCAGGGAACATTGCAACACCAGCTAGGATAGCAACGCCTGTATCCATCGCCGTAACCATAGCTGTAGTTTGAACTAGGTTCTCTTTCTTCTTAAGGTAAGAACCGTAAGTCAACATACAACCCATACCAAGAGATAATGAGAAGAATGCTTGACCTAGTGCAGCTAGAATTACACCGCTGTCTACTTTAGAGAAATCAGGGCTGAATAGGAATTCAAGACCAGCCATCGCGCCCGGAAGCATTAGGCCTTTGATTGATACCACGATAAGGATGATGAAAAGAAGCGGCATCAGAATCTTACCCGCTTTCTCAATACCGCCTGAAATACCCTTCATAACGATAACAACGTTAAGTAGTAGGTATAGGCCCATCCACATAAGTGGTTGAACTGGGTTTGAGATAAAGCCACCGAAGCTGTCACCAATTGCTTCAGGTGCGTCTAGTAGACCACCAGCAATTTTACCGATGTATGCGATAGACCAGCCACCTACTACAGGGTAGAAACCCATGATAAGTAGACCACTGACTACGCCGATAACACCAGCGAACGTCCAACGACGGTCAGTTGATTTAAATGCACCTACTGCTGATTTTTGCGTATGACGGCCAATCGCAAATTCAGTCAGCATGACACTGAAACCGATGAAGATTACAAAAAACAGGTAAATTGCAACGAATGCACCGCCGCCACTTTCGCCTGCTGTGTAAGGGAATTTCCAGATGTTACCTAGACCAACAGCAGAACCTGCTGCAGCCATTACGAATCCTAACTTCGAACCCCAGGTATCGCGGGGTGTTGTGGTTGTATTACTAGTAGCCACGTGTACTCCAAACTTTTGTGTTGTGTGATGTTGTGTTTTGCTTTGGGTGGCGTCTTTAAAAGATAAGGTGTATAAAAAAATTTACACACTTAAAAGATTTGATTGACGCTCGTTGTATGGCAAGTAAACCAGTTTAAGAATAAAATTGGAAGTCCGAACCGTACATATTTCGTTACCAATGTAAATTTTTATGGTTAAATGCCGTCTTTTTATACAAAACAATCGTTTTCGTCTTAAGTTAACCAAAACTTAACAACTATAACCTGTTTACAGCTTTTGCTCTATTTTGTAAATAGTTGATTCCTTAAATTCCCATATCCTCAAAATAGCATTACTATCTAAGTGTCTCTTTTTTCGAGTATTCAATGTGGAAAAGCTCTACCATTTTTTAACTTTAGCTTCCGTTGCTTTGTACTGGGTTCTCGTCGCCGGTGTGACCTTTCGTGTCGTACTAAAACGACGCTCTGTCAGCGTTTCTCTCGCGTGGTTGATGGTTATCTACATTATCCCGATTGTTGGCGTGGCCTGTTACTTCCTTTTCGGCGAGCTAAACCTTGGTAGAAAGCGGGCTGAGCGCGCACATCGTATGTTTACTCCGTTCGGTGATTGGTTCCGCCAATTAAATGATTGTCAGGTTCACCTTCCAGGTAAAGTTGGCTCTCCAATCCACAAGATTGATGAGCTTTGTAATAATCGAATGGGTATTCCTGCACTTAGTGGAAACACACTTTCACTGCAAGCTTCACCCAATGAGATCCTTCACGCAATTATCGAAGATATAGAAAACGCACAAACCAGTATCAAAATGGTTTTCTATATTTGGCATCCTGGTGGTCTAACCGACTCCGTAGCTTCTGCACTGATTCGAGCGGCCAAACGTGGCGTAGATGTTAAGGTTTTACTCGATTCAGCAGGTAGTCCACGCTTTTTCAAAAGCCATTGGCGTTCAATGATGAAAGACGCTGGTGTGCAAGTTGTGCAAGCATTAGAAGTAAGCCCATGGCGTATTTTCTTACGTCGCCTTGATTTAAGACAGCACCGTAAGATCATCGTGATTGATGAATCCATCGCCTATACCGGTTCAATGAACATGGTGGATCCGGCGCATTTCAAACAGAGTTCAGGCGTTGGTCAATGGATCGACGTAATGGTCCGAGTCACCGGGCCAACCGTTAACGTGCTTTCGGCCATTCATGGTTGGGATTGGGAAGTAGAAACAGGCGAACGCATTCTTCCTGATTTACCTGAATGCCCGATTGAAGAAATAATGACGCACCATCCGGTTCAGGTCGTTCCGTCTGGTCCTGGTATGCCGGAATATTTGATCCTACAAGTTCTGACTATTGCCATTAATCAAGCCAATCGTTCTGTGCGCATCACTACCCCTTATTTTGTACCGAGTGCCGACTTGTTAGAAACGCTAAAAATGACAGCGCAAAGGGGCGTAAACGTAGAACTGATCATTCCACACAACAACGATTCATTGATGGTTAAATGGGCTTCTCGCGCTTTCTATACAGAGTTACTTGAAGCTGGCGTTAAGATTTACGAGTTTTACGGTGGCCTTCTTCACACAAAATCGGTAGTGATTGATGAAGAGTTTTGCTTAATCGGAACGGTCAATATCGACATGCGCAGCCTGTGGCTAAACTTCGAAGTGACGCTAGCCGTTGATGACGTACACTTCACCAAGCAACTGTTTGATTTGCAGCAATCCTATATTGAATCATCTCATCCAGTGGAATTGGAGCAATGGGAGCAGAGAAATTTACGTAACCGCTTCTTCGAACGATTGTTCTATTTGTTCAATCCCCTGCTGTAATCCAATCAATGGACCCACTGCGACTCATATCTCTCTGCTTATCAGATTTTTGACCTTTCACGATAAACGACGTGAAAGGTTAAAAAGCGAAAGAAAAGCATAAAAACTCTCCCTCTGCTCTTGCTTTGAATGCTATTGGCATGTTTTAAATAGGACATAACCGATTGATAAGGAATTCACAGCATGTCCGAGAACAAAACCACTAAACTGATCACTGCTGGTCGTGATAAGAAGTGGACCAATGGTGTCGTTAACCCACCAGTACAGCGCGCCTCTACTGTCGTGTTCAACTCAGTAGAAGAAAAGCGTAAAGCTACGATTAATCGCGCTAATAAAACGCTTTTTTACGGACGCCGTGGAACCAACACTCACTTCGCTTTCCAAGATGCCATGGTTGAAGTCGAGGGCGGCGCAGGCTGTGCACTTTACCCTTGTGGTACTGCAGCCATTTCAAATGCCATTCTTTCTTTTGTAGAAACAGGCGATCATATTCTGATGGTCGACACCTGCTACGAACCGACGCGTGATTTCTGTGACACCATCATGAAGAAGATGGGTGTAGAGACGACCTACTACGAGCCAACCATCGGTGAAGGCATCCAAGACCTTATTAAGCCAAACACTAAGGTGCTGTTTACCGAATCTCCGGGGTCAGTCACCATGGAAGTGCAAGACATTCCAACGCTAGCGCGTATTGCTCATGAACACGATATCATCGTGATGCTCGATAACACATGGGCTGCTGGTGTGAACTTCTCACCGTTTGATTTTGGCGTTGATATCTCGATTCAAGCTGCGACCAAATACATTGTTGGTCACTCTGATGTGATGCTAGGGACTGCTGTTGCCAACGAGAAGTGTTGGGATCAACTAAGAGAACAGAGCTATTTGATGGGGCAATGTGTATCACCAGATGACGCTTACCTTGCCCTTCGTGGTATTCGTACTCTTGACGTTCGACTACGCCAACATGCAGAGAGCAGTTTGAAAGTCGCAAAATGGTTGGAGACTCGACCTGAGGTTGATCATGTTCGCCACCCTGCCCTTGAGTCTTGCCCAGGCCATGAATTCTTCAAACGAGATTTCACTGGCGGTAATGGTTTGTTCTCTTTCGTGCTGAAGAACTCAAATACAAAAGCGACCACAGCGCTGCTTGATGGTATGACGCACTTTAGTATGGGTTACTCATGGGGTGGTTTTGAAAGCTTGATTTTAGCGAACGAACCGAACAGCTTTGATAGCCTAAGAACAGTAGCGAACCCTAACTTCGCTGGAACCTTGGTACGTGTTCATATCGGCTTAGAAGACGTTGACGATCTGATTGCGGACCTAGAGGCAGGATTAGAGCGTTACAACGCGCTCGTTTAATTTAAAGCGTTAGCAGACTCAGATCAAAAAGGCAGGATATTCCTGCCTTTTTTAGATTAGCGCATTAGACACATCGCTTTAAAAAGCTACTGAACGTCAAAGCACGCCCAATTGAAAATTTCAGAGCGGTGTTCATTGAACAAATACAAAGACTGATCCTTGACTGCAATAGCGTAATCAATCGTCACCCCTTTATACTCACTATATTCATTGTTAATAATTGGATCATGGAAAGGGGTCGCCGTTCTCACATCTATAATGCTCATCGACAAATTATTCCCATCAAGCTCATAGTGCCCGAAATACAGATTTTCCATAGTACTCTCCTTACCGTCTTGCTCTGTAATCGTCACAAACTCTCTCATGCTAAAGGTATGGTCAGATTGAAAAGTAAGGCTTATACGTTCATAAAGCGATTGATATGGTTGGAATGCCTGAGATAAAAAATCAGTTTTAATCGTTTTGCAATGCCATCGAGTGCCCGCTAATACGTTCTGTTCTGGCAAAAAACTTGCTGCAGCAATTACCACCAAAATAAGTAAACCAATTAGTCGCAAAAGTAACTCCTCTTCTTCATATACTGAGCAAAGGAATCAAAAGACGACTCTACATTGAAAACCGAAGCACTATAATTCAGAGCCTCACCATCTTTCCTTTGAATCAACATGTATAACGCGTCATCTTCGGGTTGGTCGACTGATGGGTAAATACGGACAAAGACATCAACGTTACAGTTGCTCGGTATCACCGCTGTAAGCTTTTGAGTGACCGCAGGCAACGAATAGGAGTCATTATGAGCAATATGGAAGAAGTAGTGGTTGGTATTGTCGGTGTAACGGTCACGATATTCCGCTTTATCAATAAAATAAGGTAGGGGCGTATAGTAGGTTTGGAAAAGGTTGAACGCCGTTACTGCGACACAAACCAAAGCGAGTAAATAACCGGCTTTAGCGAGGTGTCTATTAGACACAACATTTGCCTGTTCTTGCTTAACTGCACTCTGATCTAGGTGTGACTCACTAGGTAGCTCGGAAGAAACAACTTTCGCAGAATCTGCATCAATCAATGCTTCATTTATTGTTAACGGGTCTTGAGATATTTCTTGGGGCATTTCTTGGGACAAAGGTACGTTTTGCTTCAACGTAGATTCGGCAAGCGAGACACCGAGTTCGCAGACTTCTTTACTCGCTTGAGAAGGCACCTCTTCAGTTACTGTGGACCGGCTCAACTCGTCGATTTCAAGAGAATACCCTGTCTTACTAACGGTACGAATCGTCGCGCAACCACAAGTTACCCTAGACAGTGTTTTTCGAATCTTTGAGATAACGTTAGTCAGCGCTTGCTCTGAAACAATTACATTACCCCAACACCTATCAAATATCAGACCTCGCTCGATGCACTCACCAGCATTTTCAAGCAAGAATAGAAACACCTTACCTTCTAACGGCGCGATAGTTTCTACGTGGCCATCTTCACGCACAAACTGCCTAAGCAAGGGATCATAACGAGCATCACATATTTGGTAGATTTGTTGTTTCACTATCGTCTTCTAGGTTTGAATTCGGTCGCATATGATATTGAATAGTTTACAAATGACCAGTAAATTTTCCAATTTTCACGCAATTATTTCGCGACGAGAAATAACACTTTTATTTGTGTGGACAACCTTCTAAATGATCATTAACCATACCTGTCGCTTGCATGAACGCGTAACAGATTGTTTCTCCTACAAACTTAAAGCCTCTCTTCTTTAAAAACTTACTCATCGCTTTAGATTGCTCGGTAGAAGCGGGAACTTGAGACATCTCAGTCCATTGGTTCACGATCACTTCATTATCGACAAATTGCCATAAGGCATTAGAAAGAGAGCCGAACTCTTTCTGTAATTCAAGCGTTGCTCGCACATTGTTGTATACCGAAGCAATCTTGCCCTTGTGTTTAACCACATCGAAGTTTTCAATGATGTACGGCACGTTGTCTTCATTCAACTCAGCTAGCTTGTTTAGATCGTAATTATCAAATGCAGCACGATAGCCTTCACGCTTTTTAAGGATCGTAATCCAACTCAGGCCCGCCTGAGCGCCTTCTAAAGTAATGAACTCAAACAGAACTTGGTCATCATAAACAGGCACGCCCCACTCTGCGTCGTGGTACTCCCTTTCAAGCTCATGTTTAAGCGCCCATGCACACGTTCTATCCACTGTATTCGCTTCCATTTCGATAGTCTCTTTTAGTAATCGTACATAAAAATAATGCCCCAAATAGGGGCATTATTTCAAAGGTTAGTTGACGTTAAGCCACTTCAATTTTATGGAATAAACGATACAGCACAGGTACTACGATTAGCGTGAGTACAGTCGCAAAGCCTAAACCAAACATAATGGTTACTGCCATCGGCTTGAAGAAGATATCAGGTAGTAACGGGATCATACCTAGAATCGTTGTAATCGCTGCCATACATACTGGGCGAACACGACTCAATGCTGCATCAACTACCGCAACATAAGGGTCTTTACCTGATTTCATTTCAATCTCAATTTGATCAAGCAGTACGATACCATTCTTCAGAAGCATCCCAGATAGACTCAAGAAGCCCAACAGCGCCATAAAGCCGAATGGTGTATTCAAAGCTAACAAGCCTGTCGTAACCCCGATTAGCGCTAATGGAACCGTTAGCCAAACAATCAGCGGTTCTTTGACCGAGTTGAACAAGAACACGGTAATCAAGAACATGAACAGGTAACCCATCGGCATAGTGGTAAACAGTGACGCTTGTGCATCAGCAGATGACTCATATTCCCCCCCCCACTCCAACGAATAACCCGGTGGCATCTCAATCGCTTCGATTTGTGGCTGTAAGCGTTTCTGTAACGTCGAAGCCGTTTCTTCACCCAATAGGTCGTTGTCGGCCATTACCGTCAGCATACGCTTACGGTTCTTACGGATGATAAGTGGATCTTCCCATTCCAATTCGTAGCCAAGCGTCACTTGCTGCAACGGAATGTATTCGCTTAATGCCGGGCTCCAAATCTTCATACCTTCGATGTTGCGAATATCAATTCGCTCATCTTCAGGTAAACGAGCCACAATAGGCATCAACGTAGTACCATCACGATACACACCTATCGACTTACCAGAGAAAGACATCGCTAGGAAATCATCAACGTCAGACTTGGTAATACCATAACGACGCGCTTGGCTTTCATTGAACTGAGGCTCTAATACCTTAGTTCTTTCACGCCAATCATGACGAACGTTAAACGCTCCGTCATCGGCACGCATGATGTCCATAACTTGAGCTGCGATTGAACGTAGCACGGTTGGGTCTGAACCGACGATTCGAGCCTCAATTTTCGCACCGCCACCAGGGCCTAATTCAATTTGCTTAAGTTTGTAATCAATTTCAGGGAACTGGCTGTCAACGTGTTCACGGAAGCGACGCATCAGCCCCTCAAGGACCTGATAATCTTTCACACGAACCGTGATTTCGCCATACGCGCTATAACTCTTCTCGGGTGAGTAGGTCAACATGAAACGCTGCAGACCTTTACCGGCCGTGGTCGTGATATGTTCAACTTCACTTTGTTCCGACAACCAACTCTCAAGCACTCTCAACTTGGTATTAGTTGCTCGAATATCCGTACCTTCTGGCATCCAAACATCCACTTGGAACATCGGAGTAGTTGAAGATGGGAAGAATGCTTGTTTCACAAAGCCAAAACCGTACACACTAGCACCTAAACCAATCACCAGAACGATCATGGTTAGCCACGCGCGTTTCATACAGAACTCAAGGAAGTTTTTATAGATAACAAAAACCATCCCGTTGTATGGGTCTTTGCCTTCGTTATCGGGATCAACCTTCTGTCCTCTGAAGAAGATATCGGCAAAAAACGGCGTGATCGAGATGGCAGTAAACCAACTCAGCATCAATGAAATCAATAGCACCGTGAACAAAGTGCCACAGTATTCGCCCGTTGAATCTTCAGACAAACCAATTGGAGCAAACGCGGTGACCGCAATCACCGTTGCACCAAGCAGTGGCCATTTGGTTTGGGTCACGATATCAGTGGCGGCCTGCATCCGAGTTCGCCCCTTCTGCGTGCCGATCAATATCCCCTCCACCACCACAATGGCATTATCCACCAGCATCCCCAAGGCAATAACCAACGCGCCCAGTGAAATACGTTGAAGGTCGATTTTGAAGTACTGCATGAAAATAAAGGTGCCGAATACGGTCAATAGCAGTATCAAACCAATCAACAGACCCGATCGTACTCCCATGAAGAACAGTAACACCACGATTACGATCGCAACCGCCTGCCCTAAACTCACCACAAATCCGCTTACCGACTTGTTCACCTCTTTAGGTTGGTTATAAACCTCGGAGATGTCGATACCGACGGGTTGTTGATATTTAAGCTCGGCGAGTCTTCGATCAAAGTCTTCACCCACTGCGACCACGTTCACGCCTTGCGCAAAAGAGACACCCAGGTTAAGCGCGAGTTCGCCGTTATAACCAATGATGTTACTCGGTACCTCAACGTAACCACGAGTTACATTCGCCACATCTTTTAGATAGATAAGCCCTTGAGCGCCACCTTCCGTAAGAATCAAATCTCCAAGCTGTTCAACGTTTTGGAACTCACCCGTTGGATGGATTCGAATATATTCATCACCAATCCTTACCGCTCCTGCACTTGATACAATATTTTGAGTCGATAAAAGGTTAAATACCGTGCTTGGAGACAGACCCAGAGAGCTTATCCGTTTCATCGATATCTCAATAAACACTTGCTCTTGTTGTTGGCCGGAAACGGAGACTTTACTGACCCCATCAACCAACTCTAGCTCTCGCCTTAGGTAATCAATGTAATCCAGCAACTCTTTGTAGCTATAGCCATCCCCCGTCACCGCCAGCAAAATACCGTAAACATCACCGAAGTCATCGATGACTTGAGGATCATTGACGCCGGGTGGCAGTTCAACCTTGAGATCATTCACTTTTCGGCGAAGTTCATCCCATATTTGCGGAAGATCATCTGGTCCGTAGTTGTTCTTCATCGTCACCGTTACCTGTGATAGGCCGCGGCTAGAGATAGAGTTCACTTCGTCCACATAGGTAAGTTGTTGAATCGCTTTTTCTAATGGGTAAGTAACTTCTTCTTCAACTTGTTGAGGTGTGGCCCCTGGGTAAGAGGTCACAACCATCGCATCTTTGATAGTAAAGGCAGGATCTTCTAAACGACCCAAGCCGAAAAAGGCAGAGACACCACCAATAAGAAAGATCAGAGATAGCATCCAGCTAATGACTTTGTTACGTATAAAGTAAGAAGCAACACCTGTGATCTGATCATCACCCTGTTGATCGTCATTTTGGGGCTTGTTATTTACTTCACTCATTGTTCGTCTCCTGAGACAATACTTCCACTGTCATCCCATCTCGCAATCGCGATACGCCTGCAACAACGACATGCTGCCCCATTTCTAATCCTTTCATGATCTGCAATGTTTTCTGATTGGCTTTTCCTATTACGACTTGCTGTTTCGAGACGGTACTGTCGTCATTGAGCACCCATACATAAGAGTTTTGGCGCGTTAAATCATCGCCATCCGCATTAAACACAGCTTCGATTGGGATAAGTACCCCAGCTTTTAACTCCAAGCCGATATCTCGTCCATTTGACGTCACCTCAACGGCCATACCATCCAGAATTAAATCATCTTCCGGCATAGGTAGAGCAAGCGTCACCGTGAACGTGCCTGTGCTTGGGTCAGGTTCAGTGGTGAACTCCTTAATAGCCGCCGTGTATTCATTGCCACTGGGTACTCTTACCACAGCCTCAACATTCGATAACAGCTGTTCGCTAGGCTGATTCACGTAAATCTGGTCAGGCAGTTGGATAACAACCTCAACATCTTCGACACTGTGAATGTTCACCACCTGCTGGCCTACCTGAATATTTTCATATTGATCGACACTGACACGAGAAATGATCCCATCAACAGGGGCACGAAGCTTAGTGAACGACAAGCGCAGTTTTGCGAGTTCCAGCTCGGCATAAGCGATCTGGCGTTGAGCAGCAATTTCATCAAACTGTGACTTCGCCAATAAACCTTTCTTCACTAGCGGACTTGAACGTCTGTATTGACTGTTAATTACCGTGTAACGCGCCTGAGCATTGTCGACATCCAGTTGATAATCGGTAGGGTCAAGCTCTGCAATGATGTCTCCTTGTGAAACACGCTCACCTTCTTTCACATCAAGCTTATTGATTTCACCAGCGACTCGAAAGCTGAGATGAGCCTTCTCGGCAGCGTTTGCAACCGCAGGGAAATAGAGTTTGTCGCTAAAGTCGATGACTGAAATCTCGATAGCTTTAACCAAGGGCGTGTTATTCATTTCTACAACTTGTTTATCTTCACAAGCCGTAAGTAAAGCCAAACACGACAGTCCAGCGGCCACTTTAAGTGTTTTCATGTTATAGCCCCCTTTCCTTGATCCACTCTCGAACTTTAACGCCCGGTTCAAGACCATTAACACCAGAAGTTACGATGCGATCACCATCGTTCAACCCTGAAACAATATGGCGTTTTTCATCGATGATGATTGCGACATTTTCAACAATACCGTCGCTATTCACGCGCCACACAGAGACATCATCGCCATCAGTCATCATTGCTGATGTGGGAATTTTTGTGGCGGCCGCTAACGCTGAAACTAAATGAACTGTGCCTGACATACCCGGCAAAATACCAACATCGGTGGGTCTTTCCATTACCATGGTGACTTTGTACGACCCGGTTTTGGGATCCGCTTCAGTATCAACTTCTTGGAATGCTAAAGCGTAGGAGCTACCAGGGAAAGCATCAAAAACCATAGTTGCATCCGTCTCAAACCCTGAAGAAAAGCGCGTGATAAGTTGGTCGGGTAATAAGAATACGACTTTGAGGATTTGATTCGTTTGAATATTCATCACGCCTTGTTTGGCAGCGATATATTCATGGTTTTCAGCAGGAATGATGGAGATCGTACCATCGTAAGGCGCAACCAAAGTGGTATAACGTAGGTTGGCTTTTGCTTGGTTAAGCACCGCTTTAGCAGAATTATGATTAGCTTTCGCTTGGTCGAAGTCTTGCTCAGATACGACGCGATCTTTGCGCAACTTAATGGAACGTTGGTATTGAACATCGGCAAGCTTAAAGTTGGCTCTCGCTTGCTTCTCTAACAACTGATATTCGTCAGGATTAAGCGTTGCAAGCCCATCACCTTTGGTAACCTGTTGACCAGATGTGACATCGATAGTCTGAAGTAGCCCTGGAACACGAAATGCAAGTACTGCTTTGTCACCGGCTTCTGTAGTGGCAGGAAAGCTACGTTCAAAGGCATTACTACCGACGGAGACAGTGAAGAGTTTGGCGGGTCTAGAATCAGGTTCAGGTACGGGAGGAAGCTCCTTACCACACCCAGACAACCCAGCTAGGGCTGTCAATAGGACAACGGAGGCTCTATACATTAGTGATCATCCATAACTATAAATATTTTTATAACATAGATTAATCACATGTAACTTACCAGTTATCGTAAGATTTATTTAGACAAAATTATTAAAAAAAATAACGGCTTGGAATAAATTTTCCTAAACCGTTATCTAATGTTTTTCAGGTTTACCACTACATGTTCTTAAATGCGCGATCGACTTTGAAAGTATCCGAAGTCACATAAGCTTCCATATTGCGGACACTGGTCTCTAACTTCTGGAAATCACCCTCTAAAGTGCCCAGTAACGACTCTGCCGTTTGCCCTTTTTCCCAAGGTTTTTGCTTGAGCGTGTGCTCTTGTTTGGCCTTCATCTGATCGACATACTGAGGTGGTTGTTTTTCAAGCATAAATGTCAAAGCTACATACGCTAATAACACCAAAAAGCTACCACCAAGCAGTGCCGCCGAGATAACCAAGATGCGAACCAACCACATTTCAAGGCCAAAGTAGTTTGCTAACCCTGCGCACACTCCAGATAACTTACCGTTAATTGGGTCGCGATACAGTTCTCTACTCATAGTTTCGTCTCCAGCTTGGCGACTCCGCATCCAGTATTTTTTCCAGTGTTTTCACACGATCTTGCATGGATTCAGCTTGTGCAGAAAGCTTATGCAGACGATCAAGATCCGTTTCTGAAAGACCATTACTGGATTTCTTCTTGCTACGGTAATGTAAGAACAACCATAGCGGTGCCACAAAGATTAAAAAGACAATCAGTGGACCTGCAATTAGAAATGTTGACATAGACAACTCCTAAAATTATTTATCGCGGTTTTCAACTTGTTGCTTCAGTTTCGCCAGCTCTTTTTCAATTTCATCTTGAGCTTGTAGATCTGCAAATTCTTGGTCTAACGATTTTGCGTTACCTGTTTTGGCGTAAACATCTGCTTCAGCTTCTAATTCATCCACTTTACGCGAGAATTGCTCAAACTTCGCCATTGCTTCGTGGGTTTTGCTTGAATGCAGATGCTTTTGAACATCACGACGATTGCTTGCCGCATTATTACGAATCATTAATGCTTGCTGCTTCGCACGTGTTTCTGCGATTTTGGTTTCAAGCTTGCCAATCTCACTGGTCAGCTTTTCGATGGTTTCGTGAACCAAGGTTTGCTCTGTGTGAAGGCTTTTGATTATATCTTCAAGTTTTTGCTTTTCGATTAGCGCCGCTCTAGCTAAGTCTTCACGTTGTTTAGTCAGTGCTAGTGTCGCTTTGTTTTGCCAATCTAGAATCTGAGTTTCGATAGCTTCAACTTTACGTGCTAACTCTTTTTTATCTGCGATAGCTTTAGCGGAGTTAGTGCGAACCTCAACCAGCGTATCTTCCATTTCTTGGATAATCAGGCGAATCATCTTTTCAGGATCTTCAGCCTTGTCTAAAAGTGCACTGATGTTCGAATTTACAATGTCTGCAAAGCGAGAAAAAATACCCATGAGGAACTCCTTAATTACAATGATGGCAAATGTGCTTTAAAGCGTTATTCGATTTCTCAATCCACTTGCTCAAAAATTTACGTTTGTTGTTAAACCTACCATAAGTAATCCAAGTAGCGTGCCAACTTTTAAGCCATTTATTATCAGACACTTACAATAAAATGGTGATTAACCCGAACCATGCTATGATGAATTTAGCCAAGTATTGGTATTTTTCACCACTACGACTCTTATACTTAAGCTATTTACATGACGTGACTTAAATAAAGCTCTCTAAATCACATCCATCGGCGCTCAAATCGCACAAGGACCCGCTATGCAGCAGAACCTCATTGGTGAATCACCTAGCTTTCTCTCTGTTTTAGATAAAGTATCCCAACTCGCACCAATCGAAAGACCGATTCTGATCATTGGAGAGCGTGGAACGGGTAAAGAGCTCATAGCTCAAAGGCTGCATTACCTTTCAAGGCGATGGGATCAGCCGTTGATCTCACTTAATTGCTCAACGCTCAGTGAAGGTTTGATTGATTCAGAACTGTTTGGTCATGAATCGGGGTCCTTTACGGGTTCAAAAGGTCGTCATCAGGGTCGATTTGAAAGAGCGGAAGGTGGAACACTGTTTCTTGATGAGCTCGCGACCACGCCCCTAGCCGTTCAAGAGAAGCTATTGCGCGTTATTGAATACGGGCAGTATGAACGTGTCGGCGGACAAAAAGCTTTAAGTGCCAATGTAAGACTGGTTTGCGCGACCAACGCTGACTTGCCAGACATGGCATTAAGGGGCGAATTCAGAGCCGACTTATTGGACAGGCTCGCGTTTGACGTGATTACTATCCCCCCTCTTCGAGAGCGAAAAGAAGACATAACGCTGCTGGCAGAATACTACGCCATTAAGATGTGCCGTGAATTAGAATTGGAGTTGTTTGTTGGCTTTGCTCCGTCTGCCGTTGAGGCGCTGCTGGATTATTCATGGCCAGGGAATGTGCGAGAACTCAAGAACGTTATTGAGCGCGCAGTCTACCAGCATGGTAAAGACCCATATCCTATTGAATCTTTGGTGTTTAACCCATTCAAACCCGCATGGAAAATAGATCAAGATTCCACGCATGAAATTGGCAATGCGCCGTCCAACAGCCATACTTCATCAGAGAGCTCGTTTTCTTTGCCACTTGATTACAAAGCATGGCAAGAACAACAAGACATCAAGCTGCTCAATCAAGCCCTAAAACAGAGCAAGTACAACCAGAAACAAGCAGCAGAATTACTTGGATTAACCTACAACCAATTACGTGGAATGGTGAGGAAGTACGCGATTGTCGGACAAGCTAACGATAAATAGCTGTCAGCACTTGATTATTATTTGGAGCCGAATAAATAAAATGTTAAATTATCCGGATCTTGAGGCTCCTCTAACGCCTCGTTTCGAAAAGTATTTCTTTTTATGAAAGCACTAATAAGACTATCACTGAGCATCTGCACGCTGAGCTTTTTAGCTGGATGTGGTGAGAGTGTGAATCACGAGCAAATCCGTGAAAAAGGCTTTATTTATTGCGGCCAAGGTAATCCTAGTACTTTCAACCCACAACTGGTTGATAGTGGCATTACCTCAGAATCGCTGAGCCCTCAAATTTTCGATACACTGCTCACTCTTGATCCAATGACTTATCGACCAAAACAGAATTTGGCAACAAGCTGGTCTGTCGATAAATCGGGTACAGAGTACACTTTCAAACTGCGCCCTAATGTTGCGTTTCAAACCACAGATTGGTTTACCCCAACTCGCAGTATGAATGCACAAGATGTGGTCTTTAGTTTTGAGCGAATCATTGACAGTTCAAACCCATTTCATTATGTGGGCGGCGGCCTATACCCATGGTTTGCCGGTATCGACTTCCAAAACCTGATCATTAATATCACTGCGGTTGATGACCTGACGGTGAAATTCCAATTAAGTCGCCCAGACAATTCATTCCTCAACAATATCGCCACCAGCTATGCGGTCATTCATTCTAAAGAATATGCCAATAAACTCATTGCTACGGATGAAAAGAATGAAATAGACTCCAAGCCCGTTGGCACAGGTCCTTTCTACTTGGATGAATACCAAATCAATGATCTAGTTCGCTTGAAAAAGAACAAGCACTATTGGAAGGGTGACGTAGAAATGGACCAAGTTGTGTTTGATACTTCACAACGTGGGACAGGGACTCTTGCCAAGCTACTTCGTAGTGAGTGTGATGTATTGAACTCACCGATTTCTAGTCAGATTCCTATTATTCAAGCTCATGAAGAGTTGAAGATTTCCGCCACGCCTGCGGTTAATGTCTCTTTCATCGCCCTGAACACCGAGCACCCTGCACTGCGTGACTCACGAGTGCGCAAAGCGCTGAACTTGGCTATCAATCGTCAGAACATTCTTGATTCTGTTTATTACGGTACGGGCACGAAAGCCTACACTCTCTTGCCACCGACCTCTTGGGCTTACCAAAAAGACAGCGTTCAAGTTCGCTATGACCGCAACTACGCAGTTGCGCTTCTTAAAGAAGCCGGGGTAGAACCTGGGCTAGAACTTTCAATGTGGGTGCCATTAGAGCCAAGAGCCTACAACCCAAGCCCAAGGAAAACGGCAGAATTAATCCAAGCAAATCTAGCTGATATTGGTATCGAACTTAAGCTCTATACCGACGACCGATTTGATCGTACACAGCTATCATCCATTTCCTCAACAGACTTGTTGCTCACAGGTTGGATCGGCAATACGGGCGACCCAGACAACTTCTTGCGTCCGCTTCTTTCATGTAGCTCAGAGCGCGCAGGATTAAACGTCTCTATGTGGTGTAACTCTGACTTTGATTTCCTTCTCGACTTAGCATTAGAGATCAATCAACAAAGGCACCGAGTGAACTTGTATCGACAAGCCCAAAACATTCTCAATGAAGAAGTTCCTGTGATTCCTCTCGCTCATGGCGTGCAATTCCGCGTGCACGATCGTTCGCTAAGTGGCTTTAAGCAGAGCCCGTTCAATGCTCAACCTTTTGATCAAGTCAGAAGAGAGGTGCAGTGATGTTTTGGTATACATTAAGACGTGTAAACTTATTCATTATCACACTGGGGATCCTGACGTTAGTGGGGTTCGCTCTGCTTCGACTAGACCAAACCTCACCTTGGGCGATTCAAGACTTTTGGCCCGGTTGGCTTAGCTATATCACAGAATTATCGACACTGAACTTTGGCTTGAGCAAGCACGGAGCGCCTATCATCGATGAGCTTGTCGTGGTATTCCCTGCAACGTTAGAACTGTGTTTCTTTGCTTTTGTGCTTGCGCTGTTTATCGGCATCCCTTTCGGCACTATTGCTGGCATGAGACAGGGCAAGTTTGTCGATACCACCATATCGTTTACTTCAATGGCCGGTTACTCTGCACCTATATTTTGGGTCGCACTACTGATGATCATGGTGTTTTCGTTGCACTTTGAGATGTTCCCAGTTGGTGGGCGATACGACCTGCTTTACGAAATCGAACACGTCACTGGCTTCGCTATAATTGATGCCTTTTTTGCTGAGGGTCGTTATCGAGCACACGCACTGCAAAGTGTTATCGAACATATGGCGTTACCTTGTCTTGTATTGGCACTCGCCCCAACGACTCAGGTAATTCGACTGATGAGAGCGTCAGTGGCTGAAGTGATGACTCAAAACTACATCCGCGCCGCACGAATTAAAGGGCTTTCAACAAGAGAGATCGTCACGCAGCACGTGTTAAGAAATGCGATACCACCGATTATTCCTAAGGTCGGCGTTCAACTATCAAGTATGTTAACGCTCGCTATTATTACCGAGTCTATCTTTAACTGGCCGGGTATTGGCCGCTGGTTATTGGATGCTTTATCTAATCAAGATTACGTTTCAATTCAAGCTGGCGTAATAGTGGTAGCAACCTTGGTTTTGACCGCAAACATTCTGTCCGATCTATTGGGCGCGATGGTCAATCCACTGGTAAGGAAGGAATGGTATGCTAACAAATAACGTCTACCAAGAAGAGCAGATTCCAACCCAGTTCGAGCGTTTCTGGCGCAGCTTCCGTGGCAATAATCTCGCTATGTTTGGACTGTGGTGTTTGGCCTTGATCATTCTAATCACCGTCACTTCACCATGGCTAGCTCCGCATGATGCTCAAGAACAAACGGGACATCTGTTAACCCCACCCTCTTGGGATCCCTCAGGAACTGTTGAGTATTTCTTAGGTACCGATGACTTAGGCCGAGATATTCTTTCTCGTCTGATTATCGGCTCTCAGCTGACGTTTGGTGCCGCGGTTGTGATTACCTTTATCGCAGCAGTCATTGGTTGCCTGATTGGCGTACTTGCGGGGATGACTCGTGGATTACTATCAAGCACGCTAAACCACCTGCTTGATACCGTTATGTCGATTCCGTCTCTGTTACTAGCAATTATCTTCGTGGCATTTCTTGGTTTTGGCGAGTTTAATATATTGCTTGCCTTATGTTTAGCATTGATTCCACGCTTTATTCGTTCGGTATATATTGCCGTGCACGCTGAAGTAGAAAAAGACTATATTTTGGCTTCTCGCCTCGATGGTGCGAACGACTTCTACCTGTTATGGAATTCAATACTTCCTAATATTCTTACCGTGGTGGCACTTGAAATTACGCTGGCATTGTCAGTCGCCATTCTTGATATCACGGCTTTGGGTTTCTTAGGGCTTGGCGCTCAAGCACCAAGTACCGAATGGGGCTCAATCTTGGGTGACTCTGTAGAGCTGATTTACCTCGCACCATGGACAGTAACCCTACCCGGTTTAGCCATTATGTTTACAGTGATCGTGATTAATCTCGTCGGTGAAGGTGTTCGCCAAGCGCTAAATGCAGGAATCGAATAATGCCTTTACTTGATATTCGACATCTAACCATCGAGATTGAGACCCCTCAAGGGATGGTTAAAGCCGTTGATAGAATGAGTCTTACCCTCAATGAAGGGGAAATTCGCGGCTTAGTAGGTGAGTCAGGCTCAGGCAAGAGCTTAGTTGCAAAAGCGATCGTCGGAGTATGTAAAGAAAACTGGAAGGTTTCTGCAGACCGAATGCGCCTTGGCAACATCGACCTCCTGCAACTGACACCCAAAGAACGACGCCGAGTTATTGCTCGTGATATCGCGATGATCTTTCAAGAGCCATCCTCCTGCCTTGATCCATCGGAAAAAGTGGGCCATCAGCTGATTGAAGCGATTCCTTCCTATTCGTTTGAAGGTCGGTGGTGGCAGAGATTCAAATGGCGTAAGAAGCAGGCCATCGCTCTACTGCACAAAGTCGGTATTAAAGATCACTCTCGTCTTATGGACAGTTACTCTTATGAGTTGACTGATGGTGAGTGTCAAAAAGTTATGATCGCCATGGCGATCGCAGCCAAACCAAAAATCTTGATCGCTGATGAACCAACCAACGATCTAGATCCGATTACACAGTCTCAAATATTGCGTCTGTTGAGTCGTATGAATCAGATCAATAACACGACCATCGTGCTGATCGGCCATGACTTAACCACCATTACCCAATGGGCAACTCGCATTACCGTTATGTACTGTGGTCAGTCTGTGGAATCAGCGGATACGCAGAAGCTGTTAGATGCACCTAAACACCCATATACCGTCGCTCTACTGAAAGCGATGCCTGACTTTAACGACTGGATTCCTCATAAAGAGAAGCTACAGTCTTTGCCAGGTTCAATCCCTCCGTTGCAGCACCTTCCTATTGGTTGTCGACTAGGACCACGTTGCCCGTATGCGCAAAGGCAATGTGTTGAGATTCCTTATACCAAACGAATCAAAAACCATAAGTTCAATTGTCACTTCCCTCTTAATATGGAGAAGAAAAAGAAATCATGAGTGCATTATTAGAAGTCATTGATTTATCTAAAGACTTTACGACTCGCTCTGGTCTTTTCCGTAAAAAGATTCATCAGGCAGTGAAACCAGTAAGCTTTTCGCTTGAGGCAGGACAGACGATTGGTTTTATCGGTCAGAATGGTTCAGGAAAGTCGACATTAGCAAGAATGCTAGCGGGCATGGTAGAGCCAACTGCGGGCGAGATTCTTGTGAACGGTGAAAAGCTAGAGCACAAGGATTACTCGACTCGCTGTAAGCTGATTCGAATGATCTTCCAAGATCCGAACACCTCGCTTAACCCGCGTATTCAGATTGGTCGAATTCTTGAAGGTCCATTAAAGCGAAACACCAATATGCCACCAGAAGCCCGTATGCGTCGTGTGAAAGACACCCTGTTGCGTGTGGGCCTTCTACCGGAACATGCTTACTTCTACCCGCAGATGCTGGCTGCAGGCCAAAAACAAAGGGTTTGTTTGGCTCGTGCGTTAATCCTTCAACCATCAATCATTGTTGCAGACGAAGCGTTGAATGGTTTGGACATGGCAATGCGCTCGCAAATCATCAACCTGTTCTTAGAGTTACAAGAAGAGATGGGCGTATCGTTCGTTTATGTATCTCAACACCTCGGTATTGTTAAACACATTACCGACAAAATCATCGTCATGCACGAAGGCAATGTGGTTGAGAGTGGGGAAACAGATCAAGTGTTAACCAATCCAACTCACCAAATCACCCAAAGATTGGTTGAGAGCCATTTCTCCAAAGCGCCGAACCACTAATCTCGAATCACGCTACGTTCAACAAAGGGGAAAGGTATGTTTTTAAGAGCTTCAATGCTTCCCCTTTTGTTGGCGCTGTTTTCCTTTAACGCAGCAAGCACACCCCTCACCTGGCTAGATAGAAGCTTCGTCGAAACTGCCTTTTATAACGTCGCACTTCAACACGAATATTCCCAAGGCAACAAGCCACTCGCTAAATGGAAACAACCGATCAAGATATGGGTTGATCATCGAGTGGGCGATGAAGAATTGCATCAAGAGCTCACAGAGCTTCATATCCGACACTTATCCGAAGTCACTCAGCACCCGATAACAATCGTCAACAAAGAGTCTGAAGCGAACGTAAAATGGATATACACGAGGCAAAGTCAGTGGGTATCTGAGTCGAAATCAGTACTCAAACTCAAATCAACTGAGCATTTAAACAACGCTATTTGCACGGCGGGTTATCGAACAAATTCTAAAGGTGAGATTGTTTACGCTGGGATTGTTATTCCCATTGATCAAGCAAGATCGCGAGGTAAGCTCGTCGCCTGTATCGTGGAAGAAATCACACAGGTTTTAGGCCTGCCGAATGATTCAGATAAAGCCTACCCTTCTATTTTTAATGACCATACGCCAGAAGACTTATTGTCACCCTTAGATGTGGTGCTACTAAAGCTACTGTATGAGCCAGAATTGAAAGCTGGAATGACAAAATCTGAAGTAAAACCTATTGTTCGAAAGATACTAAAGCAATACAGCGAAACTGGCGTGCTCCAACAAGCTTCAAAAGCCGCGCAGCAAGCACCGTTGTATCAGTTAATTGGGTACTAATGGAATAACTGACTGCACACAGAAATATTGAATACTAACGGAATGATCGAGTACTAACGGAATAACTAACCACGAACAGGAATATTGAGGGCTAACGGAAGAATTGAGTACTAGCGGAAATAGGCAGGGACGTTACTTCGTTTTTCTGAACAGCTTAGATGGGAAAATAGAATGATAGCGCTGCCTAAGAAAAGACAACGCTGACTTACCATGTAACGATATAACACTGTTACGAAAGCACTAGCGCTTAGCAGCTTGCTTTTTCAATTCGAAGTCGAATTCATCCGGGAACAAGATAACACCTTCTTCCTGTTCGTTCGGGAACACAACCACTGCAAGCTCGTCGTCTTCTAGACCGTTAGTCCAACGGCTGTGCCATTTGTTCAACGAGATAGACTCAGCTTTACACTCAGACCAATCACCCGTAGCCCAAGATTCAGCAAACTCTTGATTTGGCCATACTGGAACACAGTCTTCATCTTCTGTGTTAAGCATTACACAACCGTGTTCATCGGTTAAGATCCATACTTCACGGTTCGCTACGATTTCTTTCACACAGTACTTTAGGCGTTGCTCGCCCGTATACTTATTGATTTCAGCGATTTTTTTATCGTCTAGCTGTGTAGTCATCTTAATTTCCTACTTTAGTCAGTAACTTTGCTCTTAAAGCTATTTTATGCCGAGAGCTTTTAACTTCAAACATTTTCGATGAAGAAGAAAATCTACTTCAAAGAAAAACGCCTGCTAAATTAGCAGGCGTTTATAATTAAGCGACTTGATTAAACAAGCTCACCCTGTAACCAAGGCCAGCCTTGCTTCTTACGGCTTAATGTATTTTCCATCATTAATACGCCGTCTTTCTCGTGCTTAACCAGTTTATCAGCCCACTCGCCTTTGTATAGAAGGTGAGTTTGCGCAGTAGTGATGTCTGTTAGCATTACCGCAGCAAATGCTAGACCGTCCTTCTCACAACGTTCTTCAAGATCCGCTTCTAGCGCTTCAATCATGCCATCTACTTGCTCAAGAGTCGCAAGCTCAACTTGACCAACAACAACATCACGACCGTTGAATGGGTAGCCTTTAAGGTCTTTTTCTACTAGTTGTGCAGCAGATAGGCCTTCGATGTTTGTCTTAGCGATTAGAAGCGCTTTGATGAATGCATCAATGTCAGTCACGCCAGCGATTTCAGCAAGCTCAGCAACCGCGTCTTTGTCTTTTTGAGTACATGTTGGAGAAGCAAAACCAACTGTGTCTGAAAGAATTGCAGACATCATCAGTTTAGCGATTTGTTGAGAGATAGAGTGACCTTCAATCTTGAACATGTTGAAAAGTACAGTATTTGTACAACCAACAGGCCAGATCCAAGCTTCCATAGGGTTAACTGTCATCGCGTCACCTAAACGGTGGTGATCGACAATACCTACGATCTCAGCTTCAGCAACATCGTCCGGTGCTTGTGCTAGATCTGAGTAATCTACTAGCCAGATTTTTTCACCAGCAACAGAAGTACGAAGTTCTGGTTTTTCAGCACCAGCAACTTCTAGAATGTGTTGAGTTTCGCGGTTGATCTCGCCTTGGCGAATTGGTGTCGCTTCCTCGCCACGAGCTTTAAGAAGCTCTGTTGCAACTAACGCACTACAAATACTGTCACTATCAGGGTTTTTGTGACCAACAACTAAAATCATGTTTCTTCCTATTACACTAACAATTATGACTCTACCTTTAGAGCCTCTCTTTATTAGCCATACTTTACCTCATTTTTTCAGGTTGGTCATGTTTCGTAGGTTTAGCCAATGGTAACAATAGATAAAAAAACAACAAATGCAATTGATAATTATTATCATTCGTATATATTTATCTTAAGCCACTAATTTTGAGTAACACCTATGGATCGACTAATCTCTTTTTTGCCAAGCAGTAGCGCTGCGAAAACAACTCAGTTTTCACTGTCATTTAAGCGCCTGCTTTTACCTATCTCACTTGCAGCTTTAGTTATGGCGCCTGCCACGCGAGAATTGACGGTCACTACCTTGTCAGACGCCTTTTGGGCCGTGTCTTGTTATGTTGCTTTAACCTTAGCGATTTACCACGGGTTAAGCCTGTATATCAACAAAGATAATGTCTTCAACAAGCTCGTCCATCAATCCCGTTCAAACCAAGTTGTATTCGCTGCACTTATGGGGGCGCTACCCGGCTGTGGCGGTGCGATCGTGGTGACCACACAATTTATCTCGGGCAAGCTCGGATTCGGCGCAGTTGTTGCTGTGCTCGTCTCAACCATGGGTGATGCGGCCTTCCTGCTCATTGCAAGCGAACCCAAGACTGGTTTAGCCATGATGGCGATGGGCGTGATTGTCGGAACTGCGTCAGGTCGAATCATTAACTTGTTTCACGCAGACGACTTCTTGCGCCCAAAAAAATCAGAGAAAAATGAAGCGGTGAGCAGCTGTGCTTCTCAATCTCTAGACAAAGAAGCAGTATCGAAAAAAGCGATCAACCTGCAAGGCTATCTATGGTCTGTACTCATTATTCCAGGTGCTGCGGTTGCCCTACTTGGTTCTTTTCAAGTGGATGTGAATGAGTTGCTCGCTTTGCCCGAAATGTCGATGGAATGGGCAGGCACTATTTTGCTGATTAGCTCGATGTTTCTATGGGGTCTCACCCGTGAAATTGAAGATTACAAATCAGCCGTAAGTGAAGACGAGAAATGTGTAGGCTCTCATCCACTACAAAAAACGGCTCAAGATACTAACTTCGTTACTGCATGGGTGGTGGTTGCTTTTCTTTTCTTCGAATTTGGCTCTGTAATAGCAAATGTCGATTTTGCGACGCTATTCTCAAGCTGGGGCATGATGCTCCCCCTGGCGGGAGTGTTGATGGGCTTGCTACCGGGGTGTGGTCCGCAATTGCTGGTCACTAGCCTATACCTTTCTGGTGCACTGCCACTGTCAGCTCAGGTAGGTAACGCAATTTCTAATGACGGTGATGCGCTATTCCCCGCGATTGCGATGGCACCGAAAGCGGCTCTTGTCGCGACCTTATATTCCAGTGTGCCCGCTTTGATTTGTGCCTACGGTTATTGGTTTATGTTCGAACTTTAGGCTTACGTTCGAAGCTTAGGTTTATAATTGAAGCTTAGGTTTACAATTGAAACTTAAGTTTATATCCGAGGCTTAAGCTTTTATTCAAGGTTTTAGCTTTACTCCATAGGTTTCTATTAGGTCGGTACTTTGTATCGGCCTTTTTGTTTCCGTCTGCCTAAGCCCTTACAACAGGTTCTTTGTACATTCCCTTTATGCACATGCACATGCTTCTACAGCCTACCTCAAACAGCACGTTACAGCTGGTCTCAAAAACGCCCCTCTTGGCGCTATTACAATGCTTAGTTAGAAATCCCAACACGTACAATAGAAAAACAAAAAGCCCCTGTAAGAGTACTTACAGGGGCTTTAATTCAAGCTTTAGTCTTGGTTCTTAAGTACAAGACTTAAGAAACTTCGATTGGGCCGCCGAATGAAGTTACTGGAGGCAGTTTGCCTTGGAACTTCTCGAAGTTAACCAAACATGTGTTTGCTGACGTTGCTTGAGCAAGTTCAGACGTACCGATGTCTTGAGTGAGTGTGTTTGGATCGCCGTATGTATCTAGCGCACCCACTTTCTCGTTGATCGGGCCGTACCAAGCACCTTCTTCGATACGAACAACACCAGGAGCGTAGCTATCCATTAGAACAGCACCTGCTAGTAGTTGACCACGGTCGTTGAACACACGTACTACATCGCCATCTTTGATGCCTTTCTTCTTAGCATCGACTGGGTTGATGTAGATAGGCTCACGGCCTTGTACCGCGTAAGTCGCACGCCACTCTTCAGATTCACACATCTGAGAGTGAAGACGCTTGTCTGGGTGACAAGATTGTAGCCAGTACGGGTGTTTGTCAGAGCCTGGACCACCATGTGAACGTTCAGATTTCTCGAACCACATTGGGTGTTCTTGACAGTGCTCGTAACCCATGTTGCCAACAGTACGGCTTGTGATTTCGATGAAACCAGAAGGAGTACCTAGTGCGTTGATCTCTGGATCTTCACGGAATGAAGCGTGACGAGTCCAAGGCTTACCTTTACCGAAGTCTAGGAAACCTTTTTCCCAGAACTCAGCAAACTCAGGCATTTCGAACTTGCCTTCGTTTTCCGCGCGACATTCGTCATACAGAGATTTAACCCACTGCATTTCATCCATACCACGCGTGTAATCGTCGTAACGGCCCCAACGCTTAGTTAGGCTAGACATGATCTCGAAGTCAGTTTTAGACTGGAACAGAGGATCCACTAGTTTGTGCATCGCGATCAAACCACGGCCAGAGTACGCGCCGTAACCATCAATATCGTTACGCTCCCACTGAGTACATGCTGGAAGCACGATATCAGAGTGACGACAAGTTGCAGTCCAAGCGAAATCAACAGCCACTACAGTTTGTAGACTCTTGAATGCTTTACGCATCTTGTTGCGATCTTGGTGGTGGTGCCACGGGTTGTTACCACTAAATACCATCATCTTAATGTCTGGTAGCGTTACAGTAGAACCGTTCGCTTTGATCTTCTTACCTGGTTCAAGCAAGCTATCAACCCAACGAGCTACTGGAATTACGCGGCTGTAACCGTTGTAATCTGTATTCGTGTGTTTAGGTGATTGACCTTGGTCGATGTTCAACGGGAAAGAACCCGGAGCAGCGAAACCAGTTGAAGATACACCGATACCTGAGTAGTGGTGACCGTAAGAGATACCACCGCCCGGAAGACCAATTTGGCCAACCATTGCTGCGATAACTGCACACATCCAGTAAGGCTGTTCACCGTGCTCTTGACGTTGGATACTCCAACCAACAAGAATCTGCGTACGCCCGTTAACCAGCATCTTAGCGAATTCACGGATAGAGTCCGCGCTTGCGCCACAGATAGCCGAAGCCCACTCTGGTGTCTTCTCAACTTTATCTTTCGTTTCACCTTGAACGTACTTGATGAAGTCTTCAAAACCTAGACAGTAAGTTTCGATGAACTTCTTGTCGTATAGGCCTTCGTTGTAAAGAACGTGAGCAACACCAAGCATGAACGCCACATCAGTTTGTGGGTTGATGTACATCTGCTCGTTTTCTAGGTAACGGCCTGTTTTGTTTTGAACAGGGTCAACAGAAACAACGTTGATCTCTTTCTTAGCAACTTTCTCTTTCAGCTGTTCTAGGTATGCGAACGACTCGTGAGTCTCACATGTCCAACCTACTTGAAGGTTTTTAACTGGATCGTTACCCCAAAGAACAATGTTGTCACTGTTTTCTAGGATAAGTTCCCAAGATGTACCTTGTGCGTAAACTTCAGTTGAACCTAGCACGTAAGGCATGATCGTTTGACCAGCACCTGTTGAGTAGTCACCGATTTTCTTCACAGAGTAACCGTGAAGTGCCATTGCACGTTGCATGTGGTTAGTACAGCTGTGGAACTGACCCGTTTGTCTCCAACCAGTTTGACCCGTGTGAAGTGCCCATGGACCGTAATCTTTCTGTACGCGCTCTAGTTCGCGGTAAACAAGGTCTAGTGCCTCATCCCAAGTCACACGAATAAAGCGGTTGTTACCACGCGTGTCTGCGCTGTATTTATGCTTCTTCAACCAATCTAGGCGAACCATAGGGTAACGCACACGTGATGGGCTGTAGATAATACCTTTAATACCTTTCAACATCTCAGTTGGGTGTTGATCGATTTCTAGAGGTTTAATTTCTTGCACTTTACCCGCGTAAACGCGAGCTCGGAATGCACCCCAGTGAGAACCAGAGACTTTCCACGCGCCGTCTGTTTCTGCAGCAGACGCTGATGCCGACGCCAATAAGCTTGGACCGATAACCGATGCCGCACTTGTAGTAGCGACACCTTTCAGAAAACTTCTTCTTGTAATTGCCATTGTGTTACTCCAATTGACGTCTTATTAGTGATGGCCTTCAGAAAAATCTGATGAGTGCTTCTGTAGATACTTAAGAACAAGTGCTTCTGTATCTGTATCGAAGTTAACGAACGCAATCATACCATCTAGCATGCCTACCCAACCGTTAGCGCTGAAGTGAGCTTCATCTGGCTGTGAGTGACACGTTGAACAGTTAGATTGGTACGCTTGACCTGCTGCGTTCCAGATTGGATCGAAGTTATCAACCATAGACTCTTTCTTCATCCAAAGTGCTAGGTTAACTTCTTCCCATGGAAGGCCAGTAAGCTCATCTTCTTTCTTCTCACCAACAGTGATAACGTCACTTTGAGATACTTCTTTCGTCAAGATTGCAGTCGAGATGTTCATACCGAAGTCTTCTTGGATTACACGTCCGAAGCCTTTCGCTTTACGCCAACCGTCGATTTGAATCTTGATCATGTCGCCTTTTTCGTCGATAACCGCAACTTTACTTGCAGGGCTTAGTAGACCCGCTTCAACTGTTGCTGTTTCATCTGTGTACATTGGTAGGTGACGAATAGAGATCACGTCTGAACCATTTGCGTAAGATGTGCTGCTTGCTACATTTTCTAGCTCGCCAACAATACCGCTCGCTGATGCCATATCTAATGGAAGGTTGTGAGCAATACCTTTATGACAGTCAACACAGCTTTGATCACGTTCTGCTGCATTCTTCATCTGGATACGCGCTGTTGGGCGCATGTTTTCGAAATCCATTGAATCGTAGTTGTGACAGTTTTTACACTCTAGAGATTTGTTCGAAGAGAAACGATCCCATTCGTGTTTAGCCAGTTCGATACGACGAGCTTCGAATTTCTCAGGTGTATCTAGGTCACCAAATACTTGAGCGAATACTTCTTTAGATGCTTGCATCTTACGAGCAATTTTTGCTGTCCATTCATGTGGAACGTGACAGTCAGGACAAGTAGCACGTACACCAGAAGTGTTTTTCCAGTGAACCGTTTCTTGTAGTTCTACGTATACGTTGTCACGCATGGTGTGACAGCTTACACAGAACTCTTCTGTATTTGTATGTTCTAGCGCTGTATTAAAACCGCCCCAGAAAATAACACCGGCGATAAAGCCACCCATGGTTAGTACACCAAGACTGATGTGTACTGCTGGGCGAGTCATTGTGCGCCATAATTTAACTAAAAATGATTTCATGTTTAGCTCTCTTAAAAATTAGTTCTAATAAAAATGTGATAGCAAGAGGGCATTACATGCCGCCGTGTGCACCTGGAGGACCTAATACAAACACTTGCAGTGCCCAAACTAGAAAGCCGTAGCCTCCTACAAAAGCCACACTTAATATTGGAAAGAGAACCACTGCAATGAAGAGGAATGACTTCCACTCCAACGAGCGTTTTTCGCCAGTTTCAATTTTATTAACATCACTCATACATTTTGCCTATTTTGTATTTAGTAATTTCGAGTAGCTCATTCTAAGGAGCTAAAGTTCTTGAGTATCTAACAACAAATTTTAGACCATACACAAAGTAGGGTTCAATCAAATCTCTTGTTATAACCCTTGCTAATCAATACTTTTTTGAGGTCATCCAAACTTGTTTTCAGTTAAACAAACTTATTAAAAAGTATTAACAAATGTGAAGAATTAAGTATATTTCACAAATGTTAAAAACCAACACTAGCGCAACTATTTGACAACCGATTTTAACTTTTTACCTACTAAGTAGTAGCCAAAAAAGCCTCAAACAACCACTATTTTGTGTTTTGTTTGTTAAATAATTGATCGTTTTTCGAATCAATGACTTTGCAGTTGAAATGCATCATTTGGCACTTTCATATATGATAGAAGCCTTATTAAAAGGAAGCATTATGCAAGACGTTATTGATATATCTTGGTGGCAATTATTGTTTTTCAGTTCACTTCTCTTGCTGCCAATTGTAATCAACCACAAGCTAAAACTTGGCCTTGGCAAAGAGGCTTCTATCAGCATCATTCGCATGACTGTTCAGCTATTTCTGGTTGGCCTCTACCTAGAATACCTGTTCACTTTGAATAGCTTGTGGGTCAATTTACTGTGGTTATTTACGATGATTATCGTTGGGGCAAGCTCGATTGTTGAAAAATCCAAGTTACCGCGAAACCTCTTGTTAGTCCCTGTCGCTGTGAGCCTAGCGGTAACCTGTGTACCCATTGTCTTGTTTATCTGCTTATTCATCATTAAACCAACACCGGTTTTTAACGCGCAGTACTTAATCCCTATTGCAGGGATGCTGTTAGGTAATAGCTTAAGCAGTAACATCGTGGCATTACAGAACTTGTTCGGTGCTTTTGAAACGCAGAAATCAGAGTACGAAGCGGCTATCGCTTTAGGTGCCTCTCCTTCCTATGCTGCTGCGCCTTTTGTGCGTAATGCGATACAGAAAGCGATGTCTCCTATTATGGCCTCAATGGCAACCACAGGCTTGGTAACGCTACCAGGAATGATGACAGGACAAATCTTAGGGGGTGCTTCACCAATGATCGCGATTAAGTATCAACTGATGATCATGTTGGCTATTTTCGTGATGATGAGCTGCTCCTTAGCGCTTGCACTTCACCTATCGTTAAAGACTTCCTTGACCAAAGAAGGGCGAGTTCTCGCTCAAATACAGCCTTCAAAATAACCTCCCGACTCCTCTTAGATCTGGTTACTCACTGAATTTGATACGGGTTATCCACAGAAATTGTGGATAACCAAATCAATATAGATCCTTTTTTGTCCATTTCGGCTCGAGCAAAGATCATTGCCATTGATCCTTGGGTGATTTCAAAGACATATACACACGTGCAGAACTGCGTTGTTAAGCGTTCAGATGATAATTTAAGAAATCAACGAGTAAGTTTTCCACAAATAAAAAACGGCCTGCAATGCAGGCCGTCTTGTAAATGTCATAAGTCAGTTCAATGTTTTTACTGAGCTTTAACTCATCTTGTCACTGAGCTAGTCACACAAGCTTTGTTGATCCGCCATCTTTATTAATCGCGTAAATAAATCAACCAATACCACATGCCAACAAAGATACCGCCGCCGATGATGTTACCGATAGTAACGGGCAGCAAGTTGTTCATCAGAAAGTCCATCATGTTTAGGTCAACATAGTCTGCAGGATTAGCCCCTGTCATTGTCCAGAATTCAGCTGGAGCAAATGTTTTGATACCGATAGCTAAAGGAACTTGGAACATATTCGCAATACAGTGCTCAAAGCCCGATGATACAAACATCGCGACAGGTAAAATCAGTACTGCAATTTTGTCAGTCAGTGTTCGTCCACTAAACGTCATCCATACCGCGATACAAACCAATACGTTACACATGATGCCAAGCGCGATAGCTTGGATAAAACCATGGTGCATTTTGTGCTGAGAGATGGCCATGGCATTCAAACCCACTTGCCCATGGTCGAACATGTACTGTTTAGTCAGAAGCATGCATGCCACTAGCAATAAAGCACCAATAAGGTTACCGATATAAACGGTCGCCCAGTTCTTTACTAGGGTTCCCCAGCTAATCTTGCCACTTGCACGAGCAACAAGAGTGAGCACCGAACTGGTAAACAGTTCACCGCCAGTAACAACAACGAGGATTAGGCCCAAGCTAAATGCAAGGCCACCTAGGACGCGAGTAATACCCCAAGGTAAATCACCAGCGCCAGTGGTTACAATTGTGTAGAACACAAACGCAATACCGATATGTATGCCAGCAGAAATCGCTAGGAGAAAAGATTTGGTTGGATCTTTGGTTGCTTTACCTACGCCAATATCTGCAGCGCGCTCAGCCATTTGTGGCGGTAATAATGAGTCAAATTGGTTCAGATTCATGATGATTTACATTTTGAAACATGTTGTCGGGAGCGAGATAATCCTCTCTTTCATTTCTGAATTCAAGAGCTATTTGGGACTCAAAATACCTCCCACAACCTTGTGGAAAGGAAATAGCCCAAGTTATTCAAAATTCATACAACTTTAGTAGTAAAAAGAAAACTATGCTGAATGAAAGGTTATCAACTTAAAAAATGGCACACTTATAAATATCAATAAGTTACGAAAGAAAGCAAAGGAATAACGTACACTATAATGACTCACAGATCGCTATTGCCTCTAGATTTTGATATAGATCAACAGAACGTAAAAAAGCGCCCTTAGGCGCATTTAACTGAATCACAAATACAGAAATTAGTGATGCTAAACCGAAGATTCAATCACTTCTTCTGATGATTGTTCTAAAGCAGAGCCCTCTATATTCGACTCTGGACTCAAAGGGATTACATCAGAATCACTTTCATTGGCAACTTTACCACCTAGGTTTCTCAAGCTGTCCACTAGCTCTTCTAAACTCTTAATATGCGCATCACTCTTGGTAATCTGCTCATCTAGAAGATTGCTATGCTTAGTCGCCTCAGACAATTGTTGCGCCTGCTTCTGATTATCACTCTCTAGCTTAGCGAGTTGTTCAGTCAAAGTTTCAATTTCTGACTTTAATGACGCTGTCATATCTAAGCTTTTTAACGCTTTCACACTCGCTATAATCTTCTGAGATTGCTGACGCAACCCAACATCTCGGTAATCTTCATCATTAACCACTTGTGAAATGCTCAGCAACTGATTCTCTGCATTCAAAACCGATTGTTCGAACTTGTCGCCTTTTACACTCGCGAGCACTTTTACTTCATGAGCGACACTGCGCACGTGGTTCAACTCAAACTCCGCAGCGTGCACCGCATCTTCAATGATCGACTTTTCACGGGGACTGGCTTTGACTTGGCTTTCTGCCAAAGCAATTTGAGATGCTGCTTTAGCAAACGTCAGTGGAGCAACGTCATCAAAATCTTCATCTTCCAAGAACTCTAACTCGTCCTTCAATGGTTCGATGTATTTCTTATGTGCCACTTTAACTTCTAATAAGCGAGCATTATTAAGAAACTCCACCTGTGCTTCTTGAGCGTCTTCAAGCTCATCGACCAGCACATACTCAAACAACTCGCTGTATTCTGAATACAAGCGTTTGTAGCTAGAGGTAAACATGGTATCTGCGCCAAGGAACTTTAGGTAATCCATTTGCACAATCGAATCCGCTAGTACTCGGTCAGCCTTCGTCTTTAGTACTAATATCGAGTCATAGTTTGATTTGATCAACGCAACTTTTTCGTCAAAAGCTTCAGCGTAAGTCAGGCTAGAAAAAACTGAATAACTCTTGGTTAGCCGAGTTTCGTCTTTCAGCAAGTCCGCATAAATGCTTTCAGCGTCATCCCATGCGTCTAAGAGTTCATTGTAATTCTCTGGTGCATAGAGAGACAATTGGCCGTGGTCTTCAAGCTTAGCCTCCCATTCGGAGTAGACGCTTTGGACAGACTGGAAAGAACGGACCTCGATTGTAGATTCGTTATTGTTGTTTGTAATTTGGTTCGCGTCTGTCTGCTCTGAGGGTGTACTCTGACACCCTGCGATAGCAAATAGCATACTGATCATTAATGCTACTTTGTTCGCTCTCACTTATGCATATCCTTTTTATACAATATTCGCTCAATGCAAATTATTTCTAGTCACAATATATTACAACCACTTAGTAATAAACATCACTGATGATTTAAGTGGGCGCAAATCACCCAATATAACCAAAATAAACCCATCACTCGATGATTAATCAATCAATTTGGTATCACTTATCAATTCTCTTTATTTGCTATTGCCTGAGCCGTGAATGCGCACTAAGGTGAAGGTAGAGAACGTTATGAATATATAGGTTAATTATGAAGTACAACGCTGAAAACATTGCTGATTTAAACCTCCTTCTTCAATTTGATGTAAGTAGCGCCGCTACTGGAATTAAAGTTCATCAAGAGGCAGCTCAAGAAACTCAAGACGCTGTTAAGCGCCTATTCGAAAAGAACCTTTGTACTCAGCCAGACGGCGGTTACCTAACTGATGAAGGTATACAGATGGCAGAGCGCGCAGACAAACTACTTCGCGTACTAAACTAAAGCTCCATTGTTCTAGTAAAAACTCCACTCGCTTCGGCCGTGGAGTTTTTTCATTTTTGGGTAAAGGTTTGTTAGGCTTACTATAAATCCATAACTTGCAGTTGTGAGGAACACATGGCTTCTATATTTATTGTTGGTGCAGGCTGGGTTGGTGTGCCCTTATCTGAACATCTCGTCAAACATGGTAACCAGGTCGTCGTTACGAAGACCACCCAAGCGGGTGCAGACACCATTGGTAACACGCGTATCCCATGTGAAGTTTTCAGCTTTGACTCATCAGAGCCTGAACATACTATCGGCCAACTCTATTCGCTGTTACTCGAAAATAATGCAGAGATCGTCATTGGTAGCTTCCCTCCCGGCTTTAGAAAAGGTGCGGGACAAGAATATGCTGAATACTGGCAACAGCTAACCAATGCTTGTCAGAAAGCCAATGTCAAAAAGCTGATCATGGTTAGCTCGACTACGGTCTACCCGACCAAGCCAGGGATCTTATACGAGCAAGATGCCTCATTAGCGATTTCTACGTTAAGTGATGAACAGGCCAACTCATTTTCAGACAATGCACGAGTCATGCTACAAGCAGAACAGTGCATCATTGATTCCGGTATCGACTACACCATCCTTCGCTTCAGTGGGTTAATCGGCCCTAGCCGCCACCCCTCTAGGTTTGCAAGCAAATTGAAACAGGTCAGCACTCAAGCTCCTGCCAACATGCTTCATCTTGACGACGCGATTGGCGCGGTCAACTTCGCTATCAACCAACTGCACAACGAAGTGGTTAATGTTACGACCCCAAACACGGTGAGTAAGGCGGAATTTTATGCCGCTGCACTGAAAAGCGCCAACAGCAGTGAGCCGCTGCCCCTCGTGGTCGATACACCAGACAAGCTGATCTCTTCGAAAAAGATTCTCGACTTAGGTTACTCGTTTAAATTTGAATCCACGCTGGACGCTCTTTATGACTAAGCAATCCATAGCTAACCAACCCATAGCTAAGCAATCTATAACAAATAACTCAAGAATTAAGCTACATCGTTCGATCGACACCCTTTGGAACTTCATGTCTATGGGCCACAAGGTTACGCCTTCAGATTGCATCTTTGTGTTATGCAGTAACGACACTCGCGTTGCTGAATACGCAGCTGAGCTCTATCACCAAGGTGTGGCGCCTTATATCGTATTTTCTGGAGGTGTGGGACGCTTTACAGAAGGGAGCTTCGAACGTTCAGAAGCCGAAACATTCGCGGCTATTGCACGAGATGCTGGCGTGCCAGACTCTGACATTATCATAGAGAAACACGCAACAAACACTGGAGAAAATGTACGATTCACCCACGAATTGCTGACTGAGCGAGGGTTGTCACCGAAACGACTGACCTTAGTACAGAAACCCTTTATGGAGAAACGTACTTACGCCACGTTTAGTAAACAATGGCCTGAAGAGAGTGTAGAAATAACCGTGACTTCGCAATGGAAAAATTGGGATGATTACTTTAATGAAGAGTTACCGTTAGACATGGTGTTGAGCGCATTAATTGCTGATTATGAACGAATCAAATTCTACCCAGCCCAAGGATTTCAAATTGAGATGCCAATCCCCGATGACGTTGATCATGCCTATCAAGCATTGAAGCAGCTCGGCTTCGAATAAATCAAAAGCTTCATTTCGAATAAAGCAAAGGCGCGACTTGGAATAAAGCAAAAACACAGGCTCAATAAACAAAAACGGTGACACTTGGTCACCGTTTTTCGTTTTAGCAAGCTGAACTATGAGATCGGTTTATTTACCTAACGCTTCTTTATAGTGCAGACGGCAAGCAGAAACATACTGATCATTACCGCCAATAGCCACTTGGTCACCTTCAGCAATCGCCACACCGTGCTCGTCGGTACGGATTACCATATTAGCTTTACGGCCACAGTGACAAATGGTTTTAAGCTCAACCAGTTTATCTGCCCAAGATAATAAGTAACGGCTACCTTCAAACAGTTCACCCAAGAAATCGGTACGTAAACCGTAGCAAAGTACAGGGATATGCAGTTTATCGACCACTTCTGTTAACTGGTACACCTGCTCTTTCGACAAGAACTGACACTCATCAATCAAAACACAATGACGCTTTTCTTCTTCATTGAGTTTTTGGATTGCGTCAAACATATTGGTGTCATTTTTAAAAAGTTGAGCTTCAGATTGCAAACCAATTCGAGAGCTAACTTTACCGATACCATAACGATCATCCAATGCTGCCGTAAAGATCACTGGCGTCATGCCACGCTCTTGGTAGTTGAATGAAGACTGAAGAAGTGTTGTTGATTTACCCGCATTCATTGCCGAGTAATAAAAATACATCTGAGCCACAGAAATATTCCTGTTAATTAAAAGTTGAAGATAAAAAGGTGAAATTAGAGAATTTTTGCTAGAAAAAAGGGCTGAAAATCAGCCCTTTTTATAATATTTACTTACGACGCCAAGTCGTACCTTCTGGACCATCTTCCAGAACAATACCCAACTCGTTTAGCTTGTCACGTGCAAGATCGGCATTCGCCCAATCTTTCGAAGCACGAGAGTCGTTACGCAGTTTGATCAACGCTTCGATTTCAGCCACTTCGTCATCGTTGCCTGCCGCATCACCTTGCAAGAAAGCCTCGGGATCTTGATGAAGAATACCGATGATGTCTGCCAGTTCGCGCATCAATGCACCTAGTGCACTTGCTTTTTCGACGCTTTCAGTTTTGATGCGGTTGATTTCACGAGCCATTTCAAACAGTACTGAATAAGCTTCTGGAGTGTTGAAATCATCGTTCATCGCTGTAGAAAAACGAGTCACGTACTCTTCACCACCAGCCGGAGCTGCTGTAACGTCTAGGCCACGAAGTGATGTGTAGAGACGCTCAAGTGATGCACGAGCTTGGGTTAGGTTATCTTCGCTGTAGTTCAGTTGGCTACGGTAGTGACCAGACATTAGGAAGTAACGTACTGTTTCTGCATCGTAATGCTGAAGTACGTCACGGATAGTGAAGAAGTTACCCAGTGACTTAGACATTTTTTCTCTGTCTACCATCACCATGCCGCTGTGCATCCAAGTATTCACATACTGGGTGCCGTGTGCGCAGCAAGATTGTGCGATTTCGTTCTCGTGGTGCGGGAACTGTAGATCTGAACCGCCACCGTGGATATCGAAGTGATTGCCAAGAATAGAAGAGTTCATTGCTGAACACTCGATGTGCCAACCCGGACGACCTGGACCCCATGGTGATTCCCACGTAGGTTCACCTGGCTTAGACATCTTCCAAAGAACGAAATCTAACGGGCTGCGTTTTGCAGAATCAACATCAACACGAGCACCCGCTTGAAGCTGATCAAGGTCTTGCTTGGAAAGCTTGCCGTATTCGTCAAATTTCTTAACTTCGAACATCACGTCGCCATTGCTTGCAACATAAGCAAAACCACGCTCAATTAACTTTTCAACAAGCTCAACGATTTCAGTGATGAATTCAGTCGCACGAGGCTCAACATCAGGGCGCTTCATGTTCAATGCATCGAAGTCCGCGTGCATTTCCCCGATCAGGCGCTCAGTCAGAGAATCACAAGACTCACCGTTTTCATTAGCGCGCTTGATGATTTTATCATCGATATCAGTGATGTTACGAACGAAGTTCAAATCGTAACCAAGGTAACGAAGGTAACGAGTTACTACATCGAAAGAAACAAACGTGCGGCCATGACCAATGTGACAGAGATCGTATATGGTTACCCCACAGACATACATGCCGACTTTGCCAGCTGTAATTGGTTTGAATTCCTCTTTCTGTCTTGTGAGTGTGTTATAAATTTTCAGCATGATCTCTATCTATATTTGTGTATTAATCAAAATAAGAGGTCAAGTATATCAATTCATGCGTTATTAGGTAATCCCCCAAAGCAGTAATTACCTCAAACAACCAAGTTAAGTTAATGATTTGGTGATTTGAAAGTCCGCCAACATGCGCTAGAATTCGAACTTCATATTAAAAAGACAGTAAGGTAACAATCATGATCATCCTTCACACAAATTTTGGTGACATCAAAGTTCAACTTAACGAAGAAAAAGCACCAGAAACAAGCGCAAACTTCCTACAGTATTGCCGTGACGGTTTTTACGACAACACGCTATTCCACCGTGTTATCGATGGTTTCATGGTTCAAGGCGGCGGTATGACTTCTGGCCTTAAAGAAAAAACAACTCGTGCAACTATCAAGAACGAAGCAAACAACGGCCTAGCGAACAAAGTTGGTACGCTAGCAATGGCTCGTACTATGGAACCGCATTCAGCGAGCTCTCAGTTCTTCATCAACGTTAACGACAACTCTTTCCTAAACTTCCGTAGCGAAAGCCTAGACGGCTGGGGCTACTGTGTATTCGCAGAAGTTGTTGAAGGCATGGACATCGTAAACAAGATCAAAGGTGTTAGCACTGGTTCTATGGGTATGCACCAAGATGTACCTCTAGAAGAAGTGATCATCACTGGTACTACAATCGAAGCTTAATTCATCGCTTTCGGTTAGGGCGTATTGACCTTTTGAGCTGATTTTTGCAGCGAATTGCTGGGGATTTATACAAGGCAGAGGCTTTGATGTGTAGCTAGCCTACATGAGAAGCCGATAACGCAGTAAAAATGACCAGCAAACGCTGCCCAAAGGGTTCGGCTAAAAGCGTTTTACTCTTTGTTGAGGGAAATTTGCTTAGAGTGACTAGGCTGCTTATCCCTCGCCTCGATTAAAACGCTTTTATCTCGAACAAAATTTAACCGCCAAAGGTCAACACGCCCTAGTATTAATAATTGATGAGCCGATAAAATCAGGATATAGGGAGCGAATCGCTCCCTTTTTTTAGACCTATGAAAACATATTTTATATCAGACCTGCACCTTACTCCGTCACGACAAGATATCACTGACTGCTTCTTAACCTTTATGAAGAAAGAAGCCGTAGAAGCGGATGCACTTTACGTGTTAGGCGACCTTTTCGAGTTCTGGATTGGTGACGACGATAAGAGTGAGTTCGCGACTTCTATCCGCCAAGCGTTTATCGACTTAGTGAAAACGGGCGTACCTTGCTACTTCACACAAGGTAACCGCGACTTTTTAGTTGGTAAAAAATTTGCCAAGCAAACGGGCGTGCAACTTCTAGATGAAGTATCAACGATCGATATCTACGGACAAAAAGCGGTGGTGTTGCATGGTGATACCCTGTGTACCGAAGATGTAAAATATCTCGCCTTCCGCGAAAAAGTGCATCAACCATGGCTGCAATGGGTCTTCAACAGAATTCCATTTTTCATCAAGAAGAAAATTGTCTCGAAGGTTCAATCTGACATCAAAGATGACAAGCAGACCAAATCTCTCGACATCATGGATGTGACACAACAAGAAGTGGAAGATGTGATGGAACGAAACAGCGTCGAACTTATGATCCACGGCCATACTCATCGCCCTGACATCCACACTTTTAACGTCAATGATTGCACTAAAACTCGTATCGTATTGGGTGATTGGTATACGCAAGGTTCAGTGCTGGTGTTCACTCCGCAAAGTTTTGAACTACAGAATCGAGAGTTTAGCAACCGCTTTTAACATCACTATTAAACTTTCACTTTGATTATTATTATCGGTCAGACTTTCATAGAAAGTGTATGGTAATTTCTACTGAATTAGCTATTATCTCTCTACCAGAAATAAACAGAACACAGTACCAAGTTGAAATATTCATACGTAGCGCGTCAACCAATACTCGATACAGACAAGAAAACCATAGGTTACGAGTTGCTATTCAGGGATGGTCCTAAGAACACTTTCCCTGAAGTAGAGCCGGAGCTCGCTACTAGCCGTTTGCTTTCCGATCACTTTTTATCAACTCACTATAATACGTTGGGTGATAAATTGGGGTTCGTGAACTTCCCTTATGCAAGCCTAATCAACTTAGTCCCGACTCTGTTCCCCAAAGAAAGCCTCGTTGTTGAGGTTCTTGAAGACTGCGAACCAACAGACGAACTACTTGAAGCAATAAAAGCTATCTATGACGCGGGTTACACTATCGCGTTAGACGACTTTGTACCAAGCAAAGCATGGAAGCGCTTTTTACCGTACGTTTCAATTATCAAGTTTGATATCCGTTTGATCTCAATCGCGAAAGCTTCGATGTTCATGAACTCTCTCAAAGGGTTGGATATTAAGTTCCTCGCAGAAAAGGTCGAGACTTACGATGAATATCAAGAAGCAAATCGAGCAGGCTTCACCTACTTCCAAGGTTATTTCTTCAGCAAGCCGGAAATGATTCAAACTCGCGCTCTCAACCCTGCGTTTTTGACGATTGTTCAGCTGTTAAAAGAGATTGCGCACGACCCTATCGACTTTAGCGAAGTAGAACGTTTAATTACGCTAGATGTCACGCTGTCTTACAAGTTACTTGCCTACGTGAACTCCGCAGGCGGCTCAGCAACGACCATTCGTTCATTCCGCCAAGCACTTATTTTCCTTGGCGAACAAAAGCTGCGTAAGTTCGTTTCACTGGTAGCGATTGCCTCAGCGAAAGAAGATAAGCCGGACTCACTCTATGGTTTAGCCGTGTTACGAGCACGTGAGTGTGAACTCTTAGTAGAAAAAATGAATGTAAAGGTAGAGCCCGGACAAGCCTTTTTGACCGGTATGTTCTCTCTACTTGATTCACTCTTTGACCAACCGTTACAGCAAGTCTTGGACTCAGTACCAATCGATGAAGAGATCAAGCAAGCTCTGATTCAACGAAAAGGTGTGCTGGGTGCAATTTTGGCGATGGTTATCGCTTATGAGCAAGCTCGCTGGGACGAAGCAACGCGCATTCGTAAACTTCTCAAGCTAAGTGAAGCGGAACTCGGTCAAGCTTATGATGAAGCGACTACTTGGGCTCAAGAGCTGTTATCACCTTCGTTGAAATAGTTCACTTCACATTGCTGCTTCAATAGAAACTAAGCTTTGGTGAGCGATCGTTTCTTGGTAAACTCCAACGCATTCATATATGGCCTCTTAATAGAGGCCATTTTTACAGGATCTGACTATGTCTTTATGCCCATGCGGTAGCAAAAATACTTACCAACAATGTTGCGAATCAGCACACCTTAACCACAGTACAGTTGAAACACCCGAGCAATTAATGCGCTCACGTTATTCTGCACATGTACTTGGTTTGGTTGATTATGTGGTTGCTACTTATCATTCAAGCTGTAACGCAGAAGCGCAGAGAGAAGGTATTGCTGAATCCATAGATAGTGATTGGGCGGGTTTAGAAGTCATCGATACTGCCGCAGGTTCACATGAGAACGAAGGCTTTGTTGAGTTTAAAGCTTACTTCAACGACGCGACTGAGCAGTTCTGTATGCAAGAACGTTCGCGCTTTGTTCGTGAAGACGGTTTTTGGTATTACATTGATGGCACCTTCCCTGAGCAAGAAGATGAACAAGAAAAACGATCAGAGCCTGAGATTGACCCCCGTCTAAACCAAACGGTTGAAAGTTTTAAAATCGGCCGCAATGACCCATGTATCTGTGGTAGCGGAAAGAAATATAAGAAGTGCTGCGGGTAAGTCAAAAAATTAGAATGTTTGATTAAGTAAAGAGATTCCTGATGTCGCTTAGGCTCCTCGGAATGACGTAAAGTCAGAGTTTAGAAAAGTGACGTAGGGCTTAGAAATCTTGAAATCTTGAAAATTAAAAAGCTAAAAAGCCCCGTAAACATAATTGTTTACGGGGCTTTTATCTATCTGTTACGTGGTTTTATTCATCCAAAAAGAGCTTACTTATGGCGCTCTTTTAGTTTGTTCACCACATCGTTCATCGATAAGCCTTGGTCTTGTAAAAGAACCATCAAGTGATAAATCAAGTCTGCTGATTCACACACTAATTCCGCCTTATCGCCCGACGTCGCCGCAAGCGCGACTTCAACGCCTTCTTCGCCCACTTTTTGCGAAATACGCTTGGTGCCACGGGCATATAAACTGGCAGTATAAGAAGACTCAGGGTCTGCGTCCTTGCGGGCAGCCAGTAGCTGCTCAAGCTGATGAAGCCACACCATCTGTGTTTCTTCTTGCTTATCGCCATCCCAACACGTTGTTGTACCTGTGTGGCACGTTGGGCCAATGGGGTTAACCTTAACCAGCAAGGTGTCGTTGTCACAATCCAATGACATGTTTTGCAGTTGCAATACGTTACCCGACGTTTCACCTTTGGTCCAAAGGCGCTCTTTAGTGCGAGAGAAAAACGTCACTTGGCCAGTTTCACCTGTTTTCTCGAGCGCTGCTGGGTTCATGTATCCCATCATCAGCACTTGGCTCGATTGGTAATCTTGAACAATAGCCGGCACTAAACCATCTACTTTTTCCCAATCAATACGCTCTGACAATGCGCCTACTTCTGTTTTTGATAAGCTTACGGGTTCAAAACTCATAGTCGCACCTCTACATCTTGTTGTTTCAAATACTGTTTAAGTTCACCAATATTGATGACTTGCTTGTGGAATACCGAAGCCGCAAGTGCTCCGTCCACGTTGGTTTTTTTATAGGCTTCAGCAAAGTGCTCCATCGCACCTGCGCCACCTGATGCAATCAGGGGTACATTACACACTGAACGTACCATGTTTAATTGGTCGATATCATAGCCATTGCGAACGCCATCTTGGTTCATCATGTTCAACACAATCTCACCTGCACCACGTTTCTGTACTTCCTGCACCCAATCTTTGGTTTCCCACTTGGTTGCTTTGGTACGCGCTTCATCGCCTGTGAATTGGTAAACCTGATATTTACCCGTCTCTTTATCGAAGTATGAATCGATACCGACAACGATACACTGTACGCCGAACTTATCAGCTAGGTCAGTGATTAGCTGTGGGTTAGCCAATGCAGGCGAGTTGATGGATACTTTATCTGCACCAAACTCAAGAATGCGTGCTGCATCTTCCGCAGACTTAATACCACCAGCCACACAGAAAGGAATATCAATCACTTCTGCTACGCGTTTCACCCAGCTTTTATCGACCACACGGCCATCACTTGATGCGGTAATATCGTAAAATACTAATTCATCAGCGCCCTCTTCTGCGTAGCGTTGTGCTAGCGGAACGATGTCACCAATAATTTCGTGATTACGGAATTGAACGCCCTTAACCACTTGCCCATCACGGACATCCAAACAAGGGATTATTCGCTTTGCCAACATGCAAATGCCTCCTCTGCGGTGAACTTGCCATCAAGCAGTGCACGACCAACAATCACACCCGCAACGCCGCTGTCTTTCAGTGCTTCGATATCAGCTAGGCTGCCAATGCCACCCGATGATTGGAATTGCACCTGTGGGTACTGTTTACAGAGATCAACATAGAGCTCTACGTTTGACCCTTCTAGCGTGCCATCACGTGAAATATCTGTACACAGAACGTGTTTAAGGCCAACCGTGAGGTAATCTTCAATTAGCGCTTCAATGGTCACGCCTGAATCTTCTTGCCAACCTGAAATCGCCACTTTACGTGTGCCGCTTTCGTCAATGTTGATGTCCAGAGCCAGCACGATTTTTTCCGCGCCGCACTTCTCCATCCAACCTTTAACTAACTCTGGTTGCTTAACTGCTGTAGAACCAACCACAACGCGCTGTGCGCCAGCTTCTAGCAGGTCAACGACATCTTGTTCATTACGAACGCCACCACCAATCTGGATGTTCGCAGGCGTGCTAGCCAGTAGCTTAGCAATCAAGTCTAACTGACGAGCCGTTGTGTCTTTTGCGCCCGTTAAGTCAACAAGGTGCAGCCAACCAGCGCCAGCTTGGTGATACAGGTTGAACTGCTCTGCTGGATCGACTTTGTATTCTGTTACTTGCCCGTAGTCCCCTTGAAATAAGCGAACAACTTGGCCTTTAATTAAATCTAACGCGGGAATAATCATTTACATTCCTTATCTGGCAACGGTAGCCGCTGCCTAATCCTTATTACAATTCCAAGAAGTTCTGAATCAGCTTAGAGCCAGCTTTTGACGAACGTTCTGGGTGGAACTGAACACCATAATAGTTGCCACTTTGCACTGCCGCTGTAAACGGATTACCGTAATCACATTGTGCGATTGTGTAGTCACCCACTGGCATTGCGAAGCTGTGTACAAAGTAGAAGTACTCGCCCTCTTCAATATCTTTGAATAGAGGGTGGTTAGGTGTCGCGGTTACTGTGTTCCAACCCATGTGTGGTAATGGCAAATCACCCGTTTCAAGTAAACGAACTTCGCCATCACACAATCCTAGGCATTCAACTAACTCGTCAGCTTTTTGGCCTTTCTCTTGAGACAGTTTGCCTAACAGTTGCATACCTAAACAGATACCCAGCAGAGGCTTCTCTACTTGTTTCACAAGGCTAACAAGGTCACGCTCTTGCAAGTTCTTCATTGCCTCACTTGCTGTACCTACTCCTGGTAGGAACAGCTTGTCCGCAGCTAGAACAACTTTTGGTTCTTTCGAAATTTCAACTGCGTAGCCCAGACGTTCAATCGCAAACTTCACTGAGGAAACGTTGGCACAACCAGTATCAATAATAACGACTTTTTGATCTTTCATTGTTTTTCCTTGCTAACGTTAGCCTTACAGAACGCCTTTGCTGCTTGGTAACTCATTACCTTCAACTTTGATTGCTTGACGAAGAGTACGACCAAACGCTTTGAACAGGCTCTCAATAATGTGGTGATCATTATTACCAGCTGAAGAAAGGTGCAATGTACAAGCCAGTGTATCGGTTAAAGAACGGAAGAAGTGAACCACCATCTCCGTCGAAAGGTCACCCACTTGCTCGCGGCTAAACTTAGCATCAAATTTTAGGTACGGACGACCAGATAGGTCTAGAGCACACTGAGCTAAGCACTCATCCATAGGCAGGCTGAAACCGAAACGGCCGATACCACGTTTATCGCCTAATGCATCTTTAAGCGCTTGGCCTAAAGCGAGAGCGGTGTCTTCGATTGTGTGGTGATCATCAATGTGTAGGTCGCCCTTCACAGTCAGGTTCATTTGGAAACCGCCGTGTGTCGCGATTTGATCAAGCATGTGATCGAAGAAACCCATGCCAGTATCGATCTTGTTACCACCGGTTTCATCAAGGTTTACGGCTACCTTAATGTCAGTTTCTTTCGTTGTACGAACCACTTCAGCGACACGAGCATTAACCGTTAAATCTTTAACGATCTGTGGCCAGTTGAGTGTGCCTTCCGTTTCTGCATCCGGGCCATATTGAATGCCGCGGATTGCCATGTTTTCTGCAAGTTGAAGATCCGTCATTCGATCGCCAATGACAACAGAATGTTGGAAGTCGACTTTGCCGCCTTGTAGGTATTCTTTAACCATACCCAGTTTTGGTTTACGGCAAGAACAGTTGTCTTCATCAAAGTGAGGGCAAATAAGCACATCGTCAAACTTAACGCCTTGAGACTCAAAGAACTCCATCATCATATTGTGCGGAGCATCGAACTCTTCTTGTGGGTAGCTATCTGTGCCTAGACCATCTTGGTTAGTCACCATCACTAAACAGTAACCCGCATCTTGCAATGCCAGTAGGCTAGGGATCACTAGCGGTTCGAATTTTAGTTTGTCTAAACGGTCTACTTGAAAGTCGACTGGCGGCTCAACAATTAAGGTGCCATCACGGTCTATAAAAAGTATTTTCTGTTGTTTACTCACTTGAACTTCCTTTTAATTTTAAATCTGCTGGCCTAGCTAAAATCAAACGCTAACCCAAAATATTGGTTTCATTTACCAGTCTGTTTTTAATCAACTCAGACTGACAAATGTTATTAATGGTAAGCCTTTCGTTACTGAAAAAAGTTACGAATGAATCCAAGTGTCTTTTCGCACTCTTCGCGGTTACCAATACTAATACGAACACAGTCTTCAATTGGCGAATTACGCAAGATGATGCCAGTGTCCCATGCCGCTTTGAACAACTCATCGCCGTTCGGGAATTTAACCAGCAAGTAGTTACCCCAACCATCAAATACCGTCACTTGAGGCATACCCAACAAGCCAGCTTGCAAATACGCTCGGTTAGCACTTAAATCCAAAACTTGGAACTTCGCTCGCGCAAGCCCTTGTTCAGAAAGCGCTTGAACGGCAATGTCAGCAACTGGAATTGGAACTGGGTAAGGCGCAATCACTTTCAACAGTACATCGATAAGCGCTTTGTTCGCCAGCGTAAAGCCACAACGTAAACCCGCCAGAGCAAAAGCTTTCGACAAGGTACGCAGAATCGCAAGGTTCGGGTATTGCTCAAGCAAGTCGACCGTTGACGCTTCTGGACAGAAATCGATATACGCTTCATCCATCACCACAATCGCTTTGTCTTGCGTCATTTCAAGCAGTTTGATGATGTCTTTGCGATCAACCAAGTTACCCGTTGGGTTGTTTGGGCTACAAACAAACACTACTTTTACGTTGTCTAGTTGAGCTTCAATCGCGGGAAGATCCAATTGCCATTCAGCAGTTAAAGGCACAACCTTGCGCTCAACACCAATCGTCTCGGCACTGATGGCGTACATACCGTAAGTCGGAGGGCAGTACAGAATCGAATCTTCGTTCGGCTCACAGAAAGCTCGAATCAAAAGTTCGATACCTTCGTCAGCGCCACGAGTGGTCAGCGTTTGCTCTGATTTTACGCCTGCATATTGAGCGTAAGCATCGATCAGCTCTTTAGGCTGGCACTCGCTGTAGCGATTAAGACGAGACAAGTTTAGGTTGTACTCGTTATCAAACGGAGACTCGTTAGCGTTTAGCCACACATCTCCGCTGCCACCAATGCGTCTTGCAGACAAGTAAGGTGTAAGAGCCTGAACTTGTTTTCTTGCTAACTTTTCCATGCCCTACCCTTATTTCGCTTTATTTAGCTGTTCAAATCGATTTAATTTTTCAACTCGTATGGTCACAGCACGTTTGTGCGCATCCAAACCTTCGGCTTCCGCCATTGTGACTACCGTTGGCGCTAGGCCTTTCAAGCCATCAGCCGTTAACTCTTGTACCGTCATACGCTTAGAGAAATCAGCCAAACCTAAACTTGAATAGGTTTTGGTATAACCGTAAGTAGGAAGAACGTGATTTGTACCTGATGCGTAGTCACCTGCAGACTCTGGAGACCAGTCACCAAGGAAGATTGAACCTGCATTGTCTAGTAACGGCAGCAATTCACGTGGATTCTTGGTCTGAACAATCAAGTGCTCTGGGCCGTAGAAATTAGAAATCGCGATCGCTTGAGTGATCGATTCAGCAATGATGATTAGGCTTGAAGCCAATGCTTGCTGAGCGATGTTCGCACGAGACAGTTCTTTCAGTTGCTTCTGAACCGCATCGGTTACTTGGTCGGCAATAACTGGCGATGGTGTTACTAATACAACCTGTGAATCTGGGCCATGTTCAGCTTGGCTCAGTAGATCAGCAGCAATGAAGTCAGCATCTGCAGTTTCGTCTGCAATTACCATCACCTCCGATGGGCCTGCTGGCATATCAATAGCAGAGCCACGGAAGTCGTTACTCACTTGGCGCTTAGCTTCCGTTACGTACGCATTACCAGGACCGAAAATTTTATCTACTTTAGAGACACTCTCCGTACCATACGCCATGGCAGCAACGGCTTGACCACCACCTACATTGTAAACCTCATCGATTTTACAAAGATTAGCGACATACAAGATTTCATCCGCGATTGGCGGAGGTGAACAAAGCACAACCTTGCGGCAACCCGCGATTTGAGCGGGTACACCTAACATAAGAACCGTTGACGGAAGTGGCGCGCTGCCACCCGGAATATAAAGGCCAACAGTATTAATAGCGCGTGTCACTTGCTCACACACAACGCCTGGCTGTGTTTCAACCTTAATTGGCTGCGGCTTCTGAGCTTCGTGAAACTTAGCAATATTGCTATAAGCTTGCTCTAACGCTTGCTTCATTTCTGGTGTTAAACGAGCACATGCCTCTTCAATCTCAGTCGAGCTGACTCGAATGGATTCTGGAGTCACACGATCGAACTTTTCAGTCAGTTCTTTAAGTGCGGCATCGCCTTCATTTCGTACTTTTGCAATAACATCAGAAACAGTCGCTGTGATGTTTGCACCTTCAGTAATAGCTGGACGCTCTAGTACCGAGTCTTGCTGTGATTCACTTAAAGATTGCCAAACAACGGTTCTCATCGTCACTACCCCATCATTTTTTCGATTGGTAATACTAGAATCGAGCTTGCACCCAACTCTTTCAGCTGTTCCATAGTTTCCCAGAACAAGTTCTCGGTACTTACAAGGTGAACGGCAACTTTGTCTTTGTCTGTTGATAGTGGAAGAACAGTAGGATCTTCAGCGCCAGGCAATAATGCTTTGATTTGCTCTAGCTGAGATGTTGGCGCGTGAAGCATGATGTACTTCGACTCTTTCGCTTGTTGAACACCCTGCATACGAGTCAGTAGTTTTTCAATTAATGCTTCTTTGTCTGCATCAAATTCGCCAGTGCGTTGAATTAACGTTGCTTTAGATTGGAAGATAGCCTCTGCTTCTTTTAGGCCATTTGCTTCTAGCGTCGCACCTGTAGAAACTAAATCGGCGATAGCGTCTGCTAGGCCTGCGCGAGGCGCAACTTCAACCGAACCCGTTAGCATACAAGCGCTGAATTCAACACCCTGCTCGTCCATGTAGGCTTTCAGTAGTTGTGGGTAAGTTGTCGCAATACGTTTACCCGCTAGATCTTGTGGGCCGTTGTATTCTTCGTCTTTGTTAATCGCGATAGAAAGACGGCAACCACCGAAGTCTAAACGACGTAGTGTGCGAAACTCTGATGGCTCTTTTAAAGCAACACGGTCTAGGCGAACTTCTTCTAGTTCATTTTCACCGATGAAACCAAGGTCAACCACACCATCCATGATAAGACCTGGGATGTCGTCATCACGAACTAATAACAAGTCGATTGGCATATTTAGTGAATGAACAACTAAACGCTCACCCATGATGTTAAATTTAACACCACATTTTTTAAGTAGATCTTGGCACTCTTTACTTAAGCGACCTTTCTTTTGAATTGCGATTCTTAGGCGTTGTGTCTGCATTGCTGTATCCCTGTGCAAATATTTGAATTTATTGATTATTTAAAAGTGCTAAAACTAAAAAACCCTCGGAAGACTTTGTCGTCCCGAGGGTTTAAATCTAAATTCTTTGACTTAACCTCCGGGAGAATTCTTGCTCCCGGGTATACGTAAATCTCCCCGAAAGACTAGATAGGGTGATGATGGTGATGAATGTTCATTACTAATTTACGCATACTTATCAGCTCTTAGGTTGTTTGCTGTCTTGTCTCCACACTAACTAAGCTGACACCCTTTTTCAACCATTTATTCGAACTTTTTTCACGAAATTTAAAATTAAATTAACGAGCACAAAAAAAGGGAGGCAAACGCCTCCCTTTTCATTATTCAATCAAGTGATGATTAGCTTTTGCACGTCGACATTTTACAACGTGAGAAATAAGCCAATGCAAAACATACTGCCACAAACGTTAGAGACGCTGCGCCGAACGCGATGCCAGTTGATGATGTCATACCTAGAGTGATGAAGCCGATACACGATACGAACGCCACAGACAGCGCATAAGGAAGCTGAGTCGATACGTGGTCAATGTGGTTACAACGAGCACCGGTAGAAGACAGAATCGTTGTGTCAGAGATTGGAGAACAGTGGTCACCAAATACAGAACCAGCAAGAACCGCACTTAACATCGGTAGAATCAGCGCGATGTCAGAGGCTGCAGCCATGTCACCCGCGATAGGTAGCATGATACCGAACGTACCCCATGATGTACCTGTCGAGAACGCCATTAGGCCAGCAAGAAGGAACAAAATAACGGGTAGCCAGTGGTAATCAATATTGCCAGTTGCTAGAGATGATAGGTACGAACCTGTTTTCATGTCACCGATGACAGAACCGATAGTCCATGCAAACACAAGAATCAGGATCGCGCCAAACATAGAGCTAGCACCGATCCACATTGTTCTTGCGATATCAGACATTGGTAGCTTTTGCTTAAACACTGTCGCTAGCGCAACAAGCAGACCTAAAACACCACCGTAAACAAGAGACTTGCCTACATCTGTATTTTCGAACGCACCAAGCAGGTTGAATGCTTGACCGTCAGCAGCCAGCGCTTGGCCACCCGTGTAAAGCATAGCGGCAACTGTTGCTACGATTAACGATACGATTGGCATAACGAGATCAGAAACAGAACCGTTTTCGCTCTCTTGAATGTCTAGCTCTTCGTTTAGATCGTGAGCTTGCTTTTGATCGTTGTCGCCTTCAAAGCCACGGCCTTGAGATGCTTCGATCTCATGTTCACGCATCTTACCAACGTCTAGACCGAACCACGCAACGGCAAATACCATTAATAGTGCGAACACCGCGTAGAAGTTCATTGGGATAAGACGAACGTAAGCACCCAGTGCAGAATACTCTGTCACACCGTGTGTCACTAGGATGCCACCAATAATAGTGATGATGTAAGCACCCCAACTAGAAGCCGGCATAATCACACACATTGGAGCAGCGGTAGAATCTAGAATATAAGCTAACTTAGCGCGAGATACGTAGAAGCGGTCTGTTACAGGACGAGAGATAGCACCTACCGCTAAGCTGTTGAAGTAATCATCGACAAAGATGAATACGCCTAAGAAGGCAGCAAGTAGTTTTGAACCACGTTTGCTCTTCACACGAGACTGTGCCCACTCAGCGAATGCGCGAGTACCACCAGATAGTGTGAGTAATGCAGTTGTCATTCCGAGAATAATTAGGAATGCGATGATGCTCATGTTCCAAGTGTTAATGCCACCATCTTCGATGAAAACACCAGATGCTTTAGTGAACACGTAACTAGCTGCGTTACCTACTGAGTAGTCAGCAAGTAGAATCGCACCCATAAAGATACCAACACCTAAGGAAACCAATACACGGCGGGTAACAATTGCTAAAGTCAATGCAACCAAAGGAGGAAGCAGCGATAAAGGCGATGTTGCAAAATCTATTAAATTCATGATCTTCAAAAACCAGTTTTTTATTTGGCTAGAGATCTACTGCAGACAAACTTGATACGACTTATCAAGCTCATGTTGAACTAAGCGAAAGGGAAGTGAACACTTCACCCAACCCTACAGTAGCGCTCCATAGTTTAAAATTAAGACTATGGCAGTGTTGTACCTATTGAGCACAACCCCAGCAAATTGCTTAGATATACAATTTACTTCGGCAATTAGACCTTTCATTCCCGCTCATTGGCATCACCCCAACGAAAACTACTTTTTATAATTGCACCTCTACGTGCGATAACATTATTAACTGTGTAAACCAGAGTTTAACAACAAATTAACCAAAGCATCGCATCAGGTAGCCGCAATTGTACCCATCAAGAGCAACAATGCAACATATCATTCCGACAAAAATGTCTTTTTGTTAATGAACTAATCAATAAAAAATAGTCTACATATAACAATTACTCCACCAGTCACATATCGATTTTTAAGATAATCTTAATAATTATTATAAATTCATCAAAAGTGAGTCGTTTCTTTTTCAACTATTCATCTCACTTTTATATTTAAATAACCAATACAAGAAATACTATTTGTTTTATTCCTAGGCTCTGTTTATTATTAGGAGGATTATTTAGTTTACCTTGATGGGAAATATCATGTCTGAATTAACAAAAACACTATTAAATATCCGCAGCCTTCGTGCGTTCTCACGTGAATTAACTCTTGAGCAACTTGAAGAAGCGCTAGACAAGCTGACTATTGTTGTACAAGAGCGTCAAGAGTCTGAAGCTGAAGAACGTGCTGCTAAAGCAGAGCAAGAAGCTAAGCTTTCTGCTATTGCTGAACAAATTGCAAAAGACGGAATTGATGTTGCAGATCTTATTGCTGCACTTTCTGGTGAAGCAAAATCTAAAACAACTAAAGCTAAACGTGCTCCTCGCCCAGCGAAATACAAATACGTAGACGCAAACGGCGACGAGAAAACTTGGACAGGTCAAGGCCGTACGCCTTCAGCTATCCAAGAACAACTAGATGCTGGTAAATCTCTAGAAGAGTTTGCTCTTTAAGGCATCGTGTTTGCTAAGTGAATAATCAATAAAACACTAAGCAATAGAATTAATATTAAGTCGACTAAAGTATTATTTACGGCTTCAATATATTCAGAAACAAAAAAGGCTCCTTTCGGAGCCTTTTTTATATTTCACTATTAGAAATATAAATGAAAAAGATAAAAATATCTTATCTTTCCCAGTATGCTTCTTCTAGACTGTCTTCTCTTTCAGGAAGGCCACGAGACAAGCGAGGAGAGTGCTGAACCAACACTTCATAACTTGCACGGTTTGAATATTTACAAACTTGTGAAAAAGATGAATACGTTAAAAATGCATGTTGATGCTTGCTAGAGTTCGGCACATTTTCTTTATGATATTTATTTGCTGCCATATCATGTAATAAAGCCGACAACGCCGCATCCCCTGCACCATTGGTATTTTTGATCTTTTCTGGACCACCCATGTAAGGGGCAATATGCGAATAGATCTTCGTTGGGTTGTCACACAAGTCTTTATGCGCAGGACGGCTAAACTCATAGCGGTTAAATTCTGCAATCGAGCCTGGTAACAACGGCAATGAAGTTTCACGCTTCACCGCGTCTTCAGTATAACCCGCCATGAATAAGCCAACAGGGCCTGCCGTACATAGAACTAAGTCTACCCACTCTAGTGCTTTGTCTGAAGCAGCAAGCGGATCGCTTTCTCCTGTTAAGGCTTCAGCTTCGTCTTCATTCATCGCAACAACGGTGACGTGCTGTTCAAGGAAATCTTTCCAGAACTCGGGATCATCTTGAATAACGAACTTAGTACCAAGAGTTAAAACAACAGGCACATCGTATTTCTTCGCGTATTCGATAGCTTTCATTGTTGCTTCAGGCATAGGGTCACCTGGTTTACAACGAACTAAATACGCCGTTAACACTAAAGCAGAAGCACTTTTGAAAATTTTCTCAGGGATGCTTTCTGGTTTTAATTGGTTCATTTGTCCTTCGCTAATTGCGAAAGTACGTTCACCATCTTCTGTAATTAATGCAAAGCAGCGACCAATTGCGCCATCTACCCCTTGTAAATGGTTCAGATCCATTCTGCTTGATGTATTACATAAATAGCGGTAACCGTAGCTACCAATCTTAATATCTTGGCTCATTACACCCAATAGCGTTGAACGGTCATCCGCAAGTACTGAATAGTTGTGTAATGTATTACCAATTGTGCCACCAGCGTATTCATTGGTGATCAGGCACTGTTCTTTTAATTCTTGATACAAGGATTCAGCAGCTTCATCACCAATAACCAGTGAGTGTCCCTTACTTAGGCCATATTTTTCGATTAGCTCAGAACTCACTTTCGCTTCAATATCCACCAAAGTTTGGTCAATACCGATAATATGAGTACGTGACATTCTTTTGCTAGTTTGAGCTTGGCTTACTAAAGGATCACGAGCGTGAACCGGAAAATAGTGCTTTGATTTACGTTGTCCAGGGAATTTCATAAGGCTAGTCTAAGTCAAGGGGAAATAGGTGGCGGATTCTACCGCGCTATATTTAACGCGGCAATCTTTCAAACTATAGCAAACGTTTGCGAGGCTATTTTTTTATTCGCCTTCCATAAAGCTTAAGTCAGGTAGCATACCCAAATGCTCGGCGTAACGTTTTTGATTAAACTCAGCGCCGTTTTTCATTACATCAAATACTTCAATAGCCAGTGCACATGCCATAGCCGCAATCGCCTCTTCACGAGGAGTTCCTGTCATCATTAAACGCATCAGCGTCTCTTTCACTTTCACAGGTTGGCCATCTTCAAGTTGGTTTTCGATAATCTCGATCAACTGTTCTTCTTGCATAAACTCATTTTGTTCAGACATTTTTTATCTCAGGTCTTGGATTTCGAGCGACTATGCCACATATAGATCTGACATCCTAGCGAGTCTCCTCGCGTTCATGCGATTCTCTAACGAATTCAGCGCAATATTTGTGCAAATGAAACTGTGATTCCGGTCTCGGATCTGTCGCGGTGTTTCTCTTTCTGTTAGAATCTGCGACCAAGTAATAGTAACGGTGTTTAGACATGTCAGATATCAGCTCTGGAAACAGCGAAAAGAAAGTAATTGTCGGTATGTCCGGCGGTGTAGATTCGTCAGTATCGGCGTATCTTCTTCAGCAACAAGGCTATCAGGTAGAAGGCCTTTTCATGAAAAACTGGGAAGAAGACGATAACGAAGAATACTGCACGGCAGCTGAAGACCTTGCTGATGCTCAAGCGGTATGTGACAAACTAGGTATCCACCTTCACACTATCAACTTTGCAGCAGAGTACTGGGATAATGTATTCGAGTACTTTCTTGAAGAATACAAAGCGGGTCGTACACCGAACCCAGATATCCTTTGTAACAAAGAAATCAAATTCAAAGCATTCTTAGAGTTTGCGGATGAAGTATTAGACGCAGACTACATCGCGATGGGTCACTATGTTCGTCGTACTTTCCCAACACAAGAAGAGCTCGATGCTGGCGTAAAACCAGAAATGCTGCGTGGCTTAGACGGCAACAAAGACCAAAGCTATTTCCTATATACGCTAAGTTCAGATCAAGTGGCACGCAGCCTATTCCCAGTTGGTGAATTAGAGAAGCCTGAAGTGCGACGCATTGCTGAAGAGCAAGACTTGATCACTGCGAAGAAAAAAGACTCAACAGGTATCTGCTTTATTGGTGAGCGAAAGTTCACAGAATTCCTTGGCAAATATCTACCGGCTCAACCAGGTAACATCGAGACACCTGAAGGCCAAGTTATTGGTCAACACCAAGGTTTGATGTACCACACGCTAGGTCAACGTAAAGGCCTGCATATCGGTGGCACCAAAGGCGGCGGCGGTAATGAAGACCCATGGTTTGTTGGTGAAAAAGACCTTAAACGTAATGTTCTGATCGCGGTACAAGGTAAAGACCACCCTCTTTTAAAATCAGAAGGTTTGATCGCTTCTCAGCTTCATTGGGTAAATCGCACACCAATTACTGAAGTTATGACATGCACGGTAAAAACACGTTACCGTCAGACTGATATTCCTTGTACAATCATCCCAATTGACGATGATAACATTAAGGTTATCTTCGATGAACCGCAAATCGCTGTAACGCCAGGCCAGTCGGCTGTGTTCTACCAAGATGAAGTATGTCTTGGTGGTGGTATCATCGAAAAACGCATCTAATCTAATCGAACGAACAACAAACGATAGAAAACAACTAGGAGTTACTACGTGGCTAATACACTTTATGACCGTACTATTGCTTTCGCTGGAATTTGCCAAGCTGTGGCTTTGGTTCAACAAGTAGCGAAAGACGGCCGTTGTGATAAAGATGCCTTCGAAGCTTCACTCAATGCCATTTTAAATACTAACCCAGCGAACACTGTGGGTGTATTTGGCCGTGAGGCGAACCTAAAGCTAGGCCTTGAATGCTTAGTAAAAGGTATCGACAGTACTCCCGCTGGTAGCGACATTACTCGCTACATCATCAGCTTGATGGCGCTTGAACGCAAACTATCTGCTCGCAATGACTCTATGTCACAGCTTGGCGATCGTATTCAAACTGCAGAGCGTCAAACTGAGCACTTCGATCTGTTTGACGAGCAAATGATCAGCAACCTTGCGAGCATCTACTTAGATGTAGTGAGCCCTATTGGCCCTCGTATTCAGGTTTCTGGTACGCCAGCAGTACTTCAACAGACATCGAGCCAGCATAAGGTTCGTGCTCTGCTGCTATCAGGAATTCGAAGCGCTGTGTTATGGCGTCAAGTTGGCGGTAAACGTCGCCACCTTATCTTCGGTCGCAAGAAGATGATCGAGCAGGCTCAAATCCTGCTAGCTCGCATGTAATTTATTAGCTCGCGCCTCGTCGCGAGCTTGTTTTTTGTACCAACACAATTCTCACGCAAACGATTGCGCAATATGCGTGACAATTGAGATTGTTACTGGTATAAACCTCTCAAAATTTAGAAAACTCAATTCAGGAGAACACCATGGAACTGTCAGCATTGACTGCTGTTTCACCAGTAGACGGCCGTTACGGAAGCAAGACTGTTGCATTACGCAGCATCTTTAGTGAGTTTGGCCTACTAAAGTACCGCTCTATCGTTGAAGTTCGTTGGTTACAAAAGCTTGCAGCTACAGATGCAATCAAAGAAGTGCCAGCGTTTAGTGCAGAAGCTAACCAGTTTCTTGATGAACTAGCTGCTAACTTCAGTGAAGAAGATGCTCTACGTATCAAAGAGATCGAGCGCACGACTAACCACGACGTTAAAGCGGTTGAGTACTTCTTGAAAGAGAAAGTTGCTGGCGTTCCTGAACTTCACGCTGTAAACGAATTTATTCACTTTGCATGTACTTCTGAAGACATCAACAACACCTCTCACGCGCTTATGCTTAAAGAAGCTCGTGATACCGTGATTCTTCCAGAAATCCGCAACGTAATTGATGCTATCAAAGCACTTGCGAACGAGTACCGTGATATTCCATTACTGTCTCGCACACACGGTCAGCCAGCTTCTCCTTCTACTATGGGTAAAGAGATGGCTAACGTTGCGTACCGTATGGAACGTCAATACAAGCAAATCGAAAACGTTGAGATCCTAGCGAAAATCAACGGTGCTGTAGGTAACTACAACGCACACCTTTCTGCATACCCAGAAGTTGAATGGCACCAGTTCAGCGAAGAGTTCATCACTGAATCTCTTGGCGTAACTTGGAACCCGTACACAACTCAAATCGAACCTCACGATTACATCGCTGAGCTGTTTGATGCTGTTGCTCGTTTCAACACAATCCTTCTGGACTTCGACCGTGACGTTTGGGGCTACATCGCTCTTGGTCACTTCAAGCAGAAGACTATTGCTGGCGAAATCGGCTCTTCTACAATGCCGCATAAAGTTAACCCAATTGACTTCGAAAACTCTGAAGGCAACCTTGGTCTAGCGAACGCAGTATTTAGCCACCTAGCACAAAAACTTCCAGTTTCTCGCTGGCAGCGTGACCTTACTGACTCTACGGTTCTTCGTAACCTAGGTGTTGGTGTTGGCTACGCAATCATTGCATACACTTCGACTCTGAAAGGTATTAGCAAGCTTGAAGTTAACCGTGCTGCGCTACTTGCTGAACTAGACAAAAACTGGGAAGTATTGGCTGAACCAGTACAAACAGTAATGCGTCGTTACGGCATCGAGAAGCCATACGAAAAGCTAAAAGAGCTAACTCGTGGTAAACGTGTAGATGGCGAAGGCATGCGTGCATTCATCGATGGTCTTGAAATCCCTGCAGACGAGAAAGTACGTCTAAAAGAGATGACGCCAGCGAACTACATCGGTCAAGCAATCGAGCTAACTGACAAGCTGTAAGATTCGAAGTTCGAATCACAGAATAGACTAAGGCTTCCCATGTGGAAGCCTTTTTGTTGCGTAGAACAAATGTCTCGAACAGTAGTCCCTAAGTAAACAACAGTCGTCAATCAAACCTGACTTGTCCTACTCACCTCCCCCATTCAAATACTGCAAGCCACATTAGACAAACATCCTTAAATGCCAAGATCAAAAAAGGCCTCCCGAAGGAAGCCTTTAGAATACCTATTGCCGCTTAACGACAACTGCTTGTATTAGAAATTATATGTTACGTAGAGACGCAATACGCTTGTCTAGCGGTGGGTGGCTCATTAGAAGCTCTGTTAGAGACTTCTTACCGTTGATACCAAATGCCATCATAGAACCTTCTAGTTGTGGCTCATGGCTCACCTTTAGGCGCTCTAGCGCTGCAATCATCTTCTCTTTACCTACTAGGTTCGCTGCACCTGCATCGGCATGGAATTCACGATGACGGCTATACCACATCGTAATGAAGCTTGCTAAGAAACCAAATACCAATTCCAACACCATAGACACACCGAAGTACACCATCATGTTGCTGCCGCCCTCTTCTTCGTTATCGTTCGACGCAACAATGTTGGCGATGAAACGAGATAAGAAGATAACAAACGTGTTCACAACACCCTGCATTAACGTCATGGTCACCATGTCGCCGTTTGCGATGTGGCTCACTTCATGCGCTAATACAGCTTCAGCTTCATCACGCGTCATGTTGTGCAGCAGACCTGTTGATACTGCTACCAATGAATCGTCACGCTTAGCACCCGTCGCGAATGCGTTGATGTCTGGCGAGTCGTAGATCGCCACTGTTGGCATACCAATACCAACTTGTTGAGATTGACGGCTTACCGTCTCCATCAACCAATGTTCTGTTTCGTTACGTGGGCTTTCAATTACCATGCCGCCTACTGAGCGTAGCGCCATTTTCTTTGACATCATTAATGAGATGAATGAACCGCCAAAACCAAACACCGCAGCCATTAACAACAAGCCTGAAAGGCTTCCTGGTTGCATACCTGTGACTGCATATACAATATTAAGAACAACACTTAGTACCAATACAACCGCAAGGTTGGTTGCAAGGAACAACATTACTCGCTTCATTACTTATCTCCGCATGAAAGCTGTTTTTATAAAACTTATTGTTATAGACAAGGCAGACAGCAATAGATTCCAACCTTGAAGACTTATACTTACTTATACATATAGTCTTAGATTAAGAAAACAAGGTTAAGCATTAAATTGCAACATTTGATTACGAGATTGTAGATGAGTTAATCACGGTCTATTAGACCTAAGTCGTATGGTGTCGATATAACAATCCGTTTACAGTGACCTCAGATGATTTATTGGCTAGTCCATGTACAAAAAGGGAAGGATCATGGTTGAAGGTACTAACACTCAAATGGCTATCGATTTACTGTGCTGTCACCTAGGGATTACTGAAGAAGAAGCAAAAAAGCAGATTGGGATCCTAACTCCACAAACGGCACAGACAAAAATCACAGAAACGCAACAAGCATTAATGGGACTGACAAAAGAACATTAATCCCAAACTTGTTCAAAAGACCCGTTTTTACAAACGTATGGTCTAAAGGCTTAACATAGCAAAAGGGCTGCAATCGCAGCCCTTTTCTTATTTAGTACACAAGGTGAGAATCAAAGCGCAAGTAAAGGCTGCACATCAATGTACTTACCAATGTTCTTAGACTTTGCTCTTGGTACGTAAGGGATTTCACCTAACTTCGGCGCACCTAGCTTGTCTTCAAGCATCGCAATAATATCAGCATAATGTTCAGTGCCTGGATTAATGCGGTTCGCTACCCAACCTACTAGGTTTAGACCATCTGCACGAATCGCTTCAGCAGTTAACAGAGCGTGGCTCAAACAGCCAAGCTTAATACCAACAGTTAGGACAACTGGAAGCTGCTCTTTCTTAACCCAACTAGATAAGTATTCGTCATCTGAAACGGGTACACGCCAACCACCAGCACCTTCAACTAAAACGATGTCAGAGTTTTGCTTATGCTCTTCTAGCTTCGCTGATAATACCGCTTCATCAACCACGACACCGTCATGCTTAGCTGCGATATGAGGTGATGATGGTAGCAACAATGCATACGGGTTAACGTCTTCGTAAGCAACATCTTGCGTCGCAGCTTCTTGAAGGTGCAATGCATCACTGTTACGTAACCCTTCAGGGTATTGTTCACACCCTGCAGCAACTGGTTTATAACCAATTGTTGATAAATCCTGTGCGGCCAAAGCTTGAAGAATCGCTTTTGAAACCACAGTTTTTCCCACTTCGGTATCCGTACCTGCAATGAATAATGCATCAATCATAATTGAATAACCCCTAAACAAACTTGATATGTTGCTGGTAAGAAACCTTGATGGTTTTTAAACTCTCGATATTCCCGTTCAACAAGCTGCAACATGCGGCGACTTGTTAAACCTTGTGAGCGACCACTTACGTGATTCGCGCCGATACCTTTAAGGTCGCGCATCAGTTCAAACGCAGTGTCGTACCAAACGGTGATGGTGGGCAAGTCTAGTTGATGAGCAGTACAGCTAGATTGCGCTAACGCAATTTTTACCTGATTGATTGTAATAAAATGGTTAACGTGTTGATGTGCGTCAATTTTGGACCATGATTTTTCCAGTTCAAACAGTGACCCATCAAGCAAAGTTGAGAAAATCACACGTCCGCCAACCGCTACAACGCGCTTCATCTCTTTTAAAGGTGAGGATAAATCATCACACCATTGCAACGCTAAGCTTGAAAAAACGATGTCAAAACACCCATCTTCAAACGGCAATTGTTCAGCATCGGCTTGTTGATATAAAGAAACCGATGCACCACAGCGCTGCTCTGCCCTTTCTAACATTCCAACAGAAAGATCAGCACACACCACTTCAGCACCACGCTTTACCATCTGCTCAGAGAAGTAGCCAGTACCACAACCTAAATCGAGCACCTTTAAGCCAGAGAGGTCTCTCGGTAGCTTATCCAGTAGTCGGTGGCCGACATCGCGCTGAAATTCAGCGTGTTTGTCATATGTTGTCGCTGCTTTACCGAAGGCTTCGGCAATCGCACTCTTATCTTGGCCTACGTAATTATGCACTACTGCTTCTTGTGACATTTACTGAGCCTCTTTCTTTAATTCAAAGCTTGATTCTATGCTTGGTTGGCTTTCAAAGTCGTTGCTTCGCTCTATTGCTTGAAGCAACGAGTCAGTTAACTGAAGAATCTGTTCCTGACTGTGATTGGCCGTTAACGTAATTCGTAAACGAGCAGTCCCAATAGGCACCGTTGGTGGCCTTATTGCCGTTACCCAAACTTGATTGCGCTTTAACTCTTCAGCAATAGATAGTGCAGCTTGGGCTTCGCCGATTAAAAATGGCTTGATCGGCGTCTGAGTATCAATAAAGCCTTTCACGCCACTCATCTGCTCAGCATAAAGGGCGCCAAGTTCTGTCAACTTCTCACGACGCCACTCTTGCGTCTGAATCATCTTACAAGCATGAGACAAAGCCACCGCTTGTGAAGGGGGCATCGCTGTCGAATACACATGATGACGAGCAAACTGAGTTAAGTAGTCACCCACCTCTGACGAACAAAGAATCGCAGCACCAGAAAGGCCAAATGCTTTACCAAAAGTCACCACCAAGATATCAGGTGAGATTTGTGCCGCACTGCAGCTCCCAGCCCCTTTATCACCTAATACGCCAATACCGTGGGCATCATCAACCGCCAACCAACTGTCGTATCGATTAGTCAGGTTAAATATCTGGCTAAGAGGCGCTTTGTCGCCATCCATGCTGAACACACCTTCAGTCACAACTAACGATTGTGGAGAGCGACTTAGTAAAGACTCGAGGTGCTGCGTATCGTTGTGCTTGAAACGTTTCATTGTCGCAGGAGAAAGCATCCCCGCTTCCATCAAAGAGGCGTGGTTAAGCTTATCTTGCAGTAGAGAATCGTCTTTCTCGAGCAGAGAAAACAACAAGGCTTGATTAGCACTGAAACCAGAACTAAAGAGAATGGCACGTTCAAAGCCAAGCCATTCACACAGCTGAGCCTCTAAATTTCGATGAGCAGGACTAAAGCCCGTGACCAATGGCGATGCTGCACTGCCAGCACCATATTGGGAAAGTCCGGTTTGCCATGCATCGACCAGTTCAGGATCGTTTGCCAAACCTAAATAGTCATTACTCGAAAAATTAATGAAGCTAGAACCTTCGCTCGTAAGCAAAGGACCATTACTGTTTTCTAACACTTTAAGTTGACGAGTTAACCCTTGCTCACGGCGATGAGCAAGGGCATCTTTAATACGAGATTTAAACAGTGGCATCGTAGAACATGTCATCTTTCGTTGGACGAGCAGCAACGCGCTCCACCACTTGATCTAACAGTTCGTTTTCTTGAATTTCATCAGGCTTCTGAGCCACTTGTTGGCTGTTGATACCTAACTTCTTAAACAGCTGCATATCCGTGTCTTCATCTGGGTTTGGTGTAGTCAGTAGCTTACAACCGTAGAAGATAGAGTTCGCGCCAGCCATGAAACACATCGCTTGCATCTGTTCATTCATATTCTCACGACCCGCTGATAGACGAACCGCAGACATTGGCATCATGATACGAGCAATGGCAATCAGTTTGATAAAATCGAAAGACTCAACATCGTCGACGTTTTCCATCGGTGTGCCTTTCACTTTTACGAGCATGTTGATTGGCACACTTTCAGGGTGTACAGGAAGGTTAGCAAGTTCAACAAGTAAGCCGGCACGGTCATTGGTGCTTTCACCCATACCAATAATACCACCAGAGCAGATCTTCATACCGGCATCACGCACGTGAGATAAGGTATCTAAACGATCTTGGTAAGTACGAGTAGTAATGATGCTGCCGTAAAACTCAGGAGACGTATCAAGGTTATGGTTGTAGTAATCCAAACCCGCATCCGCTAACTCACCCGCTTGATCGGGCGTTAACATGCCCAGTGTCATACAGGTTTCCAAACCCATCCCTTTCACACCTTTGATCATGTCGGTAAGGTGAGGCATATCGCGCTCTTTCGGGTTTTTCCATGCAGCGCCCATACAAAAGCGAGTTGAGCCCGCATTCTTAGCTTTTAGCGCAGCATCCAAAACACGCTCGACTTCCATTAAGCGTTCTTTGTCGACATCCGTTCGGTAGTGAGCACTTTGAGGGCAGTACTTACAATCTTCAGGACAAGCACCCGTCTTTATCGATAGAAGCGTACTCACTTGCACGTGGTTGTGCTCTTGGTACCGTCTATGAACGACTTGAGCTTCAAACATTAAATCCATAAACGGTTTTTCAAGCAGTGCTGTTACTTCAGCAACTGTCCAGTCATGACGAACTTCCACGTGTCGATCCTTTTTTATTATTTGATGTTGCATCTCTATTAATAGAGATTGCATTTATGCTTGGCTAGTCTACCGACAAGCTTTAGACTGTCAACACATTGATAATATCAAAAGTTTACATCTGGTTATTTTTTAACCATATCAAGAATGGAAGTTACTATGGATCTCGCCTTTGACCGCCAGCATATCTGGCATCCTTACACATCAACGTTAACACCTCTGACCTGCTACCCAGTCACCAACGCAGACGGTGTTTACCTAGAATTAGAAGGCGGAAAACGAATTATTGATGGTATGTCATCTTGGTGGTCAACCATCCACGGCTACAATCATCCAAAGCTCAATGCTGCGGCTCACAGCCAAATCGATAAGGTTTCACACGTTATGTTTGGCGGTATCACCCACCAGCCCGCTATCGATTTATGTAAGAAACTGCTGAATTTAGCGCCAAGTAATCTAGAGCACGTATTCTTGGCCGATTCAGGTTCAGTGGCCGTGGAAGTTAGCCTTAAAATGGCACTGCAGTACTGGCATGCTAAAGGGCAACCGCGTTCAAAGTTCCTAACGCTAAGAGATGGTTACCACGGTGATACCTTCGCAGCTATGTCAGTGACCGATCCGGATAACTCGATGCATAGCCTTTACAAAGGCTTTTTGCCTGAGCACATTTTCGCTGATTCGCCAAAAACCGGCTTTTGGGATGATTGGAATTCAAGTGACATCAATAGCTTTCGAGAGAAACTCACAGCCCATCATGAAGAGGTTGCCGCCGTAATCTTAGAGCCTATCGTTCAAGGCGCTGGCGGCATGCGCATCTACCACCCTGAGTTCCTAAAACAAGTTCGCTTACTGTGTGATGAATTCAACGTATTACTTATTTTGGATGAGATTGCGACCGGATTTGGCCGAACAGGCAAACTGTTCGCCTGTGAGCATGCCGATGTTCAACCCGATATCTTATGCGTAGGCAAGGCTTTAACTGGCGGCTATATGACGCTGTCAGCGACGCTTGCGAGCAAAGAAGTCGCAGACACCGTATGTGGCGGTGAAGCGGGTTGTTTTATGCACGGGCCTACCTTTATGGGCAACCCTTTAGCTTGTGCTGTGGGTGCAGCAAGTTTATCCATCATCGAGCAAGGCCATTGGAAAAATCAGACTCAACAGATTGAACAACTCTTTTCTGAGTTGCTACCACCGTTGCGAGAGCATGACCTTGTCAAAGACGTTCGTTGGTTAGGCGCTATTGGCGTTGTTGAAACACATACACCTGTCGATATGGAAACCATTCAAGCGCACTTTGTAGAGCAAGGTGTTTGGATCCGTCCTTTTGGTAAGTTAATTTATATGATGCCCCCTTTCATTAGCAAGCCTGAGCACATCGAGAAACTTGTTTCCGCTATTAATTGCGCATTAAAAGATCGCCACTGCTTTAAATAGAAGACAAAGATATTACCTCTCCTTACTGGTTCATTTGCTATCTGCAATATTGAAGTTAAGGAGAGGTGAGTTCATTATTATCGACAATAGAGAACGACCACCTTCTAACGAAGTTGGCTGTCTTTACTTGCTCTGCGATTGAACAATGAGTGACGATGCGCAACGTGTTCAAACATGGACTGGCATCCAATACAGAAACGCACGCCTTTAATCGCTAGCCGTCTCTTTTCTGATATTTCATCACCGCACTCGTCACAATAATGCAAGCTTTCCCCACTTTGAATGCTCCCTCTTACACGAGAGATTTCATCATCAATGGTATTTTGAATTTGCTGACTGACGCTATCGTCACCTGCCCATCCTACGGCCATAAGTCCTCCTCTGTATTTGCATGAGAAAATTTGTACCTACCGCGGTAAGAGCGCATTATAACCATTTCTGAGTGATGTAATAATAACCAAAATTAGAGAAACACTATTACAAATGAGTAATGAAACTGGCCCTCGACTTACTGCTTTCCGGTGTAACAGATAATAAAAAACCCAGCCGATTGACTGGGTTTTCGTATAACAGTTTTACTGATTAACCAATTAACCAATTAACCAATTAACCAATGTGCGTTACGCCGCCCATGTATGGTTGAAGTACTGTTGGGATAGCAATACGGCCATCTGCTTCTTGGTTGTTCTCAAGAATAGCAACCATAGTACGACCAACAGCAAGACCAGAACCGTTTAGTGTGTGTACAAGTTCAGGTTTCTTCTCGCCTTTACGACGGAAACGAGCTTGCATACGACGCGCTTGGAAATCCCACATGTTTGAACAAGAAGAGATTTCACGGTAAGTCTCTTGTGCTGGAACCCATACTTCTAAGTCGTAAGTTTTCGCAGAACCGAAGCCCATGTCACCTGTACATAGAATCACTTTACGGTAAGGAAGCTCTAGAAGTTGAAGTACTTTCTCAGCATGACCTGTTAGCTCTTCAAGCGCTGCCATTGAGTCTTCTGGCTTAGTGATTTGTACTAGCTCAACTTTGTCGAATTGGTGCATACGGATAAGACCACGAGTGTCACGACCGTAAGAACCCGCTTCAGAGCGGAAACATGGCGTGTGAGCTGTCATCTTAAGTGGCAGTTCAGCTTCATCAGTAATCGTGTCACGAACCATGTTCGTTACCGGTACTTCTGCCGTAGGGATAAGCGATAGAGTCTTAAGAGGTACGTCACTTACTTGTTCAGTTAGCGGGCTTGTGTGGAACAAGTCTTCGCCGAACTTAGGAAGTTGACCAGTACCGTATAGGCTATCGTGGTTCACTAGGTACGGCACGTACATTTCTGTGTAGCCGTGCTCATCAGTGTGAAGATCCAGCATGAACTGAGCAATAGCACGGTGTAGACGTGCAAATTTGCCTTTCATCACGATGAAACGAGAACCTGAGATTTTAACTGCGCTAGCAAAATCAAGACCGCCAGACATTTCGCCAAGATCTACGTGATCTTTCACTTCGAAGTCGTAAGTCTTAGGTTGACCCCAACGAGAAACTTCTACGTTGTCGTCTTCATCTTTACCGTCTGGCACTTCTGCATCAGGTAGGTTAGGAATTGACATGGTGATCGTTTCTAGCTCAGATTGAAGCTCAGCCAATGTTACTTTAGCTTGGTCTAGTTCTGCGCCTAAGTTGCCTACTTCAGCAAGGATACGCTCAGCTTCTTCATGGTCGCCTTTTGCTTTCGCTTGACCAATGGACTTCGATCGAGAGTTACGTAACGCTTGCAGCTCTTCAGTTTTCATCTGAAGGGACTTACGTTTTTCTTCAAGTTCACGAATTGTCTCTACATCAAGGGTGAAGCCTCGACGTGCTAATTTTGCCGCTGTTTCATCCAGCTCAGCTCGAAGTAATTTAGAATCCAGCATTGCTAATCCTATGCTTTAGTTATTTGAATATTCAGTAGATTGCTACTGAATCACTGCTAAACCCCTAAAACTGGTGCTATTTCGACCAATTCCAAACGATTTAATTGAATTTTTATGACTAGGTAACGATATCCAAAAAAGACTACTTTTCATAGCGTTTTTGTGGGCTTTTTGCGTCCAAATCCGCCAGATAATCTAGCTTCTCGCCAATTTTAGTCTCTAAGCCTCGTTTTGTTGGGAAATAGTATTGCTTCTCTCCCATTTCAGGGGGCAAATACTTTTCGCCAGCTGCGTAGGCACCAGGTTCGTCATGAGCATAACGGTATTCTTGCCCGTAGCCCATGTCCTTCATCAAAGTTGTAGGTGCATTTCGTAAATGATGAGGAACTTCATACTCAGGCAGATTGTGTGCATCCGTTAACGCTTGCTTCCAAGCGGTGTAAACGGCGTTACTCTTTGGTGCACACGCGAGATAAACAACCGCCTGTGCAATAGCACGCTCACCTTCGGCAGGACCAATTCGAGTGAAGCAGTCCCAAGCGGACATTGCGACCTGCATTGCTCTTGGGTCAGCATTACCGATATCTTCAGAAGCTATCGCTAGCAAGCGTCTTACGATATACAAAGGGTCACAACCCGCAGCAATCATTCTTGCTGACCAATACAACGCCGCATCAGGGTTTGAACCGCGAATCGATTTGTGAACAGCGGAGATCAAGTCGTACCAAATATCGCCCTTATTATCAAAGCGAGCGACTTTCTCCCCTGCTACCTCAGCCAGCAACTGTAACGTTATCGCTTTCTCGCCTTTGTCGTTGTCTTCCGCCATGTCATACAGCAGCTCAAGATAGTTGAGCGACATACGTGCATCACCGTTGACCAGTTCAGCGAGGCGATCTAAGACGTTATCAGCAAAATCAGCCGTCACATCACCCAGACCGCGCTGTTTATCTTCAATAGCTTGGCGAATAACGAGAGAAATATCATCGGTATGAAGCGAAGTCAGCTTGTAAACACGCGCACGTGACAACAAAGCGTTGTTCAGTTCAAAGGATGGGTTTTCTGTGGTCGCGCCAATAAAAGTCACGGTGCCATCTTCAATGTGTGGCAAAAAGGCATCTTGCTGACTTTTGTTAAAGCGATGGACTTCGTCCACAAACAGGATCGTTCTGCGCCCTGCTTGTTTGTTTTCACGCGCTTTTTCAATCGCGATACGAATGTCTTTAACACCCGAGGTTACCGCTGATACGCGCTCAACTTCAGCATTCGCATAATTTGCTGCCACTTCCGCCAACGTGGTTTTACCGGTGCCAGGAGGCCCCCATAGAATCATCGAGTGAATATGGCCCGCTTCCAACGCTCTGCGAAGGGGTTTACCTGGGCCTAATATATGCTGCTGACCGATGTACTGTTCGACAGTTTCAGGTCTCATACGAGCAGCAAGGGGACGAAAATCTTCGTCCCCTGCAAAATCTAAGCTGTAATTACTCAATTGCAATCTCTTGATTCGTTGATGGCATCTGTGCCTATCGACGTACTACCAAATGATCTGCTTCATTAGATCAGTTTCTTTGGTCGTCGACCTCGACACCTTCCGGTGCCACAAAAGTAAAGCGGTCTGCTGCAGGTTTCCCTAAGTCAACATTGCTAAAAGTAAACTCACCTTTCTGACCGTCTTGTTCAATCACGTTAAAGCCCTGAACAATACCCTTTTTAGTGATCTTAATCTGGAAGTCGCCCTGATTAGAATCCACGGCTGTCGGCGTTAGCGTAAATTGGTTACCCGTTTGTGCGACATTGTAGTTGTCCCAATCGCTTTCTTGGTTACGAGTCAGCAAGACAAAAGGTGTTTGTGATGTTGCTTGCTCTTGCCAGTAAATACTAACCTGCTCAATGAACGGGCTGTAGTACCACAAGCTTTGACCATCAGATACCAACACGTTTTCATCAGGGAAAGTCGTTTCCCAACGGAATAAGCTTGGGCGTGCAATCTCAACCGTGCCCTCGCCTTCCATAACAACATCACCATCAGGGCTAGTCACGACTTGTTTAAAGTCGGCGCTAAAACCTGCATTCAATGACAAGCGGCTACTCAGTTCTTCTTTCGGAGAAGCCAATACTGAAAAGCTCATAAATAAAAGTGCGAATACTTTTTTCATCAATAATCCTGTTAGAACATAAGTCGGTCATATTTTCGATTTGACCGACTGAATAGTTATGAGTTCCGATCGGAACTAATCTTTTGGTGGCGCTGGCGCTAAGACTTCACGGTTACCGTTATGGCCCGGAGCACTCACAATGCCTTGAGCTTCAAGCTGCTCAACAATTCGTGCCGCGCGGTTGTAGCCAATTTTGAATCGACGTTGCACGCCAGAAACTGAACCACGACGTGAATGGACAACGTGCTCTACCACTTGATCAAACAGAGGATCGACTTCTTCATCGCCTTCCATCTTCTCACCCGGTAACAGTGTTTCTGGGGTTTGGTCGCCGTTCGTAATCTCTTCAATATAGTTTGGCTTACCGCGTGCTTTCCAGTTGTTCACTACCGCGTGTACATCATCATCAGATGCAAACGCACCGTGTACACGAGTTGTGTGGCTTGAACCCGGTGGTAAGTACAACATATCACCCATACCCAATAATGATTCTGCACCACCTTGGTCAAGAATAGTTCTTGAATCCGTTTTGGTTGATACCGTAAAGGCAACACGTGTTGGGATGTTTGCTTTAATAAGACCAGTAATAACATCCACCGAAGGACGTTGAGTGGCTAAGATCAAGTGAACACCAGCCGCACGCGCTTTCTGCGCCAAACGTGCAATCAGTTCTTCCACTTTCTTACCGACTACCATGATTAAATCAGCGAATTCATCGACGACAACCACAATATAAGGCAGTTTTTCCAACAATGGTGCTTCAGGATCCATGCTGTCGCCCGGCTTCCACAGTGGGTCATGAATTGGGTGACCCGCTTCCGCGGCCATCTTCAATTTGTCGTTGTAGCCTTTGATGTTACGAACACCGAGAGCCGACATCAATTTGTAACGACGCTCCATTTCACCTACACACCAACGAAGGGCGTTAGACGCATCTTTCATGTCAGTCACAACTTCAGACAATAGATGTGGAATACCTTCATAGATAGACAATTCCAACATTTTCGGGTCGATCATGATGAAACGAACTTCTTCAGGCGATGCCTTGTAAAGCATACTCAAGATCATCACGTTCACACCCACAGATTTACCAGAACCGGTTGTACCTGCAACCAGAACATGTGGCATCTTCGATAGGTCAGCAATAACTGCTTCACCAGCAATATCTTGCCCTAGAACAACGGTCGTTGGTGACTTCGCTTCTTGGAACTGAGGGCTGCCCACCACATCGGAGAAGAATACGGTTTGACGGCTCATGTTCGGCAATTCCAAACCAACATAAGGTTTACCTGGTATTACCTCGACGACACGTACTGCCAATGCAGAAAGCGAACGAGCTAAGTCCATAGAAAGGCCAGAAATACGGCTTACTTTGACGCCCGGAGCCAGATCGAGTTCAAATCGAGTGATGACAGGACCTGGGAAAATATCAACCACATCAGCTTTGATCTTGTAGTCCGCTAGCTTCGATTCAACAAGACGAGCGATCGCCTCTAGTGCATCGCGGTCAATAAAGGTTTCACGTTTTTCAGGGTGGAACAACAACTCAAGCGTTGGCAATGGTTCGGCCGGTTTCGGTAAGTTAACATCTTGCTGAACGAGGAATGGGTTTTGTGTCGCCGCCATGTTCGCCTGTGCCTCAGAGACAAGGCTTTGGAAGGCTGCTACATCTTGGTCTGGGTGAAGAGGCTCTTCTTCTGTTACCTGTTCCCAAGGAAGATCAACCGTTGGCTCTTGAGTTTGTTCGTTTGATTGCTCAAATTCTGAATTATTTTGTTGGTTAACTAAAGACTCAGATTGCTCTGCATTATCTTCTTCAGTCGATACAGACTCGAACTCTGTAGACTGTTCATAACTTTGTTCTTCAGCCACATCAAACGGTGATGCTTGTACTAAGAAATCGTCTTCGCTTGGTTCTTCTGGTTCACCCATTGGCGAAGCGTATAACGATTCAGGTTGAACATCTTCCGTATCGAATTCACTCTCAACTTCTGGAGTGCGATCAACTTCTGAAGTGCTATCGACTGCTGACTCAGCACTTTCAAGGCCAATGTCAGTAGGGACAACTTCTGGTTGGTCGTTCTGCATGTATTGTTGGTACGCAGCCTGAGATTCGTGAGCATCCGTCTGATCTTGCTCAGCGAGATCATCTTCATACATAGCGGCATTTTCTAGCTGCTCTATCGTCGCATTCAACTGCTTCGAGCGCTCAATACCTTCTTCGAAAGGTTCTTCTGGCGCGTGGTAAACAGGAGCGACAGAGATAGGTTGCTCTGGTTGAATTTCAGGTTGAACTTGCGGTGCCTCATAAGTAGAAACCTCTGGCTTAGCTGGAGCCTCTACTGGCATATGAATATTGTAATGACGCTTCGACGTTGCACTGTTGTCCAACGCATTTACGCCAGTGTCTGAAGAGTCGTTGGTCGCAGAGAAGCTCATCGCAGGGTCGAGCTGATCTTGTTCTGCTTCTTTATACCCTTCTATAGCCTTACCTTCGATAAGATTGTCTTCTAACGCAGGGACATCACGGAAAGTCGGCTCTTGATGACGTTCTGTTAGAGAATCTCTGTCTGTCGATTCTTTCAATTCAGGCTCAAGTAGCTCTTGATCTTGGCCACGCGCCTTATTAAAAGCAGATGTAAAAAATTTAATGGCACATTCGCCTAGCCATTCCACAATACTTAACCAAGAAATTCCAGTTAATAGCGTCAAGCCAGCTCCCCATAAGAAAAGAAGAACTAGCGTACTACCGAGAACATTTAACGTGGGAAGCGCAAGGCTTGTTAGTACATCACCCACGACGCCACCTGACGAAAAGTACCAAATGTCGTCAAAGTTGATATCGGCTAGACCGCAACTAGTAAGAATAAGGACAGTAAGGCCAAGTAAGCGAGTACCCCACAGCATGAAATCGATCTGCTCGTCTTCATTACGTTTACGGAATAATACCCACGCAGCAACCGTTACCAAGATAGGTAAAGGGTAAGCCAGAGAACCAAACACAAAGAAAAGCGTATCCGCCAACCATGCACCTAAGTAGCCACCCGCATTTTGAATGTCACCACCCCACGCCGTTTGCGACCATGATGGGTCTGCAGGACTAAAAGTTAATAACGCAACGGCAAGTAGAATAGAGAAGAGAACACCCATAATCAGGCTGCACTCTTTTAGACGTTGAGAACCATTCAAACGAGGAGACTGAGGCTCTTCACTCGTTTTAATGATTGTTTCTACTTTATTACTGCTCTGCTTGAACATAAACCAACTTAATAATTAAACGGAATAAAACATCTCGAGCGACCAAAGCCGCCCGTTTCAATGAAACTACTGTTGATTTAACCATATCAAACAGAAAAACCCAATTCCAGAAAGCAAGAAAGCGGAACAAATGTCCGCTTTCTTTCATTTCACCAATTGTGACTAACGAGTTTTAATCACAAGTTGATTGGTTTGTTTCACTTCTTCCATTACAACGTAAGTTCGAGTGTCGTTTACGCCCGGTAGACGAAGTAACGTATCACCCAGTAGCTTACGGTAAGCACCCATATCCGATACACGTGTTTTTAGAAGATAGTCAAAATCACCCGACACTAAATGACACTCTTGGATGTCATCCAGTTTCTGCACAGCGGTGTTGAATTGTTCGAACACATCTGGAGCACCACGGTTCAACGTAATTTCAACAAACACTAAAAGTGAAGCATCAAGATACTGTGGGTTCAGCAACGCTGTGTACCCAGTAATGTAACCTTGACGTTCTAAACGACGAACACGCTCAAGACATGGAGTTGGAGAAAGTCCTACTCGTTTTGAGAGTTCAACGTTTGAGATACGACCGTCTTTTTGCAACTCATTAAGAATGTTGCGGTCAATACGATCTAGTTCCTTGGACGGCTTCTTATAATTGTCTGCCATTTTTTATTCCACCTTATTACTTCCTTGCAAAAAAATATACTACAACTTTTTAATATTCGGTATCAAATTCTATCTGAACCTATCTATACTAGATATTAATTCGACAGAATTACCCTACACATAGATAAAACAACCATAATATAATGAGGAGTCAGGATGATCATTGGCGTACCGAAGGAAATCAAGAACCACGAATACCGCGTTGGTATGACCCCAGCTAGCGTGAGAGAACTAATCTCACATAGCCACCAAGTTTTTGTTGAAACCAATGCCGGTACTGGTATCGGTTTTTCAGACGATGATTACATCGCTGTAGGCGCATCCATTCTTCCTACTGCTGCTGACGTTTTCGCGAAAGCAGAGATGATTGTAAAGGTTAAAGAACCTCAAGCTGTCGAGCGAGCTATGCTTCGTGAAGGGCAAATATTATTTACCTATTTACACCTTGCACCAGATTTTCCACAAACGGAAGAGCTAATCAAGAGCAAAGCTGTCTGCGTAGCCTATGAGACTGTAACAGATAATATGGGTCGCTTGCCACTATTAGCACCAATGTCTGAAGTCGCTGGTCGCATGTCTATTCAAGCAGGTGCACAAACACTAGAAAAATCTAACGGTGGTTGTGGTCTTCTTCTTGGCGGCGTTCCTGGTGTTGAACCAGCGAAAGTTGTTGTTGTTGGCGGCGGTGTTGTGGGTGCTAACGCAGCACGTATGGCTGTTGGCCTTCGCGCAGACGTAACCATTCTTGATCGCAACGTAGATACGCTTCGTCGTCTTGATGAAGAATTCCAAGGTCGCGCAAAAGTGGTTTATTCTACTGAAGACGCTATCGAGAAGCATGTTCTAGAAGCAGACCTAGTGATTGGTGCAGTACTGATCCCAGGTGCAGCAGCGCCTAAATTGGTTACAAAAGATCACATCGCTAAAATGAAGCCAGGTTCAGCTGTTGTTGACGTTGCAATCGACCAAGGTGGTTGTTTCGAAACTTCACACGCAACCACTCACGCCGATCCAACTTACATTGTTGATGACGTAGTTCACTACTGTGTTGCTAACATGCCAGGTGCCGTTGCTCGTACTTCTACTTACGCGCTAAACAACGCAACACTTCCTTACATTGTTAAGCTAGCGAACAAAGGCTACCGCGAAGCACTTCTATCTGATGAAGGTTTCCTAGAAGGTCTAAACGTAATCCACGGTAAAGTGACTTGTAAAGAAGTTGCAGAGAGCTTTGACCTAGAATATGTAGACCCAGCTGAAGCAATCGCAATGTTTAACTAATGCTGTAATAGCTAACTGAGCGCAATAACCTTCTCGTTGAAGCGTTCAGTTAACTCATACACATTAAACAAAAAGCCAGTACGACATTATGTCGCGCTGGCTTTTTTTGCATTTATAGCTTTGTCTTGTATTTATAGCTTCATTTTTCATTTATGACTTTGTTTTGCGTTTATGAGTTTATGAGTTTATGAGTTTATGAGTTTAGATCGTAAAACACGCAACAGTTCTGTTTACTGATAACGCTCAACTTTAACCCCATGAATCAATAGGTTTCTTGGCGTAATACTGCGTTCACAGAACTCTTCAATCGAAGCTTCATAGCCTTGTTCTTTCAGATAGATGGCACGATCAAAGGCCAACCATATCTCCAATGGGCGTCTAAAGACTTGTTGTACTAAGCTCAACTTCTCCATTTCCCAGAAAAGCGTCTCACCTTGGGCTAAATAGAAATCAAAATCGACGTCTGAGCCAAGCGATATTTTTTTCACTTCAGATGCCCAGCGGCAGAATGATTCAAAACCCTTAGATAGCTCTGATTTTTTAATGCTTGGCACCGGAATGTATTCGTCGATATGACGTTCAGCTTTGAGCAGTTTGCTCAAGCCCAAACGATAACTCATCTCTAGTTGGCGATGTCTCTTTACTCTTTCACCACCAGTGACGGTTTCTTGAAGCGGGATTCTTAAGTCGCTTTTGCTCAACGTTAATGCTGAACCTTTGGCCATGGTAGACATAGCTTGATACACATCGCCTCGAATAAGGTGATAGCAACAAGGGGAAATTGTTACCGCCGATAGCCCGTGTGAAACAGACTTTTTCACCAGTTCAACATGCAGATCACCACAAGCATGGAGCGCAACAGCGTGTTGATCAGAGTTAAATACGCCATCTGCTTCCTCTGAAAACGCGTCACCTTGGACAAAGTGCATTTCTAATTTCTGGTCGTCTGCTACCTTTTGTCCGCTTTCACATAACAATTGTTGCCATTCAAAGCTAGTGACCTTTTGACCTGATTGTTGAGATAAAATTCGGCCCAGAAAACCTTTGCCAGAACACCACTCCAGCCACTCTTTACCATGATGGTGTTCAAGTGCAGCCTCTCCCATCGCCACGATTTGTTGCAGCTTTCTGCCGGGAATACCATCAGCAGTACCACGTGGGAGGTCTAGTCCAACCAAAGCCGTGTTATCAAACTGGATATTTTGGTTAGCAGCATCTAATCGAGGGAGGAAGCGAGTCAGTTCCTCGACCAAAAGCTGAGGCTGCTCTTTTAACGTTTGAATGCGCTCAATACTCAAACCTTCTAGCCAATCGACAAGTGGACGATTCACATCTTTCCATGGTTGATGGTGAGTTTGGCATAGATGAAAAGGTTCCGAACGCCAATAGACTTGGTGCTCTAACAAGAATGAGTCGAGTATTGTAAATCGTGAATGCATGCTTCCCCCTATGATGCGAGGATTGTAGGGGTAAGAGGCCAAAATGGAAAGGAAGGATACAAATCGAGGCTATAGGGGCAGGCTATCAGTAAGTCATACCAATCACGGAAAGTCAGTGAACAGAAGTAGCGCAGTAAAAGGCTTGAGAACAAGGCAGCTCTGTTCGGCAAGTCGTTTCGATAAGTACTTATTCTGCAATCAAAAGTTCTAACAACGTTATCGAGCATTTTAACAAGCTAGGGTGACCCGTTATTTACTACGATTGGTAGAAACCAAAACCGAGTTCAAATGAAAACGGCCTGTAAACAGGCCGAATAGGAATCGAGTTAAAGACTGAGCCCCTTAGCGAACGGGCAGGTCGATGTCTTTAAACATCTCTTCGATTTCTTCATTCGATTTCAAAGAAATAGCTTGTTCAACCACAGGACGAGTTAAGTGTGGTGCAAAACGCTCCATAAAATCAAACATGTAAGAACGCAGGAAAGTGCCTTTTCTAAAGCCAATGCTTGTGGTGCTAGCACCAAATAGGTGGCTCGCATCAATAGCAACCAAATCTGTATCTTGTTCGTGGTCAATCGCCATACTTGCGATTACACCAACTCCGATCCCCATACGAACATAAGTTTTAATTACGTCTGCATCCGTTGCGGTAAACACAACTCGCGGTGTTAATCCTACTTTGTTGAATGCAGTATCAAGCTCAGAACGGCCAGTAAAACCAAATACATAAGTCACGAGAGAATAAGCAGCAAGATCTTCAATCGAGATAGTTCGTTTTTGCGCAAGAGGATGATCTTTAGTTACGACTATTGAACGGTTCCAGTGATAACAAGGCAGCATAATTGCATCTTGATAAAGGTGCAGCGCTTCCGTTGCAATCGCAAAGTTCGCAGTCCCTTTAGCGACCGCTTCTGACATCTGGCTTGGTGTACCTTGGTGCATGTGAAGCGACACTTTTGGATAACGTGCCGTGAAACCTTTAATCACATCAGGGAGCGCATAACGAGCTTGAGTATGAGTGGTTGAAATATTCAATGTGCCCATCTCGGGATGAGTGTGCTCACCCGCGACTGCTTTAATACTCTCTACACGTGCCAAAATCTCTTGAGAGATACGAATAATATCCTCACCGGCTTGTGTAACCTGAGTTAAATGCTTACCGCTACGTTCAAAAATCTGAATGCCTAGCTCGTCTTCAAGTAACCTAACTTGTTTACTAATGCCGGGCTGAGATGTATACAAACTCTCTGCTGTCGCTGAAACATTTAGGTTATGGTTTAGAACCTCAACAATGTACTTCAGTTGCTGTAACTTCATATCTAACCTCGTAATCCTTTACTCATTTCTGCGCTAACTTATTTGCAAATAGAGCTTTATAGTCTCGTGTAATATAATTAATAGTTATAACGCTTCGAGAACCAAAATGACAGAAATAATGAGTTTTTCTAGCTTAACAAACAAAAACATCACTAACGCTTTGCAACCCACACCTCATTCTCATACATTAGTTGGTAAGTTTTGATTGCCGATTGTGCTCAACAAGAGATAATCAGAAATTGCAATTTACGAGTGCCGATACACAATGGAATCGTGTATCCTCTCAAGTTAGCTATAGAAAACAACAAGCAGACACAAATATATGAATATTGGTTTAATAATCGCCTTAGTCGCCGTTCTTTTGGTGTTGGTTTTAGGCTACAACATCATGCTTCAATACAAAGTTAAGGTAGAAACAGCGAAGAAACAGGAAGCTTCTCGTTATCTAACCATTATTGACGGAACAGAAGAGTTGATTGGCAATGCTCATCACATGCCGTTTAGCCAAGATCTTCTTATATGCTTAAACAATCGAATTCTTGATGCGTTAGAAAACATGTATCAGCTCGATCCCAAAAACAAGCAGCTTGCCCAACGCATTGAAAGCGTAAAACAACAAATCACTCAGCTTAAAGAGAACTACCAAGGTGGTGAAAGTACTACCTTCCGCGTTCCAAGCAGTGACAAACAAGCGATCATGATGCTGAAGCTAGTTAAGCGCCTACGTGATACGGTCCGTAACGAGCACAATAAAGGCCGCTTCGAGACTCAAGCTTATGTGGTTGAAAACGCTCGTTTAGAGACGATTCAAATTCGCATCAATATCGAAAATGTTATCAAGCGTGCAAACGACTCGATTTCTCGCGGACAGCCAGGCACAGCAATTCAGTTACTGCGTAAAGGTATCGACGCATTAGCAACTAAGAACGATTCATACTCTACTCAAGCGAAAGAAAAGCTTCAGCAGATGCTTAACGATCTTGATCAGAAGCGCCAAGATAAAAACGCGCAAGATTTACAACAGATCGAATCTAAAGAGCGTGACGAAGACATGGACGCCCTCTTCGGTCAGAAGAAGAAATGGTAACTGTCTAACGCAATACTTAAAGGCCGCTTATTTACATTAAATTAGCGGCCTTTTTTGTAGCTGTTGAATTTCCTTTCTCTGTATAGGGAGATCTCTTGAGCTGTGATAAAATCCCGCATTATCAACAAACTTGCCCTGACCATGTATCAAGAATTATTAGCTCCAATCCACTCTTTTCTTAAAGCTGAAACGCCAGATTCATGGATCGATGAAGCCAAAAAGCCTGAAAACCTTCACATCATTCTACGCGATCACATGCTTTGTGAGCTTAAGGCGGCACAGAGTGCTTTGTTCCTTATCCGCAAGTACGCAGTTGATAAAGAAAGCGCAAAGCAACTGAATGAATGGATTTTGCCCTACGAGCAATTTGCTTACCGTCGTATCGGAGACTTAGAGTCTCTGCGTGGTAAAAGCAACGTATCAAAGCAAATTACAGCGAAAGAAGGCTGCAATTACGGCGCTGACCTGATCGATAAAATGGTATTGCTGATCAAAGAAGAGCTGCATCATTTCTACCAAGTCATGGAATTGATGGTAAAGAAAGGCGTCACTTACCAACCGATTGAAGCGGGTCGCTACGCTAAGGGTTTAATCAAGCAAGTCAAAACTTACGAACCCGATGCTCTAGTTGATAAGCTCATCATCGGTGCGTTTATCGAAGCTCGCTCTTGTGAGCGTTTCGCTAAATTAGCTCCATTCTTGGAAGAAGATATGGAGAAGTTTTACGTGTCTCTGCTTCGCTCAGAGGCTCGACATTACCAAGATTACCTTGAGTTAGCAGAGCAGATCGCAGGGAAAGATATCTCAGAGCGTATTGCTCATTTCGCGCAAGTAGAAGCGGATCTTATCACTTCAGAAGACAGCGATTTTAAATTCCATAGTGGCGCTCCGCTTTAGACTAGGCAAGATAACTCAAGTCCAGACCAATTAAATGCCTCGTACACAAATGAAAAGGCCTCGTACACAAATAAGAAGGCCAGCTATTTGCTGGCCTTCTTATTCGAATAGCTTTCTGATGCAAACCTAAGCTAGCGTACCGTTGATCTCTGCAAGTACAGCGGCAGGATCTATCGCTTGAGTGATAGGGCGACCGATAACAAGGTAGTCAGAACCTGACTCAATCGCTTTAGAAGGCGTCATGATTCTCTTCTGGTCACCAACATCAGCACCTACAGGACGAATACCAGGAGTTACTAGCTTGAATTCTTGACCAAGTGCACCTTTCAGTAAAGACGCCTCTTGTGCCGAACATACAACGCCGTCTAAGCCTGAGTTTTTAGTCAGAGATGCCAAGCGCATCACCTGCTGCTGTGGCTCAAGATCCAAACCAATACCCGCCAAGTCAGATTGCTCCATACTCGTCAGTACTGTCACGCCAATCAGCAACGGACGATCTTTACCATACGGTTCCAAAATTTCGCGAGACGCCGTCATCATGCGCTCACCGCCACTTGCATGTACGTTTACCATCCAAACGCCTAGTTCCGCGGCAGCTCGCACAGCTTTTGAACATGTGTTCGGGATGTCGTGGAATTTAAGATCCAAAAATACTGAGAAACCACGTTTATGCAATTCACGAACAAATTCAGGACCAAACAAGGTAAACATCTCTTTGCCCACTTTTAGACGGCAAGATGCTGGGTCAATACGATCAACAAAGGCTAACGCATCCGCTTGGTTATCATAATCCAATGCTACAATGATTTTTTGGTCGTTCATTTCATCTCCTAACGCAGTTAACTTTCTACAAAATATTTATACCAATCAGGCCATAAATAACAGTCATAAAAATGCAGCCCGAAAGCTGCAATTAATAATTTGGTCTTAAAATGACCACGAATCTATTCACCATCAAGCCCACGAATAGGCTTGATCGTTCCCCACCCCTTACATGAAGGGCAGTGCCAATACATTGAGTGTGTTGAGAAACCACACTGACGACAACGATAATGAGGCTTAACCTTAAGTTGTTCACCAACCATAGATTGAAGTGTGGTTAAGCTGTCTTTCGCACGACCTTCTTCTGCTTCCGCTAGGTGATAATCGATTAATCGATAAAAACCCTTCATGGTTGGATTTTTGACAAGCTGCTTTGTTAGTAGCTCTTGAGCAGAACCAACATCTTCATGATGAGCAACCAATTGAGCGAGCATCAGTTCAGCGGAAACACCAGCTTTATTCTGAATACAAGCTTTAAGGAACTCGACCAATTGAGCCTCTTGCCCAAGCTTGTGGTAACACTCAGCAAGGGTTGGCAACACCTCACTAATAAAGTCGATATCTTGCTCGAGTACCGATTCCAAACAATCGATTGTCTTTTGGTAGTCTTCGTTCGCTAAGTGGAACTTGCCTAGAGCAATGCTAGCACGGACACATTTAGGGTCTTCAGAAAGTGCCTTTTTGAAATGCTGAAGCGCTTTAGAACGATTACCATCGGCTTGCTCTTGCATCGCAAGTTCACACCAGAAATGTGCAACTGTCGCACGCATCTTCATTTTCTTCTTACCGAGCTTAACTAGGATATTTCCGTAATGAATAGCCTTGTTCCACTCTCGAGTTTGTTGATAAATAGCAACCAACTGCTGTAGAGCACCCTCTTTGTGATCGGGTTCTTCTACAAGCTGTTCAAAGATTTTTTCGGCGCGATCAAGAAAGCCAGAGACCATATAATCTTTAGCTAATTGTTGTAGTGCGAGGTTTTTCTGATCGAGAGTAAGCCCCGAACGAGAGATAAGATTTTGGTGAATACGAATAGCACGGTCGACTTCGCCTCTTGAGCGGAACAAGTTGCCCAAAGCTAAGTGAGTATCGATGGTTTCATTGTCGACTTGAAGGAGTTCAATGAAGTGATCAACCGCTTTGTCAGACTGATCTGACAGTAATAGGTTCAAACCCGTCACGTATTGACGGGAAATCTGGTGTGATTGTTTCTGTTTTTCTTGCTGAGCATTACGATTACCCATATACCAACCGTAGGCAGCGGCAATAGGTAAGAGCAAGAACAGTAACTCTAACATCAAATAAGACCTTTAAGCTTTGGTATCAGCAGCTACCTGCTTTGATTGCTTATTGAGTTGTTTCTTCAAACGATGAATTCTCAGTTGAGATCGCATGTGCATATTGCCGAAGACTAACCAAGCAAGACCAAAACCTGAAACGAAGACAACACCTAATAAGCTTGATAGGTGGAAGTCACCTTGCGCTAGCAGATAGTTGAAATTCACACTTGTTTGGTTTTGAGAGCCTAAAGCCAGTGCAATTAGGAAAAGTGCGATAACGGCGACTATTTTTATAATTTTCATAGTTCATCACTCATTGGTTAGTTAGCTGTACGATTATGCAGGAAAATTACTAATCAGACCACCATATTATGGTCATAAAAAAGCGGCATACATTATAGTATGCCGCTTTTCTTAATTCCGATAAGTAGTCTACAGTCCTGAGTTTACTCGTTCGCGTAGCTCTTTACCTGGTTTAAAGTGAGGAACGTATTTGCCTTCCAACTCAACCTTGTCACCAGTTTTAGGATTACGTCCAACACGAGGTTCACGGTAATGCAGAGAAAAACTGCCAAATCCGCGAATTTCGATTCGATCACCACTTTCTAGTGTTGAAGCCATGTGCTCTAAAATGTCTTTTACAGCGTCTTCAATTTCTTTTGCAGAAAGGTGCGTTTGCTCAGCGCACAGTCTTTCAATCAATTCAGACTTAGTCATAGTTACCCTCGTTGGTTTTCTTTTTAGAAATTATAGACCTATCGGAAAAATAAGCAAAAAAAAAGGAGCCTTACGGCTCCTTTCTTGGCTATATAGCTATAATTCTCTTAACGAGAAGCTATTATTCGCCTTTAGCAGCTTTGAATGCGTCTGCCATTGCGTTACCGAACGCGCCTTCATCAGACTTGTTCAGTGAAGCCATTGCTTCTTGCTCATCAGCTTCATCTTTAGCTTTGATAGATAGGTTGATTACGCGGTTCTTACGGTCTACACCAGTGAACTTCGCTTCAACGCTGTCGCCAACGCTTAGGATTAGAGATGCATCTTCGATACGGTCACGAGATACTTCAGAAGCGCGTAGGTAACCCTCAACGCCTTCGATTAGCTCGATAGTAGCGCCTTTCGCGTCAACTGCAGTTACAGTACCGTTTACAAGAACACCTTTCTTGTTGTCAGCAACGTATGCGTTGAACGGGTCGTTTTCCATTTGCTTAACGCCAAGAGAAATACGCTCACGCTCTGCATCTACTGCTAGAACAACAGCAGAGATTTCGTCGCCTTTCTTGTATTCACGTACAGCTTCTTCGCCGGCAGCGTTCCAAGAAATGTCAGATAGGTGTACAAGACCGTCGATACCGCCTTCTAGACCGATGAAGATACCAAAGTCAGTGATAGACTTGATCTTACCAGTAACTTTGTCGCCCTTAGCTTGCATTTCTGCAAATGACTGCCATGGGTTAGCTTTACACTGTTTCAGACCTAGAGAGATACGACGACGTTCTTCGTCGATATCAAGAACCATAACCTCAACTTCGTCGCCAACATTAACAACTTTAGAAGGGTGGATGTTCTTGTTAGTCCAATCCATTTCAGAAACGTGTACTAGACCTTCAACGCCTTCTTCGATTTCAACGAAGCAGCCGTAGTCAGTTAGGTTTGTAACACGACCAGAAAGCTTGTGACCTTCAGGGTAACGCTTAGCGATTGCTACCCATGGATCTTCGCCTAGTTGCTTAAGACCTAGTGAAACACGAGTGCGCTCACGATCGAACTTAAGAACTTTAACTAGGATTTCGTCACCAACGTTAACGATCTCTGATGGGTGCTTAACGCGCTTCCAAGCCATATCTGTGATATGTAGAAGACCGTCAACACCGCCAAGATCAACGAATGCACCGTAGTCAGTAAGGTTCTTAACGATACCTTTAACTTCAGTACCTTCTTGTAGAGTTTCAAGAAGTTCGTCACGCTCAACACTGTTTTCAGATTCGATAACAGCACGACGAGAAACAACAACGTTGTTACGCTTCTGATCTAGCTTGATTACTTTGAACTCTAGCTCTTTGTTTTCTAGGTGAGCAGTGTCACGGATAGGACGTACGTCTACTAGAGAACCTGGAAGGAAAGCACGGATACCGTTAAGTTCAACAGTGAAACCGCCTTTAACTTTACCGTTGATGATACCAACAACAGTTTCAGCTTCTTCACAAGCTTTCTCAAGTACGATCCAAGCTTCGTGACGCTTAGCTTTCTCACGAGAAAGTTGAGTTTCACCGAAACCATCTTCAACAGCGTCTAGAGCTACGTCTACTTCAGCACCAACTTCAACTTCAAGTTCGCCAGCAGCGTTCTTGAATTGTTCAGCAGGGATAGCAGATTCAGACTTAAGACCAGCATCTACAAGAACGAAACCGTTCTCGATAGCTACTACAGTACCTTTAACGATGCTGCCTTGTTGGAATTCAGTTTCAGATAGAAACTCTTCAAAGAGTTGAGCAAAAGATTCAGTCATTATTTAATCTTCAATAATTAAACGTCCATGGGTATCCTACCGCATGGGGTTGATAAATTCGCCGGTCATCATCCTTGCGACCAACGTTCGTACTAGCTCGGCGAAATTACCCAGCCAGTTTCGATTCAATATAGTGTAGTGCTTTTTCTACTACCTGCTCAATATTCATTGAGGTGGAATCAAGCACTAGAGCATCCTCTGCAGGGCGAAGTGGCGCCACTGGGCGATTACGATCTCGGTCGTCTCGCTCTTGGATCTCGCTCAAAAGGTCGTCAAATTTAACATCTAACCCCTTCTGTTGCAACTGTTTAAGGCGGCGACTCGCACGCTCTTCAGCACTTGCATCTAAAAATATTTTCGCTTCAGCTTCAGGGAACACAACCGTTCCCATATCACGGCCATCAGCAACCAAACCAGGTGCCGCGCTGAATGCGCGTTGACGACGAAGCAGAGCTTCACGAACGCGAGGTAAAGCGGCCACTTTTGAAGCTGCCATGCCGGTTTCTTCTTTGCGAAGTTCACCAGACACATCTTCACCCTCTAGGATAACCTTAACTAAGTCGCCTTCAGCAATAAACTGCACGTCTAAGTGTGTCGCAAGCGGCACTAAAGCATCTTCTGATTCAGTATCCACACCATGGTGAATTGCCGCTAAAGCCAATACGCGATAGATCGCGCCTGAGTCTAGAAGATGAAAGCCTAGCTTATCTGCTAGCAACATACACAGGGTACCTTTACCTGCACCACTTGGTCCATCAACCGTAATCACTGGGCTTTGAGAAGGCATCTTTTACTCCACGTTTTGTCGTAAGTTTTATTCTGTACTAGCGATTCGCCACTACTTTATAGGCGGCATATTATAGAGAAAAATTGGAAGTCGAGCGAGGTAAATCTCAGATAATTCCGAGTTGCTGATGCATAAACCAATGCAACCAGCCCAGTATCCGTTTGTTTAGGTCAATAAGACACGCACGTGCTTTTCGATAGCGCACTTTTCGATAGATAGAAAAAAGCCTCGCAACAAGCAAGGCTCATGAATTTGCATTTGTAGAGCAAAGAAGAAGTAGTAGCTCAAAGAAGCTTAGCCAATAATAGCTCGAACCGCTTCTAGGTCTTCAGGCGTATCAACACCAGCAGCAGGCGCCTCTTCTGCAACTGCCACATGGATTTTTTCACCATACCAAAGTACACGTAACTGCTCTAGGCACTCAATACGCTCAAGAGTACTTGGTTCCCAATTAATGTAGGTATTGATAAAACCCGCTCGGTAAGCATAGATACCAATATGACGAAGCAAAGGAGATTCCGCTGCAGTACCGTTGTTCGCGTAAGCATTGCGATCCCAAGGAATGGTTGCTCGACTGAAATACAAGGCGTAACCGTCTTTATCGGTTACAACTTTAACGGCATTAGGGTTAAACACTTCATCAGCATGAGTGATTTCCACACCGAGTGTTGCCATCGGAGCTGTACTGTTCGCAAGATTGTTAGCAACCTGATTAATGATCGCTGGTGGGATAAGTGGCTCATCACCTTGAACATTCACGATAATATGATCATCAGGAATCTTCATAACTTCAATCACTTCAGCTAGGCGTTCAGTACCTGACTCATGATTCGGTGATGTCATACAAACGGTCGCGCCAAATGCTTTAGCCGCTTTTTCAACTCGAGCGTCGTCGGTAGCGATAATAACGTTATCGGCACCCGCTTTCATTGACTGTTCGTATACCCATTGAATCATCGGCTTTCCACCAATGTCAGCAAGCGGCTTCCCAGGTAAACGGCTCGATTGGTATCTCGCAGGTATAACAACCGTATAGGACATTACTTACCCTCATCCATTGAAACGGTGCGAGCTTCAGGTTCTAAAAGAACAGGAATACCCTCTTTAATTGGGTAAGCAAGGCGATCAATTTTACAAACAAGCTCTTGCTTATCCTTGTCAAAAGTTAGTTTACCTTTACATACAGGGCAAGCAACGATCTCAAGTAGACGGTGATCCATAGTATTCCATAACCTCTTTTATTCTTTTTAAAATTTGCTGTTGCGAATCTTCATCAAACTGCGCAGAAACTGGAAGATACCACCAGTTATCTTGAGCATATTCTTCGCATTTTACAGCGTCTTTTTCTGTCATAATCAGATTCATACCTTTCTTAGCTAAGGCATGAAGTTCATCTTTATCAAAATCTTGATGGTCGGCGAAGCCCTGTGTGAAAACCACATCACCATCAAGATCTTCCAATGTTTTAAAAAAGCGTGGTGGGTGACCAATACCAGCAAAAGCCACCAACTTCTGTAGTTCTGCTACCGATATTTTCTCACCAGTCTTTAGGTTAACGGCTTGGCTTGGTAGCAAAGACATAGAGAACTCTCGTCCTTGCACTTTACCGCCATTGTTAACCAAAAAGTCTACGTCATCTAAACGAGATATAGGCTCTCTTAGCGGGCCTAAAGGAATTAGGCATTCGCTACCAAAGCGTCTAGCACCGTCGATAACCGCAAATTCAATATCACGTTCAAGTGCATAGTGCTGAAGGCCATCATCCGTGATGATGACATCAACCCCTTCGCTCAACAAAGCCTTTACCGCGTTTGCACGCACAGGATCGACTGCGACAGGTGCACCAGTTCGCTTTCGAATTAAACGAGGTTCATCGCCAGAGTGTTCAGCAGGCGTGTTTTCATCCAATACTAACGGGTAGCTTGGCGCTTTTGCCCCATAACCTCGAGAAACCACTCCAGGCTTAAAGCCGTTAGCTTGAAGCACCTCAACTAACCAAATCACAACCGGAGTTTTACCATTGCCACCAGCGGTAATATTACCAACAACAATTACTGGTAAGGGCGGACGGTAGGTCTCTTTTTTACCGGATAGATAGGCGTCACGTCTTTGACCGCTGATCATTTTGAAAAGCAGACTCAATGGCCACAGTAGCGGCCAAAGAAGGTATTTTAACGGATGATTGTTAAACCAAATCTTTTCGATCACAACAAGACCTAATCTTATCCGCTGAACTGAATTCGGTGGAGTTGTGCATAAGCGCCATCATGCGCGATTAGCTCCGCGTGTGCACCTCTTTCTACAATACGACCATCATCAACCACTAAGATCTCATCGGCTTGTTCGATAGTAGAGAGTCGGTGTGCGATAACCAATACTGTCTTGTCCTTTTGCAGCTCTTCTAACGCAGATTGGATCGCTCTCTCTGATTCAGTATCCAAAGCCGATGTGGCTTCATCAAGAATCAATACTGGAGCCTCTCTTAACAACGCTCTTGCAATAGCGATACGTTGTCTTTGCCCGCCAGATAGACTTGCCCCATTCTCACCAACAATCGTATCAATGCCGTTTTCCATGCCTTCGATAAATTCAGTAGCATGAGCAAGCTTAGCCGCGTGTTCGATTTGTTCGCGAGAATATTTAGCTTCTGCTGCGTAAGCAATGTTGTTGGCTACCGTATCGTTAAACAGGTGTACATTTTGAGAAACAAGCGCAAAGTGCTCACGTAGGTTTCTCAATTCGTAATCACGAATGTCGTGGCCATCAAGTTCGATAGAGCCTGAGTCTACATCATAAAAACGAGTAAACAGGTTCGCAATGGTACTCTTGCCCGAACCTGATCGGCCGACAAGTGCAACGGTCTTGCCTTTCGGTATATTAAAGCTGATCTTATCAAGCGCTGGTTTCTCAGCACCTTGGTAAGTAAATGTCACATCTTTTACTTCGACTTCACCCGCTACGGTTTCAGGCTTCAACGTACCTTTATTTTGTTCCGTATCTAGATCCATCAAACCAAATAGGGTCGTACTCGCTGCCATACCGCGTTGAAATTCAGACGTTACATTGGTTAAAGCTTTAAGGGGGCGCAGTAAGCCAAACATCGCGGAGAAAACAACTGTAAACGTACCTGCTGTTAGCTCAGCTTTAATTGAATCAACACTCGCGAGATAAAGAACAACAACAATCGCAATTGAGGCAATCATCTGAATAATTGGGTTAGCGGCAGCTTGAGCCGTTACCAGCTTCATGCTTTGTTGGCGCATCTGGTTGCTAACGGTATCAAAACGGCCTCTTTCTAGCTCTTGACCACCGTAAGTTAGAACCACTTTATGACCTTTCAGCATTTGTTCTGCTGAAGAAGCAACATGTCCCATGCTGGTTTGCATGTTCTTAGAAATTTTTCTGAATCGCTTTGATACAATACTAATTGCCCAAGCAACAAAAGGAGCGACAGCAAATAGAACTAAAGACAACTGCCAGCTATTCCAGAACATCAGCGTCAGCAAGCCAATGATGCTGGCACCTTCACGTACGATACTCACCAAAGCTTTACTGGTCGCAGCAGATACTTGTTCTGAATCGTAAGTAATTCGAGATAGCAGTGCGCCCGTCTGCTCTTTATCAAAGAAAGAAACAGGCATGTGCATAAAGTGGCTAAAGATCTTACGACGAATTTCCATGACCACATTGCCAGAAACCCAACTGAGGCAATAGGTTGAAACAAAACCACTGACGCCACGCACAAACATCATAACAAATATGATAATTGGAAGTGTACGTAGGAAGTCTGACTCAGCGTTACCAAAACCTTCATCAAGCAGAGGCTTCAGTAAAGAAATCATATAGGTATCAGAAACGGCATTTATAATAAGCGCAATAACCGCAACACCAAGGCCGGCCTTATACAGTCGAATATAAGTCCAAAGTCTTTTAAATGTGACCCAGGTAGTTTCATCTGTTTGTGTTGACATAGAATCGCTTAATTTTCTCACAATAATCTATCTATTCTACTCCCTTACGAAGCATCTGCCTATACCACTGCCTGCCTTGTTGTTCTCTAATCGTATGATATTTCCAACCTTCCTTACTGATAGTGATGGTTATTTGTCCGCTTTCTCCGGTATCAAGCCAAGCACTACCCGTTTCATGATAACGTTCAATCACAGATTTGCTGGGCATTCCCCACTGATTACCTTTAGCCAAAGAAGCGATTGCTAACTGAGGTGAAACTGCCTCAATAAACAGCTTAATCGACGACGAATTACTGCCATGATGCGGGACAAGCATCACGTCGCTCTTGAGCCGCTGACCTTCACGAGCAAGTAGCCACTCACTTACCCGTTCAATATCACCAGTTAGCAACATCGAGAACTCAGAATTGGGCTCAAAAATCCTGACCACACACGAATGTGGGTTGTACGCCCTCTTTACTCTTTGAGGTGGCCATAAAACCTCAAACTCTAGACCCTGCCAATTCCACGCCTCGCCAAAAGTACATGTTTGGATATTCGACTGAACTTGAACAGTCGATTGTGTTTGTTGATTGATGTTCTGACTGGCTCTTATCCACTTAGGATTGTAGTTTTCAAGTAACGCCGGATAGCCACCAGCATGGTCAGAATCGAAATGACTCACTATCACACCTTCCACCTCATGAACTCCTCTCTGATTCAAGGTGGGAATCAGCAAGGATTCAACAATCGAACCTCCCTGCCACGCGTTGCCGAGATCGTAAACAACGACCCGATTGTTCTTTTCCAAAACTAAAGACAACCCATGCCCAACATCCAAGATATCGATTGTTAATTTGTTTTGCTGCTTACCGAACTCCCACCACAGTACAAACACTGCAATGACCAATATTGATAGTGTTCGTTTGAGATATCGACTGACGAACCCGAAAAATAAGATGAGGAATACAGACAACGCCATACTGTGATTATCAACTTGAATCCAAAATCGTTCAGAGAAAGGAAGGCTAAATACGAGAGGATCAAGCGACAAGTCGACCAACATCCATAGCTGTTCAGAAAAACCATTGCTTAACGCTGTCAAACTCATCACCTCAGACACTGACTCCAATATTAAGCTAAGTAACATCGCAAGAAACAGCAGCGGGATCGTCACTACTGATACCCAAGGCAAAAGGAGCAAGTTGTAGAGAACAGAGACTAGACTCACCCCTTTGAAAAACAGTATCGAAAAGGGAGCAATAAGAAATGTCAGCATCAGTTGAATCTTGATGAGCTGCAGCACTCGATCGATCAGAGTGGCGTTTGAAGATGATGGCCGACTATTCAAGGCGATATAAATAACGGCACCCAACGCACCAAAGGATAGCCAAAAGCTGCTCGACAATGCTGAAAACGGCCAAATCAGCAGAACCACGCACAGGCTTAAGACGACATACCGAAGCACACTGATATTTTGCCCACGCCACAAGAAATAGCTCGCAATAATACACATCACTAAAGCTCTCAAGGTTGGCAGCGTGAATCCAGCAAACCAACTGTAGAAATAGGCTAAGCCGAGACCGAATATTGTGGGAAACCAAAGAAATGAAGGTGAGAGTAACCTGAATATCTTTCCTACCTGATAGCCGATACCAAAGGCAATTCCAATATGTAGCCCCGAGATAGCCATCAAGTGAATCAAACCACTGCTTTTGAGCAAATCCCAACGCTGAGGATGGATAAGTTCTCGATAACCAAAACTCAAAGCCATAATAAGGTCTTGATTTGCTAACTCACTTAACCTTTCAAGACGGTTTTCAAACCAATGAGACCGCATATTGGTATTGGTGTGAATTCGATATTTGGTATCGGCTCTGTAAGTTGCATTGGCAACCACACCGGTGCTAAACAAATACTTTTCTAGATCAAAGCCTGCTTCATTGAGTTTACCCCACACTGGTTTTATTGAGACTGATAAATAGACATCATCTCCAAGCGTCAACTTAAAAGGAGTAAACAAACGCAATTTTATCAATTGGGGAAAGATTAATTTTTCGCCGCCAATTGATCTGGCTACTATTACGCTTTCAAAACCGTGGCTATTTTCACTAAAAAGGCTAACAACCGAAGCATTTATGGTAGTATTCTGCCCTGATTGGAATAAGCGACTCGTTTGTATTTCAATCGCATTCCCTAGGCAGAGAACTAGTATCAATGCTGTTGCTAGACCTCTTGCACTCCGGAAAACGCTATACTTTGTTGATGCTAGCAGTAACAACAGCATCAATGGTGCCCAAACCCAATGTGGCATCACAGGCCAGAAGCTGGCAGACACAACTGTCGCAGCAAATGAAATCAAGAACCAAGTGTTAAACAAGAGAGTAGCTTCCTCCTATGCCAAGAAAGTTTATCAAACGATTTATGCCTGACCATGAGCTAATCAAACGTCAGAAAGCATTGAAAGTTTTTGGCAATGTTTTGTACAACCCCAACTTATGGTGCCTTAATCGTCGCTCTGCGGCTGGTGCGTTCGCTGTTGGGTTATTCATGGCGTTTGTCCCTTTACCAAGTCAAATGATTATGTCTGCAGGTCTTGCGGTCGCATGTGGTGTTAACCTACCACTGTCTGTCGCACTGGTTTGGATCAGTAATCCTGTGACTATGCCGGTGCTGTTCTACTTTGCTTATAAAGTAGGCGCGTTTGTGATGCATGTGCCGCCTCAAGCCTTTCATTTCGAACTGTCTTGGGATTTCATCTTGGCGCAAATGAGCACCATAGGACCTCCGTTCTTGCTGGGTTGTCTGATTTGTGGTGTGGTTTCTGCAATGGTTGGCTACTTTGGTATTCGCGGGTTATGGCGTTACTCAGTAGTAAGAAGCTGGAAGAAGCGACAAGCAAGATACTGAACGACCGTTCCTTGTTATTCAATCTATCCTTGTATGCGCTTCACTTAAAACGTACACAAGTTAAAATCAGATGAGCCACTGAACTCTGCAAGATTGACATGTAACGAAAGTCGTAAAGAACACGAATTGAATTCAATAAAAAAGGATCCCATCAGGGATCCTTTTTTTGTTTATGCCGTTAGTCTATCGCGCAACGTGACGTTTACTTGGCGTATTACTTCGAGCTAAGCACCGAGGCTGGGTTTAACTTAGCCGCTCGTGAGGCTGGATACCATGTCGCCAATAAGCTCAACACAATCGCGGTACCGGAAACCACAACAACATCCGTCATATCAAGTTGTGATGGCAAGAAGTCGACAAAATAGATATCACCGGACAAGAATTGGTGATTGACCAACTTTTCGAGCCCTTTGATAAGCGTAGTGAGATTAAGCGCCACCAAGACACCTATCGCACTCCCGACTAAGCTGCCTAACACACCCGAGAATACGCCCTGCCAAACAAAGATACGTTTAACAAGGCCGTCTGATGCGCCCATGGTTCTTAAGATCGCGATCTCCGATGCTCTGTCTTTGACTGCCATCATTAAGGTCGAGACAATATTGAAACAAGCGACACCAATAACCAGTACCATCACCAGATACATAATGGTGCGAACCAACTGAATATCTCGATACAAGAAGCCAAACTTCTGTTGCCAACTTCGTAGATACACATACACATCAAGCTGGTTACCCACTTCACGCACAATAGAGTTCGCGTTCAGCACATCGGTCACTTTTAAAGAAACTCCGGTTACTGCCTCGCCTAGGTTTGCATAAGCTTGAGCATCGCCAATCGGGATTAGTGCCAAGCTGTGGTCTATCTGGCCATTAAGCGTCAGCAAGCCAACCACTTTCACTCGAACTCGTTTTGGCGCCTGAACTTTCACAGAACCGTTAACCGTTGGAATCATCAAAGTCAGATAGTCACCCACTTTCGCCCCCAACACGTTAGCCACACCAGAACCTAAGATGATTTGTTGTTGCCCTGCTTTAAACTCACTCCAAGCTTGTTTATCGATAAATTTCGATAGGCTTGATACCTGTTGTTCAAGTTGTGGATCAACACCGCGAACTTCAATTGCTTTGAGTTCTTTGCCCTTTTCAGCAAGCGCAGTAATTTTTACATAGGGTGCTGCAGCTACAACTTTATCATTTTTCACCGACTGCTCAATCACGTGCTCCCAGCGAGTCACTGGTTCATTGACACCCTCGAATTCACCATGTGGAATAACGGAAAGTACACGCGATTCAAGCTCTCGCTCAAAGCCATTCATTGCAGACAAACCGATAATGATCACGGCCACACCAACGGCAATACCAATCGTCGAAGACAAAGAGATGAACGACACCATTTTGTCTCGTTGTTTCGCTCGGCTAAATCGGCCACCTATCAATAGAGATAAAGAAGAAAACACTTAGCTCTCCTCTTTTTCTACGTTGACCAATAAACCATCTTGCATGTGAAGCTGGCGATCCATCTTACCTGCAAGTTCACCATCATGAGTTACTACCAAAAAGGCAGTGTCGTACTCGCGGTTTAGTTCACGCATTAAGTCGTAAATAGAAAGTGCGGTGTTGTGGTCAAGGTTGCCGGTAGGCTCATCCGCCAACACCAAAGCAGGTTTATTCACTAAAGCTCGAGCAATCGCCACACGTTGCCTCTCACCACCAGAAAGCTCTGAAGGTCGGTGGTCAACACGATGACTCAATCCAACTTTATCCAACAGACGTTGCGCCTCTTCTTTTGCTTTAGCTGGCTTTTCACCACCAATCAGCAGCGGCATTGCCACATTTTCTAACGCTGAAAAGTCCGAAAGAAGATGATGGAATTGATAAACAAAGCCAAGATGCTGGTTGCGAAGCTTCGCCTGCTTATTTGAGCTCAAAGATGCTAAGTCTTGTCCGAGAAAGCTCACGCTGCCATCAGACGCATCATCCAATGCCCCTAAAATATGCAATAACGTACTCTTACCGGAACCAGAGGTACCAATGATAGCGACTAGCTCACCCTTATCGATTTCAAAGCTGACTCCCTTGAGAACCTCAGTATCTAACGAGCCTTCACGGTACGTTTTACGGATATCATTACATTGAAGAAAATTACTCATAACGAAGGGCCTCAGCAGGTTTCACAGACGATGCACGATAAGATGGGAATACAGTGGCAATCAAGCTAAGTGCAATAGCCAGAACCACAACAACAGCGATTTGAATTGGGTTAATTAAAATTGGCAACTGTCCACCAAATGAAAACAGAGCAACACCCATCGCCTCTAAAATAGTATTGAGGTTCATCGCTAGAGCAACGCCTAACACGCCACCAGAGAGCGCACCAATCACGCCACTACTTGCGCCTTGAACCATGAATATCCCCATAACTTGACCATCAGTCATGCCTTGGGTTTTAAGAATAGCCACTTCAGACTGCTTCTCCATCACCACCATGATAAGTGCCGAAATAATATTGAAAGCAGCAACACCGATGATCAGACCAAGCATTAAGCCCATCATATTTTTTTCCATTCGAACGGCCTGGAATAACTCACCACGTTGGTCTCGCCAATCACTCCACAACCAACCTTCAGGTAGCTTTTGATTTGATAGTTTCGCCACTTCGAACGGGTCTTCAAAGAACAAGCGCCAGCCTGAAATGGTATCTGATTTATAGCGCATCAAACGCCCAGCATCTTTAATATCTGTCACCATCAGTTGAGCATCAATATCAGAACCTGTATTGAAGATGCCGGCTACAGTGAAATTTCGTTGGCTAGGAATACGTCCGAGCGGTGTGTATTGGCTGGCACTGGTGACCATCAGGCGAACTTTATCGCCCATAGACACTTTCAAATTTCTTGCCAAGGTATGACCAAGGAAAAGCTGATACTGACCAGCCTTGAGTGAAGACAGTCTGCCAGCAATTAAATGATTCTGAAGAGGGTCATCTGAATTTGGTTCAATACCGATTAACAAGCCCGCAGATAACTGAGCAGGACTTTGGATCACCGCTTCACTGCGAACAATGGGTTCTACGTGATCATTGAGCGACATTTGCTCCGCAAAGCTAGGCGCTTGAGCAGAAAGTGACGTTGTGCCTCCTTGCTCGTATACAACGGCTTGAGGAAGTACACCAAGAATTCGGTCTTTTAACTGCGCTTCGAATCCATTCATTACCGACAAAACAGTAACCAGAGACAGCACACCAATGGTGATACCTGCCGTCGACATATAAGAAACAAAACGGCTAAAGCGATCACCTGAACGACCTTTCAAATAGCGCAGGCCAACAAACAACGAAATAGGATGAAACATACTTTGAACCATCTAAAGGGGATGCGGGTTAATGTAACGGGTATTGCTGTTACTGTGTAGGGGTTAATTGAAAATATAGAGTGAATTAACTCAATTAGTTAGGCTTGAAAAACAGAACCTTGTCAAATAGCCAACTTTCAAACAACTATTTGAGACTTTCAATTAACTGACCTTGATTACTGCGGCCACATAGCGATAATCAATAGATCACTTCAAGGAACTAACGCATGACAGAACAAGAGTTTTTCACCGTTCACCACAGCCTCACCGCGAATATTGAACCAATGGACAGTGGCTTCACTTTACCTTCTCAGATTCAATTCGAATCTGAGATCCCTGCCCCGTTTGTCGTGGCAAGTGAATTTAGCCAATTGGATCTATTAGCTGACAGTGCTCGCAACGAACTGAAAAACAGCGACTTGAAGAATGTCATCAGTTTATTGGATGCACAGAACTCTAAATTAAACCTCTTGTTGAGCTTTATGTTATCGCAACAAGATGATGAACAATTTCGTACCCACACGTATTCATTTGGCGCGAGTCAGTTCTCTTGTTTTTCCAAAACATATATCGAAGCGGGTCGCTTGGTTAAAGCTAAGCTCTTTATCGAGCACCCAGCCGCCGCTATTTATTGCTACGCGGAAGTCTTCGCTAGCGAACCAAAAGATTCAGGCTTCGAAATCAAATTCAAATACGCTCATCTTCGTGATACTGACCAAGACTTGTTGATCAAGGCTGCACTTCATCAACAACAAAAGCTCTTACGTCAACGCTCTCTAGAACGAGATAACAAGTAAATAGACATGACAAAACAATCCATTTTTACACTACCTAAGCTCAAAGGTGCCGGTGATAAAAAACACATCGGTAACCTAGTTGGTTCATCTCTCGCGCTTGCTATCGCTAGACTTGCGGAGCAGCATAACAGCCATACTTTACTTGCAGTGCCCGATCCTCAAATCGCACTCAAGCTTCAATCAGAAATTGAACAGTTTACGTCACATGAAGTGGCACTATTCCCTGATTGGGAGACACTGCCATACGACAGCTTCTCACCGCACCAAGAGATCATTTCAGACCGTATCGCTCGCCTTTATGCATTGCCAACGTTAAAAGATGGCATCACGATCGTTCCGATCAGCACGCTACTACAACGTCAGTCGCCACGTGACTTCTTGTTGCAGCACACCTTAATGGTGAAAACGGGTGATCTGTACTCGCTTGAGAAGCTGCGTCTTCAACTTGAAAAGTCTGGCTATCGTTACGTAGACCAAGTGTTTGGCCCGGGTGAGTATGCGAGCCGAGGTTCAATTCTCGACTTGTTCCCAATGGGCAGCAAAGACCCGTATCGTATCGACTTCTTCGATGACGAGATCGACACCATCCGTACTTTCGATCCTGAAAATCAGCGCTCTATCGAAGACATCTCTGAGATCCGTTTGCTGCCAGCTCACGAGTTCCCAACCTCTGAAAGTGCTATTGAAGATTTCCGCATTCGCTGGCGCCAACAGTTTGATGCGCGCCGTGAACCAGAATCGGTTTATATGCAGGTTTCAAAAGGCACTTGGCCCGCAGGTATTGAATACTGGCAGCCGCTGTTCTTCGACCATACTGAAACCTTGTTTGATTATGTTGCCGATGAAGCGCAAATCCTCGTTCTAGGTGATGTCGAGACCGCGGTAGATTCATTCCTAACAGACGTTTCTCATCGATACGAACAACGCGGTGTTGACCCGTTACGACCACTGCTGAAACCAGAACAACTTTGGCTACAAAAAGACGAACTGTTCGCACATTTCAAACAAAAGCCACAGGTCAATCTGAGCTTAGATTCAATTGAAGAAAAAGCCGGACGTACCAACCTTCCGGTTGTGTCTCTGCCTGATCTCAGCGTTCAACATCAGAATAAAGAACCTTTGTCTAACCTAAGAAAGTTCACTGAAGCCTTCGACGGCAAAGTAGTCTTTTCGGTTGAATCTGAAGGCCGCCGTGAAGCACTGAGTGAATTGCTTCGAGGCATCAAAGTACGACCAAGTGAAGTTGAAAACCTCGACGCGGCGATTAAAGGTAAAGATAAGTTCACCCTGATCCTAGGTTCTGCTGAGCACGGCTTTATCCACGAAGAGCAAAACATCGCCCTTGTCTGTGAAAGCGACCTGTTAGGTGATCGTGTTGTACAACGTCGTAAGAAAGACAAGAAAAGCGTTAACAGCGACACTGTAATTCGTCACTTAGCCGAACTTAAACCGGGTCAACCTGTGGTTCACATTGACCACGGTATTGGTCGCTACATCGGCCTGCAAACACTTGAAGCAGGTGGCATGAAAACCGAATACGTAACGCTTGAGTATCAAAATGACGCCAAGCTCTACGTGCCTGTTGCTTCTTTAAACTTAATCGGCCGCTACTCTGGCGGCGCTGAAGACTCTGCACCACTGCATAAGTTAGGTGGTGAAGCATGGCAAAAAGCTCGTAAGCGCGCCGCAGAGAAAGTTCGTGACGTTGCAGCCGAACTGCTTGATGTTTACGCTAAACGTGAACTAAAACCTGGCTACAAGTTTGTACTCGACCGTGGCCAATACGCGACCTTCAAGTCTGGCTTCCCGTTTGAAGAAACGGATGACCAAGCAATGGCCATCAATGCTGTTATGTCGGATATGTGCCAAGCCAAAGCCATGGACCGTTTAGTGTGTGGTGATGTTGGCTTTGGTAAAACCGAAGTCGCGATGCGCGCAGCATTCGTTTGTACCGACAACAGCAAACAAGTAGCCGTGTTAGTTCCAACGACGCTACTTGCTCAGCAACACTTTGAAAACTTCCGAGACCGTTTCGCGAACCAACCGATACGTGTCGAAGTTCTGTCGCGATTTAAATCAGCTAAAGAACAGAAATTGATCATGCAAGATGTTGCCGACGGTAAGGTCGACATCTTAGTGGGCACTCACAAGCTGCTTTCCAGTGACCTTAAGTTTAAAGACCTTGGCTTGTTAGTCGTCGATGAAGAACACCGCTTCGGTGTGCGCCAAAAAGAGAAAGTGAAGGCGATGCGCGCGGATGTCGATATCCTCACGCTAACCGCAACACCGATTCCAAGAACGTTGAATATGGCAATGAGCGGTATGCGTGACTTGTCGATCATCGCCACACCACCCGCACGGCGCTTAGCAATAAAGACTTTTGTCCGTGAGAGTGATGACGCGATAGTCAGAGAAGCGGTACTGCGTGAAATCATGCGTGGTGGTCAAGTTTACTTCCTGCACAACCAAGTCGACACGATTGAAAAGACGGCTGAGTCACTACAAAAACTGATTCCAGAAGCGCGTGTCACCGTTGCCCATGGTCAGATGCGAGAGCGAGAGCTAGAACGCATCATGAATGACTTTTATCACCAGCGTTTTAACTTGCTAGTGTGTACCACCATCATCGAAACGGGCATCGACGTACCAACGGCAAATACCATCTTAATGGACAGAGCCGATAACCTTGGTTTAGCGCAACTGCACCAATTGCGTGGGCGTGTGGGTCGATCTCACCACCAAGCTTATGCCTACTTGCTAACACCTCCCCCGAAAGCAATGACCAAAGATGCCGTCAAGCGATTAGACGCCATTGCTTCACTTGAAGACTTAGGTGCAGGCTTTACGCTAGCAACCCATGACTTAGAGATTCGTGGTGCAGGTGAACTACTCGGTGATGAACAGAGTGGTCAAATCCAGTCGGTTGGCTTTACGCTTTACATGGAGATGCTTGAACAAGCGGTTGAAGCATTGAAAGAAGGTAGAGAGCCATCGCTTGATGACCTACTGCGTGAACAAACTGAAATTGAGATGCGCCTGCCAGCACTGTTGCCTGATGACTACATCCCAGACATCAATACACGTTTGTCTACCTATAAGCGTATTGCGAGTGTGAGTGACACGGACGAATTGGCCGAGTTGAAAGTCGAGCTTATTGATCGCTTCGGCCTTCTACCTGATGCTACCAAAAACTTGTTGTCAGTTTCTGAGCTAAAATTAGCCGCGGCGTCAATCAAAGCGAAGAAAATTGAAGCTCACGATAAAGGTGGATTCTTAGAATTCTACCCAGATGCTGACATAAACCCGGCCTACCTTGTTAAACTGTTGCAATCTCAACCGCAAAAGTTTTCAATGGAAGGACCAACAAAGTTCAAGTTTACGATACCATTGGTCGACAGACGGAAACGAATTCAATTTGTTAGTGATTTATTGGGCGAATTCAGACAGAACTTGCTGCCTTCAGCATAAGACCCAATCCACTTGCACATATAAATTATCCAGCCGATAGATCGGCTGGAAGACGGAGTAAAAATGAAAAGACTGATCCCACTGCTACTATTGTTCGTCTCACTGCCAAGTTTGGCGCAGAGACAATTTGATATAGAAGTGATCATTTTTAAGCGTGCTGTTGATGCAGAAAAAGTGAATGAATCTTGGCCGAACACACAGCCTAAGATTTCACTTGAGCGCGTTGGTTCATTTCAAGACACCCAATACCGAGCAAAGAAAGGCGTACAAATGCTGCCTTACTCGGAATACAAGTTAACGCCTCAGAAAGACAAGCTACGTAAACACGCTGGTTTTGAAGTGCTAATGCATACCGCTTGGCGTCAGGGCGACCAAGGTAAGAGCTCGGCACCTGTATTCCACATTCAAGCAGGTAAAGATTTTTCTAAAGACTTCAACGCTGACGGTTCAGAGAAAGGTGCAGTAACTGCAGCAAATACTGATGGCTTCAAAGAAGAGACCATTGATAAGCCACTATACGAATTAGACGGCAAGCTACAAATCTACGTTCAGCATTACCTCTACGCTGAAACAACATTGGATTTAAAAGCGCCGAGCGTTCGTGAAGTGACTCTTCAAGAGCAACAAATCGAGCTAGATTCACCAGTAAGTGGCGCCGAAAGCAATGTTCAAGTGGGCAACCTCACTGAAATCTCTCCGACGGTTGAAGTGGAAGAGTTCCTTAAGAGCTACCGCATGGACCAAAAACGTCGTATGCGCAGTACTGAGACTCACTACCTTGATCACCCGCTTCTTGGTATGGTGATTCAAGTTCGACGTGTGGCGCAGTAAGTTACTTGCCGATTCGGCTATAATTATATAAATAATTCAATACGCCCTCCATTGTGAGGGCGTTTTATTACGCGGTACTTACTATCCTTATCTACACGTTACTTGGTACGTCCTATGAGCCCTGACTTTCAGATCAATACACAAAATCTCAGCCTCAAAATTATTGAAGCCTCAGGCGCTCAAGAATTTTCGCAGCTGGTTAAGTCCTCCCCGAGTTTATTGCCATGGCTCGACTGGTGTCATAGCGAGTTTTCTATCATCGAGGCCGAGAAATTCATTCTGGCAACTCGCTTAAACTGGGTTAAAGCCGAAGCGTTTGGCTTTGGTATCTTCGAGCGAAAAAGCGATAAGTTAGTCGGTATGGTGGCCATTAATGAGCTTTACCACACCTTTAACATGGCAAGTTTAGGTTATTGGGTAGGTGATGAATTTCAAAGAAAAGGGATAGCCAAGGAAGCGATGATTGCCTTATTTGAATTTTGCTTCGCGCTGCTCAAATTAACGCGTTTGGAGGTTGTCTGCGATACAGAGAACCTACCCAGCCAAAAGCTGATCGAGAAATGTGGCGCTGAACGTGAAACCATTGCTAAGAATCGCTTTATCTTTAACGGTAAGCCGAAAGATGGCGTGGTTTATTCCGTGCTACCTCCAACCTCTTAATAGCTTAATAGCTTAATAGCTTAATAGCTTAATAGAGTAACAATCCGTCACAACACGCAGTCGACACGATCAAAAAAAGAGCTCCGAAGAGCTCTTTTTTATTATCAGCGTAATGACCTTAGAAGGCTTACCTGATTAGTGAAGCTTTAGGTTTGGACGAAGTACACGGTTAATACGACCAACTAACATCATCAGCGATGTTTTAATTAGTCCGTGAAGTGCCATCTGGTGCATACGGTACAAAGAGATGTAAACGATACGAGCAATACGACCCTCAACCATCATCGAACCTTTTGTTAGGTTACCCATTAAACTACCTACCGTAGAAAATCGGCTTAGCGAAACAAGTGAGCCTTTATCTTTGTAGATGTAATCTTTCAGGTCGCGGCCGTTTAACTTAGCAATGATATTGCTAAACGCACAACTTGCCATCTGGTGAGCCGCTTGTGCACGTGGTGGAACGAATGAACCGTCTGCTTGCGTACATTGCGCTAAGTCACCAATAGCAAAGATGTTGTCATCAAGCGTAGTTTGTAGCGTGTTTTTCACAACCAACTGGTTGATACGGTTCGTCTCAAGACCACCGATATCTTTCATGAAATCTGGCGCTTTAATGCCTGCAGCCCAAACCATGATTTGTGCTGGGATCTTCTCACCATCTTTAGTCGTTAGGCCGTCAGCATCAGCTTGTGTAACCATTGTAGTCGTACGCACAGTTACACCAAGCTTCGTAAGCTCAGAGTGTGCTGCACTCGAAATACGAGGAGGTAAGGCTGGAAGAATACGCTCACCCGCTTCAACAAGGTTAACGTTCAGCTTGCTTGAATCTAGATCGCCAAAGCCATAAGTACGAAGCTCTTTAACCGCGTTGTGCAGTTCTGCAGAAAGCTCAACACCTGTCGCGCCAGCACCAACAATAGCAATATCTACTGTGCCTTGGCCGTTCTTAGCGTGAAGCTTTAAGAACTGGTTGTTCATTTCTGTACGGAAACGGTGCGCTTGTTCTGGACTATCAAGGAAAATACAGTTGTCGCGAACGCCTGGTGTGTTGAAGTCGTTTGACGTTGAGCCTAGCGCCATCACAAGAATATCGTATTCAAGTTCACGGCTTGGCATAAGCAGTTCACCGTGATCATCTTTCAGTTCGCTCAGGGCGATCACTTTACGTTCACGATCGATGTCGTTCAGGCTGCCCATTTGGAAATCGAAGTAATGGTTTTTTGCGTGTGCGCGGTAGCTTAACGCATCAACACCCTCGTCCAATGAACCCGTTGCTACTTCATGAAGTAATGGTTTCCATAGGTGGCTTGCTTTACGATCTACCAGAGTAATCTGGGCACGCTTTTTACGACCTAAAGTGCGGCCTAGCTTAGTTGCTAGTTCTAAACCACCAGCTCCACCGCCTACTACGATAATTTTTGTCACAATGACAATCCTCTACAAAATGAATAAATGGGGTTCGGCTCGATTACTCCAACCGATAAATTCTATGTATCTACTCGGCCTTGAATGCGAAGGCTGTTACAAATTGGATTACCGCGAAAAAGAATAACGACAGCTCACCGAGTAGTTAGAGGGGTTACAAGCAACAAACATTGGCTTGCCGCTTTGCTCACTTGGATAAAAAAGGTGACTACCTGAGAGGTAGAGCACAAATAATGGGCAAGTTTTATCACTCGCTCTCAATTTTTCTTGATATTTATCAAAATATTTTGCTTGGGAACATTATATATAGCAAAAAGATGACCGCAACAAAAATCCTTACCCACAATGAGGATTCGCGGCGAATTAGTTAACGTTTGCGCAAACTTATCTTTAAATGCTCAAACTCTTCAAAAAATAACTACAACCATTTGATTAATGTTCGGCTCTTGGGTTCAGATGTAAAAAAAGCAGCACTCAACTGAGTGCTGCTTTTATAAAATAACTGGAATAATTAAGCGTTTTTAAACGCTTTCATTGTCTTCAAGTGCTGAGAGATTTTTTTGAACTTATGACTCTCTTTTTCGTCCCAGATGACATCATAATAATCTTCTAACGCGGCAGCTGTTTTGGTATTGTCGTGAATCTCATCTTCACGAGAAAGCACCACTAAACAGCGACCTTTGTTCTTCATACGATATTGAGCAACACACTTAGTCGCGATGTCTTCGTATTCTTCTGGACGGTCAATTCGACCTACCATGTTGTTCTCAGGGTGCAGATTCGGATTGAACACCACCTGCTTAATACCACATAAGAAACCAATACGTTCAGACCAAAAACCACCTAAGCCTACACCACAAATGATCGGATGCGGGTCATCGGATTGCTCTATCACTTTATGCACTTCTTTTAGCAAATGTTGCATATCGTGTTTTGGATGCAAAGTACTGTAGTTGATGAAACGAACGTCATCATCAATGAATTGCAACTGCAGTATTTTTTCGTGATTGCCCGGGCTAGTTGAGTCGAAGCCATGTAGATAAATAATCATTAGTACCTCCTTGTTGAATATTGGTACGTTTTAATTAATCTAACATGAAAAATAAGGTTTTAAAGGGAACACGAACGAAATTATATTTTTCACTTCCTAAACGTGATCCTAGCTACATAAAGTGTGACTCAGCGCCTCTGCTTCACGCAGATAACTTTCATCTCCCCAGAGCTGATGAGCAAGTAAATACCATAGCATCGCCATCATCTGGCTTCTTGGTAACCATGCTTCTACCCCATCGAGCCAAGGCTGAACATCATGGATACCTCGCAGCTGACAGTACTTATCAACGGCTTGAGCAACTGGTAACCCTGCAACAGCAATGGTCAGCGTAAGATCAAGTCTAGGGTCTGCTAACGCGGCATATTCCCAATCAATAATCTTAATCCCATCGCTGTTTCTCACTAAGTTATAACCACCTAAATCAAAATGGCACAAAGACAGGTCAACATTTGGGATACTTGGAGCCACGCGCCACTCTTGATAAATCTTGGTGCAGATTTCGGTCTTATGAATCGAATCAAGTTGCAGCCAATAGTGGTCAACTCGCGTCGTGAAACTGAACGGTTGCAGTGGTAATCGCGCGGTATTCACCAGATGCACCGAGATCAGAGTCTTCAACAAATCATCAAGCTCTAAGCCTTCGTAAAGCGTCTCACCCGTAATCCATTCAACCAATAAGCCTTGCTCATTGACCACTATTGGACTTGGTCCAATACCTAGACGCTCAATTGCGGAAAGCACTTGATACTCTTCATGACGAGAGATAAAGAAGGCTTTGGTGATGGGAGTGATTGGACGCCAAACATACGCAGTGCCATCGGCTAACACCAACTTCCAACATCGATTAGTCAACCCGCCGGTCAGCGTTTGAGCTCTAACAGGTGGCTCAGAAAAGTAACCATCAAGCGAACTCAAACTGGTATCAAGAAGCTTAGCCTCAGACCAAGAAAAAATTGCCATATTTACTCCCTATAAACGTCTTCATTTCCGTACAAAAAAGACACTGACCAAAAGCCAGTGTCTCTTCATAAACAGCACATCATGCACTGCATTGGCGTGTGACCAAGCTATGTGTGGCCAAGCTATGCGCTGCCAAGACTAGACGCGGTCAAAACTGGCTGCGTTTAGTTGGCAAGTAAGCGAAATTAAAGGCCTAGTAGGCTCTTAGATTGTTGCTTACGGATTTCAGTCTCGTCAGCCCATTCAATCAAGCCAGACTCAAGATCCATTAGACGCATCGTCATTTTGTAGTAAACGTCTTCGTCGCTACCGTCTTTCTTAACGATGCTTGATAGGTTGCCGTACAGCATGTATTGAGCACCGACCATTTTACCGAATTGAATTGCTGAGCTTTGGTTTACAAGCTCATCATTATTTTGGAAGTTCAATTGGTCACGAACAGACTCTACACGGTCCATATCAACGAAACGGAACTTACCAGAATTCAGCATTTTAGTACTGATAGTGTCAGTGATTGACTCAGTATCGATGTGCTCACTTGTCTTGTTCTTGATTCGCTCTACGAACACGATTGGACGTTGCTCACGAGTAATGTAAGACACTGAACCAGACGCCATCATGCTATCGACCATTTCACCCGCAATCGTTTGAAGGTCAGTTGAACCGAAATCGATTGTCGTGGTTTCTACTGCTTGTGCATCACCGTAGCTTACCTTGTTTGAACAACCGCCTAAAATAACCGCTAAACCTAGTAGCGCAACGACACTCTTTTTCATTTTGTTTCCTCAACTTATCACTGAGCGGGGTTACCCACACTCTTAAATTCTTGTATTTACGAATCATTAGACCCGTTTTATCAGACTTACTGCTCTCGGAACTGGACTCTGAACTGAGTTGCTTTCGGGTTTACCGACACTTCCGACAACGAAATACTTTCAAAACCACGAACAATCGCTTGCTTCCAAGGGCCTTGCTTTAGGTTGACCTCAAGCCCGGCATCGTCGTACCAGTAAAAACGATAAAGGATATGTTGATCGCCTTTATAGTTACTGTTTAAACGAACAATTCCTCGAGTGTGACCGTCAACTTGGTCGGTACGGATATCTTCAACCAACAAACGGCTGCCCAATACCTTGTCACCAAAGAAAACGTTCTGGGTCAGACTATCAACCCTTACGCCAGCTGTATTATCAGCACAACCAGCCAGAGCCATAACCGCTGCTAAACTCACTAACCACTTTTTCATTACAGCCTCCCTAGCTGTTTATGCCACATTGTTGCATTGTTACCTTGTCGAGAAATCCACACCAAAGTGGTCTGCCCTTCTCGGATATCAAAGTCGTACGTTTTAGCGCCCGCTTCTAGCGTATATTGACCGCTGTTTGCTACGAACGTGCTGCTCTTAATTTCAGCCGGTAGAGATTGCCAACTGCGTGTGTCTGGTTGTTCGGTGAATGTATTCCACACATTGAACAAGATATTGCCGACATCGTTGCCTTTGGTCGCTTCTTTACGGATACGGTCTTTAGCTACCACACGTAAAGCCTGACGGATAACAATGCTCGTCATACGTTCAGACAAATCATTCTGAGCCATCGCGTTTACATCCGTGATCAAATGTTCTTGTAACGGTTGTCCACTGATTCGCAAGGCAGAAAAACGCTCCACGTTTTGACTCGGGTAATAGGGCAGCGCAAGAGAGTATATTGCCCCCTGATCGCGACTGTCATAAACAGGTAAATCTAATCGCCAACTGTCCATTGCTTGTACAGCGCTTTGTTCTTGAAGCACAATCACTCGCCCTTCACCTGCACCAAGCTTAGATGATTGCTTGTAACGCTTTTCCAATGTCGCTAAATCTTGTCGCATCCCTAAACGGGCGGCGGTTGCCATCGTTCTGTCGATAATTTCTTGGTTGTCTGGCATCACAGCCAAAGCACGACGATAGTCAACGTATGCGCTGTTTAAGTCATTCGATGCTTCATAAAGCAGTCCAGACAAAAACATCAAATACGCATTCTGTACCGACTGCAGCTTTTTACCCGCATCAGGGTAATTGGCAAGGATGCTACCCACATTGGCAGACAGGCCTTGCTTCTTCGCATCGCTGGCTGCTTTGTCTAACTCAGCCTCGCGTTGCTTCTTTGCTTGTTCTTGAACTTGGTTGGCGCGACGCATTTCGATCACCGCACCTTCTAAATCGTTTTTCTTGAGATAGTTTAAACCGAGATACAAATGAAGAAACCCTAGCTCATAATCGGCTGGCACATACTCGGTAATATTATCATTCACCGCCAACGCACCCACGCTGGTTGCACTGTCTGAAATCGAGATCACGGCTTTTCTTTGCTGCTCAGTTACCGCCTGATCCGCCACTTCAAACGAAGACTTACTCTCTGGGTATTGCTGATCCAGAAGGTTAATTCTGCCTCTTTCAAAGTTATCAAGGATGTCACCCGCAGCGTAATCTGGTAGCTCTTGTTGAGCCTCTGAATAATCTCCAGATTTAACGGCTTGGTAGATCTCTTTGTTTTGCGCGCTGTAATGACTGAACAGGTTTCCTGCTGACATACTTGCACAGCCCACAGTCAACGCCGATAACAGGGCAATGGAAGCGAATCTAAACTGTTGCTTCACTTATCGTCTCCGTGCATGTTTAAAATGCCAACTTTGTTAGGGTCTGTTGACCTTTCGTGGTTAAATTTTGTTCGAGATAGAATCGTTTTAGGCGCGGCAAGGAGTATGTAGCCTAGTCATTCTAAGTTAATACTTCTTAACAAAGCATAAAACGATTCTAGCCGAACCCTTCGGGCAGTCTTTGTGGTTCATTTCTACTGCGTTATCAGCTTCTCATGTAGGCTAGCTACACTTCAAAGCCTCTGCCTTGTAGAAATTTCCCACAAAGTGCTGCAAAAATCAGCTCGAAAGATCAACAGACCCTAGTCTCATTATCAAAACGAAACGTGTTGTAAAAAGGATCTCAAGCAAGTTGATGCCCTACTGATTTAGCCTCTGCCTAGGCGATGCCGACATTCAGACAACAGATAGAACTTAAAGTTGGCATACAAACTACAAATTTTCCAACTAACTACTTGTGTTAACCCACTAATGAGCGCGTTTAAACTAGCTTTCATTAACTTGTTAGCTTTGCATTAGCTCATTAACTTTTTATTAGCTCATTAAGAGGGGACCAAGTGGACGGCCACCAACCAAGTGCATGTGAATATGGTAAACCTCTTGGCCGCCATGAGAATTGCAGTTCACAATAAGACGGTAGCCATCTTCTGCGATGCCTTCTTCTTTTGCTAACTTGCGAGCCACGGTAAACATGCGCCCCATCATGGCTTCATCTTCTACTTCAACATCATTCGTTGTTGGAATCAGCTTGTTTGGGATGATTAAGATATGGCTTGGCGCGCGAGGGTTGATATCGCGAAATGCCGTTACTAAATCGTCTTGGTATAGTAGATCTGCTGGGATTTCTTTATTGATGATCTTACTAAAAATGGTTTCTTCAGCCATGTTTCTCTCCGATAAAACATTTATTTTTTAATGCTTTGAGTATGCGCTATGCCGCATCAAACCACAATAAATCTGCTTTAAAGCATAATAAAAAACACCGTTCAAATCAAAGAAAACGAGCCTTAGCTCTCAAGAATGGCATGTTGGTTATAACTGAGGGCTATTTTTGACGTGTGCGTCATAAAATGCGTAAACGGAGCTCAATAGAATGCTGATAATTTTGTTAGTTTTACTTTGACCTGACATTAGGTCTGCATTTTTATTTAGGGAGAAAGCCATGAAGGGATCTGTGATCAAGCGTATGTACGCTGGTTTCGCACTGATCATCATCATGTTCGCAGTCACGATAACCATCATGATGAACAGCATGAATCAGATACACAGCAATTTTGAGAGTGTCTCAGAAACCTCACTACCACTTGTCGCGCTTTCAAATCAAACAAGTGTTCAATTGCTTTCTGCTGATAAATCATTCAAAGATTACTTAACCACACAAAACGCTGAACGCATGTCTGCAATGCGTACTGAGTTTGCTGCGTCACAAAACTCGTTTTCAGAAGTTCTCGGAAGTTTAGAAGCGGCAAGCCAAAACAATGTTTCGCTCACTGAACGCATTGCCCAATTAAGAGCAATGGAAGAACGCTACTTCGCCGAAGCTGACGAAGCGATGAACAACTACGTCGCGATGTTTGAAGCTCAAGAGCAAGTACAAAAAGCATCTCGCGATTTCCAACGCTTACATTCAGAGTTAACTGTCGGCATGAAAGAGTACGTTGCCGACCAAAAAAGCATCTCTGTAAAAGTGATGGCAAAAAGCTACTTCATTAAACTTCAAGATGCTGAAGTGATTACCTCTGATGCGCTAGCGAGTTCTGATGTTGCCTTCGTTCAGAAAGCCGTTAACCAAAACAAAAAGGCCGTTACTCACCTTAACTACGCTTATCGCGGCCTATCAACACAACTGCCAGCACTTAAAAATGTCTTTGATGAATCGGTTCAGAAATTCACCAAAGACGTTGGTCAAAAAGGCGGAGTGTTGGACAAGCACAACAACTACTTGAAAGCGAAACAAGCTCTGTACATCAACATTGCTAACTTAGCCGTAGAAATAGACCAAGCCATGGCTGTTTTAGACTCATTCAACGTGACTGCGGAAGAGCAACTGAACGCTTCACTGGAAGACGCAAGCAGCATCTACGACAAAGGCCTGTTCAATGCGATTGCAATTGGTATTGTTGTCACCGTATTCGCTGCAGCAATTGGTTACCATATTGCACATAGCGTAAGAGAGCCATTAACTCGCATTCTAGGTACATTAGAAGGCCTAACTGAAGGCGATATGACTCAGCGTATCGATATTCGTTATGACAACGAATTCAGCCGTGTGAGTCGGCACATCAACACCTTAGCCGACAACCTACGCAATATTCTGGTGAAACTAAATGACGCTTCAGACGACTTAACGAAGACCGCAAGCGTAAACCAGAAAACCTCTACAGAGACGCAAGCTCAACTGAACAGCCAACGTGAGCAAACGGCAACTGTCGCGACCGCAATGACAGAAATGTCTCATTCTGTACAAGAAGTGGCGAACAGCGCGCAAAGCTCACTTACCATGGTTCAACAAGTCGAATCGGCTTCTGAGTCTGGTCGTCAGATAATGAACACCAACATCAGTACCATTAACCAGCTCGAGGTTCGCCTTACTGAATCTGTTGGTGCTGTTGGTGAGTTGCAACAGATGAGTAGCCAAATTGGCTCAATCCTCGATGTTATCCGTGGTATTGCTGAACAAACCAACCTACTTGCACTTAACGCGGCAATCGAAGCGGCGCGTGCAGGTGAACAAGGTCGTGGTTTTGCAGTGGTTGCCGATGAAGTACGCGTACTAGCACAGAAGACCACTCAATCAACGTCTGAAATCGAGACCATGATCAGCAACCTGCAATCAAGCTCGAAAACAGCAAGCAACGTGATCGAAAGTTGTATGAGCGATATGGACATGTCGGTTCAACAAGCTTCAAGTGCCAACAGTGCGATGGAAGAGATCCAAGCCTTGATTCTAGAGATCAGCCACATGAGTACACACATCTCTCAAGCAGCCGCAGAGCAGAGTGAAACTTCTGGTGATATTGCGCGGAATATAGAAGACATCAACCACATCGCAGATAAGAGTTACCAAGCGATGTCTTCAATTGCTGAGGCAAGCCAAAACCTAACAATTCTCGCAAACCAGCAAGGTGATTTGGTTCATCAGTTCAAGCTATAGGTAGCTGAGAAATTGATAGATATTTAGTGAGAATATTGGGACTTCTTACCCAATAGTGATAACTATTTGAACAAGGGCAACTTTTATCAAGGGTTGCCCTTGTTTTTTATGATCTTTGTCATTATATGATTATTAAGGCTTGCTGCTTCCCGTTTTTTCTTTCACCTTTATGAGCGAGCCGCTATTAAGGAATTTATATGGCTGTTCATGTTGGCATTATCGATCAAGATCCCATTCGCTTGATCACCCCACTACTCGATAACCGAACGATCAGCACTCACATCGTGTTCATCGGTGACAAGAATCAAGTCAGTATTTACCAACGCTTAGACAGCGTTTTGCAGAAGCGCGACATTACGAGTGAATTTTTCGAGATTCCAACCCTCGTAAATACATCCGCGATTAAAGAGTCTATCCAAAACCTTGCCGAAGACCTCAAAGCTCGTGGTGAAGAAGTGAAACTCAACGCAAGTTGTGGCCTTCGTCACCGCCTACTTTCTGTCTACGAAGTATTTCGTACTTACCACTGGCCAATCTTTGTTGTTGAACCAAACAGTGACAAGCTGTGCTGGCTTTACCCGAATGGTAAAGAAGACGCACAAGTTCAAGATCGCATCACTATCGACGACTACCTGACTGTGTTCGGCGCTCGTGGTGAATTCAGCGATGTACAGCTGTCTCCGCAACTTGATCAAAAGCTTTATGAGCTGGGTGAACGCTGGGCAAGTAATGCACTAGAACTCGGCCCAGGCCTCGCTACATTGAACTATCTTGCAACGACCTGCCGCAAAGAACAGAGACTTGATGTAGGGTTGTCAGAGAAACAACAAGGTTATCGAGAGCTAAACATGCTGTTGAGCGATTTGGTTGAAGCTAAGATCGCCACTTATGACAATGGTATTTTGACGTTTGCCAATGAAGACGCACGACGCTTCTCAAACGGCGAATGGCTTGAAACATTGGTTCATAGCACAGTTAAGCAGATCCAAGATGACATGCCGACCATTCAAGACCGCTCTTTGAATGTTCAAGTTTATCGTCAACTCGGTGAGCGCGAGGTTCGTAACGAGCTTGATGTTGCCTCTGTAGTGAACAATAAGCTGCACATCATCGAGTGTAAGACCAAAGGTATGCGTGATGATGGCGATGATACCTTGTACAAGCTGGAATCGCTTAGAGACCTTCTGGGTGGCCTACAAGCACGTGCAATGTTAGTGAGTTTCCGCCCTCTTCGTCATAACGACATCACACGAGCAGAAGATCTTGGCCTTGCATTGATTGGCCCTGACGAATTAAAAGATCTTAAAACACACCTAGCGGCATGGTTTACCGCCGCCGGTGGTGATGAAGATTTAGAATGCTAAAAGCCAATAGGCTCTTGAGAGCTCAACGCTCTTAAGTAAATCTAAAAAGGCGAATGACGATTAAGTCACTCGCCTTTTTTGTTCTCCAGCCATTTATCTGTTCCGCTCTATTTCCACCTTTCAACTCTCTATATCTTTAATTTATTTGCCCCATAAAAAATGGCCGCATCATTTGATGCGGCCATTTTTAAATCTTGGAAACAGACTTAAAGCATTTTTACAACTTAAAGCATTTTACGAGCAGCTTCTACAACCACTTTGATTGAACGCGCTTCTGTTACTTTTAGTGTTTCGTGATCAGGCGTCTCTTTTTGAGTACGGTTGATGATTACACCAGCAACACAACCCGCTTTAAGACCAGAACTTGCACACATAGTTAGAAGCGTTGCAGATTCCATTTCGAAGTTTAGAACGCCCATGTCTTGCCATTCTTGCATAGAGCCTTGGAAGCGCTTAACAACGCGACCAGAGAACGTGTCGTAACGCTCTTGACCTGGGTAGAACGTATCGCTTGATGCCGTTACGCCCATGTGAACTGTTGCACCTGATTCATCAACTGCCGCTTTCATTGCTGTTGCAACTTCAAAGTCAGCCACTGCTGGGAACTCCATAGGAGCAAAGTGCAGGCTAGCACCGTCTAGACGAACAGAACCTGTAGAAACAATCATGTCACCCACGTTTACGTGTGGTTGGATAGCACCAGTAGTACCAACACGTAGGAAAGTGCGAACACCAAGTTGAGCAAGCTCTTCAACTGCGATAGAAGTAGATGGACCACCGATACCTGTTGAACATACAACAACTGGCTTGCCGTCTAGCTCTGCGCGGTAAAGCGTGTATTCACGGTGACTAGCAAGAAATACAGGATTATCCATCTCTTCGGCAATTTTTTGCACACGAGCAGGATCACCAGGAATGATCGCAAGAGTAGCACCGTTAAGATCTGCTTCAGTAACACCTAAATGGAAAACAGCTTGAGACATAGTTCGCTCCTTTTGGCTTATTGGGCTTTTTACCCTTATTTAAGCTCATAGTAAATTCGTGGGGTACGAACACACTCTAACCAAGCTCATTACAAAATGAAGTGACGAGCGTCACACCAATGATCGCAACAAGATTTCAAGTTTCACGAAAAACCGATTGGCATCACAAAAATAAGCAATCTACACGCATGTGTTGCATACGAATGAGACAAAAAACGCCTTTAACGTATTACCGCTAAAGGCGCTTTTAAATTGAGAGCGTCCTACATCAGGAAGCTGAAACTAATCCGCTTTTGATTTGAATCGAAGTAAACGAAGAGCGTTGAGTGTCACCAAAGCTGTCGCACCACTATCCGCTAAAACTGCCACCCACAAACCAGTAATACCTAACAAGCTTGTCACCAAGAATACGCCCTTCAAACCAAGTGCAAGAGCTACGTTTTGGCGAATGTTATTCATGGTCGCTTGCGACAGTTCAATCATCGCTGGTAACTCAGTTAAACGGTTGTGAGTCAGTGCTGAATCCGCAGTTTCAAGGGCAACATCCGTACCACCGCCCATTGCGATACCTACATTTGCTGTTTTCATAGCCGGCGCATCGTTGATGCCATCGCCCACCATGGCCACGTGTGACTGCTGAGATAACTGTTCAACGTAAGACACCTTATCGCTTGGCAATAGGCTTGCTTTATACTGCATACCAATCTTGCTGCTGATCGCTGCCGCGCTTCGCGGGTTATCCCCGGTAAGCATGATAGATTGAATACCCAAGTCATTGAGTCGTTCAATCGCAAGCTTGGCGTCACTACGTAACGTGTCTTGCCAAGCAATCAGACCAATCACGGTCACAGCTTGCTCGGTTGATTCTTTTTGATCTTTAAGCTCAAGAGCAACCACAACCGTCTTGCCCTCGCCTTCTAATGCCTCAACCTGAGAAACAACATCGGCACCAAGGTCGAACGTCACCTTAGAAGGCGATAGAACCTGATACTTAATTCCGTCGACATCGCCTTCAACACCACTACCGATCAGCGCGGTCTTGTTGTGTGATTCAGGAATCTCAATATTCAGTTCTTTCACTTTAGCAACTAGCGACTGCGCTAATGGGTGAGTAGAACCCACTTCAATTGCTCCAACCACACGAAGCATCGCATCTTGTTGCCAACCCAATAGAGGCTGAATATCCGTAACCTGAGGCTTACCTTCAGTCAATGTGCCCGTCTTATCGAAGGCAATAGTTTGAATTTTACCAAGCTGCTCCAGTGCTGCGCCGCCTTTAATTAGCGCACCACGTTTCGCGGCTGCTGCTAAACCAGACGTAATCGCGGCTGGAGTTGAGATAACCAACGCACACGGACAAGCAATCAACAATAGCGCTAAACCACGATAGACCCATGTTTCCCATGGCTGTGCGAACAGCAATGGTGGTGTGATGATGACTAAAAGAGCCACCAACATCATTAACGGTGTATACCAGCGACTGAACTTATCGAGGAATCGCTCGAGCGGTGCTTTACGAGATTCTGCTTCTTCAATCAGGTGAAGAATACGGTCGATCGCGTTCTCACCCTGTTTTGAAGTGATGGTAATACGCACCACTTTATCGACCACCACAGCGCCAGCCATGATGCTATTTCCTTCGATATGTTCAACAGGAACAGATTCACCCGTTAATGCACTTTCATCGAAGCTTGCTGCGTCGGTAATCAGTTTGCCATCAGCAGGTAAACGAGAGCCCGCCGCCACTTCAATCACATCACCGGGAACCAGTTCACTGACTGCGACTTCGACACGCTCGCCGTTGATGATCTTGGTTGCGTTTTCTGGTACCAACGCCATTAGCGCTTGAACGCCACTTCTTGCTCTTGATGAAGCAAACGCTTCTAAGCGCTCACCAATCAAAAACAACAGTAAAACCATCGCCGCTTCCGCGGTTTCGCCCAGATACAAGGCACCCAGCGCGGCAACACTCATTAGAGTTTCTATTGCGAAAGGTGTACCTGAGCGTGCCAACTGAACCGCTTTCTTAGCCACCGGATATAATCCGAGTAGACAGGTTGCGGTGAATAAGCCTTCACTTAATTGAGGATATGTACTTTTCAGAAGCGCAGCGAACAGCATTGCCGCTGCAATCGCGATAATCTGAAAATTAGGTTGGATGTACGCTTGCCAAAAAGTCTCAGGTTGTTGTTTTTCTTTCTTAGAACCGACTTCCGAAAGAGGGAAGCCCGTTTTGATAGAGACCTGTTCAATGGTGTCGGCAAGACTTTCATTATCGAATTTAACAACCAGTTTTTCGGTAGCAAAGAGAACCTTCGCTTGAATAACACCGTCAATATTACTGATCGCGTTTTCTATTTTTCTTGCACAAGCTGGGCAGTCCATTCCGGCAACCAGCCAACTTTTGGAGAATTGGGCGTTAAGAGGCTCAGTTAAGGGCAGCCGGTCTTCTTCTCCACTGTCTGAACCACAACAATCATCTGCTGCTGCAGAAGCCGTCGTAGAACTACAGCATGATGAAGTACCCGCTGCCGTGATGCTGGAAATTTTAGGGCTGGAACAGCTTGCTCCTGCCGCTTGAGGTTGAACGTCCACTTTTGTTGAGCGGCACGCTGCATGTTTTGCGCACATAATGTATCTCCTTAATACTCAAAAGCCTTGAGGTTGTTGCTGGCTAATCACAGCAACCAAACCTTAAGTTCATCAAAAGTATAAACCTTGGAGGCTACTCCAAGGTCAAGAAGAAATTGTCCAAGGCCAAGAAGAAATTTGCAAACCGACCAATCTCGTATTGGAATGCCGGTGTTATTGCGACTTGAACTCTTTACACTCTTCTCTGTTCGCAGATACATCATCAATAAGAACCGCATCGTGCGAACAAAACGGTTGTGTATTCAAGCTCACTATCGATACATCGTCTTCTACAGGATCAACTTGGGAACCTTGCATAAGCTCGGCAATATGATAGCGAAGCACCAAGGTACCAAGTATTCCGAACAAAACATTACCCAAGGCTTGCCCATACAACACACCCAATGCGCCATACCATTGCGAGCCTAAGTAGACGAACGGCAACGTACCAAGAGTGGCTTTACCCAGATTCAGTGCTGTCGAGTAAAGCGGTTTACCGAGGTTATTGAAAGACGTATTGGCAACAAACAACGCGCCATTAAAAGTAAAGGTTAAGGCGACATAAGTACAAAATGCCGCAACAATAATTGCTGCATCACCTTGCAGGCTAAAGCCTTGGATCACATAGTCTTGGACAAAGTACAACAGAATACAGACGGCGATAGTGTATGCCGTAGTAACCAACAATGAGTTGTTGAGCGTTTCTTTTACTCTGTCCATTCGTTCTGCACCAAAGTTTTGCCCAATGATTGGGCCTACAGCGCCGGACAAGGCAAAAATAACCGCAAAACAAACCGGCGTTAGACGACCAATCACGGCAAAGCCCGCGACAAAATCCTCACCGTATTGTGCGATACCCGTTGTCACAATCGCATTGCCGATAGGTGTTGCGGTATTGGTGATAATTGCGGGAAGCGCTATGGCCAATATAGGGCGAATATTAATGCGCCACTGCACCATTGAAGGAGGTGCAACCAAGTGATGACTACGAATCAGAGGATACAGCGAGAAAAGAAGCACCGAAAAACGGGCAAAAACAGAAGCAATAGCCGCCCCTTCTATATTCCAGCCAAAACCAAAAATAAACAGAGGGTCCAAAATCGCATTAACGATACCGCCCGACAAAGTCGCCCACATCGAACGTTTGGCATCTCCTGCCGCCCTCAAACCCGCACCAGCCGCCATCGCCAACGCCAAAAATGGACCACTTGGCAATAAAATCTGTAGGTAAGCTTGGGCACGCTCTGCGGCAACCCCTTTTGCCCCTATAGCGGCTAACAGTTCTGGGATATAAGCAAACATCACCGCGGTAATCGTCAAACTGATGACAAAAGCAGTCAGCATAATACTGGTGGCGAGGTTTCGAGCGTGTTCCTGATTCTTTGAACCGATCGCTTTGGAAACTAACGCGCCCATAGCAATGGAAGTACCGATCGAAACGGAGGTAGAGAAAAAAGTCAGCGTGCCTGCAAAACCCACCGCAGCGGCCAATTCGACTTGTCCCAACATACTGATGAACAACATATCGAGTAAATCGACCACGAATAACGCCATCAAACCGACTGAGCCAGCCCCCGACATCACCAAGATGTGGCGCATCGTTGAACCTTCTACAAACTTTGCCGTTTGATTTGACATGAAACCTCCAAAAGCTGAGACACCCACAAGCAAGCTCTCTAAACTAGTGACCCAAAACTAGCGTTCCACAAGCTAGGGAGCGACAAAGAAAGGATCGACCAAGAAAAGCTCTATACAGAAAAAAGGCGCTAGTGCGCCTTTTTCAATTGAGGGTATTGAGAAAAATAATCGTTCTTAACACGCTACTATACCTGATGTTTGAAGCATTCTTCCAAGTTCTTGCCGATTGCTCTCAAAACATCGGTTCTGGTGATAATACCCACTAGCTTTTTATTATCGAGCACTGGATAAGCTTTGGGTTTACCCACTTGCATCATATCTGCCAACTCAATGATGGATAAGTCTGGTGATACCGATAGCACCTCTTGGTACATACAATCACCCACAATGTGTGTGTCTTGGCAGAAATAGCTCACCTTCACCAATTTTTCTAATAAATCTTGCTCAGAAAGGAAACCAATAACTTGCTCATTATCATCAATTACTGGACCGCCCATGTGATGGCTGCTCATTACTCTATCTAACGCGAGACTTAACGGCATGTCAGGAGTGAATGTCACAACCTGCGGCGTCATGTAATCTTTCACTTTTATTGAATGCATTGCGTTCTCCCTAAATACTTTTCGTCATGTCTTTTTCTATCTTGTTAACCTAATTGTTGTCTAAAATCTTGATTTTACTAAATGGATTTCAACAATTTTATTGATAGGTAAAACCTACCAAGGCGAGAAAACAAGGTCACAAAAGGCTTGTGAGCATTTTTACGCGAGCAAAAAAATAAAAAATAGAGTCCTTACAAAGCCTTACTTTATGACACTAGCTTGAATGAATAAACCTTGTACTCTTCACGCCATAAATAATTATATCGTTACAATTAGGCCGTTTATGCAACACAACAACAGTATGTACGCGTACATTTATTCCGGTGTCGATGGTACAGAAAACACCCTCATCGCCACTGTCGATAACCAAGAAAAGCCCCTTATCTCTAGCTGCGTCGATGAGATAAAACACATGTCTAGCTTAGCGATTGATCTGGCGGCAAAACACAATTTGAAAGTAAAGTTGGTCAAATACCAAAGAGCACAAGAGATCGACTTCGGCTTGTTCGTTAAATAGCAGACTCATCACACATGTCTTGACCGGCAAGCTCAACAAGCATTGTCAACGACACATGAATACCGTATTTTGTGGCAAGTTCTTGAGTAGGTAATCACATTGACGATGATTACCTGCTTTAACCGATAAGCGCTCGAATTGGAGACATCCGTCGCACCGCTTTTCATTGTCCAAACGGTTCACTATGACTTCGCTTCGTTCTCCTAAAACTGTTCTATCTCACTTTATCCCTAAGCTAAAAAGCTACTTTAGCGAATTATTGGATTTCCAATCGCGGATTTGGGTGGTTCATATTTTTGAAGACTCCATCACCGATCAGTCCTTTGTGATAAATGAAGATGGCTTTAAAGAGTCGTTAGAGTGGATGAAGAAACGAGCCTATCAAACAGCAATGCTTGAACGAGTTGAGAAGATGAAAATTTCACAAGTGATTGAGATTCAATTCGAAGACAAGATGCATCGATTGATGCGAGTGAAGTAGCTCTATTGTTTGGACATTCACGAAAGGCCCTTGTTAGAAATTAAGCATAAAAAAGGCCAGCGCTCGCTGACCTTCTCTCATTGGTTAAACCATCATCTAACGCGCACAATACTCATGCCACAGACGCACCGCTTTCTGGTATGCCTCAGTTTTATCGTGCGTTTCTGCGAATAAAATCGCAGTCATACTGTCCACAACACTGTTCGCCATCAGCTCCATCTCATCTTCCGGTGTACCCAGTACACATTCAGAAGGCAGAGACAGTTCAACATTCATCGTGCCTTCCCAGTAGAAAGATTCCACCTTCTCAGGAGAACTCATCCAGACCGTTTGACTCACTTTAGGGTTGTATTCCGACTCGCCATTCATGCCTTTGAATGAAATCACCGAGTGCGATTTATTGCCAATAACATGCTCAACTTCAGCGTGTAACTGAGGAAAGCCCGGGTGAAAACTACCACGCAAGCCCAAACGACCACCACCGGGGTTCAATGCTCGAACTACAGTATTAATCGGCGTTCTCAGCCCGTAACGGTGTTTCCAACCAATCATAGTTTGAGCTTCAGGTGCGAAGTTCGCCAAAGGCAAATAGGCGATACCATCCGCTTCAAGGATCTGCTTGGCGTCTTGTGGGTCTTGAGCTCGGCGAACACCAACACACTCTAGGTGAGTCTCAACGTGCGTGCGGCCACTTGGTTTGTCCATGTAGCCATGCATTAAGACTTTATAGCCATTATCAGCTAAGATTTTTGCCGCCAACAAATTCCAAGGCTTACCACTAGCGGTATCGTTACGCTTACCTGCGTAGCACGGCCAGTCAATATCGGCACCTAAATCTGGTACTCGAGATTGAAATGCTTTTACAAAGCCTGCGATCTCTTCATTGGTTTCATTCTGCACACGAATCAACATCAGTAGCATAGCCATTTGGTCGTCGCCGACCTCTCCGCTTAAATACTCATCCATGATGCGGTAGGCTTGTTCGAACGATAAAGGCTTACGCCCTCTTTCTCCTCGTCCAACTGTACGAATACACTCTAAAATACTACTCATTGATTGTTTATTCTCTTCCGTTGATATCAATAAAATTCGAATACGCTTTCGATTCTATGATACCCACAGTGCATTGCAAAGCGATTCAGTGGCTATCGACCTAATTACCAATACGCGGATTAGTGTTCTAAAAGTAAACTTACTGGTGTAAAATTAGCGTGTGCAATGCTAACCGCGACCTATTGAGTAGTATCCCGATGACTGTAAAAAAAACACTAAGCCAAAGAAAACGTGAATCGATCGTTGCCGCTGCTATCGCAGAGTTTACTGAGCACGGTTACAAGGCCACCAGCATGGATAAAATATCGAGCCGCGCGGAAGTATCAAAGCGCACGGTATACAACCACTTTGCCAGCAAAGAACTGCTTTTAGATGAGATTTTGGACAGCATTTGGAGCAAGACTCTCGCCGCTACCCATTTCCCTTATCAAACAGAACTACCTCTTAATGAACAACTCGCTTCGATTGCTAATCAAGAACTAGAGCTTTTAGAATCAGAAGGCTTTATCGACTTATCTCGCGTGCTGTTCTCAGAGTATTTCCATAACGCCGAACTGGCGCATCAAGCTATGGAGAAATATTCCCAAGCAGAAAGTGGACTCACAACCTGGATTAAAGCAGCACTGGCAGATGACCGCTTGATTGAACTAGACCCTCTATTTGCATCTACCCAGTTTATTGCACTGTTAAAGTCTTTTGCATTTTGGCCACAAATCATTGGTCATACGCCGTCACCGGATGCTGCACACAAACAGGTGATCATCCAATCCAGTGTCGAGATGTTCCTGAAACAGTATCAAGCGTAATAAAAGTTGAGCTCGGCTAAGTTTTATTGGGTTTGATTAGAGATGCGCAAACGAGTGAGGTATGATTCGCCTGCTTCACTCGTTGACCAAGACTAAGAATTCATGCCAAAGTTGATTAACAAAATTTGGGTACACGCTTTCATGCTCTTCGCTATGCTAATGGCCACCATTAGTGTGGACAGCATCGCGAGCAGCAATGCTCTGCAAGCTCAATCAACTTCTGCCAATAGCTTCTCTTTCTCTGCTTCTAACATCAGTTCTGTAGAGAGCACCCCAACACCTTTTTCCAGCGCACAACCCACCGTTGAGCACCACTGCTGTGGATCGGTCTGTCTACTGAAAATGCCACCACTGATCGTTTCTGAATCTTTCGAACCACAGATTGAATCACTGGCACTGATAGAAAAAGAGCCTTCGCACAAAGCGATTGTTGCACCACAAGCGCCATACCGCCCCCCTATTTCCTAATCGTTTGTCCCTGTTTGGCAATATCTGCCACCAAGTTATAACAGCATTTTTGCTGTATCAAATGACATCCGAATTTAGGAAATGAACACATGAAAAAACTGTTTAGCCTCTTTGCCGCTCTACTCTTGAGCGCTTCAGTAAACGCCGCACAATTTGAAGAAGGCACGCACTACAAAATCCTTGATGTAGTAAAGGCCGACAAGCCTGTCGTTACCGAATTTTTCTCTTTCTACTGCCCACATTGTTACAAGTTTGAAGGGGTCATTAAGTACCTAAAAGCAGACTTGCCAAAGTCAGCAAGCTTCCAAAAAGTGCACGTCGCTTTTATGGGTAACAACATGGCAGTACCAATGGCGAAGGCTTACGCGACCATGATTGCGCTAGACGCTGAAGAAAGCATGGTTCCTGCCATGTTTACTCAGATCCATGAGAAGCAACAAACACCAAAAAATGAAGCAGAACTGCGTGAAGTTTTCATTGATAACGGTATCGATGCGAAGAAGTTTGATGCGGCATACAACAGCTTTGCAGTGAACTCGATGCAAAAACGTTTCGATAAAGAGTTTGATCAAAGCACACTAACAGGTGTTCCTGGAGTTCTGGTTAACAACAAATACATCGTGAAACCGGATCAAATCAAGAGCTACGAAGAGTACAACCAACTAGTTAACTACCTGCTAACGCTCTAAGTCCGTTTTTCACCTCAAAGCCAGTGACTTCATTGCTGGCTTTCTTATATATGAAGTATCCCTAGCCACTCACCATTCCCGTAAATCCGCTTGGGAAGCATTGTTAACTGGCATCCTCCACAATTTTTCATATACTGCACTCAAATAAGCTAACCACTGTGCTGTTGCACTCAAAATATTAGCACTCAAATATTGGGACCTTTATGATCATTCTGACCACAAACTTTGGCGACATTGAAATTGAACTGAACCTTGAAAAAGCGCCAGTAACGTCGAAAAACTTCCTTAAATACTGCCAAGATGGCTTCTACGAAGGCACAACATTTCACCGTGTTATTGAAGGTTTCATGATTCAAGGTGGTGGACACACTATCGACATGACAGAAAAACCAACTCGTGCACCTATTGTGAATGAAGCTAACCGCGGCTTAAAGAACGTGATTGGATCTCTCGCAATGGCTCGCACTGACGCACCTCATTCAGCAACGGCGCAGTTCTTTATCAACCTTGACGACAATGATTTCCTTGATCATACAGCAACCAGCAACTCAGGTTGGGGCTACGCTGTGTTTGGCAAGGTATCAGCAGGTATGGATGTGGTAAACAAGATTGCGCTTGCACCAACCACCACTCGCTGGGGACATGAAGATGTGCCGTGTGAAGACATCGTGATTACTAAAGTCACTGTTCGCGACTAATTCACTCACGTGCTTTCCTGCCCCTAGTGCATTCGAATTGATTGCACAAAGCAAAGAAGGCAGCGCGCTAGGACTATGGTGGTAAGGATTCGACTTTACCACCTGTATCCAAAGCTCGTTATTAGAATCGTTACCAACGAGAGCGGTAAGTGCGGTGACATCCTTTACAAGTATTGTTCACAGAATCTAACCCTTGTTCTGCGCTCGGCAAATCTTGCTCAACACTCGCTTGATAAAGCTCAGAAAAGCCTTGGTTCATCTGCAACATCAGTTGGTTAAATCTCTCAGGCTTGCTCCAAATCTCCTTTTTTGCCTTACCTCCAGTATCACCTTCAGCAAAACTCGCGTTCAATACAGTTCCATGTTCCACCAACATGTCACTTAGCTCACCCACTTTCAGCCAATCCACGTCACTGTTATTCAATTCTGAATCGACTTGTTTGCTGACCTCTTCAATAGAGCTAAAAGCGTGCTGGCGATTATTTACAACATCCGCTGCAGCGATAGAGATCATAGGTAGAGCAATCGTAGGCAGTGCGATGATTAAAGCGATAGTGAATTTTTTCATAGTGTCATTCCTAGTGATTAATTGATTGAGTGCTTAATTGACTGAGTGGCTAATTGACTGAGTGATTTGTTCGTTAATTACTGATTGGTTTCTTAGTAAATTACGGCTTGATAGTTCAGCCGTAATCGATGAGATGCAATTAATTTACACAACAATAGTTGCTCATGCAACTATTGTTGTGTAAATTATTCCCACCAAGCAAATTCGCAAACAGGAAAAGCATTATGAAAATCTGGGATCTACCAACTCGACTTTATCACTGGCTTCAAGCCGCACTCTTTATTGGTCTTGCTGCGTCAGGGTTTAACGGACAAGGCCCTCATGTTTACTTAGGCCTCGCACTGTTCAGTCTGATTTTATGGCGCTTGGTTTGGGGAATCGTCGGCAGCGATACCAGTCGCTTTTCTCAATTTATTAGCTCCCCAAAATCGGCTTGGAATTACTTCCTCGGAAAAGCACGACCAAAACCGGGACATAATCCGTTAGGTGCGTGGATGGTGATAGGAATGATCACGACTCTGTTTATCCAATGTATTACTGGGCTTGTTATTGCCGGTTTCTTTGATGCGATTCCAGGCTCGGAATGCGTGATTACTGATGCAGTATTTGATGTGTTCTGTGGTGTGCATGGTATTGCAGCACGCATGTTAGTGGCATTTGTCGTACTGCACTTGGTGGCCATTATCATCTACAAACTGCGTTCAAAACCGCTGGTTCTTGCCATGATCACAGGCAAACAAAACCATTCAGCGTCAACGGATTATTTCAGAAATGGCAGTCAATTGGCTTTTTCATCAAATATGAAAGCGTTGTTGGTGCTAATTGCATCGGTATTAGTTACGATGACAATAGTTGTAATATCACAGTAAAATTAGGTAGCGACAGATGCCAGAAGAGTTTGATAGACAAAAAAGCTTTGGTTGGATGATCAATGTGATCGCCAATAAAGCGACCAAAGATTTCGACACGGAATTGAAGGAACATGGCTTAAGCATTGCACTATGGCCAACCATGATGTGTCTTTGGGAAGAAGAAGGTGTGACTCAGCGTGATATTGCTGCGAAATCCAAAGTCGAGAATTCAACAACGACACGCACATTAGACAAGTTAGAAAAGCTTGAACTGGTCGAACGCAGAGCCGATCCAAACAGTCGCCGTTCTTTCCGAATTTACTTAACGGAAAAAGGCAAAGCACTTGAAGAACAACTCATTCCAGTGCCAGTTCGTGTAAACAAAGCGTTGATGAATGAGTTAGATGCTGAAGAACAGCAACAAATGCTCAAGCTACTTCAGAAAGTAGTCGCGGCAATCTGATCTTACCGCGTTCACTGCTTAGCATGCTTAGTGCTTAGTGCTTAGTGCTTAGTGCTTAGTGCTTAGAAATGATTACACTCTGAACGTGTATTGAAAAACAACCCACACTCGGCCTTGCGCCGAGTGTTTTATTTTCGTCTCGACCATTTGATATAGCAAAACAGTGAAGCAATGATCACCGCCCCACCAAGTAACTTCTGCATCTCTACACTTTCGCCTAATACGCTCACACTTAACAGCAGCGTCCACACAGGCTCAAGAATCATGATCAATGCCGCCACTTCCATGTTCACGGAGTGCTGACCGACCGTTTGCAGCAAGTAACGAATAGACGTTGCGATCACCGCAGAAACGATAAACCAGAAGACTAAGGTTTTGGTGATTTCGAACTCCGGCTGAGCTGTCATAGAAGCAAAGGCTAAACCACTCACACCCACCACAAACAGCTGTACACAGATTGATGCGATAGGTTTGATATTGGTAATCACACGCTTGTTCATCACAAAGTGAACAGACAACAACATCGATGCTAGCAAGAAGTAAATCTGACTCTGCTCTACATTCCAACCATTGCCCAAAGTCAGCAGTAGCATACCGATAATCGCGATAGGGAAAGACATCCAAAATGCACGATTCGGTTTCACTCGGAAGATAATCCAAGAAACAAACGGCGCAATGATCATGGCGAGGCTCATGATGAATGCCCCTTCCGACAAGCTTTCTGTCACCGATACTGCAAACACCCATACCTGCAAAGAGGCAGACAGCAACAAACCTACGCCGCAAAGAGACAGAATCTGCTTAAGCGAAAGCTTACGAATGTGATGAATACAAAACGGTAGAAGAATCAAACTCGCGACGAGGAATCGCACACCAATGAACACTGGCCCCGGCATTTCTAATACCACCAGCTTAGATGCAATCCATCCAATCCCAGCTAACAGGGTAGCAAATAGGAGGTAAAGCTCTCCGCGCATCGCTTTCATCATTTTACTTGATCCAATAACAAAAAAAGCAACCCGACTCTGCAAGGTTGCTTTTTATAAACATTCAACAGGATCAAGATACTATCTCAATACTCTGCTTCAGGCAGCTGTTTTTAACTTGCGTATTCTGGGTAATCAATTAAACCCTTTTCCGCACCACCAAACAATGTGTTTGGATCGTGCGCCGCAAGTGGGTAACCATTTTGAATACGAGCTGGTAAATCTGGGTTAGCAACGAATGGACGACCAAAACCAACCATGTCAGTTACGCCTTCAGCAACCGCTTTTTCGCCACGCTCGCTATCGTATTTACCCGCATAAATCAGGACACCTTGATAAGCATTACGTACTGCTGATTTAAAGGTTTTTGGTGTTTCAGGTGCATCGTCCCAATCGACTTCTGCAATGTGCAGGTAAACAATTTTGTATAGGTTAAGTAATGCTGCCGCCGCTGTGTAAGTCTCCACTGGCGTAGCGTCAACCGTACCATTCAACGATGTGAACGGAGCAAGGCGCACACCAACACGGTCAGCACCAATCGCTTCAACCATAGCCTCAACCACTTCACCTAGGAAACGTAAACGGTTTTCGATTGAACCACCGTATTCGTCAGTGCGATTGTTTGCTTCAGAATCGATGAATTGGTTGATTAAGTAACCATTCGCGGCGTGAAGTTCGATACCATCAAAGCCTGCTTCAATCGCGTTCAAAGCCGCTTGGCGATATTGTTCAACCACTGCTTTGATGTCTTCTTTCGTCATCTCACGAGGTTCAACCACATCCACAAAACCCGGCTCATCAGTGCCGTTATCGATGAATACTTTTACGTTTTCTGCTTTAAGTGCAGAAGACGAAATTGGTTGTTCACCACCAATGTTGTCTGGGTGTGTGACACGGCCTACATGCCAAAGTTGAGCGAAGATAACGCCCTCTTTTTCATGTACGGCATCAGTCACTTTTTTCCAACCAGCAATCTGCTCATCAGAATAGATACCTGGAGTCCAAGCATAACCTTGGCCCATAGGTGAAATTTGTGTACCTTCCGCAATAATCAAACCTGCAGAAGCGCGTTGAGCGTAGTAAGCCGCCATCATGTCGTTTGCTGAATTACCAGGTTGCGTTGCGCGAGAACGCGTCATCGGTGGCATAACAATACGGTTTTTAAGCTCGATATTACCAAGTTGAATTGGTTGAAATAGTGCGTTTGTCATTGTTATATCCTCGATTAGCCTAGTTGAATCAGTTCGATTTGGTAGCCGTCTGGGTCAGTAATAAAAGCGATATGAGTTGAACCGCCTTTCACTGGACCTGCTTCGCGAGTGACGTTGCCACCTAGCGATTTGATCTTGTCGCATGCTGAGTAAATATCTTCTACACCCAATGCCAGATGACCGAACGCGCTGCCCATCTCGTACTCATTCGTATCCCAGTTGTACGTTAGCTCGATAGTCGTGCCGCCTTGTTCGTAGCCAACAAAAACTAATGTGTAGCGGTAGTCTTTGTTCTCGTGGCGTTCAAGTTCCTTCATTCCCAATACCTTGGTGTAGAACTCGATGGACTTGTCTAAATCAGTAACTCGGATCATTGTGTGTAGGAATTTCATATTTCACCCTTATTAGCACCACAAGCATGGCGCCGTTATTATTTTGAGTGGAGGTTATCCACTAATCTCTGAGTGAAATAATACGATTCATCGAAGAATTAAGGAAATTATCAAAAATTCTCAATGTGATAATTTTTTGTTATGAAGTTTATGACTAGCACGAACTCAATGACACAAAAAAGGGAAGCCAATGCTTCCCTAGAATTAAACTCTCAATTAAAACCGCAAACGCCTATCTTTAAGCGCCTTCGACATTGTATCTGATGTACTGATGACTTGTTCTCTGAACCATTTATGAGCGGGGTCGCTGTTCTGCTTCTTCAACCAAATCAGGTAGTGAGACATCGGCTGATATTCAAAAGGCGGCTTGAATAGCTGCAAACTTAACTTTTCTTGGAACTGCACGGCCATTGATAAAGGCACTACAGTAATGTAATCAGATTGGCTACACAGCAAGATATTACTGAACAGCGAACGCCCGTGAAATACGATTTTACGTTGGGACAGATCCAAAGAAGTGTAGTGATTTAAACTGCGAACTTTGCGTCGCGTTCTGTCTAATACGGCATGCTTTTCACTTAGGAACTGAGCTTCGCTGATTTCACCTTGGATTCGTGGGTGATCAGCTCGACACACGATCACAAACTCGCCTTCATAAAGTGTTTCACTGACGATACTTGGGTGTTCAGGTACCACAATATCGATCATCGCATCGAACTCTTGCGTCAAAAGATCTTCGTAAATGCGCTCATCACTGTCCGGTTGATCAAATACTTCTAAAGACAAGTTTTGATTAGGAAGCGCCGCGAAACTATTGAGCAGCACCCACTGTAAGTGCTCAGGTGCAGAAATCACAAATTTACGTTCAGAGGATTGCTCATCAAAATTCGCCATCGACTGAAAGACGCCATTGAGTTCATTGATCGGCGCTTTAATTTGTTCATACAAGCTTTGCGCATAAGACGTAGGCGCAACACCTCTTCCTTTACGAACAAAAAGCTCTTGGCCAATCTCTTTCTTTAGGCGGGCTAACGCGGTACTGATGGTCGATTGGTTGGTACTGAGTTGATCCGCAGCCTTACTTAAACTGCCCTGCTCCATCACCGCAGAAAAAACAGCAAGTAGGTTGAAGTTGGGGATGTCATTACTCATATATCATTATTCGTTAGGCGACCATGAGTACTATGCTATCGTAAAAGCGATAGAATGAAATAAGAATCCCTCGTTTAAAGTCCCAAATTGAGACACTAACATCCCGCGTAATTAGTTTCTTAATAGGTTTCCCCATGAAAAAACACTACCTTGCCATCACTATTGCGATGATGACGAGTAACGCGATGCTTTCAAACCCAGCACTGGCTGCGGCTCACCTTCTTCCTGAACTTGGTTCTCTCAACGCAAGTACCGCAGGCGCAGGATCGGCAGCGTTAGCTGAAAGTGCGTTAACCGCATGGACTAACCCTGCCGCTATGTCTCAGCTAGAAAACCCTGAACTCACCGTCAATCTGGCAGGCCTCTACACAGACATCAACTATTCAGACACAGACCCAACAGAGCGTTTTGACAGTAACATTGATGCTGGCGGTTGGGCTCCGGTAGGAAGCTTCTACTTTGTTACCCCTATCAACGACAAATTTCACGCTGGTTTTGCTTTGGCTTCTCAAGGTGGTTCAGGGATCGATTATGGTGATAACTTTTCTGGGCAGCGTTTATTAAAGAATGTTGAATTCATGACTGTTCAACTGATGCCTTCGATATCTTACAAAGTGAATGAGCAGCTTTCGTTGGGTGCCTCAGTCAATGCGGAATACCTCACTGCAAACGGCGAGTTGAATCCTTTTATCGGCACTGGCGACATTGGATCTGAACACTTATTCGAAGCAGACGCGGATGATTTCACGGTTGGCTACTCTCTTAGTGCCTTTTACCAACCGAACGAACAACACCGTTTTGGCTTTATCTACCGCTCTGAACTTACTCATTACGGTGAAGGGCATCTTCAACATTCGGCTAGCGACACCAAGCGTGATGTTGGGCTCGACTTTATCATGCCTCAACACATCCAAATTAGCGGCGTGCACGCCGTCAATGACCAATGGGACATGCTGTGGAGTGTGACTTGGTATGACCTATCAACTTGGACTGACCTCACGCTAGACATCAATGATAATTCAGTAAAAGTTGTCGACCGTAACTTTGACGATGTGTGGAACCTAGCCATAGGTACTCATTACCAAATCACCCCAACCTTGCGACTAGAAACAGGCATCAGCTACGAGACTTCGCCTCAAGATGACGCAACTCATCAATATATGGATCTTCCTGTAGGCGAAACCAAACGTATTGGCGCCGGTGCCACCTATGCGCTCAATAAGAACTGGGAACTGCGCGCTTACTACGATTACATTGATCTGGACGAGCCTGAGCTTAATTACTCGAAGGGGCAAGTTATCAATGTTCAAGGCGCTTATGAGAACAGCGCGCACTTCTTTGGTATGCAAGCGAACTACCTCTTCCTGTAAAGCGGCAGTCTCGACCTTTCGTCGATTATCTATGAGTCACGCACAGTGCCTGATTCATGGCCTCACTCGTGCACAACATCAAGGCCTAGCTATCTGCTAGGTCTTTCTCTATCTGTTCTTCAACTGCAATGTTTTATCCCCAATCAACATCGCATTTGATTGGGTTAGATTACATATTCAATAGAACATAAACAATACGTTATTGTCTCGCTTATCATGACACTGTGTTCAGCGACATTGAGATATACATTTGAGGAATTAAAGCTACAATATTTCGAATCCAGCGCTCTACCGTAAACAGAAACGTATTTTTCCAGTGTTCAAAAAACCTATTATCAGTTATATGTCATCCATCATTCGTTTCTAGTACTCCTTTTATTGTAAGAAGCGTGTAAAAAGATTAATTCCGCCAAATTGCTTATTGATGCTTTTATTAGTCATTTCATTGATCCAAACCAAGTTAATGAACAATGTTTTCTATCTGTATATGAGCCTTTTCAAATAAATCACCCTACCGATTTAGAGTTATAACTACTAATCGTAATTACGATATTATCAAATCGTAATTCTGGGTAGATACTGCTCAAAACTCTTCCTATTATCCTGCTAACAAATCAATTCTTTGCCCAAACAGAATGCTGACAAATGTTTTACTTTGGTATGTCAATTGTCATGGAAGAGCCCCTCGATTACCGAGGTAATACACGTAATAAAGACAGTCGCTGAAAAGCAGCACGAATATTAATTCGAACGCCTCATAGCCATCTAATTTACGTCTGCTGACAAATAATAAAGGTTGATTTGTAGAGGAGCATATTCGCTTCTTGATACCGAGAATCGGTTGTCTGGACTGAGCAATATCACTTTAAATATCATCTGTTACTTTTGTTTATTATGAGCACCAATCTACCCACATAATAGACATCTACTTTTTAAGATGTCATTAAAGGTGACTTCTAGGCTGCAAATTCTCTCTTCTTATTGATGTAGGTTGAGATATGAACTTTATAAAAATCGTTTTCCAGAAGATCTGGGCCGTTACTATGGTCTTGATTAAATTCTGCCTGTTTATGGCGGTGATGTTTGCCGGTGCATGGGCTCTTGCACCGTTAGGCACAATCCATTCTAAAGACATCGACATGTCTCAATTCAACAACCATCCCAATGAAATGATGATGAACTTCTTCCAGATGGAGTCCTTCTCTGGTTACTTGTTCTCGGTGACCATTGCTGTGGTATTAGCCGGTGTTTACGGCATGTGGCAGTTGCATGAACTGGGTGTGCATAAAGCAAAAGAACACAAAAGCGCTCACGTACAAATCGTGTTTGCACTGTCACTTTGCGGGCTCTTCATCAGCAAAACATTCTGGGTTATCGCTTTGGTTATCGCATTGGCGAACTGGAAGCATATTGGTCAATCACTGAGTGATGTGATTCGCCGTGGTGTACAGCCAAAACAAGACGCGACCAATACAGAGACAGCCGCAGTACACGTATCACCTGAACAATCGGTAACAGAGCCGTCTCAAACACAACAGTCTCCAGTAGAACCGTCTTCAGAAGCTCAGCCTTCAAAAGAACAGGCTTCAGAAGAAAAGACTCCAACAAAACCATCCCCTACAGAAAAAGAGGTCGCATAATGAAAGAGATGATGATTCCATACATCCTAATTGTATGGTCACTGTTTGCGACAGGCGCACTTAAGAAGAACTTCAAAAACTATACCTGGGCTGCCATTGGCGGCGTAACAATCCTTGCGGTATTAGCGGTTATCTCTCGCTTGTGGGCACCCGTTGATTTAACGAACTCGACCACAGTGAAAGCACCACACGCGGTGATGTCACCTATCTTCGGCCAGCAGATCGACAAAGTGCTTGTTGAACACAACCAAATGGTTAAAGAAGGCGACATAATCTACACGCTCGTCGACATCGATTCTGCCGCAGACAAAGCAAAGATCGAATCTTCAATTGTTCAGAAAGAAGAAGAAATCAAGCAAATGACTCGCGACTTAGAGCGTGCTGAAACGTCACCAGAAATCTTCAATATGCGTGACGTAGAAAAGTACGACTCCGATCTTCGAGTGCTGCACGCTGAACTTGTGTCGTTAAAAGCCGATCTACAAAAAGTGAACTGGGCGCAAGAGAAGAAAACCATTAGAGCGGAATTTGACGGTCAGGTATCGATAGTGAATATTGCTGAAGGTTCTGTAATGGGTAACATGCACCTCTACAACACCAGCAAAAAGTTTCTTGAGATGCGTATTTCAGACCAAACTTATGGCTATGTTCAAGTAGGAGACTTCGCTGAGTTCTTCGTTGATGCCTACCCAGGGCACGTGTTCCGAGCAAAAGTACACAGCTTTAATGCCGGTACCGGTGAGTCGAGTATTTCTCCACTTCAGGGGCCACAAAGCGTCGGTCAACACGTGGTAAGAAACGGTAATGCTTTAGGTCGTACTATCGTACTTGAGATCATCGAACCAGAAGGTTACAACATCCCTATTGGTTCAACTGGCGCGGCTTGGATCTCGGCTGAGAAGCCGCATCCGTTCTGGGGCTTCATCGATGTAATCGGCGCAGCAACGGTTCGCCTACAATCTTACAAGTCTTACTTAGGTGCTTGGTAAGTACTCAGATTCTCGGTAAGTACTCAGGTTCTCGGTAAACACTTATATAACAGCCATTAGTTCCAAATTAAATGCCCTGAATTTCAGGGCATTTTTGTATCTGTCACAAGCCCCCACTTACTAATTGATTTAGATCAAAATAAATCGCAAAAATAATCATTAGTTATCCAATCAATCGTAAAACCGATAGATTGAAATCCTGTTCGCGCGTAGATAGCGACCTCTCCCACCTCTATCATTTGGCTCAAGAAATCCAATTCCTGTATCCAAATATAAGGTCACTACCATGACTAATACATTCAAAAAAATGGCACTTCCTGTTGCTGTTGCGAGCGCTCTATTTGCTTCTGGTTTTGCATCTGCAACTCCAACTGTAGAAGCGACATCGAAAGTAGGCCAAGAACTTCAAACAGCAAATGCTGCGCAATACCAAAACATTGACCTTGATGCTCGCTACAAGAGTGAGGTTCTTTTCGAACACAAGTCAAACCTATTCTGGGGCAAAGGCGAGCGCATCCAAGTTGTATCGAAAACGGGCGACTCTCTGGCTTACACAGAAGAATCTGATCACGTTCATCCAATCCTCACCAAGCACGGTCGTAAAATGGACCAAGCAATCATCAAAGTGGATGACAATATTTATCTTGGTTACGGCTTCGGTCTAGACACTCCTGTCATGATCGAAGGTACGGATGGCATCATCATTGTTGATCCAGGCGAGTCGGTAGAAATGGCTCAATCGGTTAAAGAACAGTTCCGTCAAATCACAGACAAGCCGGTTAAAGCCATCATCTATTCTCACAACCACATCGACCACATCTCTGGTGTGCGTGCATGGGTGACTGATGAAGAAGTAGCATCAGGCGAAGTAAAAATCATCGCTGAAGAAGGCCTAACCGCAGCAGTGGCTAACTGGTCTTCAAACCTAGGTACTCTATTTGGTCACCGTACTTCTTACACAGGTGCTAAGCACGTAGAAGAAGGTGAGCACGGCACAGTAAACGACGGCCTTGGTCCACGTTTCATGCAAGGTGCTATCTCGTTCATTGAACCAAACCTGCTTGTACCAAGCCAAAGCCACATTGAAATTGAAATTGCTGGCGTTAAGATGCACATCGAGAACGTGCCATCTGAAACTAAAGATGAGTTAGTGGTTTACTTCCCAGAGCAGAAAATCCTGCACGCGGCTGAAGTACTTCAAGGTGAGAACTTCCCTAACCTTCACACCATCCGTGGTACTAAATTCCGTGACCCATCAATGTGGTTCAAGGGCATCGACATAATGCGTAAGTTCGACACTGAGATCATGATTAACTCTCACGGTCGTCCTGTTGAAGGTAAAGAAGCTGTATCTGACGTATTAACGGCTTATCGTGATGCGATTCAATACACGCATGACCAAACAATCCGTTACATGAACAAAGGTATGACGCCAGACGAGCTAGTTGAAGTGGTTAAACTTCCTAAGCACCTTGCTGAGCACCCTTGGTTAGGTGAGCACTACGGTACCGTTGCACACGCCGTTCGCCAAATTTACGTAGGTTACAACGGTTTCTTCGAAGCGGATCCATGGCAGCTAGAGCCAATGGCTTACGAGCAACGCGCTAAAGCATTCGTAGAGATCATGGGCGGTCGTGACAACATCATCGACACAGCAAAAGCGGCGATGAAAGCAGAGAACTACACCTTTGCAGCAGAGATTCTTTCTTACCCAATCACGGTAAACAAAGATGACATGGAAGCACGCTTACTGAAAGCACAAGCTTACAAAGCATGGTCTGCAGATCAAGTGAACATCAACTGGCGCAACTGGGCATTGAATGCTGCAGCTGAACTAGAAGGTACTCGTGATTTCTCTAACATGATCAGCTTTGCTTCTGTAGACGTACTAACTGCCCTACCAAGTAAGCAAATCTTCGATATGATGACGTCGACGCTAATCGCAGAAAACTCGTTAGACGTAAACATGATGCTAACGTACAACTTCTCTGATACTAACGAAGCATTCACTATCGAAATTCGCAACGGCATTGCTCAGTTACACGAAGAGGCAGTGAAAGGCGCAGATGTTCAAATCAACACCACTCGTGCAGTATTGAACCAAATCTTGATTGCGGGTCCAAACGCTCAACAAGTGATTGGTACCAACCTACAGTCTGGTGCATTCAAGTTCTCGAATGGCGACATCAAAGGCTTCGGTCAATTCATGAGCTACTTCGATAAGCCAATGACTCCAGAAGAGATCATGCTCATCGTTCGCTAATAGTGAGCTCGAACGGTCGCTCTTCGGCGATAGCTCTTCGATGATAGCGTTAGTAAACAATCACTAACACACTATCAACCAATACGCTGACCGCTTCACATGGACGACAAACAAATACAGGGACCCTTTGTGGTCCCTTTTTTTATCGTCAGGTTCGGCTTCTGGCGTCAGATTCTTAACCCTGTTATAGGTCTCGATAACCATTATGTTAAAACGATTTGCTCTGATTCTTTCGCTTACCTCTTCACTCACGTTTGCCTGCGGTCTTCACCAAGAGACCGGGTTTAGTTTGGTGACAGAGCCCGGTTCACTCGAGGTGTTTGGCAACGTCATCACAGCCAGACAAGACGATGAATTCAACAACTTCAATAAGCCGGATCACTTTCGACTCTTTGCCATCAAGGCTGCGCTTGCGAAACCCCACCCAAGCAAAATTGAGTTCAACTTGTTCGAAGCAATCAAAGGTCATTACAGCCAAGTGAAATTTGAGAAGGGGGTCGATGTCTCAGGCAGAGATACTTTGCCTACCGAGGAAGATCTATTACTGATTACGGAACTCGATGTGTTCGATGCGTTGGCAACTGGCACCATCTCTTGGGATCACGCGACACTAAACGGCTTAGTGATCATCAACGGCCCACAAGATAAACGAGAGCAGCTTGAAGATTGGCTGAGTGATATTTTTGAAGGGTAATAGCTTAAAGCGGGACAGATAAAAAGTCGTCAAACCCTCGGACTTCAGAACATTGAGGGTTCAACGACAAACTTAAATCAAAAAAGCGTAGGCAACGGAATCAACTCCAGCCCCAGCACACCACTGATGCTCATCACCACCAGCAGAGAGACCTTGAAGACGGTCTTTGACCACTGGATGTAGTTAAGGCAATCGACTTTGCGGAATGTCACTTTGGTCCACATAAAACAGACTGCTGCCGACACTGCTAGGTATTCATAACCTGCTTCCCCAAGTAGGAACAGCGCCAACGAGACTGCGCCAAACGCCACAACATACGCTTTCATGTGTTGATGTGCTTTGTCGACGCCCTCTTTCACCGGTAACACTGGAATGCCTGCATCTCGATAATCTTGAAGGCGGAACATCGCGATCGCGTACGAGTGTGGCATTTGCCATAAACAGAACATCGCGAACAACAAAACCGCTTCCAAACTAATGTAATTAGTCACCGCCAAGTAGCCCACTAACGGCGGAACCGCGCCAGAAATACTGCCGACTAAAGTGCCGTAAACCGATGTACGCTTGTACCACATGGTGTAGAAAAAGACGTAAAACACATAGCCAAGCAACACCATGACCGCAGAGATCGGATTAGCGAACTGAAACAGCAGCGCTGTGCCTGCTAGCAGTAAAACCAAGGCATAGACGAACGCTACATCTGTATTGATGTTTCCTTGAACCAATTCTCGATTTTGTGTGCGCTTCATCTTTTGGTCGATGTCTCGATCAAAGATGTTGTTCACAACACAACCTGATGCAATCACAAGTCCCACACCCGCTAATGTTGTCAGTAACAACATCGCACTGGCTGGTTCTGTTTTTGCGGCGAGGAAGAACCCCGCCGCAACAGAAATCAGGTTGCCGAAAATGATGCCCGGTTTGGTGATAGACAGATATCTTTTCAGCATACCCTAGCCTACAACTTCATGTTGACGTTCATGTTGTAGATGATCCATACCGAGCCAGCGATAAGAATCAATACAACAATGGCGGTAAACATCAGTGACACCAAGTTCCAACGCCCATCGGAAGATTTCGCTTCCATATGTAAGAAGTACTTAAAGTGCACAAAAATTTGCACCAACGCGCAGCCGAACAAGATCACGTACGTTTCTGTGCTTGGTAATACATGCGCCCACACGATGTAGAACGGAATAATGGTGAGAATCAGTGACGCAATAAAGCCTTTCACATAATCCGTTGCACCACTGTCTAGATGCTGTTCCATTACATCACCCCCATTAAGTACACGATGGTAAATACACAAATCCAAACGATATCAAGGAAGTGCCAAAACAAGCTCAAGCACTGGAAGCGCATCGACATGTTGTCGTTCAAGCCTTTGGTTGAAAGTTGGTGGTACGCCACCGCCATCCAAATCAGGCCAAACGTTACGTGTAAACCGTGTGTGCCAACCAAGGTAAAGAACGCTGAAAGGAACGCACTCTCTTGAGGACCATAGCCTTCTGCAATCAAGTGATGGAACTCATACACTTCCATACAGATAAAGGCTAAGCCCAATACGAAAGTCACTTTGATCCAGCGCTTCAGTCCGGTCACGTCTTTGCGCTTCATCGCAATCATGCCAAAACCAAAGGTGATACTACTGAACAGCAGCATCATGGTTTCGACAAACACGAACGGCAGTTCAAAGATGTCTTTACCTGTCGGCCCTGCAATCGATCCACTCTCAAGCACGGCATACGTCGCGAAAAGCGTGGCAAACAGGACACAGTCACTCATCAAGTAAACCCAGAAGCCAAACAACTTGTTGCCCGCAGCTTCGTGGTGATGATCATGCGAATGTGCAAGATCATAAGTGTGTGACGGAGTATTAGCTTGCATACGTCGTCTCCAAATCATCTTTATTGTCGTTATTACCACTATCAGCATCACTGTCAGCGCTGTTACCACGACCAGAATGGTCGCCTTTCACTGACTGTTTTTTCGCTTCTGCAAGCTGCGCACGTCGAGCCGCTTCAATCGCTTTGATCTCTTCAACTTCCACGTAGTAGTCCACATCGTCGTTGTAGCTGTGTTGAATACACGTCACCACGATACCCACTAAGCTTGCAGCCGCTAGCCACCAGATGTACCAGATCATTGCGAAGCCAAATGCCAACGCCCATGCAGACACATAAATGCCTGTCGGTGTGTTCTTCGGCATGTGAATACGTTCGTATTCTTCTTCCTGAGTTGGATCAAACTCACCACTTTGCTTTTGATACCAGAACGAATCGATCTCATCGCCCTTAGGCAGTTTTGCAAAGTTGTAGAACGGTGGTGGTGACGATGTTGCCCATTCGAAGGTACGTCCACCCCACGGGTCACCCGTTAGATCTCGGTTTTGGTCGCGGTCACGAACACTCACGTAAATCTGAACAAACTGACACACCACACCCATCGCAATCACGCCCGTACCTGCAGCCGCAACCGCCAGTAGAGGGAAGAACTCAGGGTTGATGTCTTGGCTCAAACGACGCGTCATGCCCATAAAGCCTAGAGCGTAAAGCGGCAAGAACGCCATCAAGAAACCGATGATCCAGCAGTAGAATGCGCGTTTGCCCCAAAGCTCGTTCAGAGTGAAACCGGTCGCTTTCGGGAACCAGTAACCAATCGCAGCAAAACAACCGAAGACAACACCACCGATGATTACGTTGTGGAAGTGAGCAATCAGGAATACCGAGTTATGCAGAATGAAATCTGCGCCCGGAACCGCCATCAATACGCCCGTCATACCACCAACGGTGAAGGTGATAAGGAAACCGACCGTCCACATCATTGGTGTGGTGAAGCGGATACGTCCTTTGTACATGGTGAATAACCAGTTGAAGATCTTAACCCCGGTTGGGATAGAGATAATCATGGTAGCGATGCCGAAGAAGGCATTCACATTGGCGCCAGAACCCATGGTGAAGAAGTGATGCAGCCAAACCACAAACGCTAAAATAGTGATAGCCACCGTCGCCCATACCAGTGAGGTATAACCAAACAGTTTTTTGCGAGAGAATGTTGCAGTCACTTCAGAGAACACACCGAAGATAGGCAAGATTAGGATGTACACCTCAGGGTGTCCCCATGCCCAAATCAAGTTCACATACATCATCACGTTGCCACCAAGGTCATTGGTGAAGAAGTGCGTGCCGATGTATCTATCCAAAGTCAGTAACGCGATGGTGACCGTTAGGATTGGGAAAGAGATGATGATCAGGATGTTGGCACACAGAGATGCCCAAGTGAACACTGGCATCTTCATCATTGGCATAGATGGAGTACGCATGCGCAAAATAGTCGCGAAGAAGTTCACACCCGTTAACGTGGTACCCACACCGGATATTTGCAGTGCCCATATCCAATAATCGACCCCGACTCCCGGGCTCGCCTCAATGCCAGACAACGGCGGATACGCCAACCAACCCGTACGGCCAAACTCACCCAAGCCAAGCGACATGTTGGTTAGGATAATACCCACCACAAATAGCCAGAAGCTCAAGTTATTCAGATAAGGGAATGCAACATCACGAGCGCCAATTTGCAGCGGCACGATGATGTTCATCAAGCCGATAACCAGAGGCATCGCGACGAAGAAAATCATGATCACGCCGTGAGCCGTGAAGATTTGGTCGTAGTGATGTGGCGGTAAATAGCCAGTCTCACCAGCTGCAGAAAGCAATTGCTGACTGCGCATCATGACCGCATCGGCGAAGCCACGAACTAACATCACCATCGCGACCGCAATGTACATGAAGCCTAGTTTTTTGTGGTCTACAGACGTAAACCATTCATTCCATAGGTATTGCCACTTACCGGCTTTTGTTACCGCATACACCACTAAACTACCCACTAAAGCGATCATGGTTAAGGTGATCAAAATAATGGGTTCGTGGTAGGGAATTGAGTCTAGAGTTAATCTTCCAAACATGACGATTATCCTTGGGTTTCCGGCAAACAGTTCATTGAACCAGGGTGCTGGGTCACGACATCAGTGAATAAAAATGGTGGGATACTAGAAAACAGAGTCACAGGTTCAGCCACACTTGGCGCGGCCAATGAACGGAACTGCTCCCAATCTTCAATACGATCAGGACTTGCTTTCACTTTCTCCACCCAGTTTAAAAACGCCACTTGATCAGGCATGGCTGATGCGGTGAATTTCATTTGAGAGAACCCTTTACCACTGTAGTTCGATGCAAAACCCTTGAAGTCACCTTCGTGGTTCGCGATCAAATTCAGCTTAGTCACCATTCCTGGCATCGCGTAGATCTGCGAACCAAGACGCGGGATAAAGAACGCGTTCATGATGTTGTCTGAAGTTAGCTTAAACGTCACCGGTACATCTTTCGGGAACGCAACATAGTTAACCGTCGCAATGTTTTGCTCCGGATAGATGAACAGCCACTTCCAGTCCAGAGAGACCACTTCGATCACCATAGGCTTAACGTCACTCACCAGAGGCTTTGATGGCTCTAATTCGTGTGTTGTTCGCCAAGTGATGGTGGCTAGAATCGCGATGATGATGATTGGAATCGTCCATACCACCACTTCGATCTTGGTTGAGTGCGCCCAGTCAGGTGCATACTCTTCTGTGGTATTACTTTCGCGGTATCTATAGGCAAAGTAGATGGTCATCAGAATCACGGGGATGACGACGATCAGCATCAGCAACAGAGCCGTAATAATCAGCTCCTTTTCCTGAACGCCAACGCTACCTTTTGGGTCGAGCAATGCGGAGTTACATCCTTCGAGCATCAGGACGGTTCCCACCAAACCAATCCTCGACAGATTTGCTCTCGATAAAATGCGTTTATATCTTGAAGCTTCCATTAACTTTCTCGATGGTTATCCAGCCTCAGAACGAACGCCCGAGTACTGGTTGTCATGGTCATTAGAATATTTATGTGTTGAGCATGTGAAACGCCGCATCTCAAAAAGCAATGCAAGTAAGGTTCGTTACTGCTGGGTTAAAACCACACAGAAAACATGACTTAATTGTTACACTTTGAAATGCATTGTTACATTTGGCGCATTATGAAGAGTTGAAATTGAAAGCTCACCAAACAAACTTGGAAACTAACCTTCCATTTATGAAGACGAAAACTAAGAAGCAGTAAGCGATTAAGACACACATCAATTGCGTGCTACACGGATAGAGCCAGTGCTGACAAGGGATTTAGAAAAAGTAGATAAACACTCACTCACCACTAAAGCTCGGGGCAAGTTCAAGGTACATTAGAAAGAGCGAATAAATAGAAGTGTGACGCCCGTCAAAATTGTGAATTCACATACCATTTACAAGGTATTCACTGGTTAGATTATTCAAAACCCACACACATTCACCAAAAAGATAATCAAGCATTCATCGATGCACTGATGTGACGAATTGAAAGAATATAATGACTAACAGAAAGAATATTGTGGCTAACAGAAAGGAGAATTTGACTAATTGAGGGCGTAATAACGGTGAAAAGCACAACAAAAAGGTAGGAATTGGGATGAATTTATCGAGAATAACAACACCATAATCGAGCCTGATACGGCTCGATTATGGGCAATTAAAGAGTAGCTAAATTGAAGAGTAGTTAAATTAAAGATGCGTTAAATTGAAAAACAGTTATGCAGCTTGAGTAGCGATGGTTTTTCGCTGATTTTTAGTCATTAAATGATAAACCACCGGCACAAAGTAAAACGAAATAAGCGTGGTTAATACGGTACCGCCCACAATAGCGACCGCAAAAGGAGGCCAGAAGCCACCACCCGCGATGATCAACGGCATGAAGCCACCAACAGTTGTGATTGTGGTCGAACTGATATGTCGAGTACACGACATAACAGCATCAACGACTGCATCAACATTCCCAGAGGAAGCCTCCTTGTCTAGCTTCAATTCGGTCAGAATGACAATGGCAGCGTTAATCGCTAAGCCCGCAATCCCGAGCATGGCGATGATCACCGTAAAGCCAAATGGATAACCGAAAATCCACACCGACAACAGCCCTAGTCCACCAGCCAATCCTGCTACCATGAAGATGATGCTACTCATTCGGAACGAGTTGAACGACATCACCACCACCAAAACCATCAATACGACAACGACTGCGACATTCGAGATGAGACTGTTGACTGAATTATCTCGTTCAGCAGATTCACCACCAAAACCAATCGTGTAGCCTGATGGCATCTGATAGTTTTCTAGGCGTTTTTGGAATTCATTGAGCACAGTTTGAGGTAAAACACCCGCTTCAATGTAGCCCTCAATGGTATTCACACGCTGCCCGTTACGACGGGTAATCGCGCCGCGACTGGTCGTCAATTCCAGCTCAGCCAGAGTTGAAACATTAATCCCCGTCGAGTAAACATCAGAACTGATTGGCAAGCGAATATTACTCAGATGCGCTAAGTTTTCACGCGCCTCATCTGCCACACGAACACGGATTGGTACCGACTCACTGCCTTCAATCACAGAGCCACTTTCACGACCTGTCAACGTAGTTTGCAGCATACCTGCGAACTGGTTCAATGAAATACCGTTGAGTTTCGCGGTATCTTCATCGACCTTCAACCACACCTTCGGCGTACCCGGTTGCAGCGTTTCCCTTGTGTGCGTCACATGAGGAACACCCGCCAAAATCAATCGCACATCCTCACCAATCGCTTTCAACGTATCGAGGTTTTCACCATACACTCGCAGTTCAACGGGCGCGGTAAATGGAGGCCCTTGGTTAAGCTTACGTACCAAGATTTGTGCTTCCGGCACTTCTTCATCCAACACCTTTTGCAACTGTGGAATTAGCGCATTGGCTTGGTCAAAGTTCTCTGTTTTCACCATGGCTTGCGAGAAGTACGGCGCGTTATTTTGCCTTGCTTGCAGGTTGTAATAGAAGGATGGGAAGTTTGCGCCCACTAGCCAATCAATGCGTTCCACTTCAGGGTAACGATGAATGATGTCATCTATTTTTTCAGAGGTGTTTTTGGTGGCGTAAATGCTCGCTTGCGGCGGCATGTAAACCTGAATCTCAAACATGTCTCGGTCTGATGGCGGGAAGAATTGCTCTGTCAGCTGAGACATACTCCAGTAACCGGTAAACGGTACCAATAACACCAAAGCAATCGTGATGATTGGATGCGTGACACCAAAGCGAACAGAAGACGAGAACCAACGTGTTAAAGCAGGAATTCTTAAGCCTGTCATGTACCAATGGTGCTGGCCTTTCTTATCAACGTCACTGAGTTGTTTCGGCAGTAGCTTGGTCGCCAATCCTGCGATTAAGGTGTGCGAGATAATGTAAGAGCCGATCAATGAGAAAGAAACGGTAATCGCAATTCCCCCCACGAACTCACCTGATGCACCCGGCATCAAGATAATCGGGGCAAACGCCAACACGGTAGTTAAGGTTGAGCCTAATAACGGCACCCATAAATGCTTCAATGCATTCATGGTCGCTTCAGCGCGCTGTTGCCCTTTCAAACGATAAGCTTGAATGGTATCGACCATCACCACCGCGTTATCAACCATGATCCCGAGCGCCACAATTAGGCCTGTCACCGACATTTGGTTAATCGGCACACCAGTCATTTTCATGATCGACAGAGTCAATAATGAGGTTAACGGCAGAGAAATGGCGACTAAGATCGCGGCACGCACGCCTAAAGTGACAAACAACACAATCAAAATCAGACCGAAACCGATCATCAAGCTTTTGCCTAAATCGTCTAAGCGAGTTTCGGTATAACCTTGCTGATTAAAGAGCACCGTCACCTTAACGTTACTTGGTAACTCTTGCTCAAATTTACCAATCAGAGCATTAGCTCGCGACGTCCAGTTGTCGACTCGCAGATCAGGATGCATTCTTGCCGCGACAATCACACCCGGCTCACCATCAATAATGGCAATCTGGTCTTGTGGGGTTTTCTCACCACGTTTCACAGAAGCAATGTCTTCCATGCGGATGATGTGACCGTTGCTGTCGGTGGCTATTGGCACCTGTTTAATACGTTCAATGGAATCAAGCTCAGACTTAATCTCTAAGCCAAAGCGAGAATAAGCACTCACTAACTCGCCGGCGGAGTTCTTGGCGTCTGCCCCTTCGAGCGACTCAGCAATATTGGCACTTGAGCGCCCTAACGCCGCTGCATCGGCAGTACGCAAACTGATTTGAATCTCTTCTTGTGGCATCCCATATTCATCAACGAACTCGGTACCCGACAAAGTTCTTAGTCGCTTAGCGAGTTCTTTGGCATAACGACCCAGCGTTAATCGGTCAGGCTCGCCTGCACCAGACCAGGTTAGAGATGCGATGGTTGTGAAAGCATAGGTATGGTCGCTATCGAGATCGGGAGAATGAGAGCCCGCAGGCAAAATGGATTCGATGTCAGATAACTTGTCGCGAGCTTGAGACCAAACTGGCTCAGGCTCGGTGATGGTGTCATTCAATTCTAAGGTGACAATAGACACGCCCGGCCTTGAGGTTGAGCTCACGAGTTTAACTTCACTCAGCTCACGCAGCTTGTTCTCGATAACTTCTGTTACCAAGGTTTCAACACGCTCGGCACTGGCGCCGGGGAAACTGGTAGTAATGTTCGCGTAACGGTTGATGATCACCGGATCTTCTGCACGCGGCAACGTCATGAACGCAGAAATACCACTCACCATCAGCAGTGCGGTCATTAAGATAAGCAGTCGAGTGTTGGAAATAGTCTCTATGATTTTCATGCTATTTCCTATTCAGCAGTAACGCTTGCTGGCTTCACGGTTTGTCCGGGAACTAAACGATGTAAGCCACTGGCAATCACTTGTTCACCGTCTTCAATCGCCCCACTCACGTACGCTTGTTGATTGTTGGCAAACAACACTTGAACACTTCGGCGCTCAACTTTGTTGTCTTCACCAATCACAAAGATGTTCCACACACCGCGTAGGCCGTCAATCAAACCCGTTAATGGCACCCAGTAGCCTTGGTCATCAATCTGCTCATCAAATTTCAGATAGGCAAGTTGCCCTTCTAACACCGACGATTGTTCAGGAAACAAGTAACGTAAACCGACACTGCGAGACTGTGTGTCGACCATTGCGCCCGGATTCAACAGACTCACAGCGAATTCATCTCGCCCGACGCGAATACTTGGCGAAGAAAGCGAAGTCACTTTTTGCATTTGATGGGCAGGAATACCGATGAAGGCCTCTTTACCTTCAGAGGCAAGCAGTGTCAGGGTTGGATTCCCTACATTCACCACATCTCCAAGCGAGACAAAGCGTGTTGCGATGGTCCCTGAATATGGCGCACGAACTGTCGATTTCACCAGCTTCAATTGATTGCCTTTTACCGAGGCATCAATACGCAGCAAGTTCGCCTGCAATACGCGTTGCTCACTGGTTAACGAATCAATCTCAGCTTCGGCACTGAAGCCTTTCGCTTTCAATGAACGTTGACGTTTAAGGTTCGCTGCCACCAAACTCAATTGAGCTTTGACTTCTTCAGCCTGCGCTTTCAGTTGGCTAGACTCGGTTTCCAAAAGTTGGGTATCCAGTCTGATCAACGGCTGACCCGTTGTGACTGTGTCACCGACATCCACCAGAATCTCGTTTACTTTGCCCGCTAGTTCGAAACCTAAACTAGCCTGCTGACCCGCCTTAACCACACCGACATATTCACGCTGCACTGCATAAGAGGAAGAGAGCGCCAAGGCCATCGTTTCCACGGTTAAAATGGTTTGGACGCTCGATGCCGTTTCAGCGGTTGAATCAACCGACTCTTGGGCTTGTTCCTTTTCGCCACATCCAACAAGAAAAGCCGACAACGCCACTGCCACTGCGCTTCCCTTCATCAATTTATACATACGTACTGTTCCTATGCGGTACTCAATTATGTTCTTTTTTTAGACTAACCAAATCAAACTAGACTGTCTAGTTTGATTGTGTTAAAAATAAGTTTCATCGTTAATGATTGATAAAACCATCACAAAAAGCATAATGCTTAGCGTAAAACGAGACACATAGAACTGAGCACCAACAGGCACCAAGCAAAGAGACAAACTAGGTAACGAGACAACACTAAGTAACGAGAAGCAAGCACGTGACTAAAATCATCAAGAGTGAACAGAAGAGATCGCAGATCTTAACCGCAGCCAGCCAACTTTTTTCTGAACATGGCTTCAAGATCAATATGGATCAGATAGCCAAAGCAGCGAACGTTTCCAAGCAAACGGTCTACTCTCACTTTAAAAACAAAGACGAACTTTTCGAAACCTGCATGCAAACCAAGTGTGCGGAGCGAGAACTCAGTCCTGCTGCCTTTGATATGGATGCTGCGGTGGGTGATGAGTTGGTGAAGTTTGGTGTGAAGTTTCAGGATTTATTACTTGATGAACAATCTAGACAAACCTTTCAAAATGCCATTAGCCAAGCGAATACGCATCCAGAGATCGCCTCTATCTATTTAGAAACTGGGCCTCAGAAAACCACCAAATTACTTGCTGATTATTTGCAGTCGAAAATAGACTCTGGTGATCTCACACTGTCGACATCAAGCTCACCAGTCATTGCAGCACGCCAACTGTTGCTGATGTTTCACGGCAAATCGGCGTATTGGGGATTCTTCGGACACGATAGCGGAGAATCTGAAGAAGAAAGACTTCACTACACTCGCGAATGTGTCGCGCTGTTCTTAAACGGCAATCAGCCTCGCTAGTTTGAGCCCAACTGAATGAGGGTTAGTTAGCAGGAGCAGCTGACTCAAGAAGTAACTCATAGAAACGTTTAGCAGCAGGGCCTGTCTTGGCTCCTTTTGGTAAAGTCAGGTGCAGCGGAACGTGATACCCACTGCCATTTTCGACATTCAACACCATTAGCTTGTCACTTCCTCGACTTTCCACAATGTGCTTTGGTAGTCGACAATACCCAACTCCCTGCTCCACCGCGCCAAAGGCATGGTCGAAATTATCCACCGTAATGCGCTGACTCGACTTCAACCAGCCCACATCCTGTTTGTTGCCTTGGCTTTTAGTGCCTTGATTAGATCGTGTACCTAAATCCCTCACCACAATTTGTGGCAAAGACGACAGTTGATTCAACGACACTGAAACGGCACTTGCTAACGGATGTGAGCTAGCAACTACTGGCTCCATCATCGTAAAACCAAAGGCTTCGGCTGAGTAATTAGTAATAGGCAAGTTGATGATAGCCACATCAGCCAGTTCTTGAGTCACCATTTCCGTTGTTTTAGACAGTGACGTTTCAATCACTTGTATCGATGTGGTGTTGTTCTCCGCCAAAAATGCAGCCATCGGTTGATAAAGGCGTTCAAGGCAGCACAAATGATCCACGGCGACCACGATTTCAGATTCGACGCCTTTCGCCAGCTGTTCACTGATCAACTCTAGCTCGCGAGCTTGTTCCAACATACTGCTTGCACGGCGCAACAGTGATTTCCCATCCTCCGACAATACCGCCCTGCGACCTTCAACCTGCACTAAAGTCACGCCTAATTGGTCCTCCAATTTTCTCAAAGCATAAATCAGCGTGGTATGGCTCTTATTCAATTGCACTGCCGCCGCCTGAATGCTGCCTGCGCGGTCAATCTCGTAAAGCGTTTGCCATTGGTCTAGGGTGGTCTTCAATCTCATAGGTCTAAAATCCTGACAGTTAATGGCTATATTATGAACTTTTCTGTCTGTTTTTTACAGGTATTATCTATTTCAACAGGCAATCAAGCCTCCTATGTTTTGCGAAATGACCATGAGTCTCAGCGCAATACCAAGTAACTGTTTGGAGAAATAACCATGAAATTATTACAAGTCGATTTTGAATTTAGCGGCCCATTTGGTGAAGAGATGTCGAACGCACTCGTTGACCTAGCAAAGTCTATTAACAACGAACCGGGTATGATCTGGAAAATCTGGACAGAAAACGAAGCTGAAAAACTGGGTGGCGGCGTCTACTTATTTGAAGATCAGCTGAGTGCTGAAACCTATCTGGCGATGCACGCTGCTCGCTTAAAAGAGATGGGCGTAGCGGAAGTGCGTGGGGTGATATTTGACGTCAATCAGCCATTAACTACCATTAATAAAGGCCCAATCAACGGTTAATCAAACTTGTTCATTCGCTGAATGACAACAAAGATACTGAATAGCTAAGTCGCTAAGTCGCTAAGTCGCTAAGTAATAAATAGAGAGATACGTAATGAACAACAAAACTTTTCTTAGCCTACACGGCATTATTTACGCAGGGTTTGCCATCGCACTGTTTTTTATCCCAACGGTAATGTGGCCCATGTACGGCGTAGAAATTAATGATAAGTACGCTTATTTTCTCTCTCAGCACACCAGCATCTTCCTTGGTGGTATTGCCGCGATAAGCTGGTTATTACGAGACATTGAACCCGGCGTATCCGCTAAAAAGCTCATCCAAGGTTTGGTGGTTACGAATATGCTTGGCGCTATCATCACACTGTATGCAGCGTTTACAGGAATCTTTGTTGGCTTTGGCTGGAGCGACCCTGCGTTCTTCATTTCACTATCGGTACTCAGTGTTTTGCAGGTTCGTCGACAACGTTAGTTATTTACTTACTTAACGAGCTAGCAAGCACAAAGAACAAAGCCAAACAAAAAGGCACCGGTGAATTGCTCATCGGTGCCTTTCTTCAATCAAATGTAACTGCTCTCAAGCGCTAAGCATTAGAACTCTTATCAAGAACTAGGCTTATTGTCATGCTCCACAAAAATCAACTCGTCAGTATTGAAACCGCGCTCTTTTGACATCGCTTTGAATTTCTCCATGACCTCTGGTGCAACCTCAGGTGTTCTTGAAAGCAGCCATAAGTAATCGGTGTCTGGGCCAGAAACAAACGCATATTGGTATCCCTCTTTGTCCAATTCAAACACCACATAAGCGCCGTAGAAAGGGCCAAAGAAAGACACTTTCAAATAGCCTTGTTCAGAACCTTCAACAAAATACGCTTTGCCTTCCGCTTCGTTCCATTCACCTTCTTCAGCCGAATAGCCACGGTTAATCACCTTCACGCCGCCATCATCACGCAAGCTGTACTCAGCGCTAATGTTGTCTAAGCCACGCTCAAACGAGTGATCCAAACGAGCCACTTCGTACCATTTCCCTAAGTATCTATCCAACTCGAACTGTTGAACGGGCTTAACCGTTTCGGGCATGCCGACACAACCACCCAATAAGATCACGCTAAGCAGCAATAATATTTTTTTCATCCTAACCTCGACTTGTTTTTATTAGTAATGCGAGTAAGTCTCTTGAAAACATAAACTTACATCCTTGGTAATACGTTAAATCCATTTTTATAGTTCACTTAACTGTAATTTATTCAGAATCTTATGTGAATCGTTTAGTCTGCGAATGAATCAATGGCGTTTCATTGCTATTCGATATTGAGTCGGTGTCACCTGTTTATAGGATTTAAACTGACGATTGAAGTTAGCTTGGTTGTCGTATCCCACTTTCTCCAAGATCAAACTGACAGGCAATGACGTATTAATCAGCAAGTCGCACGCGACATTCAACCTGATTTTTTTAAGCCGTTGACTGAAGCTCTCTTTATAATGTTTTTGAAACAAGCGCCTAACGCTACTTTCACTGATATATAGGTGACTGGCTAAATCGTTAACCGAGATATCTTGAATGAAGTGATTCATTAAGAAGGCTTCGACCTTATTTAGCTTATCGCTGATCTCATCACCTTCGCAGGCCTTAAAGATCGGGTTAATCAACTGCACCACCTCTTCGTCATCAAGTAACACCGAAAACAATGAGAATAAGGTGAGTAACTGTTGGTGTGGCGGTTTCTCCATCACCCTATCTAACAATTCCGTTGCCTTCTCCGCCGAACTGGGAGAGAACTGCAATCCTTTCTTTGAATCTTCCAGCAAAGCACGCAACGGTTCGAGCTCTCGACAGCTGTCTATCAACGGCTCTATCCAGTCTTTACGAAACCAAATTACGTGCGTTTCACATATTCGCGAGTCGTCTGCGCTCTCTTCAGAATAAATAGCATGAGGCAAGTCCGGCCCAACCAAAATCATGTGATTATGAGACACATCGCTTTGATGGTGCCCAATAAAACTATGGCCAGCAAAGTGACGATGTATCGCTATCTCGTACTCTTCATGTCGGTGCCAACCATAGCTTTTACTGTTCTCGACAATTTTCTTATAGCGCCAAGACATGCCAACTCGTTGTGGCACTTTTTCCAAGTAACCTTTCATTACGATACTCAATGACCTTTTAATATTGAAAGTATACGTAACAAACCACCCAAATCAGCACATTGACTGAAAAGTATTGAACATTGCGCTGACGGTACTCTTCTCTTCGTCTCCGATAAATATACTGCAAGTGAACTTAATCAGGAGAGCAACTATGGACACTTTATTATTAAAAATTCGCGATATGATTCTTGCCACACGTCAACAGTGGATCGGCGAGATCACCTACAGTCACAATATTAAAGGTGACCACACCTGGAAATTCTATGGCTATAACTCTTATGACGAATATAAGAAAGATCTGCGTAATAGCCTAAGACAAGAGTCGTAATGAAAGGCTTATTCAAACCACAATTCATTGATTAATCGCGGTTTTTATTTGTCATTCATGTAGAGTTTCACACTTGCCACTCGCTTTCTATACTTATTAAACAGTGGAACATGGAAGACATAATAATGAATAACAAGCTCGCTCTGTCACGCACTGCATGGGTAGCATTACTCGCAAGCTTAACGGCCGTAGCTCCGGTTCTTGCACAAGCCAACACCGTTGTCCAAGCGCAAACAGCAGTTCAAAGCCAAAGTGCTGACCAGATTTTTACCAATGCCGACATATATGGGCATCGCGAGTCAGACTCGATCGTTACCCATAAAGGCAAGATCATCTTCATCGGTGACCACGCTCAGGCGCAATCTTTTCAAGGTCAGAGTACCGATGTCATCGACTTGGAGAATGCCTTTGTTTTGCCGGGGTTCATTGATAATCATAACCATGTGTTTGAAGCCGCCTCAGAGCTGGGTGGCAATTGTGGACTCGACTCAGAAGCAACATTAGAAGAACAAATTCCCTACCTAGAAGCGTGTAAGATCAATGCTGATACCGATGGCAGAGGTTGGCTAATGGGTTATGGTTTTTCTTTGGAAGCGACGCTCGACAGCGACTCTGACTACACCCCACTAGAGATCATCGACAGTATCTTCCCGGATCGCCCTGTGGTGATCATGGAGCAGACTTCACACTCAATGTGGGTCAACTCAAAGGCTCTGAAAATCGCCCGAATCAGCCAACAATCTCCAGACCCACAAGGCGGCGCCTATTTAAAAGATTCTGATAGCGGAAAACTTAACGGCATCTTATTAGACAATGCTGGCGATCAAGTGATGGAGATGGCTTGGAACAGCCAAAGCGAGCTGTTTGAGCAAAGCTACCAAGGGTTAATGTTCGGACTTGAGGAAGCGGCAGCCCACGGCATCACTACCATTGGCGACGGCCGCATGTATTGGAAACGAGGTTGGTATGACGTTTGGCTAGAGGCCGAGCAAAATCAAGACTTAACGGCGCGTGTCTCGCTACGCCCTTGGGTGTACCCATCGATGGCAATGCCTTCTCAATTAGAAGTCTTTGAAAAGATGTATTCCGACGATAAAAGCCGTCTGTTACTTGTCGATCAGGTTAAAATGTACAGCGACGGCATCTTTATCAATGGCACCGCCAAAACGCTCGCACCCTACTTAGATACCTATCTACCCCTGTCTCCTAATGGCTTGAACTATATTCCGCCAGAACAAATGAAAGAGTGGCTAACTGCGCTCGAAAAAATCGGATTTAGTGCGCACATTCATGCCATTGGTGATGGTGCCGTTCGTGAATCGCTTGATGCGATAGAAAGCATTCGCAAACAAGGTTCAACCAAGCCCTACACCCTAACCCATGTCGAATTAATCAATGATGAAGATGTGCCACGTTTTCGCCAATTAGACGTGACCGCAGATTTCCAAGTCGGCTCTGATTACGTTGCAAGGCACCAACACCAATGGGCCGAAGCTTTCCTTGGTGCTCGCCGTGCTAAAGCCATGATGAACCTCGACGCGATTCTCAAGACCGACGCGAATATCACCTTAAGCAGTGATTGGAACGTACACGACATCAACCCTTTAGTCGGCATCGCCAACAGTTTAATCATGGGTAAAACGGGCCTAACTGATATCTACACGGCTATCGACGCTTACACGATTAATGCCGCTTCTAGCTTGGGCATCGACGACATTACTGGATCTATTGAGGTAGGAAAATCAGCGGACTTCGCCATTCTCGACCGAGACATCACCACAGTGTCAGCAAGACAAATAGCCAAAACTCAGGTGTTGATGACGGTGTTGCGAGGAAATGTGGTTTATAACTCAACCATGCACGATTAGAACATGTCGGATTTAAAAACAGACAAGTAATGTACGTAACCCACTCATTTTTAAACGATCATCATTGGGGTTGCTCTACAGCATCAGCGCTTGTCTTTCTTTTCACAGAGTAGGTTATTGCCAGAATCAACATGGCAAATACTATACACAAGTAAATAGGATAAACAGGGCTAAGTGTCGACGTAAACGCAAGTAAAGATGCTACGCCGTAACCCGTGGTATGAGACATCGATAAATAGCCCGCAGCCGCGCCCGGTGCGTCGCTTTGCTTCTCGGTTGCGAATAAAGTGTAAGCAGGAACAAGCAACGCTGCGCCACCAGCTGCAAACATCATCGCAACGCCAAACACCCAAACATTGGGTATCAGGAACATCAAGAATCCCGTCACTAAGCCAAACGATCCCCAAGTGTACATAGTAAAAGGCGTCAGTTTTCTCTTCTTGATGACTAAGATTTGAGTGGCAAATGTACATGCTGCACTGATGGTCAGCAGAATGCCGATCGCGTCACTTAATTGATCCGTAGGCCAATGGGTGACCGAATAAATAAGTGGAGTAAAACTGTATTGCAGTAACGCTACTGCCGCGCATAACAACAACCCGCTAGATAAAAAAGGCAGTAATGCTTTATTCGGTAACCAAGAAGATTGTCCTCTACCTTCAATTTGTCCACTTTCCATCTTCGGTGCCGGTAATAACATCGCGCCAACTAAAGCCACACAAGGCAACAGAATCATCACCATCAGCGGTGCAAAAGGCGACAGTTTTAACACCAGAATGGAGATAAGAGGCCCAATCAATCTTCCCGCACTCAATCCGATACTGACCGAAGTTATGGCCTGAAGACGGTTATTTTTACCACACAGAAGCAACGCCCAATGCTGACTCGCGGGCACCATTCCAGAAACCGTACAACCATAGATGATCCTAGCTACCAGCAAACCGATGAAACAAACCAATAATGTCTGGCCGCTGCTACTGCTACTGCTACTGCTACTGAACATGGCGGAAAAACACAGTAGAGCAAAACTAATCGCCATTCCAACCAATGCCTGAATAACCACTTTTCTAGGGCCATGCTTATCACTGTACCTTCCCCAAAATGGAGCGGATGGCAGAAACAGTAAGCTCCCTACCGCGATAAGAATCGACCATGTTGGCAAACTAAAAGCAGATTGCTCCACTAAAAAAGGCAGTGAAACGAGTAAACCATTTTGTCCAATCCCCATAAGAGCCGAAGCAAGGCCAATAGCCATTAGTTGAAATTTTTTGTTTTGTATAACAGACATAATATCGAAGGCGCTAGATAAGGTTGGTCAGCTCGTAGTGGGCACGAGCATACTACAATGATAAGTCGATTGATTTAGCGAATAATTATCATTTTTATTTCACTGTGTTACATTAGCGGCTAGCAGCCCATAACTCAACTTCATATTGCATTATGTACACACTTACCAATGCCTCGTTCGAAATCGACGGTAAGAAGATCCTTTCGCCAACGACTTTGACCTTTGAACCAAAGAAGGTCACCACCTTGCTGGGTCATAATGGATGTGGCAAATCGACACTCATTAAACTGTTAAGTCGACAAAACACGCCAACTGAAGGTGACGTTCTCTTCAATGAGCAACCCCTCGCCTCATACAGTAACCTTGAATTTGCACACCAAGTCGCCTACCTGCCGCAGCACCCACCGATTACTGATGGCGTAACCGTTCGTGAACTGGTTTGCTTTGGCCGTTACCCATGGAAAGGCGCGTTTGGACGTTACAGCAAAGACGACTACGCCATTGTAGACGAAGCGATTGAAAAGGTTGGGCTTAACGCCTTTTCTGACCGATTTGTCGCAACGCTTTCTGGCGGAGAAAGACAAAGAGCTTGGGTCGCAATGCTACTTGCTCAGCAAAGCCAATGTATTTTGCTTGATGAACCGACTTCAGCACTCGATGTGGCACACCAACATGAATTACTTGCTTTAATCAGAGAGCTTAATCAGTCACTCGGCTTAACCGTGATCATGGTGCTTCATGATGTCAACATGGCCGCCAAATTCAGTGACCATTTGATTGCGCTTCATTCTGGAAAAGTGATTGCCTCCGGTTCGCCTAAAGATTTGATGACACCAGAAACACTGATGCAAATCTACGGAATGGAACTTGCGCTCTTTAAGCACCCTGAGACAGGGCAACCTATCAGCTACATCCCTTAAATAAAAAGGTACCTGTTGTGAAAAAGTTCATCACCATGCTGTTCACGGTATTAGCTTTCAATGCCATTGTTATAGAGAACGCTCACGCACTAGAAATCAAACATGAAATGGGCAGTGCCTCTTTCGATGCAACACCTAAAAAAGTGGTGGCTTTAGATTGGGCACTCACCGAAACCGTATTGAGCCTAGGCGTTGAGTTGCAAGGTGTCGCAGACGCACAAGGTTATCAACAGTGGGTAGTGAAACCCGAACTGAACTCAAACGTGACCGATGTTGGGTCTCGACGCGAACCAAACCTAGAACTGCTGACGGAGCTAAAACCCGATGTCATTTTAATCAGTGAACATATGGCGGCGGCATACCATCAACTGAATAAAATCGCACCGGTATTGGTTTACAGTATCTACAGTAAAAAAAAGCAGCCGCTTGAATCAGCAACAAACATCACTTTATCTTTGGGCAAGCTGTTCGACAAAGAACAACGCGCCCAACAAGTGATTGATGAGACAAGCAACAGATTAAGCGATAACGGTGAAAAAGTCCGTGCCGCTGGCAACTCAGACAAACCGCTGATCTTTGCGCGCTTTATCAACGACAAAACGTTACGCATTCATAGCCAAGGTTCATTAGCACAAGCCACCATCAGCAGCATGGGTCTGAAAAACGATTGGCAAGAGCAGACCAACCTCTGGGGTTTTAGCACCACAGGTACTGAAAGGCTCGCGGAACACCAACAGGCGAATGTGATGATCTTTGGCCCACTGACGGAAGAAGAGCGTAAGCAACTGACTCAATCTCCTCTTTGGCAAGCAATGGCGTTTACGCGCACAGACTCCGTTTACGAACTTCCTACTATCTGGACCTTCGGTGGGCTAATCGCCGCTCAAAGGTTCAGTGACAACATTACAGAACTGCTTACCCAAAAATAATGGCTACCATCAAGCTCGAAAAAACCGTCACAGGACGATTGAATATCAAGGCAGCTTTGCTATCTATCGCTGCTATTTTATTGATCAGCTCGCTACTGCAAATTACCGCTCCTTACTCTCAAGGGGTTGGCTTGATTTGGGATACGCTGTTTCACTTTGATTCTTCAAACTATCAGCATCTGATTACTCACCTCACCTATTTACCTAGGCTTGCCGTCGCTCTCATTTGTGGCTTCGCACTGGCAGTGGCTGGGTGTGTGATGCAATTTGTACTGCGTAACCCCATCGCCTCACCTACCACATTGGGTGTTGCTGCGGGCGCAGAACTCGGCATGGTGTTGGGAATCCTTTTAATACCTGCCAACCTAGCGATCCCGGGGTTTATTCCCGCTTTCATTGGGGGCTGCCTTGCAACAGGCCTAGTCTTTACCTTAAGTTGTGCACGAGGCTTTTCGCCATTACACATGGTGTTAGCCGGTATGGTTGTCAGCCTGTTTTTAGGCTCACTCAACACCATGTTGCTCATGTTGCATGAACAACGACTTACCAGTATTTTTGTTTGGGGCGCCGGTGTACTGAATCAGAATGACTGGTCGAGCGTGCAGATCTTACTTCCGCTAGTCTCTATACCGACTTTGTTATTGCTGGTTTTACAACGCCCACTATCAGCGCTGCAATTCGGTGACAATGTTGCGACATCACTTGGTGTCAACATCAAACAAATCAAATTGCTTTGCTTATCATTGGCCATTTTTATAACCGCAGCCGTGGTCAGTGAAGTGGGCTTAATCGGATTCGTTGGCATTGTGGCTCCTGCTATCGCTAGGCTTCTCGGTGTAAGAGCACTGGCGAAACAGATTCTAGTCAGTGGGTTGGTGGGTAGCTTCATTCTATTAATTGTGGACTTAGTGATTCAGCCATTCTCCGGCTTTGGTGGCGAACTGCTCCCTACTGGCGCAATGACGGCGCTGCTTGGTGCTCCCTTCTTATTGTGGTTACTGCAGCGCACTAAGCTGCAGTCCGACCTCAAAAATCGCAGTGAAACCATTGAGCACTACAAATTCGTCAGTACGCGTAAAGTACTGACCGTGATGTCAGTGCTGTTGATGGTAATGTGTGTTCTTGCCCTTACAGTAGGTAAAAACCAGTTCGGTTGGAATGTTGAACTCAACCCATCGCTATTCGATCTGCGTATACCTCGTGTGTTGGTTGCGTTATTAGCCGGTATCGGGCTTGCGTTTGCAGGCACAATTATTCAACGTATCTCAAACAACCCGATGGCGAGCCCCGAAGTATTGGGGATCAGCTCAGGGGCTGCTCTGGCGTTAGTGCTCGGCACACTATTTGGCACAGCTGTCAGCCGAGAAGAGCAAATGCTGCTCGGCACGCTAGGCGCGACGTCGGTGACGGCATTGGTTTGGTTGATGGGTAGAAAACACAATTTCGCCCCAACGCAAACCTTGTTAACGGGCATCGCGCTAAGTGCGGGGCTCGACGCTCTACTGCGCATCACAATGAGCTCGGGCAATGAGAATGCAACCGCGCTCCTCACTTGGCTTTCAGGCTCGACTTATTTAGTCGCTAATCAAGATGTTATTTTGCTCGCCGTTGGTGTTGCCATCGTAAGTGCAGTGGCGCTGTCTTTGAATCGCTGGATTGAGCTGATTAACTTAGGTGACGTCACCACAAGCAGCCTAGGTATGAACACAACCGCTGTTCGATTGGCTTTGCTTTTGCTAGTCGCGGCACTAACAACTCTGTGCACCATCGTAATTGGGCCATTGAGTTTCATTGGATTATTGGCGCCACACATGGCGCGTTCGCTTCATCAATATCGCGCGATTCCTCAAATGCTCACTGCAGCATTATTAGGCGCTATTATCATGGTTGCTGCCGACTGGATTGGCCGAACATTATGGTTCCCATGGCAATTCCCTGCGGGGTTATTAGCCTCTCTGCTTGGTGGCGGTTACTTCCTCTATCTAATGAGAAAATAGGCGCAATTTATAAGTCACTTTACCCGCGGCTCCCCCGTTTGAAGTCAAGGCTTTAAGCGGGGCTCCCTTCTAGCCCCCTAATTAACACACTTGCCAACAGACTTATCAATAACCAACAAACTATTCAATTACCGACAAACCGTTCAATTACCAACAAACTTATCAGCATTGTCTTTTGGTTACAGAAACACAATTTATGGTATTTAAACCTTTTTGTGTTTACCATGAAACCAAGATAAAACACATACTCTGAGCGTCATGGACATAACAACAATTACAAAGCTCCAACAAGATTTGTTATTCAAGGTCATCGCGAGGCTAAAAGCCGACAATGCGAAAGCGGGCAGCAGCCTGAACGAATCGTCATTGGCACAACAATTCGAAGTATCGAGAAGCCCTATTCGAGCGGTGTTAAAGCACTTGTCAGCGCAAGGCATCACTAAAGTAGTCCCTTACAAGGGTTCGGTGTTGCAAACCGATGCAGCAGATATTGAAATTTCAGGCCAAGACAACGACCAACAACCTCGCCAAGAAAAATTATACCTGCGTGTACTCATGGATTTATTCTTTAGTGAATTAGGTCAGTCGTTTTCCGAGAAAGACCTGCAACAACGTTATGATGCCAACCGTGGTGAGATGCAAAGCGTACTGCGCCTACTAGAAAACGATGGTATTTTTCGCCGTAGCCCGGGATACAAATGGCAGCTTGATGGTGTTTTAAATACATTAGAAAGGCACACTGAAAGCTATCGATGTCGACTCATTTTTGAGCCAGCAGGCCTACTCGAACCAACATGGATACTTGATGGTTCCGATCTGGAAGGCTGCCAAGAGCGCCATGTGCAAGCCATTACGAACCCAGAATCTGTTAACGCCAGCCAACTCTTTAGCCTCAGTGCCGAGTTTCACGAGCAGCTTGCCGCATGTTCAGGAAATCGCTTCTTATTGAGCACCATGCAGCAACATAATCGCCTTCGTAAAGCGACCGATCTGGTTTCGATGCACATCCAATCATCAGTCATTAAATCGTGTCAGCGACGCCTAGAGATCATTGAACTAGTACTTGAAGGTAACAACCACGTAGCATCAACAAAGCTAGCTCAGCTACTGGAAAATGATATTCGCGTCATGAAACGCACCTACAACGACGTAATGAATGTCTCTATGGAACAGCGAGAAAGTTTAATCAACAGTATCATGGCAAAAAACAGTTAATCACTTGGGCAGTCAAATCATGGCTGCCCTCTATCGTGTCCCTCTATCGTCACAAACATCATTTTCTTCCTGACTCTCACGATAACACCTACGATTAGCACCCGTTAAATTATAGGCTTAGCGCCCACTTCAACACATACAGCACAAGGCTCTAACCCTACTTTTCTTCTACGGCTAACAACGTCGCCCAACCACTGATTCCAAACCTATAAAATAAAATTGCACTTTCATATTGTATTTTCGCAACAAAAACACAATAATAATGATTCTTATTTAGAATTGATAAGCTTAACGATAATGCTTCGTACTTTTGTTTTGAATTGATTGTCGTTTAAGTGACATGAACGTGAACGTATACAAGCTTGGAAGATATCGAGATGAGTATGTTTAAGGTCATAAGTAATGACCACCGTTCACCTCTTTTCTAATTTAAGAGGCTTCATTTATTACTGACCAGTAAAGATGAATGCTTAATTACTTATAAAAACAACAAAGTCACCGCACAGATATGAGTCTTTGTGCAGCCTTTTATTGATCAAGATTGAGAACAAAATGAAAACCGAAAAAGGAAGTTTCAAGCTTTCCACTGTTGCGCTAGCGATTGTCGCAGCCAACACAGTGTTTACAGCCCAAGCACAAGAATACACAACCGAAGACAAAATGGTGGTTGTCTCTAGTCGTACTCCTAAAGCGATCAGTGACATTCCGGGTACAGTTTGGTACATCGACTCCGATAAAATTGAACAGGAATATCGTGGTGGTAAATCACTAGGCGAGATTCTATCGGCAAGCATTCCCTCTCTAGATGTAAGCAGCGGTGCTCGTACTAACTATGGTCAGAATCTGCGTGGCCGTAAGATGCTCGTTATGATTGATGGCGTATCACTGCAATCATCTCGTCCAATAAGCCGTCACTTAGACTCCATCGACCCATTTAACATTGAACGAATCGAAGTACTGTCTGGTGCAACTTCAATTTATGGTGCAGGAGCTTCAGGCGGTGTGATCAACATCATCACCAAAAAAGCGCAAGGTGAAGAGTTAGAGTTTGAATCCTTTGTTGGAGGCTCAACTGGCTTTAATTCTGGAGAAGATTTCGATTACAAAGTCGGTCAATCTATCTCTGGCGGTAACGACAAAGTTCAAGCGCGCACCTCTGTGGTTTACACCGAAACACAAGGCTTTTTCGATGCTAATGGCGACATCGTTACCCCTGATATTTCTCAAGGCTCACTACAGTTCAATAAGACGGCCGACTTCCTAACGACGGTAGGCGTGAACCTCTCTGACACGAAGAAACTCAACTTCCTTGCACAATATTACGATAGCCAACAAGACTCACCTTACGGCCTGTACATTGTCGGCCGCGACTTTGTTGACGTACGTAAAGGCTTTGATTCTGACCGTGAACATGGCACCGAACGTATTATGCTTAGCGCCTCTTACGTCGATGATCAGTTCCTTGGCCATCAGTTGATTGCTGAAGCTTCGTACCGTAAAGAAGACCAAACTTACACACCTTATTTCCAATCTTCTGGTCAGCAAATTACCGATGTTATTGCATTAAAAACAGCACTGGCTAAGAGCTTCAATAAATTCAATGTTGTCTATGGTATCGATGCGTATCAAGACCAACTAGACAGCAACCAAGCGCTTTACGATCCGACGATTGCGAACAATTCAGGTAACTTGATCAACAAAACTTACGCGAAAGTCGGCCGTTACGCTGGGGTTAAAGTCAGCTCTATCGCGGGCTTTGTTCAATCTGATTATGCGATCACGAATGACTGGACGGTAGAAGGTGGATTCCGCTACCAATACATGTCTAACAAGATTGATGATTTTGTTGGCTACAGCCAACAGAAGAAAATTGCAGCTGGCAACGGCACTACAGCCGACGCAGTACCTGGCGGTGAAACCGATTACAGCGTTGGTCTATTTAATCTCGGTACGATCTACCACCTCACCAACGAATCTCAAGTATGGGCAAACTTCTCACAAGGTTTTGATCTTGCTGACCCAGCGAAATACTACGGACAAGGCGACTACACCCTAGTTGGCGATCACTGGAAACTTAACGACAGCATCAACGTTAATGACTCGAAAATGTCTGGCATCAAAACCAACAGCTTTGAGTTAGGTTACCGCCTTGATAATGGTGATTTTAACCTGCAAACCGCGGCGTACTATTCACAATCTGATAAATCAGTTAAATACGACAAGAACACACTACTTATCGAAGAAATCGACGATAAAAAGCGTGTCTATGGTTTAGAAGCGATGGCATCTTACTGGGTGCATGAGAACATTCAGGTAGGCGCATCAGGTCACTACGTGATTTCAGAAGTGAAAGGCGATGACGGTTGGAAAGACTTTACCGCGGGCGAAGCCAGCACTTCAAAAGCCAATGCTTGGGCAGGTTGGTATGACACAGACCTTTCTGTCAAAGTACAAAGCCAAACGATGTTTGATTACGAAGATGACGATCAAAACAAACTTAACGGCTATACCGTCTTTGACTTAGTTGGTACCTACCAGCTTCCAGTGGGGAGCTTAGGTTTCGGTATTCAAAACCTACTGAATAAAGACTACACCACCATTTGGGGTCAACGTGCTCAAATCGTCTACGCGTCACATTACGATTCAGCAGCGTATGACTACAAAGGTCGTGGCCGAACTTATAACGTAAACTACCAAGTTAAGTTCTAACCGAGTACTCATCAAAAATATAATTAAAAGGGTTGGTATTAATACCAACCCTTTTTCACAATTAGATGTGACTTAGCTTAATTAGCGTATGCGAATAAACGTCAATTCCAACATGCATTCTAAGTCAATTCTAATTTTTAAATTATTAACTATACAGTCATTTATTAAATTGCATAAAAATTAACAAGTCGCTCACTGTAACCTAAATTAGCCGGGGTATGATTAATTTCCACTGTAATATTACCAGAAAGCTCACCGTCGGCCTTATATACAGGGCAAGATGCTATATCTGACAAGTATGACTCTTCCGTAGGCGCACTAAAGTAATAGATTTTTTGTAGGTTACATTCACCTACCTTCATTCCCAAAGCTTCAACTTCCGAGCGCTGACGGTAATAATTTGGGCCAATGTCTAGAAGGTATTCAGGGCTATGGGTATAGATCTCGCTGGTATAACGCTCAGCAAATTCATTCTCAGCAATGAAGTTCTCATTCTCCATGCTGTAAAGAATGTTCAAGTGCCAATAGAGCAATTCAGATTCATCACTCGTTGATTGACCCGGTTTAGAATACACACATTGGATCTGACTGTGAGGAACATCTAAACCTTGATTAACTTGAATATCATTACGAAGCGTATTGATACCACAGCGATGCAGTGCAAAACCCTCTTGCTTCATCGACTCGTTAACTTGGTTAGTTGATTGGTATTGAACGTAGACACCTTCAGGTGATTCACCTGTGATAACGTTACTATTATCAGCATAAGCAAACGGACTTAGGCAGGCGGTTACAGACACTAACGCTATTGTTTTTTTCATTATTATTTTTCCTTTATGATTGGCGGCAGGAAAATAACCCAAAAATAAAATATGCAATACAGTGCTTATTGATATTTGTGATCTTGGTTAAAGCAATGATTGATTTCATTAATATTAGGGGTTGTCATCAGGTATATTTTATATATCGAAAAGACAACACCTTAAAAGCAGTATGGATAATAGACACAGGTTAAAATTTTAATAATTTCGCCTATTCCATCATTAATAATAAATCAATATTTAAACCAACTTAAAAGTTATTAATCATTCTGTTTAATTACCAACATAAAAAACGAGCCTATCTTATCTGACTTCTAGTTGTTAATTTAATCTAATGCGTTGGCTCGACAATGATCATTATGGTTTTTAGTGTTCTGAAATGAGGTTCGATAGAGCTTCATGCTGAGTATGTTGTGATTTGATTAACCGCTTAATACATAAAACAGAAAAGGGTTGGCAAACATGCCAACCCCTCTCATTGGAGAGTTCATTCCAAACTCCCCAATTTTCTACTCTACTTATGTTTAAGCTGTCTTTTCTTTCAAGTTTGATTCTTGCTTTTCATCCAGAGCAAAGTAGATCTTCGATACAATCACTTCAGCAACCAGAATCGTAAATACCACAGCGAAGAACGCTACTACACCGCCCCAAGGGCCAGTGAAGCTCACCTTGTCACCGAACATGAGGTTTATCGCTTCTAGCATGACGAATTTTGAGCCAACAAGAATAATGTATGTCGACAGTGCTCGATACACCTTAGGTGCCGTTCCAGATTTCTGTTTGAAGTAATCCGCTACCTTGTGCTCTAAACCAATAGAGAGCTTCAACAACAACTGCAGTAACAACGCCGCTATCAAAGAAATAGTGAAAGATTCAATGTTGACGAAGTCCCAGTACTCATCGAAAAAGTTAAGCACTACTAAGTCCACCAGCACGGCTAACGTGTAACCTACGAATAGACGTTGTGGTGTGTTGAACCCGTAAACTTTGTCTGATTTAGTCATTCTGTCTCTCTCTAATTTGATAAGTAGCCTTGATTTGAAATACATCTTAGCGTTCGAATCGAAGCAAAACTTACCATTTCATGACACCACTCAAAATCATTCACGACATTAATGAATCGTCATAGTGTCCTCGCGCCTCCACCTTTAATAATCCTGATCGCCCACGTATCACTGTAAAGTAAAATGGCACTATCGAGTGCTCTGCTGCTACCAAGTAACCTGCCACTACCAACTAAAGAAAGAATAGAGACGCTAAATGGATGCCCCATATTTAAGCAATGAGTGTGTTAATTGAAATCTTGCGTCCAATAAGACACCTTTGATGCATCTGACTTACTGGCTTTGTATCCAATCCCCATCTTTGTGTGTCGGCTATTCATCACGTTTTGGCAGTGACCTTCGTGACCAGCCCAACTATTAAGACCGGCATTGTTAATTTGCCCATCACTTCGTGGACTGGTGTAACCGAAAATAGGAATCACAACCGAATTGGATGAGAGGACAAACGCATTCTGACCAGAACTGTTCACAACAAAGTGACCTTGAGCATCTCTTCGGTACTGCTCATCTGAGTTCAACTGGGCATTACTCGCCGTGTTATTGTCCCAAGCGATAGGAGCTGATGGTGGGTAGTTACCACTCGAAAACGATGAACCAAAGGCATCACAATAACGTTGTGTCGACCTCGCACAATTTGTCGAGATAACAGATTGGTACTTGATACTGTTCTGGCTTAGATCTTCTGGAATATTCACAATTCGGCACCATTTTTCATCAGCAACGCCTTGACCGGGCATCCCCCAAATCGCACCATTCAATAATTGATTTGTATCTAGTGAAGCGAAATCGATGAGAGTGTCGCTATTAAGCTGACCTAGATCCAAATCGATCTTTCCAGATGAAGTGTTCAACTCAAAGATCGAGGCCCCAACCTCCTTAGCTGCTGCATTAATTTTGTCGCGCTGTAATGATTCCCAAGAATCACCAAACCGATCTTTTGACTGCTCTCCATAAGCTTGAGCGATAAAATCGTAAGTAGGTAAATTAGACTCTATCCCGCTCCCATCTTTGGAAACTACGCTGCCAACGGTTTTAAATTCCAACGAACTGTCGAACACCGCATCGTTAAACACATACGATCCCAAGTGCTCACTAGAACAAGAGTTACTTTGCATATCGTATCTATATTCAGAAATTGTACCGTCCACAAGTAACTGATGATTCTTCCTTTGCGCGCTTAATCCTGTGGTTTCGTAACAGTGCCAATCGTTAACAAAGTTGCTGCCATTATCGATAACGATTGTTGGTACAGCGATAGTCACATCAACCTTCTGAGTATCTCCACTCTTGAACGCAGGCAGCTCATTTTTGACGGTAATAGATGAGAAATTTCTGATTGGATCCGTTTCTTCGATAAAACCTTCGATCGCAAAAATCATATTGTTGCTAAGAGCTTTAATGTCAGGCTGCTGAGAGGTAGATGATGAGCCAGTATTACTTGGATTACTTGGAACATTAGCGTTATTAGACGTTGTGCTGTCACCTCCTGATGAACTTTCTCCGCCACAACCTGTAATAATCAGTGCTAAAAGGGCGACTGCCGAGATATTTTGTTTTTTCATGAGTTAATCCTTAACCATATATTTTTCTTGATGTAAGGATGTTGCCTCATAGAACGAACTTAAATTTCAGACCAATGTCAGAGCCCCTAAATACTGACACCGATTTAACATTTTATAAGATCTTGTCAATTTAACGTTCGACCTATAAGCAGATGAACTCATTCAGTATTTTCCTTAGGCCTTCCGTTTTAGAGCCAGTTACAGTTCGGTAAATTGATTCTCAACACAAGGTGACGACGATTTGAAATACACCTTAACGTTCGAATAGGAAAAACTTAGAAATATAGAAAAGCACCAAAAGATAAGTCTCGTCATTGCTTGTCACCAAATGGCCATTCTTCAAATGCTGCGCCCCATAAGATGACTCCATCAGCGACACACACTCATTTCCAAAAGGTGCAGACTATGAAAAAGCTAATCACTAACGCGAACGTATTTAACGGTGTTGATAACAACTTAATCGAGAACGTATCAATCCTCATCGAAGATAACTTGATCACTCAGATTGGAGAGATTGACCCAACGATTGCCGATGAAACGATTGATGCTCAAGGCGGTACGGTCATGCCAGGCCTGATTGATGCGCACGTTCATATCACGCTCTCTGCCTCTTTTAATGTGATTGATACGATGACGCGTGAAGAAGTGGCGATTCGCTCAGCGAAGATTTCAGAAGAGATGTTAATGCGCGGTTTTACTACCATTCGCGACGTGGCGGGTAATACGCTTGGCCTTAAAAACAGCATCGACAGGGCTATGCGACTGGCCCACGCATTCTTCCTTCAATGGCGGCTATCTCGCAAACTTGTGGTCACTCCGATTACCGTCAAAACCAAGCACAAGAGCGTTTAGCTAACGGGCATGAAGATTCACCTATGATGAAGCTTGGCGCAATGAAAGTGGCAGATGGTCGTTCAGAAGTATTAAAAGCTGTGCGTGAACAACTGTTTATGGGCGCTTCTCAAATAAAGATCATGGCGGGTGGTGGTGCATCTTCAACGTTCGACCCGCTAGACACGTTGCAATTCACATCAGAAGAAATGAAAGCCGCGGTTGATGCCGCTTCTGATTATGGCACTTATGTTGCCGCGCACATCCACACCTCTGATGCGATGCGCCGAGCCGCTGAAGCGGGCGTGATGTCTTTCGAACACGCGACCATCATGGACGACGACATTGCAGAAATCATTAAAGAGAAAGGCATTTGGGTGATTCCTTCTTACTTTACCTCTTCATTGATTGCAGAGCGTAAGATCCCGCTGCCAAATGAAGAGACATACCGCAAGACAGAACGCGTAGGCAAAGCGATGTTCAAGTCGGCAGAGCTGATTAAGAAATACGACATTCAGAACATTGCTTTTGGTACTGACTGTGTGGGTGAAACCAACGTTCATGCGACACAATTGAATGAACTTGGTGCGATTGAACAAGTATTCGATACCATCACCGCACTTCGTATGGCGACATCAAACTGTGGTCGCTTGTTCGAGATGTCGACCTATCAACACCCATACCAAGAAGGCAAGTTAGGTCAGATCGTTGAAGGCGCGTATGCCGACCTATTGATCATCGATGGCAACCCACTGGAAGGCGTGGCATGTGTTGCTAACACAGAGACACAAAAACTGATCATGAAAGACGGTAAGGTGTACAAAAATACGCTTTAACCTCGAAAAGCGCTGGTCCTACGCCAAACAACAAAACAACAAATCTAAAGCCAATAACCGAGACGACTAACTTGGTTGTTTGCTTTTTTTAGATCGCCTAAAACTGTTCTCACCTTCCATTGAAAATCTTAGATATCCAATTCACTCAATAAAACATATAAATTCACTGCCATGCTACGAGTTAATTTCCACTCGATGAATTAATTTACATTTACGTATTAACAACCACATGAAAACTAAAAATAGAATATCGAACTGTAAAAACACAGTATAAAACACCTCTGATTATTTCGTAAAAAACACAGAGTGAATGGAATTATTTCAGCATAGATAGCTCTAACTAAATGTTAAATGATAATTTATCTGGAGGAACTATTCTAATGCAACTTTGGTAACCCCTCCCCCTTAAGTTGAACATTAAATAATTTGGATCAGTAAAAATACCATTAATAACTTTTTGTAATCAGGAATTAACAATGAGACTGTTGTTGTACTCAACATGTGGTGTTCTTAGTTTTCTAGTAATATTTGGCCTAGCTGCGTTATACATTGTTTACTAATTTGCAAACTACTTTTATAAGTTAATAAACAAATAAGAAAAAGCCCTAATAAATAGGGCTTCTTTTTATCCATCAATAAAAACAATGAAAATGTTGTAAATTATTCTATTTACTTTTCTCTTCTAGCTTAGCCTTTACTATTTGATATAGTTTTTCGTATGGCAGATAACCGGGGAGCAATGTTCCATCAATGAGCATCGCTGGTGTACCTCGAACACCCAGCTTTGTAAACAAGTCATAGTTTTCAGCTACTTCAGTCGTTATTTTACTGTCTGAAGAAACGTAATCAGTGGCTTTGTTCTTCTTCGCTACTTTCATTATCGAACGAACGTTGTGAATACCAGGCTTACTGATCAACATCTCTTCAACTGCTTTGTATTTTTCTTTGTCATTGTTCCAGACATTGAGTCCAAAGGTTGCTGAGTTCAGTGGCGAATCTCTCTCCTTTAGAGGGATATAAATATTTATCACCTTGATGTCATTAGGGAACTCATCCGCTATTTTCCGAAGAACAGGATCTAATTTTTTGCACCACGGGCAACTAAAATCAGTCATGTTTACGATCGTCAGTTTTGGATGTTCGGAACCATACCAAGGGTGATGTGGGTTGTTATAAATAAAGTCATGACTCTCAGCTAACGTTTTATCAAAGCTACTTTGTTGATCTATGTAAGCAGCCAGACTGTCGTGAACCGAATCGATAATACCTTCATTCGTTTCTAACATTTGCGTTATATCGGCAATCTTTTCTTGTTTTGTCATTGCGAAAGTGACGGGTGAGAAAGCCAGAGTAACCAATAGTGTGATGATGCTTTTTGTTATGAATTTCATATTTATCCCATTAATACTTAGCTAACCAAAGTCGGGCTGCGATGCCTATTGGCGTAGTAATTCCTGAAGTAACACTTGTTACTTTTCCATCATTAATAACAATGAGTGTTGGCGTTAAGGAGATCCCCCAATCGCGTGCTATTTTTCCTTCAGTGTCATTAATGTTGTCGTAGCTATACCCTTTAGCATTCATGTAACGTCGAACTCTTTCATCCTTACCCGAAGCCAGTGATACACCAACGACGGGATAGCTTGATGAAAACCAATCAACCACTGGCGTCACAAATTTGCAGGCCACGCACCATGTCGTCCAAAAATAAACTAATACCGGCTCTTTCTTACTCATTTCAATTACATCTATCGGTTTACCGGATAACGACATTCCGACCATCGGCGGAACGTTCTGCATTGGAACGTCTTTTGTACGCCAATAATCAACACCAAAGACCACGACCGCCGCGAACAAGGTATACAGTAATGCCGATCTCAACTTCTGCTTTTTAGTCTGAGGTTTTGCCTTAGATTTTGTTCTAATCATTCGTCATCACCTCTTGCCTTCTCAATGGCTTCCATCACCGCATCACTGGTTAAGATGACAGGAAGCTCAATACCTTCTGGAGCATTAGGGCCATAAACCATATTGAACGGAACACCGAACCGGTTGTGATCTTGTAGGTATGACGTGACGCTATCACTCGGTACAGTCCAATCCCCCTCCATCGGCACTACATCACCTTCAGTCAATGCGCTGTAAACAGGATCTTGTAAGAGAACCCCGATCTTGTTTGCTTTACAAGTCACACACCAATCAGCAGTGACATCAACAAAAACCACTTGGCCATTAGCAACATGTTCATCAATGACTTCGGTAGACAACGCTTCCCACTCAGGTTCTGGTGGCAGCATTTTAGATGTTGCTTTCTCGACAAATAACGAGGCAGAGATAACACTCAACAGCAGCAAGGCAACAGCACCCGCAGTCTTGATTCCATGCACTTGAACCAACCTGACAAGTAATAGGCAAACACTGACTGCCAATATTGCGTATAACCACAATTGAGGGACATGAGGTCGAAGCAAGCTAAAGAGCCAAACGCTAGTGATTAGCATCATTCCGCCGAACAGGTATTTAACACGGTTCATCCATGCCCCGGGTTTAGGCAACGCCAAAGCTATCGATGGGAATGCAGCAACGATAATCCATGGAAGCGCCATACCAACGGCAAGAGCTGTGAAAATACCAAACATCGTCGGGATAGTAGTGGCGAGAGCAAAGGCGACGGCTGTTCCAAGAAATGGAGCAGAGCATGGCGTAGCCAATAGCGTTGCGAACATACCTTGAGTAAAGTGTCCGACGTAGCTACTGTCGCCCTTGGTTGCCATCCATGTATTTGCACTCGATGAAAGACGGATTTCGAAAAGCCCTAACATATTGGCGCTGAAAAGAGCGGTGACGATAAACATCCCACCGATAAACCAACCGTTTTGGAACTGAATTCCCCAACCGATAACGCTGCCTGAAACTTTTAACACAGCCAAGAAAGTGGCTATTAGCCAGAAGGATGCGAGGATGCCACTTGCAGATGCAAGGAATTGGAACCTAACTTGTTTTCTTGCCATGCCTTGAGCAGAAATAACCCCACTCAGTTTCATTCCAAGCACAGGGAATACACAGGGCATGATATTGAGAATCAACCCACCTAATAGCGCTAAAAGCACCATACTAATCATAGAGCTGTTGCCTACAATGCCGTTGGTAACAGTGGTTGGGTATTCTGTAATGAAGTCTTTGTCTTTGATGCTGACACGAATGTGTTGGTTGTTGAGATCGGGTGTGCCCATCCAGCTGCTTACGTCATAAGTCGCAATGGCTTGGTTACCTTCAATTTCAATGTGAGGAATACCAAATTCAGCATCTTGCATTTCATCTGAATCACCATCCACGATTATATCGGGTGCAGTCCAACCAATTTGATGTGTAGCAATAACTTGAAGTTGCGACTTGTGAGCATCCCAAATAGTAGATGTGCCCTCTACAAGCGGTGAGTCTTTCGGCACTTCGCTCATTGCTTTTGCGTAGACAAGCATCGCGTCGTTATCCACGGTCATCTCACTTGGGTTAAACACCAAGTTGATGTCAAAATCCGTGAGAATACAAATGGTGGTGCATGAAGACATCGTCAGCACTGCATGGAGCTCAACAGGTTTGTTCATATCATCAATATGAAGATTCATCGGAAAGATGATGTTGTGCTTGTAGCCTAGTGTATCTATGCCGAGCAAGTTGAAGCGTTGAGGAAACTTCCAAAACCATTGCAGTTGCGAAACGTTCTTAGAGTCAGCCCATTTAATTTTGGGCGCAATGCCTCCTTCGCCAGGACTTCTCCAGTAAGTTTTCCATTCATCAGAAAGGTTCACTTCCAGATAACCCGCCGCGGTTTTATCTTCTTTATTAATTTGTCCTGTCATGACAAAACGCGTTTCTACATACGGATGTAACTTGTCTTGCATCCAACCCGTTGTAACAGGAGTCATCGATTCGCTCGCACTTGCGTTCACAGTGAATGTTGAACACAGCGCAACGAATAGCCAAAGCACAACAAAGCGCAATGACATTTTGCTTTTAGGCATGTCTAATTTTTCCTTAAAAAATGAATAATATGAGTGTTAGTTAAACGCTCTTATTCTCATTCTTTAAAGACACAGACCTTGAGATGGATGCGCCTACCTTTATGAAGGATTGGCTCAGTGAAGGGAGGGAAATACGGGACAGTACTTAGCAGCCACAATACGACGACAACGAGTATGAAGTACGTGAATATTGCTTGATCATTGACTTGGTGGTGATCAAAATTTATCAGATGTTCTGATAACTCACATTTTTGGACGGATTGGCCGTCTTGGGATTGAGATGCCCCATCAATAAAACCGCCACCATCGCTAATCTTGTTTGCCTACGGGGCAGTAGAAATAGCAGAATCACTGTTGTCATAATTTACTTTGCAGCCTTGGATAAAACTCATATTACTGGCGAGACAGAAACAGATAACCCAACCCACTAATAATAGTGCGCTACGAGTTAGCTGATGTGTGTTTCGACTTGAGATCATATCTAAACTGCAGATGTCTTGTGATGGTAAACGTAGCAATACGACTTAACCAAAATAATAAAGTTCAATTTTTTTCGTATGGCCGATAATTTTCATGAATCAAAGCGATTGAGAATGGCAAGAATCGTATACCAACAATCAGTATCGGAAAGACAATCTCTAAAGCACATCAACAATCGAAGTATCACTCGCCATTAATGAGAGTGATGCCCCAAGAGAGTTTGTTGATCGTTCATTGTCCTCACTATTGAAAATAGAGTTAGACCTCGTCGATATAGGCACAGTGGTGGATTTAACAGATCCCCCTTTTGAAAAAGGGAATGCAAAACTCGGTATGTGGCAGCCACTAACATTCTTACTTGAAGATAATGCTGGGCTCTATTTTCTATCTGAATATGACCCAAATAAAGTCCCAATTCTATTTGTGCATGGGATCAATGCCACCGCGTTAGATTTTGCCCCACTGATTGAAAAAATCGACCAATCTAAATATCAAATATGGGTGTTCAACTACCATTCTGGTTTATCCCTGTCTTTGAATTCGAAAGGCTTGAACAATCTGTTACATACAGTTGTGAATGAATATAAGAACCAGCAACTGCATGTTGTTGCCCACAGCATGGGTGGCTTAGTCGTGACTAACAGTATTCGCCAGTGCCGTATTGGGCAGCTATGCGATTTTGTAAGCAGCGTAACCACCATCTCTTCGCCGTTTGGTGGTGTCGAGTCAGCTAAACAAGGGGTTGAGTACTCACCCGTAGTAATGCCTGCATGGGTTGACTTAAACCCAGACGGGAAATTTATCGCTGACTTATTTATTGATAACAGTAAGATTCACATCCCCTACTTTTTAGCCTTTGGTTATAACTCTGGCGATCTATTTAATACCAACAGTAACGATGGCGTCATCAATTTATCAAGCCAGTTGTCACGCCCCGCTCAATTGAATGCCGACCAAATTCGTGGTTACAACGAAAACCATCTCAGTATTTTAGATAATGATGATCTGTTTGAAGACCTGTCGTTCTTTTGGCTAACAGCAGAGCAATAACCCCTCCCTATACATAACCCGACAAACCAGTTGGCGTGAATGGTATGAACATTGGCGGTATTTGCACTGCAAGCCAACACGCCAATCTTTATTCTACTCCCATAAATCAGCACACGGAGTGACGCTAAGCCTAGCGAGCTAGGTTTCGAAACAAGGATAGTGACTTTCTAACTTGGGATAGAAACGATGACTATCAATGAATTAAAACGCAGAGATTTTTTCAAAGTTATGGGGAAAGGTGCAGTTTCTGCTGCGGCTATCTCTCTGCCTACCTTAGCGAATGCAACACCAACTTCGCCAACCAATTTGCCTTCAGATCACCAAACCGTTGACTCGCCACTGGATGCGACTGAGATGGCGAACCTGATAAGAGACAAAAAAGCCTCGCCAAAAGAATTCGTACAAGAAGCCATCTATAAAATTCGCCAGACCAACGATCACGTTAATGCGGTTGTTTCTGAGTGCTTTGACTTAGCGCTAGAGCGTGCAAACTCGTTTAACCCGAACTCACCCTTTGCTGGCGTGCCTTTCTTAGTGAAAGACTGCGTTGATGTTGTTGGGCTTGAATGCACCCTGGGTTCGAAGCTAAACCAAGGCAGAAAACCCAACGCAACCTCTTGGTTTATTCGAGCGACTCAAAATGCAGGGCTGAACACCATTGGCATGACGAACATCCCTGAGATGATGACACTAGGCTGCACACAGAACTCCCTTTACGGCGCGACGCGCAACCCATGGGATCTAAGCCGAGGTGTTCACTCATCGACTGGCGGTGGCGCGGCGGCGATTGCAGCTGGCTATGTACCCTTAGTGCATTCTACTGATGGCGGCGGCTCTTCTCGTATGCCCGCTTCAGCGACTGGTATTTTTGGCTTTAAACCAAGTCGAGAATCTTTGATCTCAGGGCTAACTGATGGCTCAACAAACGAAGGTTTTACTCATCAATCGTTTATGTCGAGAACCGTTCGTGACGCGGCTTTGGCTGTTTCAGTCACAGAGCATCATACAAAAAATGACTTTGAGACGCCTTTTCCTCGAACCCCAATAGGAATGGTTAATGCTTCTCTTAACCGTCAGATAAAGATTGGCGTCACCCTCAAAGATATCCACGGCAGGCTTCCCGATGAAGATACGCTCGCAGCCATTCGTTCTACGGTCTCTTTGCTCGAAAACCTTGGGCATATCGTTATTGAAGTTGAACAACCAATCCAAGATGGCGATGTGTTCATGCGTAACTACATGGGCGTATTTGGCAACAAAATGGCAAGCTTTGCTGAGCAGTTCGACCGCCTAGGTATGCCGCTAGAATCGATGCCAGACAAAGTAAGCGATAACGTCGTCTATTTAGCTCGCACGATGCAAGCTCGCTTAAAAGCCACTCCTAGCTTGTATATCGACTCTCAAGAACGATGCCGAAACTTCGCGACCAATCACAACCGAGAGTTCTTTAAAAACATCGATATATGGCTCACCCCTTGTGCAAACCATGTTCCTTTGGACATCGAATATTTCGACCAGAAAGCGCACTCCGGCAAAGAAATATGGGCACGTTCAGAGAAATTAATGTCCTACACGCCAATCGAAAACGTGGCTGGCAATCCGGCGATGTCGGTTCCCTTGTATTGGAACAAGCAGAACCTTCCTGTTGGTAGCCACTTTTCCGCAGCAAGAGGCAACGACCGCCTGCTATTTGAATTGGCCTATCAACTAGAACACGCCAAGCCTTGGGCAAACAGAAAAGCCCCGATTGCGCTTTAAAAAGCGATTCACTTTCAAAACAGTTCAATTTAGAAAATCATTTAAGTACGAGTCTTTTGATGAAACATATTATTTTCCTATTCTTGGCAAGCCTGACGCTTGCGCCACACTCATTCGCAGCTCTAGCACCAAGCGAAGGCTTCAGTGGCAACATGACCTTCCTAACTGGCTTCACCGCCAACTCAAGTAACCTCGATGTTGGTCAAAGCAACCATCAATCTCAAGCCGATTTAATGTCGTCAGGTAACACGGAAGCCGAGGGAATGGTCGCGGTTTTGGGTTCGGTGCAATACACCTTTGGCGCTTTGAATCACAAACAGTTTTTCTTAGGTACCTCAAGAGACGACATCATCACAGGTACGTTGGCATTTGAAGTTGGATATAGGCAGCAAGTGGAAAGCGGAATGGTGGTCGATTTTTCTATCTTGCCGACTCTGATATCTGGCGAAGTATGGGATGACCCTTATGCTGTTGACTCAAATAGGAAAGAAACCGACCTCACTGGCACTGTGTTTCGAATGCAGCTTTCAAGAATAATGGGCTCGAACTTTAATCTCGATGTCGCTTCTGGTGAGTCAGACGTTAAAAAAGAAAACACCGGCCTAAAGGGGCTTGGATTAACCGAAGAAGAACGCGCATTGATGATTCGAGAACGAAAGTACTTTTATCTCAAGTCTGGTTACCAGTACTTCTTGAAAGACGGGTCAGGCATTCTCACACCTTCAATGAATGTTTTCTCTTCAGATTCTGAGGGTGATGCACTATCGTTCTTGAGCCTTGGCGCGGAAATCAACCTAGCGAAAAGATACGGAAATCATGGTCTTGCTTTAACACTCAATGCAGCAAAACGCAGCTATGATAAAGAGAACCCAATCTTTAATAAGACACGTGAAGACAAAGACTTTGGCGCCTTCGTTGCTTATGAATACGCCAATATCTTTGATGCAAGAAACTGGTCTTTGGTGTCACTACTCGGCGCAAAGACAACGAATTCAAACATTGAGTATTACCAATCATCGCAATATGTGGTTTCAGTCGGTGTTGATTACAAATTCTAAGATTGAACTGAGGTTTTCATTACTTGTAACCCGTAAACAAATCCTTTAATTTGGACATATTACCGAGAAGAACACTCTTCAATCGCCAGCAATAACAGGGAGTTATGGTGGAAAGTTTTAGTACTCAATTGCCCATATTTTGGTTTAAAACTTTAGATTCTGCTATTCAGGCTAGAATTGGAGACAGCAGCGATATCTGGTCGGGAGCAGAGGTCTATAAACAACTTTGCTCCGCCGAATCGATCTCGGCTTATCAGCTTCAAACCGCCATCACCAACATCTACCAACGCTTCGATCATGAACTGATCGACCTATTTGATGAGTCCGCTCGCTACTTCGATGAGCTTGAAATGGGCGCGCCGGTAATGGCTATGCTCACCGCGCCAGATCTCGCCAGCTTTTGCCAACTGCTGAGCCGCTACTCCATTCATATACATCCACTACTGAAAATATTCAGTCGTGAAACCGAAAGTGGTGAAGTTGAGCTTTGGGGCGTCACACCCGAGTACATTGACGAAACCACACTGATGACACACATCAGCTTGGGGCTCTATTTCAGTATTATGATCAAGCTCGTCCGCAGGTACCTTAATGCGCCGAATCAAAAGCTCGCCATTCACATCCATAAGAACACCATCGGTGATGAGTTCTTGAGCATCTATGAGCGTGTCTTTAATGTTGAAATGAAGGAGGGCTTCCCCGCCCGCTACCTCTTATTTCCTAACGATCTTGTCCAAGCAAAACCTCGCCAATTCCAAGCTGACTTTCACGCAGAGTTAGTACGAATCGCCGATCAACAGATGGAAAAGACATTAAAAACCAACCTAATCTACAAAGTGAATGAAACGTTCAAGGTGCTCGCTGTGAAAGACACCAACCTAGATAGCGTGGCGAGTAATCTTCATATCAGCCCTCGAACCCTGAATCGTAAGCTTAAACAACAAGGTGTGAGCTTTCGTCGTTTGTTCGATAAATACCGACTTGAGCTGAGCATGACGCTACTGAATCAAAACGACGGCAACATTACCTATGTGGCTCACGAACTTGGCTTCTCAGACTCGAGCGCATTCAGTCGAGCATTCAAAAACTGGACTGGGCACTCTCCTACTGAACTCAGGTCGTAATAGCAGATCTCGCACCCCATATCACTAAGCATCGAACGACATTGTTCTTACTTGGTTTTTTGTTCTTACATATTTTCGATTCTCATGTATTATGTGCGCCCATAATTGTATGACAAATATGTAGCGCCGTTTCTGTATGACCAAAGCCACCAACCACGCGATTTTGCTCTTAGTATTCGCCAACCTGCTCGCCTCCTTTTCAGACGTCTCACTAAAAGTGCTGAACGGTGAAGTGCCCACGTTCCAATATGTGTTTATCCGCCAGCTATTGAGCGTGATGTTGCTGCTCCCTTTTTGGCTAAAGCTACCCAAAGAGACGCGCATGCAAGGTGGTTGTCGCATCAATTTTTTGCGGGCTCAGTTCATCCTAATGGGAAGCGGCTGCGCAATGATTGCCATCACACACCTCACCTTGGCGACTGCAAATGCGATGTTCTATGTTGGGCCCATTCTTATGCTCCCGCTTTCTATTGTTTTACTGAAAGAGAAGCCGACATCATCAAAAGTGGTGGCGACATTGATTGGTTTCGTGGGTGTGTTAATCGTGTTGCGTCCAGAGCAATTTCACTGGGCCGCTATTGCAGGGTTAGGCAGTGCGCTCGCGATGGGTGTCGGCAATATTTTGATTAAACGTCTTCACGCAGAACAACACATTATCTCGACACTATTTTGGACCAGTGTGATGACTCTACCGCTGGCGTTGGCTCTTGCTCTGCCTGCATGGGCGGCGATTGAATGGCGTCATGTTGGGTGGATTATGGCAATCAACCTGTTCGTTCTTGGATACCATGCCCTTGTGGTGGTGGCTTATAAAAAAGCGCCAGCAAACCAAATTGCTCTCGCGGAATACTCGGGGTTGGTGTTCGTGACCTTATTTGGCGTGATGTGGTTTGACGAGATTCCAGACATGTTGACCCTTGTCGGTATCAGCCTGATCGTCATTCCTATGATGCCAATAAAATGGAAGAGGTATTTCGGTAGGCCAAATCAAACGGCGCTAGATATAGAGGCTAATCAGCCTAAGCCTTAATCGTCGGCAACATCATTACAGCGCATAGAACTAACCCACATTCGACCTATTCAAATGAGAAAAGGGACCGGTATTTCTACCTGTCCCTTTTTGTTTTCGTTTGTGTAAGGCGTTACTTAAGCTTGAACACCAACACTTTGTTGTATGCCGTCACCATCAGTAAGTCTTGCTGTTTCCCGCCAATTTCTAGGTTACTGATATGGCCCACATCAATAGCAATGAAGTCTATCTGCTTACCGTCTTTATCGAACACACCCACGCCACCGTGCGCTGCAACAAATAGGTTGTCATCGGCATCAACAGCGACGCCATCAACCATAGGTTCAGAGCCAGACTCCGCTTTCACTTGAGCAAATTGCGTCTTATTGCTGAGTGACTGTCCATCAACATCAAATCGGTATACCCAGCCATCAGATGTGTCGGCAACGTATAACGAAGATTCATCAGAAGAAAAAGCGATGCCGTTTGGTAGCTTGAACTCTCCAGTGATCAACTTTAGATCACCATCTAGGTAACGATAAACGCCGTTAACCGGTTGCTCTGGTTCTGCCTTTGCTGGGCCGTAACCTTGAATACCAAACGGAGGATCGGTAAACCACACGCTGCCATCACTGTTAACGGTTAAATCGTTAGGGCTATTAAGCAGCTTGCCGTTGTACGTTGCAGCGACAATCACTTTCTCTCCGTTGCCCTGACGGTACGACAACTTTCTATCATGGCGAGCAGCCCAAAGGTTGCCTTTCACATCAATATCGAGACCATTGGCATAGCCAGAATTATCATCAAAAACGCTCAACTTGCCGTTAAGATCGTAAGAGTAGGTTGTGTTATTTGGAATATCGCTAAACAAGAAACGTTGATGTTCCACATCCCATGTAGGGCCTTCAACAAAGCCGAATGAGTCTCCAACCAATGTTGGGTTGCTTTCTACAACAGAGGCAGCTGAAACATTCATAGAGGCAGCCATTGCAGCGGTAATAAGTAGTAATTTGTTCATTGTTCTTCTCCTTTCTGTTTACGTTTTGAATCTTAGTTTCTTGAAGGAGTGAGAGAAACAGTACAAAATGACTTCACTGTTTACTAAATGGTGTTAATGATGAATTTGATTTATATGCAGACCTTCTTGACTGTCGCCGAAGAGCAAAGCTTCACCAAGGCCGCTGAAGTATTGGATGTGTCAAAAGGTTTGGTGTCTCGGCATGTACAACGACTCGAAGAAACATTGAACTCTAAGCTGTTTCACAGAACGACTCGTTCTATCAGCCTCACAGAAGTGGGTGAAGAGTTGTATTCGAAAGCGAAGCAAATTCAACTATTAGCAACCGAAGCGGAAATGCGAGTCTTAGACATGACGCAGGAAGTGGCAGGCGATTTAAAAATTACCGCACCGATAGAGTTTGGGCGTGCGCTTTGTCGTCATATCATCCCTACTTTCAAGCAAGAGTATCCAAAAGTGGATTTGATTCTCGACTTTGGGCCGATGAAAAAGAAGATAGAGTCCGGAGACTTTGACATTGCTTTTAGAGCCTACGATGAATTGCCTAATGATGTGATTGCCAACGATCTCGGGCACATCCGCAATGTTCTCGTTTGTAGTGCGGATTACGCATCGACTAACCCACTCGCCACTACTAAAGACATCCATAAATGCAGCTTCATTCTTAACAGTCAGAATGAGCGTTGGAATCAGCTGGAGTTGATCAATGGTGAGCAAACCTACCATGTTGAAGTAACCGGAAGCGTTAGCTCAAATACCTACAGTTCAATTTTGGAGTTAGCGATGCAAGGGATAGGTGTCGCCAGCTTGCCGTTCTATCAAGTTGAAGAGCAGCTCAAACAAGGTGAGCTTATTCACGTGTTCCCAGAATGGTCGATAAAAGCCCAAAAGCTAAGCCTTATCTATGCTCAAAGAAGAGTAACACCACAGAAGTTGGTCACTTTTAACCGAGCGGTAAAAGAGTGGTTGGAATCGAATAACGCATATACGTTATGAGTTTTAGAGCACTAAATCTTTCAATTGGAATGCATGTGCGTTCCATTCATATCAGGCGCAATCACAATACTTTTCAATAGCTGATAGGCTGCCGTGTGTTCGTCGATTTTGAAACACCCTCCCCCTCTAACTCCCCCTCAAGTTGAGTTCATCACCCCCTCTAGATTGACGACCGAGGGGGAGAACCGTCTTTAGCGCTGAACGTACAGCTGCACATGTCACGATCGGTATTCTGTTCCTCCCCTTTCCTAAAACTGCAATGGACAGAAGATGCTGATTCAGGGGAGGTTATGAGGGGATTTGAGATTGGGCCAACACGGATTTGCCCCAAAATCATTCAGAGCTAATACTCTATAATTTTTAGAGGCCTGCATTCCCCCTACCAAAAGTTAGGCAAAAGACACATAACAAGTGATGTTACTCTGATTCGTAAAACAACGAATCAGAATACGTGCTAAAGGTTTGCTGTTCGGTACTTTCTTGGTGTCTGATTAAACAATTTCTTAAATGCCTGTACATAAGCGGAATCGGAAGAATATCCCGACTCGATAGCAATTTCTTGAATACTCATTTTCGAGCTTAACAATTGCAAAGATAAAACTAGCCTTATGTTTTGTCGCCATTGTGCAAAAGATTGAGAAAACTCTTTCGAGCATAATCGGGACAATGTGCGCTCAGATGCACCGACTTTTGTCGCCCATTCTTTTAATGTAAACGGCAAATCAGGCTGTTTTTGAAGCTGAGCGAAAATAGAGAAAAGACGCTTATCGGTAGGAATAAGCAGTGGTATTTCATAACTTTCTGCAACTTCGATTTGATCTCTCAACACCATCAGTAAATGCGTGATATTGGACTCAGATTGAGAGTGTGTGTTGCTTTCAAACAGAAGTAGTATCAACTCTTTGACGAAAGAATTTACCTGACAGGATTTAGGTTCGCTTCCATACCGAAGATTTTTGCCTGGGTTGAGGTAAATCGCCAAAAATTGTGTATCTGTAATCGCAACGGATTTATGAACTGTATTTGCGGGTATATAGAGCATGCCATTATGAGGCACTATCCCGCTTTTATCACCAATGTCTGATTGTAACAATCCCTGGCGTGGGAACACTATTTGATGCCATAGATGTGAGTGGAAATCATCAATATAGCCAGAGGCCATTTGGGTCGTTCTAGTTATGAATTGTTTATCAGGAAAGTTTCTGATTATCTCATTAGCTTGCATGGTTGGCGACTTATCTACATTAGGTGTCTGTTAGTATAAAATGCGCCACTTAGATTTGGTATAACATTGTCAGCCTATTATTCAGTAAAGGGCTAAAGATGCGTATCCATTTCATTATTCATGAAGATTTTGAGGCTCCTGGAGCTTATGAAGCTTGGGCGAAGAAACACCGTCATACCATTACATACTCGCGAGTATATCTAGGGGAACCTCTCCCCCAAGATATTGAAGACATTGATTTTCTGATTGTTATGGGGGGCCCACAAGATCCTGCGACCACTATCGAACAATGTTCTCACTTCGATACCAAAGGTGAACAGGCAGTCATTGAAAAAGCGATTAATGCAGGCAAAGTTGTACTTGGTATTTGTTTGGGATCCCAACTTATTGGTGAAGCGTTAGGTGCTCATTATGAACATAGCCCTGAACGTGAAATTGGTAAGTTCCCTATCACGCTGACCAAAGACGGTATTACCCATCCACTGTTTGACCATTTTGGCACCGTTTTGGAAGTAGGCCATTGGCATAACGATATGCCTGGACTGATACCAGATGCTGAAATCATTGCGTATAGTAAAGGCTGTCCTAGACAAATTGTTGCTTATAGCGATTTGGTGTTTGGTTTTCAGTGTCATATGGAATTGACTAAAGAAGTCGTAGCGCTGCTCATCGAAAATACTGATCTCAGTGAGGTAGAAGACTTTCGTTTTGTTGAGAACCCCGAAGTATTACTGAGTCATAACTATGATGAGATGAACGAAAAACTACATGGCTTTTTAGATAAGTTGGAACGCTTGTATAAATCACAGAACTTTAGTGGCTTATCAAAATTAGGTTCTCAGGAAACATTTTTTACTACCAATACGATATTCTTACCTCTACGGCGAACGCTAAATCTGTTATCGATATCTGAAGTAATCCGCTTTCAGCTCATTTAGGAAATCATCTAACAAGCTTTTGTCCATTTCCTTCCAACTACAATCGTGATGACCAAATTAAAAAGGAGGTCATCATGGTAGTTTTCAACAAAACGAAACGAAGTGGCGTCAAAAAGCCTTTTCGGCTTGAGGAAATTTGGCGGATCAGAACCAGATTAGAAATTG